>NZ_PIGB01000010.1:0-203604 GCF_003050585.1 Vibrio sp. ZF 223
ATAACAAAGCATTTAAGAGTGATTCCCAACGCTTGGCATTTTTCATTCCATCGTTGGGTTTAGTGTTTACGGTGGTATGGTTTAGTTTTGTGGTAGCGTTGCTCACACCTTAATGCGGCGTTAGCAGTACAGGAGTAACATGGTTAAGCAAATATGGGAAATAACTCCCCAAGATATACAAGATTATGCAGTATGGCAGTTTGCCTCATGGAAAGATGATAGTCATGATGACACTGTCATTTGTCAAGCTAGCCAAGATGATGCTCTAGACCCCAACTCTAACATCATTGTCAGGGCGAAATTCGTCGATGCGAATGGTAATGAGTTTATTGGTTTCATTCATTACGGATTAGCTGAAGTCGAATATTCTCAACCCAATATGTTCGTAAATGGCAAAACCGTAGGCTTTTGGTTTGGCATTACGAAGCCCAATCATAATGACCTGATAAGACTAAACTTCCCTATAGTGATAACGTCAGAGTCAGTTTTTGGTTTAGAGCAGATTACAGTCACTATCGAAGGTTATAGTTATGTCAATGAAGCATCGGCTACTTGCGTAATGTCCTGCTAACAAATTGTTTAAGAGTGATTCGGCACGCGTGGCATTTTTACCATGCGTCAGGTTTAGTGGTTAAGGTGGTATGCGGAAGCTTCGGTATTGCGTGCCTCACACCTTAACAAGGCGTTATGTGTTTTTAGGACAAAAATGGAAATTTTCGAAATTCAACTAGAAAACTCAATCGGTCCAGTCAAGCTTGGTATGACAGAAACTGAAGTGAGCAATGTTATCGGAGCTCCTGATTACATCTATGGTCATCGCCATCATTTTTTAGATGGTCTCATGGTAGATTTTGATAATGAAGGAAGAGTTGAGTTCATTGAAGCTGCGGCGTCTGAGTTGTTTTCAACGACATTGTTTGGCATTGACGTACATAGGACATTAGCGACTAATGTGCTCGAACGAGTTCAGCTAGAAGGTAATTATGATCATTCTGATCCAGAGTTAGGCTATAGCTACGTGTTTAAAGAGCTTCAGTTATCTTTCTGGCGTCCAACTCTTCCTGACCTAGAAGAAGGTGAAGGGTTGTACTTTCAATCGGTTGCAATTGCTTCCGAGGGTTACTTTGAGTAAACACATAACAAAGCATTTAAGAGTGATTCGCAACGCTTGGCAGTTTCGCTTCGCTCAAGTATAGCCAAGCGCCGCTCACACCTTAATGCGGCGTTATGTGCTTGGAGGTCGAATGATAAAAATTGGGCATACAGGAAAAATTGTTCAAGGCGATGATTTAGGTCGTGAAGTCCTAGTTATCGATGATTCTGAGAGTACAGGTGGCTATATCATTTCTGTATCTGAATCCTTTAGCCAGAAGTCCAATAATTGCTACGATAATTGGGTGGAGGATTATCAGGCTTTGAACGGCTACTTTGAAGAGTCTGGTTGGGAAGTTGATTGGTCTTGAATAAAAACTACAAGCTCCAGTTAATTTAATTCTAGATTACACACTTAGGTTTGAGGTCGTTGAAAGTACGCACATAACAAAGCGTTTAAGACGGATTCCCAACGCTTGGCATTTTTGGTTTGATTCAGCTTTAGTGTTTACGGCACAATGGTTTAGGTCGGGTGGTAGCGTTGCTCACCACTTAACGCGGCGTTATGCGCCTTTCGGAGAAATTTCGTGTTTGAGAATGAATCAGCATTTGAATCTTATTTGCGTGATCTGATAAAGAAGAGAATATGCTCAAATCATAAAGATTTAGAGCTTTTCGATAACAAGAAAGCTGTTGATATTCTTATCTGTCGTAATGGCGAGAAGCCTTCGCTATACTTTATAGAGGTAAAGTACCATAAAAAGTCGCATGGGCGCTTAGGCTTTGGGAGTTCAAGTGGCGGTGGCTTTCAGCCCGAAATAGTTGCGAAAGCTCCAGATTACTTGGAGTCAAACTTAAGGTGGATAATCGCTGGGGAAGGGCATGAAGGCACTGGAATTATATTTGTTCCATCGAGTGTAATAAGAAATTACGTTTCTGGTGGAAATGTTGGTCAAAAGTTTAATAATATTCAACAGAAAATATTCAAAGAAGTCGACGGGTTCAGTGAGGATGCATTGGTAATTGAACTTGAAAGTTGGTTAACTAGCTAGCACATAACAAAGCGTTTAAGACGGATTCCCAACGCTCGGCATTTTCGGTTTGATTCAGCTTTAGTGTTTACGGCACAATGTTTTGGGTGTGGCGGTCTGCGTTGCTCACCACTTAACGCGGCGTTATATTCAATGAGGTAGTATGAAGATTTACGTTAACGAAAGTGTGTTCGATTGGGACGTAAAAAAGTGCACAATTGAACCTCAAGGGAGTGAGTGGGAAAAGAGCTACATATATGTAAATCACGCTCAGTCTTTGTTAGCTATTGCCGATAATGGTAACTTTTATATTGATATTATATCCAACTTAAAACGCTCAATAGATCATCGTCTAAAGTTGCTATCTAAGTGTTACAATATTAAACACATATCAAAGCTATTTGGTGTCAAAGGTTCATTTGATACATTGTCAAAGTTGTCACTTGTCCGCAGGTTGATGGTGAACAAACTTATTGAATTAAGGAACAATATAGAGCATCAGTTCAGTGAGGCTCCGTCACATGATCGATGTGAAGAATATATCGAGTTCACGTGGTATTTCTTACGCTCTACGGATAGTTGGGCTAAAGAGGTACACAGTGATATCTATTTTGAACACCCTAATATTTCTCATTACTTCATTGAACTTGATTTTAATATCGAGAATGGATGGAATATTGAGTTTTCGGCTTGGCTTCCGAAAGAAATGTATTCAGAGGGTGAAAAAAATAAGTTCTATGAACTCGAAGTTAAAAAATTAGAGTTCGGGCATCAGTTTAGCGGTAAATTGGAAAGCAACCCGGATCTAAATTCTGACGAGCACTGGAATGCCTTAAAACAGGATGACTTGTACATTAATAGTGTACTAGTCCTATCTCCTGAACTTAAAAGACGCATTATCAAAGAGTATTTTGCGAAAATATGAATATAACAAAGCGTTTAAGACAGATTCGCAACGCTCGGTGTTTTCGGTTTGCTTTAAATTTAGTGTTTACAGCACAATGGGTTAGGTAAGGTGGTCTGCGTTGCTCACCACTTAACGCGGCGTTATGTTCTATTGGAGTTTTTATGCTGAGAGTCAAACTAACAAGAGATAGTGTATGTATGGGAGATGACTGCGTTGCTCACCACTTAACGCGGCGTTATGTGTAAGCAAGAGTTCAGGGAAAGAATGAAAGTACTTATATCAGGAGCCAATGGGTATATTGGTAGCCACGTGGCTAAGATGTTTGTCGAAAGTGGCTTTGAAGTTTCGACTTACAGCAGGACTAACGGTGTCTTACCTCCTGCTTGGAAGCTTACCAATGTGTCATCAGATTTCTCTGGTTACTTTGATATCGTTATAAATTGTGCTCGTCCACATTGGTCAGAGTTTTCGCCGGAGGAAATAGCTGATATAGAGTCCAAGTTGCTAACGCAGCTGGATAGACTAGCGGCTGACGGTGCGACAAAAATCCACACATCAGGCGTTTGGCTATTTGGCAATGCTTCTCACAATGATCTCAAAGAATTTAGGCTTAAGCCTCTAGAGGCGGTGAAACCGGACACAGTTACAATAGGTTATGCTATCAAAAAAAAGTGGCATGTCGTTTACTGTCCTAGCTTGGTTTATGGTGGGGAAAACTGTCAGCTAAAGCGGATTGTAGATTCCTTATCTGACCAAACTCTCCAAGTAGCGATGCCATCTCAAGGTTACAACCAATATATCCATGTTAATGACATCGCTCGATTTTATTTAGCACTGGTTCAAGGCAAACGTCCGGCTGCACAACACTTTATTGCTGAGGCTAAGGGGTATAGCCCCGAAGCATTTTCTCAATTGCTACTCAACTTTCGAATTATAAAGCAGGTTCACGAGAGCAGTTGGAGTGACTTTGAGAAATGTCATGGCTCTTCGGCAGTCGAAATTGAAAAACTAAATCTTAGCCTTCCAGTTAGTCTCTTGTTTGAATCGACTGAGTCATTAAGAAAGTACTTAGAAAATTACACATAACAAATTGTTCAAGAGGGATTCGCAACGCGTGGCATTTTCACTATGCGTTGGTTTTAGTGTTTAAGGTGGTATGCTGCGGCTTGGGTATAGCGTTGCTCACCCCTTAACAAGGCGTTATGTGAATGGAGGAAATATTTAGCAGTGAAATATCGTTTTAGCAGTACGATCGTGGGGTCATTAATGGCAGCCTTATGCTTAATTGCTTTTGGCTGGTTAATGGGAAAACAGGCACACTCAACTTCGTTCGTAAAAATCGCATTCCAATGGCTGGTTGATATTGGGACAATATTGGCAGGCCTTGGCACCTTGTGCGCTGCTTACGTTGGTTATCTTGCGTTAAGTGCGTGGAAGGTACAATCAAAAGGGCAATCAAGCATCACTCGGCTGATAGAGTGCCAAGAAGTTTTAGCTGTCTTGTGTGTTGAGGTTTTACCTGCGAATGTTTCACTGCCTCAGGAAAAGAGAAATGAACTCTATAGTTTGTTTGAACGACTGTTGGTTAACTTGGCTGTTTTATCAAGAACATCACCTCATAGAAATGAACTGCAAGGTATTCGGCAAACCTTGCTGGTTCCAAGTTATCGGTTTCGTGACTATGGTGTAATGTGGTCTGATGATAAAGAAAAGCTTAAGACCGCCGAGGAACGATTAATTAGAGTCATTGAACGTTGGTAGAATTCACATAACAAACTGTTCAAGAGGGATTCGTAACGCGTGGCATTTTTAATCTGCGTTGATTTTAGTGATTAAGGTGATGTGCGGTGGCTTTTGTATTGCGTTACTGACCCCTTAACCGGGCGTTATGTTTCCGAGGAGGAATGATGAGAATACTGCTTAGAAATCTAGCTCTATGGACGGGTATGGTGCTGGTTTTTTGTGCTTTGTTTGCTTCTTTAGATTTGATTAATACTAATTTCTTTGGGGTGATAGTGCCACCATTATTGATGTTCATATGTGGCGCAGTATTGTGCGTTCTAAGTGTTAACTTGTCGAAAAGTAATGACTCTGGTTTTGACGTTTTGGGTCCTTGCAGTAACGTTGAGAAAGACAGGTTACAATGGGAAGTTTACTCAATAACTCATAAAGCGGGTCTAATTGGGTTTTCAGTTTATGGTGCTGCCCTTCTTTCCTTAGCTGTGATACAAGGAAATATGGTGGTTGGTGTGTTGGGTATCGTTGCTAGTTTTTCTTTGTTCTCAAATCATTTCCGAGTTGTTTTCACTAACAGCAAGCACTTTCGTAAACATTCCGGTTGGGTCTATCTTTGCTTCTTGTGTGCCCCAATTGTTGATGAATTAACAGGTGATACTAGCTTTGGTTTTATTTCTGCTTTGTTTAGTCCGTTGGCTATGATACATATCTCATTTGAATGGTCTGAAGCGTACAAAAAGCTCAAGAAAACAAAAACATAACAAAGCATTTAAGAGTGATTCGCAACGCTTGGCAGTTTCGCTTCGCTCAAGTATAGCCAAGCGTCGCTCACACCTTAATGCGGCGTTAGTTT
The DNA here is from genome assembly GCF_003050585.1 of Vibrio sp. ZF 223. Lineage (NCBI taxonomy): Bacteria > Pseudomonadati > Pseudomonadota > Gammaproteobacteria > Vibrionales > Vibrionaceae > Vibrio > Vibrio sp. ZF 223. Next base: position 5,621 of record NZ_PIGB01000010.1, read on the forward strand.
TCTTTTGGAGTTTACAGTGATGAATATTCCTGATTATTGGTTGGATTTTGTATCCAAGAACGATTTGAGTAATAAATCATTTGAGATCCCAGATGACTTTGATTTATCAGAGTTAGGGGCAGACTTTAAGGTATTTACACGTTCGGAAATTGAAGATGAAACTAGCCATTGTTATCCGGGTATCAACGTTGTTAAGTCTGGATATATAGCCGTTGGTGGCAGCTTATGTGGCTCTGGCGATCCATACTTTATCAATGTGAATGATGGCGAAAACGGAAAGCTCTATCGAGTTTATCACGACGATAATTCCGTCGATATTGTTGTAAATAACTACAAAGATATCTTGAATTTCGTGGAATCGGAAAACTAACAAATTGTTCAAGAGTGATTCGGCACACATGGCATTTTTGCTATGCGTTAGGTTTCTTTCTACTACTTTGGTTTATGATTTCAATCATGTTTTTATAACTATGAAATATGTATAGTTGATGGGTGTTTGATTGAGTATACAACTAGTTGGTTTAAATTGGCTGTTTTTGAATTATCTAAAATTACCCCATTCTTCCAAGTAAAAGTTAGAGGGAAGAAAAAATACAATCGTAAAAAATTTGGTAAGCTATTGTATAAATATTGTAACCAAGATGGAATAAAAAGAATAATAAAAATCGTACAAAACTATGAGAGACCGAGATCAAATATTTACGTCTTGGCGGTATATACATTACCAACTTGGTACAAAGAAAAAGGTAAGAATCTATCCGATATTCCTGAAAATATATTTAATAGAACTAATGAAATTATCATCATTAATGATGATGGTGAATATATATTTAGCTATTCTAGTGATAAGAAACTTCAAGATCTAATCGATAATATAATGAAAATACACTTCTGCAAGTTAGATATTGATATCAAGAAAATATATAATCTAATTAATGGCGATGAGTTGAAAATTAGAACTATGGGCTTGGTTAATACTTTCGGTGCGGGTGGTACAGCTGTAGAATCCAAGTCATATTCTGGTAAAGATACGAGGTATTCACTGACACCTTCATTTGATGCAGGTTATAGCTTTAACTTTTGTATCGCATCTTCAGAGAGCTCTGAACTTGGCTCCAGTGTTGGTTGTTCCGCCAAGAAAAGAAAGGTTTGGAGTGGTTGGTGCAAAGGGATATCGCAGTTCAACAAGAAGTGTGAGGTTTTAACTGAAATTCTAAATGATGACCTTGATTTTAGTTTACCCATACTTGTCTGTCCTGTAGAGCCTCCATCTGACCCACTAAATATTCTTTCACTTTATATTGACTATGTTGTTAGAGATAAAGGTAATTTATATTTCAATATAAATGGTGTAAACGTAATAGACTGGTTTATTGAAAGAGTTAGTAGTAATAAGTTTAAGATAGGAAATAGCCATAGTAATTTCATTTTGAATATAGATCTTAGCGATAATGTCCCAGAATTTTCGCTCGACAATACATCTGATGAAGTAAAGGTTTTTTTCAGTGATAAACCAGATAACACGACTAGAAAGCGTAAGACAGATTTCATTGAATATTTGAGTGATACAGCCAACTATACTTTATTGTTTGATAATGCTTATGCATATAGAGACGGAAGCCATTGGTTTGATAATCGATTAAGGTGCCCATTTACTGAAGGTATAGATAGTGCAATATCGTGGAACTCTGTCGATATAAAAAGTGAAGCACAGGCTCCAAGGTCCCCTTACACAAAGAATATTTCAGATGCTACTTTAGATTATATGTATAGCTTAATAACTCAAGAGGATGTGTTAGCTATCATCGAAGACAATGGAGCAAATGAGATTGCTGACCATATAGTGATTTGTACTAATAAAATAATTCTCAGTCATGAAAAATACTCTTCAAATCGACAGCAAGGTTTACGCGTGGATGACTTACAAGTCGTTGTGGCACAAGCTATAAAGAATATGAAGTATTTCTTTCCGTTGTCTTATTCAGATAAAAAAGAACGACTATTTTCTAATTCTAAATATTTAGATCTTTCAATTAAGGATGCAGATCAACTTTACGAGAAAATATTATTTTCTCTGGAAAGCCCGAGTGCAATGAATGAAGTCTGGATTGTTCAGCCGGGCATCTCAAACTCAAGGTTAAGAGCAAGCCCAAACAATAAAATCAATATACTATTGAGCTATGTTAATAGTATTTCTAAAACGAATAATTCGATGTTTAAGCTATTCTGCAACACATAAACCTAACAATCTGTTTAAGAGTGATTCGTAACGCTTGGCATTTTTGCTATGCGTTGCGTTTAGTGTTTAAGGTGGTTTGCGGCGGCATCGGTATTGCGTTGCTCACACCTTAACAGGGCGTTATGTTTTAGGAGAGTTTATGAACTTTTTAGATCCAGATACTTGGAGTAAGTACTTTTATTTCACTAAGAAAATAGTGAAAAAAGCAGGTGGGTTTTTAGTTGAATCTCGACTTTTTCGTTGGTTTTTCGTGTTCATTTTGTCGATGTTAATTTTACTTTCTCCTTATTATCTATTTTTCCAGCATACTGACAAGATATTGGATAGGAATACAGAGTATCTCCAGAAAAGCCGTCTATTAGACTCAGAGCAATTATTTTTGAGAACAGTAGATATGATACAAGTTTGCATTGATGCTGAAGAGACTACAGAAGAGGACAAAGAACTGAAGTCTTATTATTGCTCTGAAGCTTTCAATAGTTTTAAAAATGATGCGCTGAGAGTTAAACTAAAAGAAGATTATATAGATAGTCTTTACGATAAAAAGGCTTATGAATTCATGTTGGTTGAAGTTAAGCACTTTGTTAGAAGTCTAGAATCAGAAAAACTTCGAACAAGTGGATTATATAAACGACCACTAGAGCTAGATTTTCTTTTTTATAATTGGTTCTTCTACCTATATTTTTTGCTATCTGTGTTCATTTCTTTTGCTTGTACATATATTTTGCAAAAAGTATCCGTCGATAATAAAACATAACAAAACGTTTAAGACAGATCCCCAACGCTTGGCACTTTCAGTGTTAATTATTGGGTTTTGTGTTTATGGTGGTATGGTTAAGGTTCAGTGGTAGCGTTGCTCACTACTTAACATGGCATTAGCCCTCAAGGAGAAAATAAAAAATTGTTTGAAAATCATTTAAAAAGAACAAAGTTCTTGCTGTTTTTGCAGGGTATATCTGTTGCAGTTACTCTGTTTCTACCATTTACCTTGCTTGCCCAAGTAAATCAATTGAGCTCTTCGAGTCTTTTTCTCACATTTGCAATTGTTTTAGTGATGCTAAGCTTGAACTTGTCTAGTTTTTACGGGTTGTTAAAAAAGAAGCTTTGGGTATTTAAGTTAATGATCGCTCTTTATTTAATTCAGATTATAGGCATAGAGACTCCTAACTTTTCCTTAGCCTTTTCTTTTGGAGTTGAAGTACCGATAAGTGTGAATGTTAATGAAGTAACAGTTTCTCTAAACTTACTGGCAATCTTGGTGGTTTGGCTGTCGTATACAAGTCTTAACCTTTTGAAAAAGGGCTAACAAATTGTTCAAGAGTGATTCGGCACGCGTGGCATTTTTACTATGCGTTGGTTTTAGTGGTTAAGGTGGTATGCGTAAGCTTCGGTATTGCGTGCCTCACACCTTAACAAGGCGTTAAAAATCATAAAGTTTAATATGAGTTTGTTTGTTTTTAAAATACTAAATTTAGTTGTTTTGCTATTAAGTGTAGCTTGGTTGGTTAGCGAACCTGACTGGGAGCCTTTGGTTGTTTCGTTAGGATTCTTTATCACTTTTGTTGGTCAAGAGTATAAGCTATACAAGCAGCTAAGCCAACTCAATGTGGAGTTACCTAAAGTTCTAGAGAATAATGTAAGCCCGAGCGATGTTGAACTTTTTCAAAAGTTTAGAGAAGTATTACCATCTGACGGTGAAACTATAGATTTTCTGAAAGATCATGATTTAGGTAATTCATTTCATAGTGACAAGTTAAAAGGAATCGACCTTTTTATTTTGAACTGGAATAACGCCGATCATGAGTTCAGTAACAAACAGTTGGAAGATATCCGTATTACTTTACTAAATCAAATGGAGGAGTTTAGGAATAAACTTTCGTTGGCTATTCAATCACAAGGACATGGTTGGTTTAGTATTGGTCTAAATGATTTCGAAGATAGACCGGAAATGTTTGCTTTAAAAAATAAATTGAACCAAATGGCCACAGGTATTTTCGAAACTCATCAGCAATTAGTTAGAACAGGAAAAGTAGTCCTCTGCTCTTGATTTTTAACAAACTGTTCAAGAGTGATTCGCAACGCATGGCATTTTCACTATGCGTTGGTTGGTATGCGGCGGCTTCGGCATTGCGTTGCTCACCTCTTAACAGAGCGTTATACAACCGAGGCAAGCAGTGTGGCTGATAAATATAGCCAAGTAATTCCGCACAACAATCCCGCGACATAAAGCCTCATTGGAAAGTATGAGTTTCTTATATTTTTTTTAATGATGTTTGGAATATTTTTACTTAGATAAACTATCAGGGTTGGTGCTCCGGATAGTAGAAACAACAAAACTGCTCGAATAATTAGGTGTTCTGAAGAAAAAAAGTGATAACCCGAATTTAGTATGTATTTAGTTAACCATGTCCCTAGCAACGAACCAAAAGCAATAGTAGTAAAGGCAAGGTAGCTCATTAAGGAGCAAATCTTTGAGACAATGACTTGCTTATCTAGCAGCATAAACCTCCATACGATCGCTAGACAAGTTACTTGTAGGTACAGGATTACAGACAATACTGTTTCGGTCTTATCTGAGAATGAAGCATCAATAAGTTGTTGGACTGGAAATATGAGTGTTGTGCTAAAAGCTATAACCATTAACACAATGAATTTAATCATAGGTTTCTTGAATTTTTCCATGGATGGGGGCTTAAAACTGTTGACCTATCACATATATGAGGCTGAGACTTAAAAAAATCAACCACTTGCATAACAAACAATTTAAGAGTGATTCCTAACGCTTAGTAATTTTGGTGTAAAATTGGATTTTAGTGATTATTGTGGTTTTATCGAGTTACGTGGTAGCGTTGCTCACACCCTAATTGGGCGTTATATGAATAAGGAGGATATATGTATATGTCTCAAGCAAGAAAGGAATTTGAGTTAGCACTTTCAGATTCAGAAGAGTTAATAGCCTGTTATGACTCGATGAATCACTGTGATAGTGGTATGAGTCCACCAGAGGTGCTAAAACGAGCAACTTTGATCATGACTTTGACTGCTTGGGAGACGTATGTTGAAGATATAGCTTCCGAATTAATTAATGCTAAATATGGAATGGTTATGGGTTCTCAGGTTGGCAGCATAATAACAGGGCGATTGCATGATCATCTTAAAGTTTTCAATAATCCAGACTCTAAGAAAACTAAGGATCTATTCCAAGAGTTTTTCGGTATAGACGTTACTGAAAGTTGGGTTTGGGGTAACTTTCACACAGCAAAAGATTCAAGAACTGCGTTAAACTCTTGGCTTAGAAAGCGTGGTGAAGCGGTCCATAGAGCACAAATTGATAAACAGTCTTCTCATATAGTGAAGCGCGATGAGCTAGACAAGTGCATACGTTTTTTTCGAGAGTTAGTTGAAGTAACTGATAGGAAACTATTGGCGATATAATTCATATAACAAACGACTACGGCGCCATGTTCTACCCTAAGAAGTAACACTTTATGGAGGTAAGTATGAATATCAAAGAGTCTGATTGGAAAATCTTTTGTGAAATAAAGAGTGAAGCAGTGAAAGTGTTTTGTGCTCGTCAACTAGATGAAGCCATCAAAACGATTACTGATGAGGCAGAACCTGTAGGGGAAAGGTTTAACTTTATGTGCCAGCACTCCAAAGAATCTCAAAAGCAAATGAAGTTGATTTTTGATGGCCATTCTCGAAGCAATGCATTTATCCAGCTCATGCAAATGTGTGCGGAAGGCTTGGTTGCACCAGAAAAATTCGAACGCCTTTCAGAGGAACTCAAGAAAGACATTACGAGTATTCTAGAAAGAAGAGCCTAAGGAAAGTGGGCTAATCAGGCCGCTTCTTTTTCATAGCTGCAACCATCTCAATATTACTCCTTTTTATTCGCAAATTCGGATATCCGTTGCAATTCTGCTTCGGCAACCTCACTTTTACGAGTTTTATTATACGAGTTGTATTGAAAATCTTAGAGTTACTCGTTTTTTTCTCCTTCAAAACGCCGTTGATTTTTAAGCATTAGCACTAGAATCTGGATTGAGATTTTTTCCAAAAAAGTGTCAACGTTACTTTGTCAATAAAATCTCTCGTTAGCCCTTTAAATCCGTGCACTCTAGGTGAACTGAAAGTGTCACCTAGAGTGCATGAGGGTGGGGGTTGCGGGAGTTTATGCTTGTGATGCGACCAGAGCCCCAACATCACAAATTCTTGGACCCAAATTCTTCAATATTTTTGGTTTGTATAGACGTTCTATTAATTATTCGGATTCCGAATCCGTGATTTTTGGTCAGGGAAGTCGAGTGTTATGTTTTGAAAAGTGACTGTGCGGATCAGTGATAGCCTATAGGTCTTTAAAGTTCTCAATACTGGACTATTAGGTTTACTTGCTGGTGGGTAGTTCAGGCATGTTATGTCATTAAATGAGAATTGAAGGATTAGACTGGAAGGTGGTGTTAAGAATGAACGAAAGGCTAGAAGTGTTTTCTTGATCGCCTTTCAGTGTTGTTTGATTAACCTGGAGTGTATTACGTGGTGGTAAAGCCCAATCCAATATACATGAATGTAAGTAGGCGGCTCTCAGCACTAGCGAGTTATGCCAAAGGAGTAATTCTTATCCTAGATTGCTCTATTCGTTTAGAAATGCGTATAAGGCCATACAAGTAACATTCTAGATGCAAGTCAGTTTTGTTTTTTGTTTGAGTAGTGTGTTGAACCTAGCGAAAAAGCGGTCTAGTCTTATTGTTAGAAAAACTACTGTATAAGTCCACCTTTCGTCCACCCTTAATCCACCCAAGCAAGACTGGGATAAAGTGGGGAAGAGGGAAGTTGATTGTTTTCAGTGTATTGCGCGAGATTTACGACGTTTTTGAGGGCTCAAAAACGGTGAAACCCCGATGTTGGTAGCATCGGGGTTTCGAATTTCTAGATTTCTCGACTGGTAAGATCGATTATCTTTTCTATGCAGAAGGCTGGATTAATCCAATCTTATTCCTTGGTAGGGAATTAGATACGGATGAAGTCCATGTGCTCAACTTTTGGCTTGAACGCGTGACGTTGAACGTCTTGTGGCTTAACCTTAACTTCTGCGCCATCAATCAGTAGAGTGATTGCTTCGTAGAATTCAGGCTTATCCATTTGGTTGATCACTTCAGCGTGAACAAGTTCGATAGCTACAGCTTCAGCTTCGCCACCGTAGATTACAGCTGGGAATTTACCAGCGTGACGTAGGCGGCGGCTCGCACCTTTACCTAGTTCAGTACGTACTACTGCTTCAAATTTCATAGTTTTACTCTCAAATTAGTAAAAATTAACTTCACACCTCAATGCGACCTTGAGTGTGTGGTAATGCTTAGACACAAACGAGTTCATGCTTAAGCGAGCGCGGATACTAACATCACATTCCAATATGAGCAAGTAAGAAGCCCATCTCAAAGTGAATTTCCTTAGATAATGGGTTCATTTGGAGATAAAACGTTCGCTAACGCTTGTTTCGCGTATTTTAACCCCTTTTACAGCACCACTCTCATCTATTTATATCACTGCTAAATCATCAAGTTAATGAACGGAAAATGAATGTTTGCCTAAGACTTGGTTAAGGCTTGGTTCGTTAATCTTAGTGTTAATTAAACAGCAGAATGAATAGGTGAAAATATGGAACCGGTAAGCATTGTCGTAATTACGCTAAACGAAGAGAAACGCATTAGCCGCTTAATGGAAGAGCTGAGCGTGCAAACCCACCAAGAGTTTGAAGTAATTGTTGTCGACTCGAACAGTGAAGATAACACAAGAGAAGTGGCACAAGCTTATGAAAACGCGTTGCCAAAATTAACTGTTCATCATATGGAAAATCGTGGTGTGAGCCTTGGCCGAAACACAGGTGCGTCATTGGCGCAATACAACAGGATCCTTTTCTTAGATGCTGATGTGAGCTTGCCTCGAAATTTCCTTGCGAAAGCGCTTTACGAGCTAGAAGAGAAGAAGCTTGAAGTGGCCGGAGTGTACATGAGTTCGAAAGGTCTGCCGCTTGTGCACAAGTTTGGTTACGGGCTATTTAACGCAGGCTTGTTTACTACCCAGTTCTTTTTCCCAACGGCGATTGGCGCGTGTATTTTCTCGACGAAACGAGCGCATGATGAGATCGGCGGTTTCGATGAAGAGATCGTACTGTGTGAAGACTGTGACTACGTAAAACGTGCGAGCAAAACATGGCGATTTAGATTCCTGAATATGACTTTTGGCTTTGACCCACGTCGTTTAGACCAAGATGGCGTTGTGAAGACAGGCTCTACTTATCTTAAAGCCAATGTAAGACGCTTCTTTAAAGGCGAAATGCGTAACAACGAGATGAACTACAAGTTTGGTCACTACAAAGAACAGTAAGCATTGAGGTTGTTATGTTTGATGGACTAGGGCTTTTTCTGGGAGCATTGGGTGATGCTCTCATTGGCCCAAACCTATTTGTACCCGGAGAGCCCTTTTTTATCGCAGCGGGCTTTCAACTGTATTCAGGTGCATGGATGGCGTTGGTTTTGGTGATGCTAGGTGGTTTGCTTGGTGACCAACTCAGTTATTTCATTGGTTATAAATACGGTGCTAAGGCGCAACGAAGGCTCATTAAGTTTCGTCCTAAAACCAAAAGATTAATTGCGCGCTGCCGCTATCTGGTTGTTCGCAAAGGCACGTACATCATTCTTTTTGCTCGTTTGTTAGGGCCTATTGCTTGGGTTGTGCCATTTATAGCTGGCTCGCATCGTGTACCGTGGCGCAACTTCAGTGCATTAGCCGTTATCGGCTTGGCCCTTGGTGGCGGGCAGTTTGTTGCTTGGGGTATGTTACTGGCACACGGCGTTGAAAACTTTCCGTGGCTTAATAGCCTTAAGATATTTATCTCTGAGCATAATAGTTTGATCGTCGGGGTATTCGCGGTATTGGTTTTCACCATTATTGGTTATCGAATGAAGTGGCGACGTTTGGTACTTAAGTCGAGTGCGCTGTTATTGGCATGGGTATTGTTTGCAAACTACGCTCACTTTTTTTGGAAAGCGGATGACTTTCAGAATCAACCAGAGACGGCTCAAATAAACAAAGTCGACTGGAATTCGGTTACCTATAAAGCATTCCCAGGCAAATCGTCATTCTATTCAGCGCAAGCGATCAACGTCATTTATGTTGGCGCAACCCCAAGAGACTTAATGAAGCAATTAGGCTGGATAGAGAATCAAACATTCTCTCGAAATGAGATTGAATGGGCTGGTTATCTCGCATTGCTTAGAGACAAAACGCCACCTGTGTCTGATTTATATTGGCGAGATAAGCCACAAGATATGGCATTTCAATTGCCGGGTAACCTGATGAAGCGCAGCCATATTCGCTGGTGGCGTGCAGGTGTTGATATTAAAACTAACCAGCCCCAGTGGTTAGGCGCAATTAGCTATGACGATGGCCTTAAAGTCACGCCTTACTCAGGCATTGTGACCGTACTTCATAACATTGACCCTAATGTTGATGAAGAGCGAGATAGGCTCGCTAATCAGATACGAATGTCACTACCTGACATCGAGCTAGACAAGTACCCATTGGCAACGGTGGAAGTGATTAATGAAGATCATGACTATTATACAGATGGTAGGATTTTAATGATTGGATCAACGACCCTGAGTGATGATTCGCAAGCTTTGGAGGTTGCTGTGAACGATATATAGGGTCGTATATAAGGTCGATTGAACTAAGCCCTAGCATTGCGCTAGGGCTTATTGCGTTTAACTTTTACTGAACGTGGTTAGCCTTTGCTTAGTTTAAACACCAGAGAAGCTTTTAAGCCGCCCATTGAGCTTTTGCTGAGCGTTAGGCTGCCTCGGTAGCTGTGTGCCATTTCATTCACGATGTTAAGCCCCAAGCCTGTTCCTGGTGTGGTTTCATCAAGTCGAACACCACGTTTGGTCACTTGCTGAAGCTTCTCTTCAGGAATGCCTTGGCCATCATCTTCAATCACCAATTCAATGTTGCCATCGTCGAGTTCATTTGCATGGACACGAATTATATTGTTCGCCCACTTGTAACTGTTCTCTAGTAAGTTGCCGACCATTTCATCAAGGTCGGTTTTTTCGACCGCCACTTCAATCTCTGAGTCTAGCTCGTTAATCATGGTAATTTCGTTGGCAGCGTACACCTTATCAAACGCCATTGAGATAGCTTCAACACGCTCACAAGGTGAAGACTTCACCGAAAGAATGTTCATTGCACCCGCCATGCGCGCACGGCCAAGATGATAGTCTATTTGGCTTTGAATCTGATGAATAGGCTGTTGTAGCAGCGCCTTGTCATCCTCAGGAAGTCGTTCTATCTCATTTTTCAGAACCGACAGCGGCGTTTTTAATGCGTGAGATAGGTTTCCAGCGTGGTTACGAGCTCGTTCCAGTAATTCTTGGTAATGAAAAAGAAGAGCATTGAGGTCTGATACTAATGGCGAAACTTCTTTCGGGTAGTTATCGCTTAGCCCTTGCTGCTCGCCGTTTCTTAGCATCACCAGTTCGCGCTGCATTTTACTGAGCGGTAGCAGCGACCAACTGACTTGTATGCCGATCAACATAAGCACGCCAACAAACAACAGCATTAGGATTAACCAGACTTGGCCAGTAAGCTCGGTCAGTGTGGATTCTAGCGGATCTTCATCAATACCAATAGTAATCGTGACAGGGTCGCTCAGTTCAGGCAGGTAGATATCCTGCTCGATGTAAATCAGCTTTTCTTTCTCAGGCCCTTTGACTGATGTGTGAATCGGCGAACGCTTAATGGTGAGGTCTTTATCCCATAGCGAGCGAGATCGAATGATCTGTTCTTGGGTAGCGGCACGCCAATAAATACCACTGTAGGGCTGGTTGAACCTAGGATCAGACAGACGCTCTGCCATGATCAAATTGCCATTGTCATTGGTTTCGATATTGGCGGTTAACTCATCCATGGTTAAGCCAAGCTGCTGCTTCATATCATCGACGAGGTAGTCGTTAACCAGTTTCGGAATCCCTACACCTGCCGCTAATATCATCGCACCTAGCCAAAAAGCCGCAGCGAGGAGCAAGCGGCTTTTTAGACTGATGTTTTTAAGTGTTCGTTTCTTTAGATTCATGCATTTCTAGCCTGCCTTTGCTCATCGTGACTTATCAGTATTGCGACGATCAGAACAGGCTGTCCATTTAATTGGCTATTACACTGAGTTTTGTTGACGGTTGCTTATAGTGTAATTAGATAGGGCGCTATTCAGCATTCAGTTGGTAGCCAAGGCCACGAACAGTTTTAATGATCTTTGGTGCAATTTTTTTGCGAATACGACCAATGAACACCTCAACTGTGTTTGAGTCACGGTCGAAGTCTTGTTTATAGATGTGTTCAACCAGTTCTGTACGCGAGATAACCTTGTTTTGGTTATGCATGAAGTACGCGACAACTTTATATTCTAGCGCGGTTAGGCTAACCGCTTGGCCTTGCCATAATACTTTAGAACTGCGTGTGTCTAGGCTTAGGTCTCCTATTTGAAGTATAGGGGCAGCACTGCCTGACGCTCGGCGTAGTTGAGCACGAATACGGGCAATCAGCTCGACCATCTCAAATGGCTTAGTTAGATAGTCATCAGCACCTGCGTTTAAGCCCTCAACACGTTGGGTTAGTGTGTCACGAGCACTTAAGATAATCACAGGTGTGTTGATGTTTTCGTCTCGAATGCCTTTTAATACGGTTAGGCCGTCAAGCTTAGGTAAACCTAAATCGAGGACAATCGCGTCCCACTCTTCTGACGTTGCGCGGTAGAGTGCGTCGATACCATCTTGAGAAAGCTCTGGAACCCAGTCGGCTCCCTCAAGTGTTTCAATAATTTGTTGGCCCAAACGAGGTTCGTCTTCAACGACTAAAATTTTCATAATTGTTCTTCTTAATTATTGTAATGACTGTTCGTCGTGCTTAACTATTCGTCGTACTTAATTAGTCGCCGTGTTTAATTGCGTCTTTAAAGTTGCGGCCTTTGATCATAAGCATTTCTAACGTCTCAGCGTTGTATTCGACTTTGATGATGTTGTTTTGGTAATTGATTTTTAGTTCATACACCCAAATGTCGTCATCTTCTTCTAGTTCTACTTTTATGATTCTGCCATGAAGATCGTTTTCAACCGCGGCATACATTTCTGAGAAAGGGCGAATGTAGCCTTCTCGTACGGCTTCATAGACTTCGTCTTGATCTTCTTCAAATTCGATGCTGGTTCCTGCTTTATGAACGTCCTGCACTAATTCATGACCATTATGATGTGAGTCTGCCCATGCGCCAGTAGAAACAAATAAGCCTAAGCTTATAGAAAACAAAGAAATCATAGCTTTACTAAACATAGCGAATCCTAGAGAAGGTTGATAGCGTTCAGTATAAAAAAGTAATTCTGAACAGAAAGTGAACCTGATTAATAATGAGAATTTGATACCGAAAAACTTAGCGATTAAATGGCGAAGGCTTTAATACATAACACTAACCGCCGAGTGTTAAGAACGTAATACTTACCTTTATTCTTAACCTTAACGCTGCTGTAATTCGTCTTCGAATATCTTGTCTCTCATTTTCCAAAAGCGTCCGACTTTACGTGCAATCACGAACTGAGGTGGGCGGAACCTATGTTGGTGAGCAACCACTTTCGATGGTGATGCTTCTTCAAAAGGGCGATGTCTGTCTGCTAGGTGAGGGCGAACAAACTGGTCTTTGAAGTTCTGTTTCTGTTTCTTGGTGGTTAATGACCAAAACTCATGCACTTGCGCTTGGTTTTCACCGCGATAGGTGACTTTAAGTTGTGATTTACCTTTGTCGTCCTTAAGTACGTTCAAGTCCATTTCTAAACACTCAAACACCAACGCATCTTTTAGGTTTAACGCTTCCTTAAGCTTTTTGTCTGGGTCGACTAAAGTTGCATCACACTCATGACAAATGCGTGCGGCAATGTCGTTGTCAGCGCCGCATTCACCGCAGTATTTCGCTCGGAAACGATAGTTACAGTGTTCGCGTTCGCCCGTGTCTTCATCGGTAAAGTAGCCTTGGCATTTACGACCAAAGTGCTCAAGCAAGAAGCCATTGCTGTCTAGTTTGCCCCAAAAGTTATTATTGAAGCCGCACGCCGGGCAAGGGATGGTGATGATTTCACTGTCTGAATCTGGTTTTGGATCGCCGACCTCAGGTTGGTAAAGGTCGTAACTATTACCCGCATAGTCGAGCACCAGACACTCTTTCTTACCTGGGGATAGGCGTAAGCCACGGCCGACGATTTGTTGATACAAACTGATGGATTCGGTAGGGCGTAAAATTGCGATTAAATCGACATGTGGCGCATCAAAGCCTGTGGTTAATACCGATACGTTGACCAAGAATTTGATTTTACGTTCTTTGAAATCATTGATGATTTGGTCACGTTCGAGTGTTGGCGTATCGCCAATCACAATCGATGCTTCACCTTCTGGTAATAAGCCGAGAATCTCTTGCGCGTGTCGAACTGTGGCGGCAAATACCATGATGCCTAGTTTGTCTTGGGCCAGTTCAATTATCTGGTCGACAATCTGCGGGGTCGCGCGTTTCGACTGCTCGATCACCATATCAAGCTCTGCTTCTTTGTAGCGACCAGTGCTCGCTGGCTTTAACTGTGAAAAGTCGTAGCTCAATACGGGCGCATCTATCATGCGCGCAGGAGTTAAGAAACCTTCGTCGAGTAGGTAACGAATCGGCAGTTCGAAAATACAATCTCTGAAAAACCTGGCTTCTTCAGATCGTACTTGGCCGCGGGTGTGATACTGGTAAAGCCAACCCATACCAAGACGATAAGGGGTCGCGGTTAGGCCAAGCACCTTGATACCCGAATTATTCTCGCGCAAGTGAGTGATGACTTTCTGGTAGCTACTGGTCTTTTCATCGGGAACACGGTGACATTCATCGATCACCAACAGTGAAAATTGGTTAGAGAATGAATCGAGATTTCGAACCACAGATTGAACGGATGCGAAGACCACTTGTTGGTCTGTCTCTTTACGGCCTAAACCCGCAGAGAAAATCGAGCCTTTCAGTCCGTAGCCTTCATACTTTTCATGGTTCTGTTCAACCAACTCTTTTACGTGAGCAAGTACCAACACTCGACCTTTCGCAAGCCTTGCCAACTCTGCAATTACAAGGCTTTTTCCTGCACCAGTCGGAAGCACGAGCACAGCCGGAGTTTGGTGTTTTCTGAAGTAATGAATCACTGATTTTACAGAATCAGCTTGGTACGGGCGGAGTGTATACATATCGCGTCTTGTAAGAAGGAAAACAAATAGTGTGAAATAGCTCAACTAATTGAGCAAAGGTGACTATAATACCCGACTTAGATTAGTTGAGGTATTCATGCGTTTAGATAAATTTCTGTGCGATGCATTAGGCGTCACTCGAAGAGAAGCAACACACTTATTAAAATCCAAGGCAGTGACAGTAAATGATGTCATTCAAAAAAGCGGTTCACTCAAGGTAACTGAAGAGTGTGTCGTGGAATGGCAAGGCAATGAATTGAATGTTCATGGCCCACGTTACATCATGCTTTATAAGCCAGAAGGCTTTGTTTGCTCGCATGAAGATGGCGCAAATCGTATCGCGTTTGAACTACTCGATGAAATCAAAATGGACAAGCTGCACTTTGCTGGCCGTTTAGATATTGATACAACAGGTCTTGTGTTGATTACCGACGATGGTAAGTGGTCTCACCGTATCACTTCGCCAAAGCACAAGTGCGAGAAGACGTACCGTGTGTGGTTGGTTGAACCTGTTGAAGACGATTACGTTGAGAAATTCAAAGAGGGCATCCAGCTTAAGAGCGAAGATGGCCTAACACTTCCTGCACACCTAGAAGTTCGTGCAGAGCGTGAAGTGCTGCTAACGATTCACGAAGGCAAATACCACCAAGTTAAACGTATGTTTGCAGCACTTGGTAACAAAGTAGAAGCACTGCATCGTGAACGTATTGGCGAAATTGAGATGGACGAATCTTTAGAGTTAGGTGAATACCGTTACCTAACACAAGAAGAAGTCGACTCGATCTGGAAGTAACCCTTTCTATCGAAGATGTAGCCGACCAAGGATAGCGTCGGCTGATTATTTTGACTGGTACTAGGACAGTTTCAGCCATTATTGCTGTACGCATGTTTGTGTATCACTGTGCGTATTCGTGTATCACTGTGTGGATGCTCGTGCTCACATAGAACCTAGTACTTAGTCGGAGAGTTATGCAAACATCTACCCAACAGACACCAAGCTCACAACCACAAACTCCTCAGTTAGGTTGGATGCTATTTTTGGTTCTGGGTGCGATTGGTGCACTGACACCACTCGCCATTGATATGTACCTGCCCGCTATGCCAACGATCGCCAAAGATCTTGGCGTGACAGCGGGTGAAGTGCAGATCACACTTACAGCGTATACCGCAGGTTTTGCACTCGGTCAGTTGTTACATGGTCCGTTAGCCGACAGTTATGGTCGCAAGCCTGTTCTATTGATTGGTGTATTCTTCTTTGCGATCGCGTCTGTTGTGAGTGCCACTACTCATGGTATTGAAGCACTAACACTAGTTCGTACCGCTCAAGGCTTCGCAGGTGCAGCGGCAGCGGTAATAATTCAAGCTGTTGTACGTGACATGTTTGACCGTGAAGATTTCGCAAGAACCATGTCGTTCGTTACCTTAGTAATGACGGTTGCACCGCTTATCGCGCCTATGATTGGTGGTTATTTAACGTTGTGGTTCGGTTGGCGTTCAATTTTTTGGGTATTGGCGATTTTTGCAGTGATTGTGATTCTCGCGGTGATAGTCAAAATTCCTGAGACACTGCCTGTCGACAATCGTCAACCATTGCGCTTTAAAACCACGATTCGTAATTACGCTCGTTTATGTAGAAACCCGACCGCTATGGGGCTGATTTTCTCTGGTGCGTTCTCGTTCTCTGGGATGTTCGCATTCTTAACAGCAGGCTCTTTTGTCTACATTGATGTCTATGGCGTACGTCCTGACCTGTTTGGTTACCTATTTGGTCTGAACATTGTTGCGATGATTCTGATGACGACAATCAATGGTCGAATCGTTAAGAAGGTCGGTTCTCATACAATGTTGAGGGCAGCGCTGGTCATCCAATTACTGGCTGGCGTAGGTTTACTTGTCGGTTGGGCATTGGATCTCGGGCTTTGGGGAATTGTGCCGTTTGTGATGCTATTTATTGGGACCATTTCTACTATTGGCAGTAATTCTATGGGGCTGCTGTTGAGTGGTTATCCGAACATGGCAGGAACGGCTTCATCGCTTGCAGGAACATTAAGATTTGGTACTGGTTCTGTCGTTGGTGCGATCGTTGCGATGCTACCAAGTGACAGTGCAGGGTCTATGGCTATGGTAATGGCTGCGTGTGCAGTACTGTCAGCATTACTATATTGGACATTAGGAAAGAAGGCATAATGTCAAAATACTATATTGAAATTCAGAAGTTAGTGAACGATGCGTTAGGCGAGCTATATGCTCTACATAAGTCTGGCAAAGCCATTGACGCACCTATCGCGAACAATCTTTACCTTGTTCGCTGGGTAACAAAAGCGATTAAATCTCAAGCGTATGATCGCGTGATTGTGCCTGACTTAGTTCGTTGGCAGAAGCAGGGTCGCTCAAAAGGCAACAACTCTGATTTAACTTTTACCTTTAAACGTATTTCTGCGTTCTACGGACGTTTTTTCCCTGAAGGCGAAGAGCCTAAAGCGCTAAAAGACAGTGATGTTGAAGCGTTCATGGACAAAATGTACGAGATGGGTTGGAGCGTATCGAGTGAAGACGAGCTAACGACTGGCGGCAAGATTCAGTTCTTCACCGATGGTGAGCACTCTTTTGCCTTGTGTGGCAAACAGTGTGACGACTCTTTCGATGGTGAGTTAATGGTTAAGCCAATGAACTGGTTTGTTCGTGGCAACCACGCTGAGTTTATTCAAGCAGCGATGGAAGCAGGCTTCATGCTTCACAAAGTGACGGACTATAAGTCTGCAGTGAAGTATCACGGTGAATACATCGTTTACCCTGCTAACCAAGGCAACCAACTGGCTGAGATCCCGATTAGCGTTATTGGCTAGTAGCGGATTCGGGATACGAGATGAGAGATACGAAGAGCGGAATTATCCGCTCTTTTTTTTGCCTCTCATAGCGCGTGTCGCAAATTTTCTGTTAAGTCTTTTCGCATCTTGACACTCGAATCTCGTATCTGCTTTTAGTCTTTTGGCATCCCGCCACTCGAATCCCGAATCTGCTTTTAGTCTTTTGGCATCCCGCTACTCGAATCCCGTATCTGCTTTTAATCTTTTCGCATCCCGCCACTCGAATCCCGAATCTGCTTTTAGTCTTTTGGCATCCCGCCACTCGAATCCCGAATCTGCTTTTAGTCTTTTCTCATCTCGACACTCGAATCCCGTATCTGCTTTTAGTCTTTTGGCATCCCGCTACTCGAATCCCGTATCTGCTTTTAATCTTTTCGCATCTCGCCACTCGAATCTCGTATCTGCTCTTTAGCCTGCTTCTCAATCGCCTTCACCATGCCTTTAAAGATAAACAGGTGAGCAGGCATCATTGCGAACCAATAGAGTAGACCTAGAAAGCCTTTTGGGTGCCACCAAGCTGATATGTTCAGTTCACGAGAATCGCCGTTGTCAGAAACGGTAATTTCCAGTCGTCCTAAGCCTGGACCTTTCATGCCAAACAGTAGCGATAAGAATTGGTTCTCTTCACAGCGAATCACTTTCCATGAATCGATTTTGTCGCCCACTTTTAGCTTGGGGCCTTCAGGCATTTGTCGCACAGGTACGCCGCCGCCGAAAAGAAGGTCCAACCATTCGCGTGTGCGCCATAAAGCGTTAGCGAAGAAGTAACCTTGCTTCGGGCTTCCTATCTGTTGAGCTACTTGCCAAAGAGACTCTAGTGAGGCAGTAGACATGATGCTTGCGCCTGTTTTCTTCGGGTAATAACCGTATCCCGCTTGCCAGCGTTTGAAGGCAGTTTTATCGAAGCCCCACACATTACTCTTTACGAAGTTTCCTTCAGAATGAATAGCTTGCTCAACCATATTCTCGAACGAGATAAGCCTCTGAGGGTACTTTTCTCTGATAGTGGTCGAACTGGCAATAAAGTCATGCTTTAAGCCAGCAAGCAGTGCTCTGCCTATGTTGGACGGTACAGATGTCACTAAGCCTAGCCAATATGAAGCAATCTTGGGGGTGAGCAGTGATGTAGCCCACAGCCGGAGTGGACGATCGGCCGTTTTGGCAATATGAGCAAATTGGTTTCGATAAGAGACAATATCCGGCCCACCAACTTCGAAGATTTGGCTTTCTATAGGCGTGTCTTGTGCTAGCTTCAGCAGATAGTGGTTCAGGTTCTGCAATGCGATAGGGTTTGCTTTAGAATCGACCCACTTTGGCGCAATCATAATCGGCAAGTTGTACACAAAGTCTCGCATGATCTCGAATGCCGCAGAGCCTGGGCCTATGATCACGCCTGCTTGAAGTTCGGTTATCGGTACCGGCCCTTTACGAAGTAGTTCACCGGTTTTCTTTCTCGCTTGAAGGTGCTCTGAGTTACCAGTTTGAGGCTGCAACGAGCTTAGATAGATAACGTGCTGGTTTTTAGGGCCAAGTGCAGAGACAAAGTTGCGAGCTAGGTTTAACTCGTAATCAATAAAGTCGTGGCCTTCTGCCATTCCATGGACAAGGAAGAAGATAAGATCAAAATCGGGGACTAAGGCTTGTGTCGCAGCTTGATCGGCCAAATCAAGATACTCAAGTGATAAGTTTTCGTGAGGCTCGGTCCGTGCCTTTAAATAGTCGATATGCCTTGCTGCTGCCGTGACTTGATAGCCTTGCTCAAGCAGGAGAGGGAGGAGTTGTGAGCCTACGTATCCAGAAGCGCCTAAAACCAGTACTTTCTTCATTACTACTCCATTTATATCTGTGGTTAAAAACCGAACATTGATATAATAGCGCGATATTTATCTTTATTCATCAATACGTTCCGTTTAGGTCTCTCTATGTTGCTCTCTTCAATTATTCATCACACACGCGGTGATTTTGTTCGCAGGTTGATTGCCATAGCTTTGCCAATCACCTTGCAGAGCATCATGTTCTCGAGTCGAGGCTTAGTGGATGTGTTGATGCTAGGTCAGCTTGGAGAAGCAGACATTGCGGCTGTGGGTGTGGCGAGTCGTGCGATGTTCGTGACGACCATTATGCTGGTGGGTGTCACCACCGGCGGCGCTCTTCTTACTGCTCAATATTGGGGAGCGGGCAACAGACAAGGCGTGAGAGAAAGCACTGCACTAACCTGGCTGGTTTCGACGTTGTTTGCGCTGTTGACCATCGTGTTCTTTGTCTCTTTCCCGGCACAAATCATGGGCGTGACGACTGACTCTCAAGAAGTCATCAGCTTGGGCGTTGAATACATCGTTATCACCTCATTTAGCATGTTAGCCGTATCGTGTGTCAGCAGTATGGCCGTTGGCCTAAGAGCGATACACAAACCTGGATTGAGTACCTTCTTCAGTGGTATTGGTATCCTGTCTAACGTGTTCTTAAACTGGGTGCTGATTTTCGGTAACTTAGGATTTCCGGCTCTTGGCATCAAAGGTGCGGCGATTGCGACCGTACTGAGTGGCGCAATTGAAGTGGCGACCTTGTTTGGTTACCTCTATTTCTCTAAACATTTATTAGCCTTCAAACTTTGTGATATCAAAGCTGCGGCAACGGTGGAGAAAGTCGTTCGCTTCTTGAAATTGTCTCTGCCGACAACGTTTAACTTCTTGGCTTGGGCGGGGGGCTTATTCGCTTATCACGCCATTATGGGGCAATCAGGCGTTCAAGGTTTAGCTGCGCTTTCGGTGATGACGCCAGTTGAGTCTATCTCGTTGAGTTTGTTGATTGGCATGTCGAATGCTGCCGCGGTTTTGGTGGGCAACCAACTCGGTGCGAAGAACAATGAAGCGGTTTACTACCAAGCGCTAGGCTTAACGATTTTGTGCTTCTTTACCAGTATTGTGGTGGCAATTTTCCTCTACTTTATACAAACGCCAATATTGAATGCCTTTAGCGCACTGACCGAAGAGACCCGAGCGCTTTCAGAGAAGTTTATTTTGATTCTGAGTGTGGGTATTGTCATCCGCTCTATTCCAATGACAGTGATAGTTGGTGTACTCAGAGCGGGTGGTGACGTGAAGTTTTGTCTCTATCAAGACTTGATTGCTCAGTGGGTGATAGGTATTCCTTTGGCAGCCATCGCCGCTATTTACTTTAAGCTTCCACCTGAGTGGGTTTACCTACTGTTCCTTACTGAAGAAGTGATTAAGTGGGGCGGGTCGCTCTATCGCATGAAAACAAGAAAATGGATTAAAAACTTGATAGGAAGTTGAAGTAGGACGCACCAATCACATCACTTTATCGTTGGTGTGTGATCTATCTTTCAAAATACTTCCTCCTAACAGGGAATTAGTGTAGATTCTCCTTCCAAATTCTAACTAATGTGAGCTGTTTAATGTTAAAGCTGTCAGACCTATGTAAAGGCTATGTCGATGGGGGGGAGTTTCACCCTGTTTTGCAAGGTGCTGAATTAACATTAAACCAAGGTGACCAGCTAGCATTAATGGGAGAAAGTGGTTCAGGTAAAAGTACTTTACTGAACCTTATTGCGGGGTTAGACCTAGCTGATTCAGGTGAAATTGCTTTCCCTCACTTCAATATGCACGACTCTACCGAGCGTGACCGCACCGCTTATCGCAGAAACAACATCGGCCATATCTTTCAGCAGTTCAACTTACTGCCGACATTGAACATTGCCGATAACATTCGTTTTTGCCGCCAATTAAAAGGCTTACCCGAAGACAAGGGGCTCTGGCGACAGATCCTTTCTGCTTTAGATCTGATGCCTTTGCTTGGTCGTTATCCTGAAGAGGCGTCTGGTGGTCAGCAACAACGTGCGGCAATTGCTCGTGCGCTGTATATGGAACCCAAAATCTTACTGGCCGATGAGCCAACAGGTAGCTTAGATGAGCGCAACGCTGAAGCGGTAATGCGTTTGCTGACCTCTTTGGCTCGCCAATTAGAATGTACATTACTGTTGGTAACACACAGTGAGAAAGTAGCGCTGCATATGGATGGCAGGATCCGCCTACAAGGAGGGCAACTGCATGTTATGGCCCGTAGTTAAGGCACTACTCGGTCATTATCGACGTTACCCACTTCAGATTATCTTGGTATGGCTTGGTTTAACCCTAGGCGTATCACTTTTGGTTGGTGTTACTGCCATTAACCAACACGCCAAGCAAAGCTATGCACATGGCGAAAAACTCTTTTCGAATCCTCTTCCTTACCGTATTCGACCAAAACACAACGCCAATAAAATTCCGCAAGGCTTTTATATCCATCTTCGACGTGAAGGCTTTCAGCAGTGTTCTCCTTTTGATCACCACCGTATCACTGATGAAAATGGTTCAAATTTCATGCTGATTGGCATAGATCCAGTCTCTATGCTTCAACTGCAGCCGGGCGTTGCGTTAAAAGATCTCAATACGTTAAATCTAATGAAACCGCCATATCCGATCCTTGTGAGCGACGATCTCGCCGAACACATGGAGTGGAAAAACGGTGACTATATCCACCTTATGGATGGCTCTGAGCTTGGTCCCGTGGTTGTCGATCAAAACAACCTGATTAATGGAACAAGGTTAATAGCAGATATCTCCTTGCTCCGCATGCTTAAACGTAGTGCAGGACTTTCAGTGATTGCATGCTCAGACATGTCCACTGAGAAATTTGAACGCCTAAAAAATATGTTGCCGAATGGGTTGACGATCACCCGTAGCTCTAAAGCGGAGCTAGAGTCGCTGACCAGCGCTTTTCACTTAAATCTTAAAGCGATGGGTATGCTGTCGTTTGTGGTTGGTTTATTCATTTTCTATCAAGCGATGTCGCTGTCGTTTATTCAGCGTCAACCGTTAGTCGGTATCTTAAGACAAACAGGTGTGTCGGGCTGGCAATTGGCTAAAGCGCTTTGCTTAGAGCTGCTGCTATTGGTAGGACTGAGCTGGATCTGCGGAAATGTTTTTGGTGTCATGTTAGCCAACCAATTGTTACCTGCGGTATCTTCAAGCTTAGGTGATTTATACGATGCCAACGTTGGTTTAACTATCGATTGGAACTGGCGCTGGAGCGGCTACAGCTTATTGATGGCGTTACTTGGAGCGTTCTTAGCGTGTGCTTGGCCATTGGTTCGTTTGCTTAGATCACAACCGATTCGTTTGACCTCTCGATTGTCTTTGATGCGTTTTGCGGGTACTGAGTTTACTTGGCAAGCTTTGATTGGCTGTGGCTTCTTGGTTGCAGCTGTCGCTGTGTATCAAGCCCCTCAGACTCAAGAAACGGGTTTTGCGATTATCGCACTGATGCTAATTAGTGTGGCTTTGTTTACACCGTTCTTGATGTGGAAGTTATTTAACAGCTTATCTTATTCATTACGTTGGGTTCGTGCTCGTTGGTTCTTTGCTGATGCAGCTTCAAGTATGAGCTACCGTGGCGTGGCGACGATGGCCTTTATGTTGGCCTTAACAGCCAATATTGGTGTAGAAACCATGGTGGGTAGCTTTAGAGATACTACTGATAAATGGTTAACACAGCGCCTGGCTGCGGATCTTTATATCTACCCAACCAATAATGCCGCTGCTCGTATGAGTAACTGGCTGTCAGATCAACCTGAAGTAGATTCGGTTTGGTGGCGTTGGGAGAAAGATGTTGCTTCCCCAGTCGGCAGTATTCAGGTTGTCAGTACGGGTCCTTCTGAAGGCGAACTAGAAGCGCTGACAATCAAATTAGGTATTCCGAATTACTGGTACCACTTACACCACTCTAAAGGTGTGTTGATCAGCGAATCGATGTCTCTCAAGTTGGGGATTCGCCCTGGCGACTACATTGACCTCTATGATAGCCTCGGCTCTGGTTGGCAGGTTGTTGGAGTTTATTACGATTATGGTAACCCTTACCATCAAGTCATGATGTCACATCGAAACTGGCTGTATGGGTTTGCAGGGCGGGGTAATGTAGGCCTTGGCGTAATACTCAAAGATGATGTTAATTCGGTAGGCCTTCGCAGCCGATTAGAAAGCGTATTCAGGCTTGGCTCTGAGCGTGTATTCGATAACAACAATATTCACAGTCAAGCGATGCGTGTGTTCGATAGAACGTTCGCGATTGCAGATACATTAGGCAACATCACCTTGGTTATTGCAGTCTTCGGTATCTTCTTTGCTACCGTAGCGGGTGAAGTGTCTCGACAAAGACATATATCCTTGCAGCGCTGTTTGGGTGTCTCGGCGAAAGAGTTGATTCTGACAGGTAGCTTGCAGCTGTTTGTATTTGGGCTTATTTCTTCCTTGATTGCGATTCCGCTTGGCTTGGCGCTAGCGAGCTTAATTGTTGATATCGTGATAAAGCAGTCTTTTGGGTGGTCACTCGAGTTACAAGTGATTCCTTGGGATTATTTGCAGACATTTGCGTGGGCCATGGCAGCATTGATGCTCGCTGGTGCTTTACCAGTGATGAGAATGATTCGGAACACTCCGATGAAGTCACTGAGGGATGCGCTTTAGTATGTTTTTACGGAATAGCTCAACTAAGTTAAGACATCGAATCCTGTCTTCTCTTCTATTAATCAGTTTCTTCAGTATCTTTTTAAGTGTTTGGGGCTATTACTCCTATTTCATCGATCCTGGTGAAAAGGGCGAGAATGAAGTTAACTCGGTATTGGTTAGTGAACATTTCAATGTGTTTGAGCCAGTGTTACCAGACCGCAATGTTTCGCTACCACAAGATTTTAAGTTCCACCCAGAGTTTCAACATGAGTGGTGGCATTATTTTGCGTCTTTAAAAGGCGATGATGGCAAAGACTATTCGGTACAGTGGAGCTTTTTCCGTATTGCAACGGACGAACGTGAAACTCCTGGGTGGCAAAGCCCTCAAGTCTATATCTCAAATGTAGTGGTCTCTTCTAAGTCCAAAGTATGGAAAGAACAGCGCATGGCTCGTGGCGGCATTGGCCAAGCGGGAATGACTAACCGTCCATTCAGACTTTGGATTGATAACTGGAACTGGCGTGCACTCGGCAACACACCATTTCCAGGCCGTCTTCAAGTGCAAACTGACACTTTTGGACTTGAGCTCGACACTATTGCAAAAGGGCCATATGTACTCAACGGCGATAATGGCTATCAGAAAAAACACGACTTATTACCTGTCGCGTCTTATAACTTCAGCGCTCCATTTTTATCTTTGAGTGGTGTGTTGAACTTAGACGGCGTTACCAAGGAAGTGGAAGGAACTGCGTGGGTACATAAAGAGTGGGGTAGTGGCTTACTTGGAGTGGGTCAACAAGGTTGGGATTGGTTTGTGTTTAATCTCGATGACGGCACTGCGTTGAGTATTAACCGTTATCGTCATAACCAACAGTTGCCTTACGTATTTGGTACATTAGCAACGCGCTCTGGCAAAGTTTACCAATTGACGGAATCCGATATTTCAATTCAACCATTGCAAAATACAACGTTGATGAATAGAAGACGGATGCCTCTGCAGTGGATCATTAATGTCCCTAAGCATGATATCAACCTCACGACGCGTATTATACGCAGGGATATGTGGCTTCCTTTTGTCATACCATATTGGGAAGGGCCGATTATGGCGAGCGGGAGCCGTGAAGCGACAGGCTTTATGCAATTAACTGGCTACTAAAAAACACCTAAGGCTATCATTTGATAGCCTTTTTTTATGTCTGCGACTTTTATCCAACCCCAATGAATTGTGCATACAGGTTCGATGATCTCATCTATACTTAATTCATGGCGCAGAACAACATTATGGAATATACGACGTATTGTTTAGTATTTGTAGGAAAAACCGAAGTTAAACATCCGAAGAAGTGATTATCTATCAATTAGACTTGGATATAAACTCGTGGTTATTCTTTGTTATTCGTTTATTTAAATAATAAATATAAGGGCGAAATCATGACCGACGTCATCCGTGACTTCTTTAAAATGGAATCTGCTGGCGGCATCATCCTAGTAATCGCTGCGGCGATCGCAATGTTTGTAGCAAACTCACCACTGAACGAAATGTACCAAGGTGTACTTCACAGTTACGTTCTTGGTATGTCTGTGTCTCACTGGATTAACGATGGCTTAATGGCTGTCTTCTTCCTTCTAATCGGCTTAGAAGTTAAGCGCGAACTTTTGGAAGGCGCATTAAAGTCTAAAGAGACAGCAATTTTCCCAGCTATCGCAGCTGTGGGTGGTATGTTAGCTCCTGCACTTATTTACGTGCTATTTAACTCAAGTAACCCTGAAGCGCTTCAAGGTTGGGCTATCCCGGCTGCAACAGATATCGCATTCGCACTGGGTATCATGGCTCTTCTTGGTAACCGTGTACCGGTAAGCCTGAAGGTATTCTTACTAGCATTGGCAATTATCGATGACCTAGGTGTTGTTGTTATCATTGCACTGTTCTACTCAGGTGACCTATCAACGCTTGCACTGACGGTTGGCTTCATCGCGACTGGTGTGTTGTTCATGCTAAATAACAAGCATGTAACTAAGCTGAGTGTGTACTTAATTGTTGGTGCGATCCTGTGGTTCGCTGTATTGAAATCTGGTGTTCACGCAACATTAGCTGGTGTAGTAATTGGTTTTGCTATCCCACTAAAAGGCAATAAGGGAGAACATTCTCCGCTGAAACACCTAGAGCATGCTTTGCACCCATATGTAGCTTTTGCAATTTTGCCAATCTTCGCATTTGCAAACGCAGGCATCTCACTAGAAGGCATCTCAATTTCAAATCTTACAGGCATGCTACCGCTTGGTATTGCTATGGGTCTATTGGTTGGTAAGCCACTGGGTATATTCCTATTCAGCTGGGGTGCTGTGAAAACGGGCGTAGCTAAGCTTCCTGAAGGTGTGAACTTCATGAACATCTTCGCGGTATCTGTGTTGTGTGGTATTGGCTTTACGATGTCTATCTTTATCTCTTCATTGGCATTTGGTCCAACGAATGCAGACTTTGATACGCTAGCTCGATTAGGCATCCTGATGGGATCTACGACAGCAGCTATCTTAGGTTACTTCCTGCTAAGTATTTCTCTACCGAAAACTAAGCACCAAGAAGTAAAACTATAACCAGTAATTGGTTCGGTTAACGATCGAGCAGATTCCTGTGTAGCAAGAAGAGCCACTGAGTCATTTCCGAGATTCAGTGGTTACAAAGAACAAAAAGCCGTGATAGGCAACCCTATCACGGCTTTATTGATCTTGTCGCTAAGCAGTCTTTGTAAGATAACCCACGTTACACTTTCAGTGACAATGTCACGCTATTTTTCTAGCGTGGTAAAAATGGTCCATTCTTCTACGATCTGCTCACTTAACCCAACTACTGTCGCTGTTACCTTACGGTTCAGTGCGTGTGAAGTAGGGTCATCACCATCGTTTTCTAGTCGTTCTTCACCATAGCCGACAATTCTCACACGCTCTGGTTCGATACCATTCGACAGTAACTCGTCTTGAACATTGTTTGCTCGTTTTTTTGAAAGGTCTAAGTTGTACTCGTTGGAACCCACTTTACTCGCATAGCCTTGTATTTCAATCGATGCACTTTTGTAGGTTGCAAGAAACTCTGCCATCGTGCTGATCTGGTCTGAGAAGATTGGATTCACTTCAAATGAGTCATGAGCAAAGAGTATTTTTAGCTGTCTGACTTCTTCCGCACGAATCGTTTCTCCACAACCATCATTGTCGACTTGTGATGTTTCAGGCGTGCCAGGGCAGATATCACGAGCGTTTACCACACCATCTTTATCATCGTCTTGCAGGTCTGCAATCTGCTCAGCTTCAGGTGTCTCGATATAGGCCTCTTCCTGCTGGCTCGAACAGGCAAATAAAGTCATCGTTAACACGGGAAGTAATAAGTAAGGTATTTTCATCATTAATACTCCACGGGTGTAGTCCACTCTTCTGGAATGTCGACCAGTAGAGCATTCAATAAAGAACCTGTAGCGTTCATCACACGGTACTTAGCGTACTGCTCTGAATAGTGGGCATCTAGGTAATCTTTACGGGCTTCAAATAGTTCGTTCTCAGTGTTGAGTAAGTCAAGCAGAGTACGTTTGCCTATTCGGTATTGCTTTTCATATGCGATAACAGTTTCCGAAGCTGAATCAACATGGTCGGATAGAAAGTTCTTTTGTTGTAACGTTAGATCCAATGCACTCCATGAGAGGCGAAGACCTTCTTCCACTTGTCGATAAGCGCGATCTCTCAGATCTTTTGCTTTGTTCAATTGGTATGCCGCAGCTTCTGAATTAGCACTGTCTGTTCCGCCGTTGTACAAGTTATATCGCATGCGTAGCATCGCGAGGGTCTCTTGACTTGAGCCTTCATCGCCACCTGCATCATCACGCCATGACTGAGATGCTTCAATAGAGAAGGTAGGGTAGTTCACGCCCTTTGACTGTTTGTATTGGAAGTGGGCTGAATCGACATCTGCATTTGCAACTTTGATCACTGGGTGTTGGTCTAATGCATCAACAATGGCGTCCGTTAACGACAAAGGAATTTGAGAAATATCGGCTCTTGGGTAAATCAAGCCTAAAGGTTCTTGACCAACCACTCGTCTAAATTGGGTGTGTGTATCGATTAAATTATTCTGTGCGGCCAACAAGTTACCATGAGCTTTTGCAATCCTAGCTTCTACCTGAGATACATCCGCTGTTGAACCTATGCCTGAATTCGCTCGTTTCTTTATATCTTTATAGATTTTCTTGTGTATTGAAAGGTTACTTTCTGACAGTGCCAGCACTTCAGTGGCTTTTACTGCGTCTAGATAAATTTGTGTTACCTCAAGCGCTTTGTCTTCGGCATCCGCGATCAATTGCAAACGTACCGACTCGGCTTCTGCGGCAGTACGATCAATGTCGTACAGTGTCGCGGAACCATCCCACAGCAATTGAGTGAGGGAAATCGTCGCTTCCTTTCTTGTTAGATCGGTATCGGGGCCGTTATTTGGTGCAGGGTTTATACCTTCGTATCCAATACCAGCATCAAGATCGATGCTGGGCTTGTATGCGCCTCCAGAGGCATCATTACGTTTTTTCACGCTCACATATTCATTAAAGATGCTTTTTATCTCTGGATTCGTTGCCAAAGTAATAGCTACAGACTGTTCCAGAGTTTGAGCGGTGAGCTGTGTTGCAGTGACTAAGCAGCACATGATGGATAATTTAAACAATTTCAAAGTAGCTCTCCTTCTACTTTCAATGTCTCATCCGTTTCCCAACCTACGTTTACCGCTGAATTGAGAGAAGGGTATTAAACGAAGCTTAGGACATTTGCAAAAAAATGCGAAGTTTGTTGGTTTTTTTTTGAATGTAAGTCGCTATTGCTATTGACTAATTTTCAAAGTGCTTTATCTGAACTACTTTAGTGAGTTGATTATCAATAGTGCCACTACTAAATTTATTGTAGGAAATAGCCACAGCGCAGAGTGGGATTGAATCCGCGTTTGGTGTGTTCTGGGTATGAAGTGGGAATATGGATATGGGAAACATCAACCTAAATATACTAGGCCTTGTTAGCGGGAGTGTAGTGCTCGACGCTCAAGGTCAAGTTAGACGTTTGTCTCCGGGCGAACAACCATCCGCTAGCGACGTAATTATCAGTTTTGCTACTAGTGAAGAGAGTGTGCCAAGTGTTTCTGCACGTTTTGTAGATAACCAGGGCCAACAAAATGTGCTAGACACTGATGATGCGATCGCTCAAGTTCAGCGTGCTATTGAAGAAGGATTTGATCCAACAGAACTAGGAGATGAGTTTGATACTGCTGCTGGTGAAGAAGGCTCGAGTTTGACCAACAGCGGTAGGATTGAACGTACTGGAGCTGAAACTCAAGCCGCCACGAATTTTGAAACTGAAGGGTTTGAGTCTCAAGGATTGTCAGAAACTCAAAGTATTGCTCTTTTTGATATCATCGCTTTTGCGCTTATTTCAGGTGACACTAACGCTATTGAGTTTGAGCAGGATGAACCAATTGAGACAGGCGGCGCCTTAATCAGCGATGATCCGGACGTTACCTTTATTGGCAAAGAGGTTGTTGGAGATAATGATCTCGGTACCTTTGTTGTAAACGAAGATGGTACTTGGACTTTCGTGGCCAACAGTCCTTATGATGAGCTTGCCGATGGCGAACAAATTCAAGACACGACAACAGTACAAACCTCCGATGGAGGCGAACAAGTCATCACTGTAACGATAATCGGTACTGATGATGCGGCTGTAGCCACTGATGACTCAGGCAGTGTGACCGAGGACATCGATGTAGATGACATCACCAATCAATTGGTGACGTCTGGTCAGATCGTGATTACAGATGTAGACAGCGACACTCCCACCTTTTCAGCTGATGGTGAGTTTAACCTCGTAGGTTCAACAAACGACTCACAGCTAGGCATATTGAGCATCGACCCCGACGGTGCGTGGACTTACGTAGTTAACAACGATGATGTTCAGTACTTGGATGACGATGAGTTCGTAACCGAGGTTTATACCGTGACAGCAAGTGACGGTACCACGAGCGAAGTGACCATTACTATTAACGGTGCAGATGATCCGTCTGAGATAACCGTTGGTGAAGGTGATTCTGACATGGGTGAGGTGACGGAAGATGTCGATGTTGATCCTGAGAGTAATGACTTGATGGCGACGGGAACACTGACAATAACCGATGTAGATGCTAACGATGTCGCTGCTTTTCAACCCAATGGTACGTTTAATCCAGAAGGCTCAACCAATGAGACCGCATTGGGTATGTTGACCATAACCGATGATGGAGCATGGACGTATGTCGTAGACAACGATGATGTGCAATATCTTGATGACGATGAGTTCGTTACCGAGGTTTACACGGTTACTGCGATAGACGGAACCACCAGTGAAGTGACCATCACCATTAACGGTGCCGATGATCCGTCTGAGATCACCGTTGGTGAAGGTGACTCTGATATGGGTGAGGTGACGGAAGATGTCGATGTTGATCCTGATACCAACGAACTTTCAGCGTCAGGTACTTTAACGATTACTGATGTCGACACGAGTGACATGCCAGCCTTTAAACCTAATGGTGTGTTTACCCCGATTGGGTCTACTTATGCTCTTGCTCTGGGTATGTTAACGATTACTCCGGAGGGGGCATGGAGTTATGTCGTTGATAACGATGCGGTTCAATACTTGAACGATGATGACGTAGTTATAGAGCGATATGTCGTAACCGCTATCGATGGTGTTGAACATGTTATCGAGATAACAATCAATGGTGTCAATGATGCACCTGAAGCGACGAGCTTTACGGTCGTCAATGATGAGGACGCAGTCATACCAATCCTTTTCGATTCTGAAGATGGTGGTATGCCTGATTACATCTCAGATATAGAAGATGACCATGATGACATTCCACTTAATATTAGGATAGAAAGCTTGCCAACCAACGGCAGCCTTTTGTATACCGACGAAAATGGCGTCGCGAGAGAAATCGTTCAGTCTGATGTTGATAACGGTGTGTTGTTTGTTCCGAACAATATCAGTTTTGTTGCTGGACCTGGAGAGATGTTTGAAATGGGCTTCAGTGGTGATCCTGAGGATATGCCAGATCTTGTTGATGGTTTCTATAATTGGGGGGAAGAAGTTTCACCAACAGAGAGACTTATTACGCTAGATAACGGTAATACGATTACAGTAACGATCGAAGATAACAATGATAAACCGTTGAAACAGTATCAAGGCGAACAATCTCATGTTGGTTTTGGTATTGGTGATACTGATGGTAGAGGTATGAACAGCCAGGAGACCTTGGTCCTCGACTTTACTAATAATCCATTAGAGGTTGTTGATTTTGGTTTAGATGGTTTGGGTGGTTCATTTAACACTGATAGTAATGTTTATGTTGAAGTGCTCTATACCTTTGCTGATGGCACGACTCAGACGGAGCAATATCAAAAAGATCCAGGGGATACGGGGAATAGCCAAATTCTGTATGATTTTAGTTATTCTTCACCAGACAACCCGATTGTTGGGATGGAGCTGTCATCGACAGGGGGCAGTTGGGAGTTACGCTATGTCCAAGGTAACGAGGCAGTAACCGAAGACCCGCAGTTTGATTACGTCGCAGTCGATTCTAATGGTGCAGAAAGCACGGTAGAGACAGTCACTATAGATATCGAAGATCCGCAGCAATATAACGTTGTTAGTGCGGCGAGTAATGAACCCTTGTATGCACAGTCAGGTAACGATCTGCTGATTGGAGATAGCGGAGATAATATCTTCACTTGGCTAGACTCCGCGCTCGACAACGGTACTGATATTATTAAAGATTTCGAGCTTTATACTGCTGGTTCTGGGGACCTGATTGATCTCAATGATTTGGTCGAAGATCCTCAAGACGAGACACAAATGGCAGAGTTACTTGATGCGATAGAGGTCTCTGTCGACGGAGAAGATATCGCGTTGTCCATTCCAATCAATGGAGGGGATGATGTTCAAACTATCGTTGTTGAGGGGATTGCGACTGAACTGGGTGGTTCGGTTGATCTAGGTAATGACCTAGCAGTGCTGGGAGAGCTGATAAAAAATGACGCAGCTTAATTAGATAAAGTGAAAGGTTCTAGCACTCAATGTAAGCAAAGCCCTCGATTTTTCGGGGGCTTTTTTGTATCGAATACCAGCCAAAGAAAAGGTATCGGAATAACACACAAAAAAAAGCCCAAACCAACGTGGTTTGGGCGGATACAAGTATAGGAGTTAATAAGGAAAATGCAGTAATTAAGAAAGCAGTGAGAAGAACAAGTTTGACGGCCTGTTAAACTTCTAAATACGCTGTTTTCTACCTAATTTATGACCCTCCATTTCCATTTCAGTTCCAAGAAAATTCATTATTTTTTTCTTTTTTTGTAAACACACAGCGATTCAATCGGTTAGTGCTGAGTTTTACTAACTGGTACGACCAATTTGTGAAAATGTGATGTTGCTTGCTTGTTAAATAAATGTACTAAGCGTATATTTCAAACAGTTGTTTAATACGAGTGATTGAAATGGCACCAAGAAGTACAACCAAAGACAAAATCTTAGATGTGGCTGAAGGCTTATTTGCTGAGCACGGTTTTAATGACACCTCTTTACGCACGATTACGAGTAAAGCGAATGTCAACTTAGCTTCAGTGAACTATCACTTTGGCGATAAGAAGACTCTGGTTCGTGCGGTACTCAATCGTTACTTAGAAGCATTTATGCCAGCACTGCAAGATGCATTAGTGAACTTAAACTTGAACGAAACGTATTCTATGAGTGACGTGTTTGAGTCTCTGAGACAGCCACTAAGAGCACTTAATGATGTTAGGCCAAATGGTACAAGCCGGTTCATGTTACTTATCGGCAGAGGCTATACGGATGTGCAAGGACACTTGCGTTGGTTCATTACTACCCGTTATAGCGAAGTACTTTCTTTGTTTACAACGTCAGTAATGAAAGCGAATCCGAACCTCACTCAAGAACAGTTATTTTGGCGATTACACTTCACCCTAGGGACTTGTGTATTCACCATGGCATCAAGTCAGGCTCTGGTAGAAATTGCAGAGAATGACTATGACAGAAAGATAGATGCTAAGGCAGTGGTCGATATTCTTATTCCATATTTAGCCGCTGGCATGTCAGCAGAAGAATAAAACAATAAAAAGCGAAACATTCACAACCAATATAGTGAACAAAAGGATCTGAACTATGAGCTCTCTAAGACAAAAATGGGTAAGTGACCCAGCTTTTAAACTCTTTAAAAAAGTACTACCACCACTATCTAGCACCGAGAAAGAAGCGATGGAAGCAGGTAGCGTGTGGTGGGACGGAGAGCTGTTTTCTGGCAAACCAGATTTCACTAAGCTGCACCAATACCCTAAACCTCAGCTGACAGCAGAAGAGCAATCGTTCATGGATAATGAGCTTGAAACTTTGCTGGCTATGCTTGATGACCACCAAATTGTAAAAGAAGACCGAGACCTTCCTGAAGAAGTGTGGAACTTCTTACGTAAAGAGCGTTTCTTTTCTCTTATTATTGCGAAAGAGTACGGCGGTCGTGAATTCTCAGCACACGCTAACTCAACTATCGTAACTAAGATTGCCACGCGTAGTATCAGTACTGCGGTTTCAGTAATGGTTCCAAACTCTCTTGGTCCTGGTGAGCTGCTTTCTCACTACGGAACTCAAGATCAAAAAGACTACTGGCTGCCTCGTCTTGCTGACGGTACCGATATTCCGTGTTTCGCACTAACAGGCCCAGAAGCGGGTTCTGATGCGGGTGGTATCCCTGATGTCGGAACTGTGTGTATGGGAATGCACGAAGGTAAAGAGACGCTAGGTATTAAGCTGAACTGGAACAAGCGTTATATCACGCTAGCGCCAGTGGCGACGGTACTTGGTTTGGCTTTCAAACTACACGATCCTGAGAAACTACTTGGCGACAAAGAAGACATCGGTATCACTTGTGCGCTAATCCCTGCTGACCACGAAGGTGTTGTGATTGGTGAGCGTCATGATCCACTTGGCCTTGCATTCATGAATGGTCCGACACGCGGTCATGATGTATTCATCCCTATGGAATGGCTAATTGGCGGTGCAGATTACGCAGGTAAAGGCTGGCGTATGCTGGTGGAGTGTCTGTCTGCAGGTCGTGGTATTTCACTACCAGCCCTAGGTACAGCGATGGGCCACCTAACGGCGAAAACAACTGGCGCGTACGCTTATGTTCGTAAGCAGTTCGGCATGTCGATTGGTAAATTTGAAGGTGTTGCAGAGAGTTTAGGCCGTATTGGTGGCTTAACATATCTACTAGAAGCAACTCGTACACTGACAACTACTTCACTTGATATGAAAGAGAAGCCGGGTATCGTAACGGCTATCGCGAAATATCACATGACAGAGATGGCACGTACTATCCTGAATGATTCAATGGATATTCACTCTGGACGTGCAATTCAAGATGGCCCGATGAACTACTTGGCTGCGCCTTACCTAGGTATTCCAGTAGCTATCACAGTAGAAGGTGCGAACATCTTAACTCGTAACCTGATGATCTTCGGTCAAGGTGCGACACGTTGTCACCCATACGTACTGAGCGAAATGGAAGCGGCAGCAAACCCAGATGAGAAGCAAGGTGCGAAGGACTTCGATAATTTGTTGTTCAAGCATATTGGTCACGCGACTAAGAACACGTTTGGCGCGTTTGGTGCGGCATTAACAGGCTCTAAGTTCATTAAAGCGGATATGAGTGGTCCAACAAAGCCGTACTACCAAGACCTGACCCGCTTGAGCCGTGCGCTTGCAGTAAGTGCGGATTTCGCAATGCTGACGCTAGGTGGCGAGCTGAAACGTAAAGAGCTTATCTCTGCACGTTTAGGTGATGGTCTAAGTTACCTTTACATGGCTTCTGCTGCACTTAAAAAGTATGAAGACGAAGGTCGTCAACAAGCTGACCTAGACTACGTACACTACGCAGTTCAACACTGTTTCCATAACGCGGCGAAATCGCTACAAGAAGCGTACAGAAACTTCCCGAACAAGATGGTTGGTAAAGTACTTAAAGGTCTAGTGTTCCCTGTAGGTAACCACTTTGAAAAACCAAGTGACAACCTAACGGTACAACTGGCGGAAAGCTTGATGACTCCGGGTGCACACCGTGAACGTCTGACTCACCTTTGCTACATCGGTAAAGAAGAAGAGGATAGCGTTGGCCTAATGGAGAATGCGTTCAATGCGATGTACAGCATTAAGCCTCTTGAGCGTAAGATCTTCAAAGCAGTGAAAGAGGGCAAAGTAGCTCGTAAAGGCTTACTGCAAGATAAACTTGCCCAAGCTCTGGCGGCAGACGTTCTTACTCAAGACGAAGTTGACCAAATCATTGCAGCAGACAAACTACGCTACGCAGCGATTCAAGTTGATCACTTCAGTCATGACTTCAGCGAAACTTTGACGCGAAAAGAGTTAAAACCTAAGCTAAATAGCGTTGCTTAGATAAAGAAATGACAAAAGGCACCTAATAAGGTGCCTTTTTTTGTTTTTGTCGTAGAAGTCGCAATAGACGCGTTAACAAATGGTGACTTAGTCAGCAAATATTCGCTGAGTGCTCCAACCACTTGCATTTTCACCACATTTTTACAGAAATTAGATGCCATTTGCGTACGAAACTTTTATCCTTAACCTGATTTTTTAAGGAAGTTGAATATGATCATCAAACCTCGAATTCGCGGATTCATCTGTACTACAACACATCCAGTCGGTTGTGAAGCTAATGTAAAAGAACAAATTGCTTACACAAAAGCTCAAGGCCCAATCGCAAACGCACCTAAACGTGTACTAGTTGTTGGCTCTTCAAGTGGCTACGGCTTGTCTTCACGTATTGCGGCTGCATTTGGTGGCGGCGCTTCAACTATCGGTGTTTTCTTCGAGAAAGCCGGTACTGAGAAAAAGCCGGGCACAGCTGGTTTTTACAACTCAGCAGCGTTCGACAAGCTAGCTAAAGAAGAAGGCCTGTATTCAAAAAGCCTGAACGGCGATGCTTTCTCTAACGAAGCGAAACAGAAAACGATTGACCTGATCAAAGAAGATCTAGGTCAAATCGATATGGTTGTGTACTCACTGGCGTCTCCAGTGCGTAAAATGCCAGAGACTGGCGAAGTTATTCGTTCAGCTCTGAAACCTATCGGTGAAACGTACACATCAACAGCTGTTGATACAAACAAAGACATGATCATCGAAGCAAGTGTTGAGCCTGCATCTGAAGAAGAGATCAAAGACACTGTTACTGTAATGGGCGGTGAAGATTGGGAACTTTGGATCAACGCTCTATCTGAAGCCGGTGTTCTAGCTGATGGTTGTAAGACAGTTGCTTACAGCTACATCGGTACAGAGCTAACGTGGCCAATCTACTGGGACGGCGCGTTAGGTAAAGCTAAGATGGATCTAGACCGTGCAGCGTCAGCGCTTAACGAGAAACTAGGTCAAACTGGCGGTACTGCAAACGTTGCTGTTCTTAAGTCTGTTGTGA
Source organism: Vibrio sp. ZF 223 (assembly GCF_003050585.1). Classification (NCBI taxonomy): domain Bacteria; kingdom Pseudomonadati; phylum Pseudomonadota; class Gammaproteobacteria; order Vibrionales; family Vibrionaceae; genus Vibrio; species Vibrio sp. ZF 223. Next base: position 42,086 of record NZ_PIGB01000010.1, read on the forward strand.
CTCAAGCAAGCTCTGCAATACCTGTTATGCCTCTTTACATCGCTATGGTGTTCAAGAAGATGCGTGAAGAAGGTATTCATGAAGGTTGTATGGAACAGATCTTCCGTATGTTCAGCCAACGTCTATACAAAGAAGACGGCAGCGCAGCAGAAGTAGATGAAGTGAACCGTCTACGTCTAGATGACCTAGAACTTCGCGAAGACATTCAAGATCACTGTCGTAACCTATGGCCTCAAATCACAACTGAGAACCTAAAAGAACTGACTGATTACGTAGAGTACAAAGAAGAGTTCTTGAAGCTATTCGGTTTCGGTGTTGAAGGTGTTGATTACGAAGCAGAGGTTAACCCAGCTGTTGAATTTGATGTAGCTGACATCTAATTCAAACAATCGAATCAAAACGAAATAGGCGCTCATTGAGCGCCTATTTTTTTGTCTGTTATTTGAGTGAAGAAATTAAGAGCAGATGCAGGATACGAGTGGCGGTATTCGAAGAGTTTGAAGAGCGGATACGGGATACGAGAAGCGAGTATCGGGATGCGAAGAGATTTAAGAGCAAGCGGAAGAGAAGAACTAACAAAAAATGCACTAATCCAAAGATGAATTAGTGCATTCGAAATATCTAAGCTTGGCTGCTTTTAATGCAGTAGGCGCTAGCTAATTATGATGATGAAAGTACCTGCTAGGGTCATCAATATATTGGCTATCGCGTAAGTACCCGCATAACCTAGTGCTGGAATGGTTGAGCGAGCGTGGTCGTTTACGATGTCCATTGCTGGAGCACAGGTTCGCGCACCAATGATTGCACCAAACAGCAGCGCTCGGTTCATCTTCAAAACATAAGCACCAACCAAGTAAGCGAAGAATACAGGCAGCACACTCACTACGAGAGCAATACCAATGACCTGAGGGCCGACTTGGGTTAAGTGCTCGAATATCTTACCACCGGCGCTTAATCCGATACCGACCATAAAGAACATCAAGCCGAGGTCTTTGACCATATTCAACGCACCCTGAGGTACATAACCGAAAGTAGGGTGGTTTGCTCGTAAGAAGCCCAGCATGATACCCGATAGAAGCAGGCCAACTGCGTTACCTAGTCCAAATGAAACCTGACCGAATGTCATGGTGATCAAACCAAACAAAATACCCAGAATGAAGAAGCTACAGAAGGCCATCAAATCTGCCATTTGACTGTGAATTGAGATGAAACCAATTTTCTCTGCTAGGCCGTGGACACGGCTCTTTTCGCCACTCACTTGCAGTACATCACCTTTAGAAAGCACAATGTTTAAGTCCATCGGCATTTCAATCTGAGCACGTACTACGCGGTTAAGAAAACAGCCGTACTCAGACAGGTTTAAGTCTGAAAGGCGTTTACCTGCGATACTGTCACTTTTAACGACAATCTCTTCTTCCACTATGCGTAGATCGAGTAAGTTACGGTCGAAAACCTCTTTCCCGTTACGGAAGCTTGGGTCTAGACGAGCGTGGCTATCTGGGAAACCAACCAATGCGATCTCATCGCCTTCTTGCAGAATAGCATCACCATCTGGGTGGGCAAGAATACCATTACGACGAATACGCTCGATGTAACAACCTGTTTGGCGATAGATACCCAATTCACGCAGGTTCTTACCGTCAGTCCAAGAGATAAGCTCTGGTCCCACACGATAAGCACGAATGATAGGAAGGTAAACCTTACGTTGACCAGAAGCACCTAAACCGCGTTCTTGAGCAATCTGTTCAGCTGAGTCGTGCAGGTTTACTTTTTGCAGCTTTGGAATCAGGCGAGCGAACATGATCATGCTGATTAAGCCAACCAAGTAAGCCATCGCGTAACCCACCGATAGGTTTTCGATAATCAGGCTCAAATCCATGTTTCTTGGTACTTCTGCTAAGCCTGAGTTGAGCGCGTCTTGTGCGCCTACCAAAATTGGTGTTGCTGTAAGCGCACCCGCCATCATGCCGGCAGACAAGCCAAAGCCTAAACCAAGGTAATGACTACTGAAATAGGTTAGGGCAATCGCTGTAGAAAGTACCACAAGGCTCAGAATGAGGTAGTGCTTACCGTCTCTGAAGAAGATACCGAAGAAGTTTGGACCCGCTTCAATGCCAACACAGTAAATAAACAGCATGAAGCCAATGGTGAGTGCATCTGCATTAAAAGAGAAGCCAAGATGTCCCATAACGAGGGAAGTAATCAGAACACCGATTGAATTGCCGAGTTGGAGACTACCGAAACGAATTTTACCAATGGCTAATCCAATCGATAAAACAACAAAGATGAGGAGAATGGGGTTTTGTTCTAACAGAAAAACAACGTCGATATTCACAGTGGTCGCTCAATAATTGGCGTGAAACACAGGGTAAGTTTGAGAGGTGAATTGTATCTAAATATAAATAAATTATAAGCGATATTTTGCTAATTTACTTGATTTTGACCTTATTCTTATTCCGTATGAAAACTAGTCATAAAAAAAGCCCGCTACAATGAGCGGGCTTTCTATAAATCGTACAGTCCAACGCATAAATTGGTCAGTTGTTTAAGGCTATAGCCTTGGATCTCTTGAGAGAAATCTTAGCTTAGTCGAAAAGACCTAGGTTTTCTTTTGCGTATGCTTCAAATTCTGTGCAGCCGCCGATGTGGTCTTGGTCGATGAAGATTTGTGGCACTGTGTCTACAGGCTTACCAACAGTCTTTTCTAGGTCAGCTTTGCTGATGCCTTCAGCGTGGATGTCAACGTAACGGTAGTTGAAGTCATCGCGTTTAGCTTTAAGAGTTTCAGCATGCTCTTTTGCACGAACACAGAATGGGCAAGCAGGGCGACCAAAAATAACTACAAACATTTAATTTCTCCTAAATACGGGATGAGGCTCGTTAACTCGATTATGTTAACTATTCTTTAGTGAATGCCACTCAAAATTTCTTAAAACCAACTATGCCTCAATGCCATGGGGAAATAAAGATGGAATTACCTCTTAATACAATAGGTTTTGTCTATCAGAGCAAATAATGGTCACAAAAAGGATCCATGTTGATTTCTGATAGGTATCTAGATTGATTACCCTTAATTTAAGAGTGTGAATTACCCCTAAGAATACGACTTTAATCCATCTTTAATGCGACAAGTTGCACCTCGTCAAAAAAAGCTCATACAGAACGAGGCATCTTAATACTGATGCACGATACAAAGATTAAATTCCAACAACCAAGAGTTCGCAGTTTTGTTCAGTCATAGGCGCAGGAGGCACCATGTTTCAATTTATGACATCTACAAAGATCATCTTTGGTGATGGAGCACTTTCCGCTTCATTGTCTCTCTTTAATCAATACGGCTATAGCGTGCTATTGGTTACAGGCAATACATTAGAGCGCACTTCAGTTGTTACTGACTATCTCGATGCGCAGAGTATGCGTTATCAACACATTGCCGTTTCAGGAGAACCTAATATTAAAATGGTCGAAGAGGCCGCTATTTCTGCCCGTCGATTTAAGCCAGATATGGTAGTCGCGATGGGTGGAGGCAGTGCCATCGATATGGGAAAAGCGTTAGCTGCGGTTTTACCTAATCAAGGCAATTTATACGACTATGTTGAAGTCGTCGGGCGTAATGTACCTCTTAAAACTAAACCTCTGCCATTTATTGCTATTCCAACCACTGCGAGCACCGGCGCGGAGGTCACTAAAAACGCGGTGCTGAAATCAGGGCAAGACCAAGTGAAAGTAAGCCTTAGAAGCCCAGACATGCTGGCTGACGTTGCGATTGTCGACCCAACCCTAACTCATGGAACTAATCTGTATCTATCTGGACGAGGTGCGATGGATGCATTTACTCATCTAATGGAAGCCTACGTGTGTGGTGAACCCAACCCGTTAACCGATATGATCTGTGAAGAAGGGCTGCGCAAGTTGAGTAGTTCTGTGGTTCGGGCGTGTGTTTATGACGAGCCTCAAGCACGTTCTGATCTTGCTTTTGCTTCTATGCTTGGTGGTATGGCGATAACAAACGCCAAGCTTGGTGCTGCCCATGGTTTAGCTTCTGCATTAGGAGGCAAGATTTCAGCGCCTCACAGTGTAATTACCGCGCGCTTAGCTCCGTTCGTGATGCTGGAAAATATTGCGGTTGCGAGAGAAGAGAAAAGATTAGACATTTTAGCGCGTTATCAGCGAATCGCTCAGATAGTGATAGGTAACTCCGAAGCAAAAGAAGAAGAGGCGATTTCTTGGTTATCTGAAGTGCTGGATACGCTTAAGTTACCCAATTTGCAGGAATTTGGCGTCTGTGAAGCTCAGTTTGATGAGGTTTCTGCCGATGCGCTCAAGTCAGTGGCTATCAAAGGAAACCCTTTGCCGTTAAACCAAGAGAGGCTAGTGCATATTCTGAAACAGGTTTGCGAGGAGTGCAGTTGTGGAGAAGGGGATCATGAGGCGGCTTCAATGAACCAATTTGAAGAATCTGCAGTAGAGTCTAGCTTTACCATTATCAACTCTTATGCGTCCGAGAACAGCGTGGTAGAGAAAGGCAACAGTTGGACTATTTAACGGCCTTCGATCTGTCTACTATATAAATCAATATAAACTATTTTAAACAGACAAATAAAAACGGAGCTTTTAGGCTCCGTTTTTTAATAGCTATCTTTTTGTTCTTACCTTAGAGGCTCTTTTCTCGAACCCTAGAAGGTTAGAACTGAGAGTATTTCTCGTAACGTGAATCACGAAGAGACTCTTTAACGCGCTTCAGGTTCTCTCTGAAACCAGAACCACGACGAAGCGTAAAGCCTGTCGCTAACACATCAATAACCGTCATTTGAACAACTCGGCTTGCCATTGGCATATAAACGTCTGTGTCTTCCGGTACATCCAATGAGATAGAAAGCGAACTTGCTTTATCTAGTGGAGAGTCTTTTGCTGTGATAGCGATAACCGTTGCGCCGTTTTCACGCGCTAGGTTTGCAATCTCTACTTGGCTCTTAGTGCGACCAGTGTGAGAGATAAGAACAATAACGTCATTATCACTGCAGTTAATGCAGCTCATTCGTTGCATCACAATGTCTTCGAAACACGTGATTGGGATATTAAAACGAATAAACTTGTTTTGAGCGTCTTTGGCGACAGCTGAAGAGGCACCTAGTCCGAAGAATGAAATGCGTTTTGCTTGAGTCAGCAAGTCAACCGCACGGTTTACTTGCATCGCATCTAGACTGTTTTTAGCAACGTCTAGACAAGCCATAGTTGATTCGAAAATCTTATGCGTATAAGCATCCGGACCATCATCTTCTTCAACATTACGGTTCACGTAAGGTGTACCGTTCGCCAAGCTTTGAGCTAGGTGAAGTTTGAAGTCAGGAAAGCCCTTTGTGTCTAAACGACGACAGAAGCGGTTAACTGTAGGCTCACTCACGTCAGCCATTTTAGCTAAGGTAGCAATGCTAGAATGAATTGCAGTTTGAGGGGAAGCCATGATTACTTCGGCTACCTTACGCTCAGACTTGCTGAAATTTTCCAGGTTTTTTTGTATTTTTTCTAATGTATTCATAGTGTTCACAAGGGTATAGAGAACAACTTGCTAGTTAATATCTTTTACCAGGGGGTATGGCTGAAACAAATATCAATAAGTACAAAACCAAACTTAGATTGGGTATCGTAAATACTGCTGCATCAAATAGATATCAAGCTAACTAGCACCATAGAGTCAGTATAAACCCAACATACTATTTACTAATACAAAAACACGGCATGAATGCTTAAGAATATGACAAACCTCAACAAAATTTTAGAAAACTACAGAACTGGAAGAGGGTTTGAGCAAAAAGAATGCAAATTGAGTATGAACTGACAGCTTAGTTACATCAAAAAGAAAGAAATTTTCAATTTGATGCAACTAAAATTGAATGACTATGCGTTGATTTGCGTAACCAGTTTGGTGATTTTGCCCATCAAGTTAGGTGCTAGTTTAGAGATCTCACGCTGTTCTTCAAGCACTGAAGAGAGAATATCATTGCCCGTTAGTGGGTTTGCTAACACCACGCGGAAAACGATGATTGGCTGATGTGCCCACGCTTCAGGGTTTAAGCGAGTACGAGATACGAACGACTTACCCGTTTCACGCTGTTTTTTCTGAATAAACTTAGTGAGTTCGTTAAGAAGTTCATTTAGCTCTACGCGTTGTTCAGGAACAGCCTTAAGCAATGCTGCCTTTACAGCTTCAGGAACGTAGCGATAGGTCAGTAGGCAAAGCTCAGGTTCAGAAACCAGTTCGAAGTCGCTCTGATCTTTAATTAGGTCGGCGAAGTAGCGCGCTTTGTTGATGCTCTGATCGATCAGTAGTTCATAGCCTGGACGGCTAATGATGTGCATTGCGGCGTAAACCAGCATTGCCATACCTGAACGAGAGCCTTCAAGCGTATGACTGCCTAAATCTTTTGAGCCTTTACGAAGTATGTATTGAGCGTGATGTTCAATCGCTGTCATCGCATCTGGCTTCTTAAACAGAACCATGCCCGCACCCATAGGGATATAAAGCTGTTTATGCGCATCAATCGTGACTGAGTCCGCCAGTTCAATACCATCAAGCAGATGACGATGATTGTTAGACATCAAGGTCGCACCGCCCCAAGCTGCATCAACGTGGAAATGACAATCTGTTTCGGCACACACCTCTGCAATGTCCCTTAACGGGTCGATATTACCGGTTTCGGTTGTACCAGCCACACCGATCACGGCGAAAGGCTTAATCTTGTTCTGCTTAAGCTGCTCGATTTTGAGTCTTAGATCGTCAGTGCAAATGCGGTTGTCGTTATCCGTTTTAACAGACACTAGACCTTCTTGACCAATGCCAAGGACATCTGCGGCTTTTTTCAAAGAGTAGTGACCACGTTCAGAGACTAAGATGGCTAGACCTTCGTAGTCGTAGTGCTTCATGGCTTTAAACAAGCCTTCTTTTTCCACACCTTTGAACGAACCTTGGGCTTTTAGGGCATTGTTGCGTGCAACCCACAGCGCGGTAATGTTCGCGATGGTACCACCAGAACAAAACGCACCTAAAGAGTGGTTTGCACTGTGCATCCAACGAGAATAAAACTGGTCGCTATCTTGATAAATCAGGCGATGTAACATGCCCAGAACTTGACGCTCTAGGGGAGTGAAAGCTTTGGAAGTCTCGATTTTTACTAGATTCTGATTCAACGCAATCATGATTTTAGAAAGCGGCATCAGAAAGTACGGCAGGGCAGACGTCATGTGACCAATAAAACTTGGCGAAGACGTATGAACCGAATGAGACACGAGAGAATCGAGGAGATGCTCAGTATGTTCAGAAACAAACTCAGGTTGCTCTGGGATATGAGCATTTGAAAAATCTTTCTCAATTTCACGCAGTGGCTTTTCTTCAGCCACAATGTGTTCACGTAAGAATTGATTCAGGTTTCGTGAAAGTTTGTCTTCAATTTGAGTGAGTGTTGAATCTGGGCCTTCCGGTACCGTGAAGATACGTAAAAGACTGTCGAAGCTAACATCTGCTGTTTTTTGTTCCGTAACCATAGCAAGCGAGTTATTTTTTTTTATATTGACGCGAGCGGGACAATCTAAACGAAAACGGGAACAATGTCCCGTCTTAATTATGAAATCCAACTTCTCATAAAAGCGCATTAAACCAAGGGTTATTTACACTTAATCGCTTCAAGTTTACTAATCGACTGATTGTAACGCTGCAGCGCTGTGTCGATTTGCTTAGGGTGACTAAGCAGCTCTGCAAACGCAGAACGTAGCTCGTAGTTTTGAGCATGAGGCGTTGATTGGCGGTCGTCGAACGTTGTTTTCGCGATTTTGCCAAGCTCATCATCACGTGTTGATAACGTTTTAATGTCGTGTTGCTCAAGTTGCAGCCAAGCTTCCACCGGTTGTTCAGTTGCTACTTTACTTGAATCGTTCACAAGGTAGTAGTTTACCGCTGCACGGTTAAGCTCAAAGTGGTGTTTACGGCCTTCTAGGAACCACTCACTGACTTCTGTTAGCTCTGGATATTGTTCAGAGGTTAATGCAGCAAGGTCGGCATACCAATTCAAAGATGCATCAATGTACGCATCATATTTTTTTGCTTGGCATTGGTTTGTCTCAGACATTGAATCTGCTGCAAAAGAGAAGGTAGAAGTTGAAGCTAGCAGTAATGCGACGCAAAGGCGTTTCATAGTGGTTCCTTTTGTAAGTTTATTCTTTTTATAACTTTGTCGTTACAGATTACCGTGATCATTATTTGTTGAGCAATGACACTTAGTGTCTTTTTATTTCGGTAACTGTATCGGTGTCTTGGGCATTGGTATTCGAGTTGCATTCTAATCTAAAACAAACGCTATTCCTGCGATCTAGTTAGCAAGAGATACAAAGAACAACATCAATATCGGAACAAGCAAGCTTAGGATAAAGCCACTGACGATAGCGATAGGCACACATCGAACGCCGCCTGTTGTTTGAATAACCGGTAAGGTGAAGTCCATCGCAGTAGCACCAGCATAACCAATAGAGGTACATGGATAGCTGCGGATCAGCACTGGAATCAGTACCAAAGCAACCAACTCTCTTAATAGCTCAAGCATGAACGATGCGCCGCCATAGACAGGGCCAAAGGCGTCACCCATCAAGATACCTGCCAGCGAGTACCAGCCAAATCCAGAAGACATAGCTAGGGCTTTGAAAAGAGGGATATCAAGGATGTAAGCAGCGATCACACCGCCTAACATTGAGGTCGTGATGATCGTGATTGCGATAACCATGCCGTGTTTGTTGAGCAGGATCTGACGAAGTGTCAGCCCGCTATTACGCAGTTGAATACCGATAAAGAAGAGAAGAACAAACAGAATCCATTCGCTTGCGGTATCAACCCAATCGAGGCCAATAGGCAGTACTAAGCCAGCGATAAGGCCTGAACCTACCACTAGGATCAGCTTGGCAGACTCCATTGCCATAGAAGAGAGGGGAAGCTTTTTGTTACTGCTGTCAGTCTTGAGTGGCAGTAACTTATCAATAGCGGGCAGCGCCATCAGGTTACAAACGCTTAAGCAGACGAAGAAAGTGGCGGTGTAAAGAAGGATTGTCTGTAGATTACTGCCTAAGTTATCGAGAGCGGCTAAGCTGAGTCCCATTAACGCCAGAATCACGTAGATCAACCGCGATGTTGAGCGGTTGATGAAGTCTAGCGTCTGAGCGTTCGAAATTGAAAAAAGATACCCCACGACGAGTGGCGCAAATATAAAGATCATCCCTGTAAACATGCTTTCCCCATTGCATTTACTTCATATTACATTTACTTGTCACTTAACAGTAACTTAGAAGCCGCTAGTATTGATCACGTCGCTTAGCTTTGCATTAAAATCATGTTTGCTCAAGTTGCTTAATTTATAAAGCACCTCTGCACCTGTCACGTTAAGCTCAACTTCGTGATCATCGATGTTCTCATCCTTGTTTCTGAACATCAGTAGGTGGTTAGCGATTCGAGCAATATCTAAGTAAGACACTTCACGTTGTTCGTGGTTGTTGATGGTATTGCTGCATACATCAATAAAGTCGCTGTCAAAGCCCCAACGGTTAAGCACCAATTTACTGGTAGCAGAACATTGGCCTTGGAATATTTGTAGAGCAATGTCGTGGTCTAGGTAATTGCCATTTTCGAGGTAGAGGTGGTATTCGCTAACCAAACAGAACAAGCCAATATCAGCCAGCAATCCAACAAGCAGTGATTTTTCATGTTCAAGGTAGCGGTATTCAATAGGAGAGAGCTCTTTGAAGCCGTTGGTCACCAATACCATGGTGGCGCCCAGTTCTTTGGATACAGAAGCGCTATTAACCAATAACTCATTACATTCTCTGCTTAGGTTCACTGAATGTTTGAGTTGCTCTATGGCTTGAGCTGTCACGATGTCACGAACTCTTAATATGCCAAGGCGGGACACGGCTGTCATGATATCAACACAAGTAATATTACGTCGGTTAAAGACGACAGAGTTAGCCACACGAATGACGATAGCAGTGAGGCCTGGATCTTCGAGTAGGCACTCGGCAACTTCGGCAATCCCGGTTGACTCAAGGGTACAGAGCTTTTGAATTTTCAGTACAACGTTAGGGATAGGAGGAAGTGTTATTTTTCCCGCTGAGATAGAATGGCCAACAAGTTGGGCAAACTCTGATTCTAGACCCTTTAAGAGAAGAGTCTTATTTTGTGGTAGCCAGAAAAACGATAAATGATTCATATAAAAAGTAAAAACATGTATGTCCTGCCATTTTACAAGCCACGATGCTGCGAGGCAATACTCATCCGTCCACATAACCTTTAATAATTTGAACCGGTGTATCACTAGGTGTCCAAATTCAAGCATGGTTTGATAGTTTACTGTGACGTCAATCATGAAAAACCAGAATACTCAATTGATTGATGTGAACTATGTCCAGACTTATTTTTCTTTTCGAAGTATGATTTATTTAAAGGTGAAAAACGAAACCATAATATTCACCTATAGAATAACAAAATAGATTTAAAATTTTTCGCATAACAAGCTGCTTGTCTGGTGATCAACCTAATCGGGGTAATTTGATTAAGGATCAACGGATATGACCGAGACAGCATTTATTAATTACGTGAATCAATTTGGTGAGCATCAAAAACGTTCTATGTTCGGAGGTATTGGCCTCTTTCAAAATGACGCTATGTTCGCTTTATTGAGTGAAGGTTGTTTATTCATTAGAGGTGGAAAATCATTAGATAAAAAACTGACCGATCTTGATTGTGAAAAGTATCGTCATGTAAAAAAACAGACAACAGCTACCGTAAATTACTACGATATTACGGATCTGTTTACATGTGAACATCCTGAATTGGATAGTATTATTCGTACTTCAATCGATAACTCAATTCAGCAACGTAGCTTCAAGAAATCATCAGCTAGCCGCAGATTAAGAGACCTACCAAACATGCAACTTACGTTAGAACGCATGGTTAAAAAGGCGGGTGTGGATGATGTTTCAATGTTTATGCAGTTGGGCGCGCCTGAAGTGTTTAATAAGGTTCGCGAAGCGTACGGAAACGATGTTGACCTAAAACTACTTTGGAAATTTGCGGGTGCAATTGATGGTATTCACTGGAAACTATTACAAGAGCCACGCAAGCAGCAATTACTAAAGAGCTGCCACTAAAGAAGTTTGCCTTATATGCTTAAGATTACTGCTAATAAATAAAAACCGAGGAATGTCCTCGGTTTTTTTGTTTTTGTCTTAGCAAGTTTGAGAGGCTAAGAGCTTATCTGTTCGGGCTTTAACGTTAAGTACTAGTACTTGAAACGAGCAGTGAACATAAGTTGGTCACCGTAGAAGTCGTTAATACGAGCTTCAGCACCTAGAGAGAAAAGCTCTGTAGAGTGGAAACGCGCGTAAACAGAACCTGTCCAATCATCGTTGTCATCGATAGAAACGTAACCACCTTTACCACCAACTTCTAGTTGTGGACCAAGCCATTGGCGAACACCAACGTTGATTTCCATACCGATATCAGTAGAGCTTGAGTTCTCTGGCTGAACGATACGAGCTAGCATTTCACCTGTTAGGTCTGCCCAGTTGTTTAATGGAGCGTGGAAACCAAGACCTACAGCTGAGTCGTAATCGCCTTCAAATTCTGAATCGATACGTGCTACAGCATGAGCGTTCGGGTGAATTGACTTACTGAACGCACCACCAAATGTTACTGGGCTAGCACCGATGCGTGCTTCAAAGTAATCATAGTTAAAGTTGCTCATTACCTGTGGTTGTTCATCAACAGCTAGTGCTTGACCAGAAGCCAATAGCATAGCGGTAGTAAGTAGAATTTTGCGCATAACGACCGTAAACCTATATTAGTGTTAATTCCTTTGGTTTGAGACAAATCGGCAAACCATAAACATTGAGACAGTTTAATCTAACTCACGGAAAAGTAATCCTTTAAAATGTAAAACCTTACTCATTTAGTTAAAAAACAAGCAAATTAAGGATCAGTCTGTAACGGAGATCTCATGTTTTAGAGCGAATGAGAAAAATAGACGAACGAATTATCCAAAATTTGTATGTATTCGGACGGTTCTTATATCGGATGCCGCTTTTCTCAGTATCTATTCACCAATTAGTGCTATTCACCAAAACTGGTGCGTTTATCCGCCATGGAAGTCAGTATACGCTCGGTATCTAAGATGGAAGTCCAGTTAAGCAATTGTTTGTCGTTGGCAATGACATAGTCAGTCAATTGTTGAGTAATCGTGTCTCTCAGTTGGTCGCCTTGCCAAGGTTTTGAAATATAGAAATCAAGTGCAGCGTTGTTAATGGCCGTGACGGTATCTTCAAGCCCAGCTTGCCCTGTGAGTAGCAGTTTACGCGTTGGCTTGGTCGCGTCGTGTTGGTTGAGTTCGATCAGAAAATCGATGCCGGTTTTTTCTGGCATGATGTGGTCGCACAAGATTAACGCGAGCTTAATACCATCTTGTCCCATTTCTTTGATTACTTGCATGGCTTCATCGACCGATTCAGCACCTTCAACCAGAAAGTTCTCTTCAAATATCGCCAAGTCCTGAAGGACACTATTGAGAACTTCAGGTTCATCATCGACACATAAAATTAGGTACTTATTCATGAGGTGCTCCTTCTTGTTTGAATGGAAGCCACACTTGCATGTTTGTATGACTGCCTACCTCTGACTCCACCAAAATAAATCCTTGATGAGCCGAAACGATTTGTTGAGAAATGGATAGCCCAATCCCTAAACCAAAGTTACCTTCTTTTTTGGTCGTGAAATTTGGGTTGAAAATGGTGTTGATGTCTTCTTTGGCAATGCCGTGGCCAGTATCGGAGATTTGCACCACAAGAAACGTGTCGTCACCTTTTGTATGTTGAGAGGTAGTAATGGACACTTTGCCTCGTTCAGAAAGGGCATCGAGCGCATTGGAAAGAAGATTGGTCCACACTTGTTGCAGAGAGAGTGACTGGCACAATAAAGGCGGTAAGTTGGTGTCGTAATGCTTCTCGAGTTGGTGATGTTTGAGTCTGTTTTCAAAGATCACTAAAGTATCTTCAAGCCCTTCGTGGATATCTGTGTAGTGGCGAACTTCTTCATCTTCTCGGGCATAGCTTTTTAGGCTTTTGACCATATCGGCAATACGCTTGCTGCACACTTGAATTGAGCGGATAGAGTTCCCCACATAATGGTAATGCTCTAAGTCATTGAGCAGCTCTTTGCCTGCGACAGGGGAGTCTTTTAAGGTATCTAAAACCGCAGCGTCTTGGCTTAGGTTGAGCCTCACCGCTTTTTTGGCCAGAGCACGATCATCGATGGTCGATGTAAGGTGTTTTACCAGCTGTCTTTCTTGTGCCGTGGATAGCGGCTTCGCTAGTTTTGAATGCGCTAATACGTCAGTCCCTTTGTTTGATTCAGGGAGTGACGAGTTCTCAAGTATCTGGTCTAGGTGTTCAGATAGAGTTTCAATACTACGCAATATAGCTGCAATCGGATTATTCAGTTCGTGAGCAACGCCAGCTACCAGCTGACCTAACATCGCCATCTTTTCTTTTTCGATCAATTGCTGGTGGGCTGATTCCAGTGACTCGAGTGTTTGCTGAAGTTTGATCTTATTGGTGATGCTACGTTGCAAACGTCGATTGAAATGACGGAGCAGTAGATTGGTGAATAGCGGCAGCAAGGTATTGTTGGAATGCATTACCTGCGCAAAACTGTCCTTATCCAGCTTAATCACTCGCGTTTGGGTAAGAGTGATACCAGTAGAGAATGAAGGCTCGCCTGTTACGAATGACATCCCACCAACAATGTTTCCTTTAGAGTGACGCACTACCTCTCTTTGTTGCCCCAATTCATCCTTTTTGTAGAGTGCCACTTCACCTTCAATGATTAACCATAGGAAGCGATTGTCTTCACCTTCAACCGTTAATAAGTGTTCTGGCGAGTAATCTCGAATGGCCTTGGATTTGTCATCTTTAGAGAATACCTCCTGCAATGCACTGACGACACGCTCGGCAAGAGCATTATCAGAAAGCTGATGGTAATCATGAATGAAACCAGACTGGAACGAATGAATCTTTTGCTCGATGTGTGCTCTGAGTAAGCGCTGTTGATCCAATGCATCACTGTAAGAGAGTAGGTTTTCTGAGTCGTATTGAATGACAAAAGACGTTAGCTCTTTTTGCGCTGACTTGAATAGAACCTGATCTTGAACTGGTTTGGTTAGGCAGTGATTGAGTCGACCTTCATTCACTGCGGTGAGAATGGATTGAATGTCTGACGAAGCGCTGACTAATATCGTTCTTGCGGTATTACTATGGGGCAGCTGTTCAAGTTCAATTAGAAATTGCACACCATTAAATTGAGAATGATGATGAGTGATCACCAAGGCAACAGTTTGGTGGTGATCATGGATATCTTCTAATGCGTGATGTGCGTCTTCTATGTTCTCGGCAGTATAAATATCGAATACAGAAGCCAACGGAGCCAGCTCCGAACGTATTCTTTCAATGCTAACCGGATTATTGTCCAAACAGATAACAGCGTATTGATTCACAGCTTAACCTTAATAGTAGCGACGCTTCTAGCCTAGCAAGAACCGCTGAATAAGGATGAGAGCTAACCGTTAATTTGTTGAGGCAATCGAAGTATCGAGCAATAGACTGATTTAACTCAATGTTTCTTGTTTGCTACTGATGGGTTAGACTAAAAAAAATAGACTCGTGTAGAAAGAGAACTCATGGAACAGTTAAGAAAAATTGGTGCAATTGGCGGAGCAATCTCATTGGCGCTTTGTTGGCCGTTAGCGGTAGGGCAGATTGGACAAAATGCGATTACTGATGGCGTTGCAAAGCTTAACAATTCAAGCATTCAAGCTGAGATCGTGGAATACGATAGAGGTTACCTCTCTTCCAACGTAACCACTCGTGTAACTGTGACGGATGAAAACCTGAAAGAGCAACTTGCGATTGATGGGCTGCCGAGTGAGTTTGTTATTAATAGTGCGGTTAGCCATGGCTTGGTGAGCCTAAATGCTCTGTCGACGTTTGAAAATACCGATATTCTGCCTCTAACTCTGACG
Source organism: Vibrio sp. ZF 223 (assembly GCF_003050585.1). NCBI lineage: Bacteria > Pseudomonadati > Pseudomonadota > Gammaproteobacteria > Vibrionales > Vibrionaceae > Vibrio > Vibrio sp. ZF 223. The sequence goes on from NZ_PIGB01000010.1 coordinate 57,190, forward strand.
ACTAGCACTGAGCTGAACGGCAACACGGATTTCAACTTCGAGTTAAGCCAGTTCAATCATCAAGGCTCTGATGAGAATGGTACTTCGGTATCTATCACTAAATCGAATCTTTCTGGACATGCTACTGTTTTAGGGCAGGTTGATTACGAGCTTTCTATTCCTTCTGTTCAAATTGATTTCGAAACCGGTGAAGAGGTAACGCTGTCTAACTTGAAAGGTGTAGGTTCAGGCCAACAAGCGAAAGGCTACTGGTTAGGAACCCAGAATTTTACTATCGATAGCTTCTTGGTTTCAGATTCTGCAATGCAGCCTTTCATGACCATTGAAAACTCTAAGTACGATTTTGAATCGCACCTAGATGAAGCGACTAAGCGTCTGCGCAGCAATCTCAAATTGGATATCGCAAATATCGAGACTAATGAAGGTCAGTTGAACAACTTAAACGTTGATTTTGAAATATCGAAATTAGATAGCGAATCGTTCGAGAAAGTCTTTGAGATTTACCAAACTAATCCAGTGTTGACGCAAGAAGACGTCGCAGAGATCATTCCATTTATCGATATCCTGTTTGCTAAAGGCTTTGATCTTTCAATGAACAACATGTCGCTAGAACTGGGTAAGGGCCAATTCGAATCTAAGTGGTTGGTGAGCGTACCGGAAGGGACAGAAAATATCAGCAGCAACCCTTCGATGATCATGCCTGCATTAACGGGCAACGTTCACTCTAGCTTTTCAAATGAGCTTGTTGAAGAGTACCCATTCATCCGTGAAGGAATCGATGAATTGCTTGTGATGGAAATGATCAAGGAAACAGAAAGTGGTTATGAAATCAGCGCTGACTTAGAAAATGGAAACCTAGTGTTCGAAAATGGACAAGAAATTCCATTAATCGCTCTACTTATGCCGGTTTTTGTTCAATAAACAGAGCAAGCTTGAATACTGATAGGGTGATTTAGCAGGTTAAGCTTAAACATTTTATACGGTACAAAACAAAAGAGGTCTTAAGACCTCTTTTGTTGTTTTTATGTTGGGTAAAACATGGTATTACTTGCATAGTTATTATTTAGCAGGAGCAATCATCCCCATGGAACTTACATTAGATAACGTATTCAACTTCAGTGCAGGCCCAGCTGCGCTGCCTAAACCAGTAATGAAACAAGCTCAAGCGGACTTCATTGATTGGAATGGTTTAGGGACTTCCGTGATGGAAATCAGCCATCGCAGTAAGGAATTTATTCAAGTTGCTGACGAGTCCGAACAGGACTTACGTGATCTTCTGAACATCCCAGACAACTACAAAGTTCTTTTTTGTCAGGGGGGCGCTCGTGCTCAATTCGCAGCTGTTCCTCTAAACCTTTTAGGTGACGCAGCAAAAGCGACTTACATCGATGCGGGTTACTGGGCAGAAAGCGCAGTGACTGAAGCGAGCAAATATTGCGAAATTGATGTATTCAACGCGAAGACGTCAGTTGATGGCAAAGCGGCTGTTGTTCCGGCTAAAGATTGGAAAATTGACCCAGAAGCAGCGTATGTACATTTCTGTCCAAACGAAACCATCGATGGCATTGAAATCAGCGAGCTTCCTCAAACAGATAAGCCAATCGTAGCGGATATGTCATCTAACATTCTGTCTCGTAAGATTGATGTGTCTCAGTACGGTGTTATCTATGCGGGTGCGCAAAAGAATATCGGCCCGGCTGGTATCTGTATTGCCATCGTGCGCGATGACCTACTTGAACTCGCAAACGATGTGTTGCCGAGTATTCTCAACTACAAAGTACTTGCTGAAAAAGACTCAATGTTCAACACACCGCCAACGTACGCTTGGTACCTATCAGGCCTTGTGTTCAAGTGGCTGAAAGCTCAAGGTGGCGTTGAAGCGATGGAATTGGTGAATAAAGAGAAAGCAGCGTTGCTTTACGGCGCCATCGATAGTTCAGCTTTCTACAAAAACGATGTTCACACTGCAAACCGTTCTAGAATGAACGTGCCGTTCCAACTGGTGAAACCTGAGTTAGATGGTAAGTTTTTAGAGTTGGCTGATGCTGCAGGTCTGAAATCACTAAAAGGCCATAGAGCAGTAGGTGGAATGAGAGCTTCACTTTACAACGCAATGTCTTTGGAAGGCGTTCAAGCACTGGTTAGCTTCATGAAAGACTTCGAAGAGAAATACGCTTAATAAGCGAGTTCGATGTTTACCAATGAAAAGAGGAGCTTAGGCTCCTCTTTTTGTTTCCCATAGAAGGTGAAAATATAGAGACCTAATTACCTTCTTCGGCCATTAAAACGAAACTGTTGTGGCGTTACATCAAAAGACGCCTTGAAGGCTTTAATGTAAGACGAGTCGTTTTGATAACCGACTTGGTCAGCAATACTTTGGATTGAGAACTCTTCATCCAACAAAGACAACGAGTAAATCAGGCGGATTTGTTGTCGCCATAACTGAAATGACGTGTTGAACTCTTTTGAGAATAAGCGCGATAAGGTTCGCTCTGATGCACCGACTTTCTCTCCCCATTCCTTCAACGAAAAGTCCAACGTTGGTGCCTCTGTCAGCGCTTCAAATATAAGCTTCAAACGTCGGTCTTCGGGTAGCAACAATTGATAGGTCTGAACGTTGTCTTTCATGATCTGATCGTGCAATACCGAGAGCAATCGCGATACCTCTTCATCACTCACTAATCCTTCGCATTGTCTGCGAATTTCCTGCAATAACTCATTCAAAAACGGCGTCAGGGTAATGGTTCGCACATGAGGCTCATACTTAATACCAAAGGCTGGATTAAGGTAAATACCGACAAACGTCGTATGGCTCAATGCGATAGATTCATGTTGAATCCCTGCAGGCACAAACAAAGCAGAAGTATGGGGCACAAGATGCTGGTAGTGCTCGGTTTTCGTTTGCAATAGGCCTTTGAGTGGGAAGATCACTTGATGCCACGTATGTTTGTGCATTGTATCGACGTAGCCCTTGGGCATATCGATGGTCTTCACTAACGCTGGTGAATTAGGATTAGCGACCATCATCTCATTGGAGGTCATGACATCGGAGTGAGAATCTATTTGGCGGGTTGGCATTGTTAATTGTCCTTACATCTCTACTCTGACATTGGCTTGTTAGGCTATCATGCTTGGCATAGTGAATGAAGTCGAGTGCGATGTCGTTTTATCTCACGCAGCTCAGTAAGAAAGTGTCCAATAAGAAGGAAGGGATATGAAGAAGTTAGGCGTAGTAAACAGTGTCTTGGCAGGTAAGACAGTAACTTTTGCACATGGAGCAAAAAGTGCCATTGATAAGCAGGTTTTCTCAGAGCGTCAGCACGCCACAGAGCTAGGTTTCACAAATGATGAACAAGGCGACCCTCGCTTTCATGGTGGCATTCAAAAAGCGCTTCATATCTATCCAAGTGAGCACTACCCAATTTGGAAACAAGAACTGGGCGACAAAGCGATCTTCCAATCTGCAGGCGCCTTTGGTGAGAACATTAGCTCAATGGGCATAACCGAAGAATCGATTTGCTTGAAAGATAAGATTCGTATCGGCTCAACATTGTTGGAAGTCTCACAGGGACGCATGCCTTGTTGGAAGCTTAACGTACGATTCGACCAAAATGACATGGCGAGAAGGTTGCAAGACACGCTTCGAACGGGTTGGTACTTCCGTGTATTAGAGGAAGGTGACATTGGTGAAGGCGACGATATTACTCTGTGTGAAAGACCATACCCAAACTGGTCGCTCGCGCGCATTATGAGTGCCGTTTTTACGGGAAGCCTGGATCGAGAAGAACTGAGCCAGATGGCTGAACTGCCACTCGTAGAATCTTGGGGCAAGTTGGTTGAACGACGCCTAGAAACGGGTGAAGTTGAAGATTGGGAAATGCGATTGGTTGGGCCAACAGCAGCATAAACTTAGATGATAAAAAATAACAAAGCCCACTAATGGAAGTTAGTGGGCTTTGTGTTTATGTTTAGCTTACGAAACTCAATTAGAGCCAGAAATTCTTCAAAGGCATCTCTGCGTCAAAGTGATGAGCAATCTGCGCTTGGAGAAGCTCAGCGGTCGCGATCGCGTCAGTTAATGCATGATGCGGCGTGTAGTCGGGTAGGTGGTATCGACGACGGCTCTGCCCAAGCCTCACTGATGCTGGTTTTTTGCCTTTTAGCTTATTCCATAGGCCACCGGCCAGTTTGTTCTGGATCTGGGATTCAATCTCGAGCGTATCGAGAACTGGGAACTCAATGCCTTCTCCGAGTCGCACCTTCAATGCATTGTCCAAGAAGTCACGCTCGATTCGACGATAGTGAACCACCGGGATATGTCCCGCCATTGATTCTAAGATCTCGCCCAATACTTCGCTAAGGTCTGGCGCATCAATGATGTCATTGTGAGTGATACCATGAATAACGACAGATTCTTCTTCTAACTTTTGTTTTGGTCTCAGCGTCCAGTGTTTGGCTTGTCGCAAGTAGATGCGATTGAGCGTAAATGGCACTAAACCAATAGTAATAATGCCGTCTTTGTTTGGGTTTAATCCCGTTGTCTCAAAGTCGACAGCCAAGAACATCACTTCTGAAAGTGGCGTATCAGGCGCTGGAAGAGGCTGGCTATAAAAGTGCTTTAAGCGCTCGTCTTTCGCTCGTTCTAGCTTCTGAGCAAACTTAAATGGCCAATCGACCGCAGGTGATCTGAATAGTTTGTTCATAGGCCCTACTTAAACTTGTTGCTGGCTTGATAACGGAACTTAAGGAAGTTTTGCGCATTACTTAATATTTGGAATGCATCCTTTAGGTTACGTCGCTCGAAGTCAGACAGGTTCTCAGGCTCGATGTTGTTATCAGGCTCGATGTTGTTGTCGACATCGTGTGCTTGGTGGCGAATACGAACTAGAGAGATAAACTCCATCGCATCTTTCAAATCTTGAGCTCGGCCTTTTGGCAGAATACCTGCGTCGATAATGTCATCCAAACGTTCGAATGAGTTCTTAGAGCGAGAGCCAACCGCCAACGAGTGAACACGAATCAAATCGGCGAGAGGCGCAGTACCACGACGCTTAAGGTTGATTGAGTTGTTGTGACGGCCATCTTTCTCCATCACGAAATCTTTGAAGAAACCGAGCGGCGGTGTGCGGTTGAGTGCGTTACGTGCAAGACACGCCAAGAAGCGGTTGTTCTTGCGTGCGCGTCGAACAATAAAGCTGTTCAATTGCTCAGCCCATTTCAGACGACCATAAACGCCATCTAAGTCGAAGAAGATTGAAGCATTCAACAGTGCTTTCGGGTTTGGATCATCAATCCAATCGGCAAAGCACTCTTCCCACTGGCGACGAGTCATACGCCACGTTGGGTTAGTCGCCATGATGTCGCCAGTACAGTACACATAGCCACATTGGTCTAAGCCATCACAAATGAAGGTCGATAGCTCTTCAAAGTATTTACCGTGTTTTTTCTCGTCGTAAGTATCATCAAGAATAATGGCGTTATCTTGGTCAGTAACGAGCAGCTGCTCATCACGCCCCATCGAGCCAAGTGCGAGGAAACAGTAAGGAATAGGCGCCTTACCCAATTTCTCTTCACCCAGTTCGATAATACGTTGCTTAAAGCTACGGCCAATTACCGACATTGCAGTACCCACCATGTGGGCGTTGGCGTCTTCGTTAACTAAGCGTACAAAGCTGTCTTTTACTTGCTCAGAAAGCACCTTTAGATCTTCAATGCTTTGTTGCTGGAAGATACTACTTACAAGCAACAGCGAGTTTTGAGATTCGTAACGGACAATATCAGTCGCTTCGATAATACCGATAGGCTTCTTATCTTTAAGCACAGGTAAGTGGTGCACGTTGTAGCGAAGCATGGTCATCATGGCTTCATATACATAGGCGTTGTGATCGAGTGAGATAACCTCGGGTGTCATCACGCTGGACACTTCATCCGATGGATCGAGACCTTCGGCGAGAACACGCGTACATAAATCTCGGTCGGTGATGATGCCGATCACGGGTGTTGAGTCATCTTCATCATCTTCAACGATATCTGGATCGATAATCAGTAGGGACGAGACGTTGTCTTCTGCCATCATGGTCGCGGCTTGTTGAATGGTGCGCGTTTTTTCGATCATTGGCGCTTCGCTGGTGAGCAGCGTTTTTACCTTTGATGTGGTCAGGTCGTTAGCGTCGTTGCTGTCTGAATTGGCTTGGCGCAGTCGCGCATTATCTTCTACTTCGACAAAGTCGGCGAATGAATCGTAGTTGTCGTAAAGCTCTTGGAAGATAGGTTCAGGAATGCAGTAGAGCAGGGTGTCTTCAGTCGCTTTGACTGGGAAACGCACCTTGTTGTTGGTCAGTAGGCCCATTTGACCAAAGAGATGGCCTTCATCAAGGCGGTTATATAGCTCACCTTTACGACGATAGACTTCGACTTCGCCGCTTCGAACCATATAAAGATCATGAATTTGGTCACCAAAGTGAATGATAGGGGTATCTTGGCGGTAATAAGAAATTTCCACGCTACTGGTCACTTTCGCCAACATCTCTTCAGGGAGTTCTGTGAAAGGGGGGTATTGTGCCAGAAAGTTTTGAATCTCTAATAACTCAGCATCCATAATGATCATCCATTGGTTTGTATGATTTCATGGTACAACATTTGATAATATTTTGCCGTCACAAATCAATCTGTGAGCTAAAACCTTTTTAAAGTCTTATGGATAGACTAACCTTTCAATTAATGGAGTGACAGTTTAAGGATGATAGGAATGTCGAAGTGGAAGCTTAGTTTTGTCTCTGCGGTTTTAGCGTTTTCTCCAAGTTTGTGGGCGGACACTAACGCGGTGGATATTCTTGATTATGACCACGTTTATGCCACGGCGCATTCGGGCAGTTTAAATGAAGATGCAGGCAGTAATAACAATGCCTCGTCGTATGGATTAGGCGTCAGTTACGCGATGACGGATGATTGGTTGTTGCTGGGCGACTACAGTGCACGCTTCATTCACCCTGACGACACCACGACTCGAATTGATACACTTATGCCGGGTGTTGGTTACCGTTACAGCATCAAGAAAGATTTAGATATAGTGGCTTACTACCTGCTTGGTATCACTAAAGGTAAGGTTGAAGATAATGACACCAACCGAACTGAATCTTCAGATACTGAGTTCATCCAAGGGGTAAAAGCTGAGCTTAACTATGGTTTTGCGAAACGTTGGATTGCCAACGGTAGTGTGCAAGTGAATCGAAGTGATCTGTTTGATGAAGAGATTTATCACTTAGGTTTACGTTATCTCGTGACCAACAAGTTTGCGATTGGTGGCTCGTACCAACATCGAGATGGAGAAGGTAAGATTCGTAGCGAACGAACCAATGAGCTGGGCGTGGAGTTTTTCTTAGAGTATTAACTTACAAAGTATCTAAAACTGAAAGTCGAGACACAAAAAAGCCAGCTTAATCGCTGGCTTTTGCATACTTATCGGTCTGTAAGTGCAGGTTTCACTTTACGATTAAAGAACCGCAGCGATGCCTTTACATAGAGGGCCCATGTTTGACTTAGTCATACCAGCAACGCTGATACGTCCAGAACCAACAATGTAGATTGCGAATTCGTCTTTTAGGCGAGTTACTTGCTCTTTGCTTAGACCAGAGAAAGAGAACATGCCGTTTTGACGTTCGATGAATGTGAAGTCTGCATCAACACCTTCTGATTTCAGTGTTGTTACGAATAGCTCACGCATCTCTTGGATACGGTCACGCATTTCTGCTACTTCTGCTTCCCATTCAGCACGTAGATCAGCATTACCAAGGATGTGAGTAACGACAGCACTGCCGTGCGCTGGTGGGTTAGAGTAGATAGAGCGGATAATGCTTTTAACTTGAGAGAATGCTGTTGTTGCTACGTCTGCAGATTCCGCAACCAGTGTGAATGCACCAACACGCTCGTTGTACAAGCCGAAGTTCTTAGAGAATGAGCTAGCAACAAGGATTTCTTTGTTGTATTTAGCAAAAACACGTAGGCCAGCAGCATCTTCTTCAACGCCTTTCGCAAAACCTTGGTAAGCAAAGTCGAATAGAGGAAGTAGTTTCTTTTCAGCAACCAGCTTAGCCAGTACTTCCCACTCTTCAGCTGTTGGGTCGATACCTGTTGGGTTATGACAGCAGCCGTGAAGAAGAACGATATCGCCTTCAGAAGCTTTCTCTAGGTCAGCAACCATGCCAGCGAAGTCTTTGTCTTTAGTTTCAGCGTTGTAGTAGCTGTATTGAGCCGTTTCGATACCCGCAGCAGCGAAAACACCGTTGTGGTTAGCCCAAGTTGGGTTACTGATCCAGATTTTTACATCACCTAGTTGGCGCTTAATGAATTCACCCGCTACGCGAAGTGCACCTGTACCACCTGGCGCTTGTGCTGTTTTAGCTCGTTGAGACGTTACGATCTCTGCATCTGAACCGAAAAGCAGTTTCTGAACCGCTAGACCGTATTCAGCGGTACCTTCAATCGTTAGGTAAGATTTGGTTTTTTCGTTTTCAAGAAGTGCAGCTTCTGCTTTCTTTACTGTTTTAAGTACAGGCGTTTGACCATCTTCATTTTTGTAGATGCCAACACCAAGGTTGATTTTCTCTGCACGAGAGTCTTTTTTAAACTCTTCAGTAAGGCCGAGGATAGGATCGGCGGGAGCAGCTAACACTTTTTCAAACATAATCTTCATCCATGTCAATTGAGAGGGGATAGTATCTATGGGTAGTTATACCTGTATGGAATTTTTAAGACAATACGAAGTGAACAGAAAGGCTAAAAAAAATCCATTTCAATCAGATTTATTGACTAAAGAGGGTATTTGATAACAAAACACCCTACGGATTAACCTATAGGGTGCAAGAAGTTAGTGGTTTTTGAATAGATTATGCGGGCTGAGCAACAAGGCTTTCGCGTTCGAGTTCACTAGCGATATTTTTGCCATCTTTGTAGGTTGCAGCGATCGAAACAAACGCTTGTTCAACCGCTAGAAATGCGTCAACAACTTGCGGATCAAAATGCGTCCCATTGCCTTCTAAAATGATCTGTTTAGCTTGCTCATGAGTAAAGGCTGGTTTATAGACTCGCTTCGAAATGAGAGCATCATAAACATCGGCCAATGCCATTAAACGGCCAGATAACGGGATATCTTCACCAGACAACTGATTGGGATAACCACTGCCATTCCATTTCTCGTGGTGAGTCAGAGATATCTCCTTTGCGACTCTTAAGAAAGAGCTACTTCCCAACTGCTTTTCTGCAATAGATAACGCTTCGGCGCCAATAGCAGGGTGACCTTTCATTATCTCAAACTCTTCGTCCGTCAATTTACCCGGTTTCAATAACACGCTATCAGGCACACCCACTTTGCCTACGTCGTGCAAAGGCGCAGATTTGTAGAGTAACTCGATGTAGTTTGGTGTTAACAAGCTTGAGTGGATTTCTGATTCGCTGAGTTCTTGTGCGAGCACCTTAACGTATTCTTGAGTTCTAAGGATGTGTGCGCCCGTTTCATTGTCTCTCGATTCGGCCAGCGCAGATAGGCTAACAATCGCAACGTCACGTGTGGTTTTAACTTCGTTTTGCGCGGTTTCGAGGCTATCAAGCATAGTGTTGGTCATTGAGGCCATTGAACCAAGCTCGTTGTAGCCGAAAATAGGTAAGCGAACGCCTTGCTCGCCATTGGTCACCTTGTTCAAGGCACACTCTTGGCTTAGGAGAATGCGCTTAATTAGTTTGCTCCAAAGCGTCATGATGGCTATCGCATATCCACCCAGCACCACCGCCAAATAAATAAACTCTTTGATCACGCTGATCTTCCCTGTGCCATCCAATAAGCGATCTGGGTTATGTTCTAGCCAAAAGATGTCCTTGACGGCAATCATAGTTAGCATGGTGGTTAGTGTTACCAGAAGCACGATAACTAAACCAATCATTTGCTTGACCAGCGAACTCCTTTCACCAACCAGTTGGAAGTCAAATTGTCCAGTCGTCTCCATTTTATTCATTTGGCTGAGCTTAGCGTTCAATTGGAGAATGCTTCCGGTAAAGAAGCCGAATAGACTCATGCCAAACAACACCTTCAAATTGCTATCTATAGTGAATTCGTAGCTTAAGTTGTAGTAGAGCGCGAACGGGATACTTGCGGCAAAAAATAGAAGGGTATCAAGCTGCGCGAATCGACCTTGTTTAACTAATGTATGTTGCGCTAATAAATAACGACGCGCGATCCATAATAAGGCAAACACAATACTGACTTGTGTGAAAATCTCTAACGTCGTTAAGCTCTCGAGCATAGGGCATACCCGGCTGCCGTAGGTGCCAAACAGTACGCCAGCAATGACGTATAACTTAGTCGTTAGCGATTGATTGTAATTTGAAGTATCCATCGAAAAGCCTTTGTTCTCATTCTTATTAGATTCACGACTTTAGAATTACGAATGATTAGTATAACTGACGTGAATAAGACCGGAAATTCTATCGATAGCTTTCGTGGATTGATACAAGAAACTGGTTTGTGTTAGAGATTTGTTAGCTAGGTGAGGGTTATTACCGCATTTTTATGAAGATACTTGAATAGCCTCGGTCGAGGTTCGAGGCTATTCAGTCGGTATATTTGACTCAAGTCGCGAGTGATTGAGTTCGCGACCTACTTTAAATCAAATTACTTTTTCAGATTGATTTCAGCTTCAATAGAGCCTGTTTCAATCTCAGGGTGAGACGCTAGTTTGTCTGCAGCCCATTGGTTGATGTGTTTCAGAATAGCAGACACTGCGTGTTTTTCTGTTGGTGCTTGGTCTTGTTCTACATCGATCTTTTGCTTTGGATGTGAGCCTGTCGCATCTTCAGCAATATGGAGCCAATCTGGGTGCCAGTAATATGGCTGGCCGCTCGGTGTTGTCCAACTGTGAACACCGTTTGACTCTCCTTTATAACTTAATTGGTCTGCTTCTATTTTTTTCATTGTTATCTCGCATGTTTTTGGGTTACATCAAATTATTGAGGTAGAAAGTCAACTTAGCTCCTACCTTGGGTACAAACTTAGCAAAGCTTACAAAGTTATCTGTGAACTAATTCACACTATTGTGGAAATTAGGTGCGATCATATGGATAGCAGCAATAGTTGTTGGCGTAAGTGATAAAATCACCGGCTCACAGAATTTCTCTAGGTAGTACAATTAGATGGCGCGTTATGAAGAGCTTGCAAAGGATATTCGGACTCAGATAGCCAATAATACGTGGCGCTCCGGAGAGAAGATCCCTTCGGTACGCATGAGTTGTCGCAATTACAACGTCAGCAATAGTACTGTCTTACAAGCCTACCAGTTGCTAGAAAGCGAAGGGTGGATCATCGCTAAACCTCAGTCGGGCTACTTTGTCGCGCCGAGACTGGACGGCGTTGATTACGTAGAGCCATTCGTTCGTGAAAAGAAAGCCATTAATGACCGCTTATTTGATTTTTTGAAGTCGAGTTCAGCCGAGGGTGTGATTCCTTTCGGTTCTGCATTTCCAGATCCCGATCTTTTCCCATTACCTACCTTGACTCGAAATCTAGCCAGTGCCGGCAGGAAGATGACGGGTGCCAGTGTGATTAACAATCTGCCTCCTGGAAGTGAGTCTTTAAGAAGGCAAATCGCACAGCGTTATCTGCAGCAAGGCATTACAGTTAATCATCAAGACATCGTGATTACGTCAGGTGCAATGGAAGCGCTTAACTTGAGCCTGCAAACGGTCACTAAGTCGGGTGATAACGTAGTGATAGAATCTCCCGCATTCTATGGTGCTCTACAGGCTGTCGAAAGGCTAGGGCTTAACCCTATCGAAGTGGATGTTTGCCCAATTAATGGGTTGAATATAGAGCAGTTTGAAAACGCACTACAAAACCAAGATGTCAAAGCGTGTTGGCTGATGACGACTTTTCAGAACCCGACGGGAACCAGTTTGTCGGAACAGGCGAAGCGCCGTGTGGTAGATATTGCAGAACAACATGAAACCTACATTATTGAAGATGACGTGTATGGCGACCTTTATTACGAAGGGCATAAACCGAAACCACTAAAGGCTTTCGATAAGACCGATTCTGTTTTGTTGTGTGGGTCGTATTCAAAAAGCTTATGTCCGGGCTATCGAATAGGTTGGGTTGTGAACAAGCGTTTTAACGATGCGATTCAAAAGTTGCAGCTTCTTTCTACGTTATCGAGTAGTGCTCCCGTTCAACTTGGCGTCACCCATTTTTTAACGCATGAAAGCTACGACAATCACCTTCGTAAACTACGTAAAAACCTGCTAGTCAGGAAAGAGCGATTTATAGACGTCATTAAGCAGTACTTCCCGCATTCAATCGAGATTGAAGAACCAGCTGGTGGCTACTTTATATGGATTCGTTTCTCTGAAAAATTCGACAGCCAACAATTTCATCAACTGGCTATTGAGCAAGGTATTAGCGTCGCATCTGGCGATCTGTTCAGTGAGCAGGGCAGAGTGGATAACGCGATACGATTGAACTTCTCTTATGAATTGACAGAAGAGAAAGGACAAGCGCTTATCTTGCTTGGTAAACTTGCACATCAACTCACGAACTCGTAAAACCTTAAGTCCCTCATAAAAAAGACAATCATTCCAACTGTACGGGTTGTTTGTGGCGTAACTGTACGCCTAATTGACCAGAGAGTTATGGTTCAATAACGGTAGAGCAAATATTGGAGATACCGTTATGTTGAAAATGACTATGGGAAATGAAGTTAAGTTGATTATCGTCGCGATTGTGTGTGCGCTTCTGCTTATTCTCGGCCACGTACTGCTAGCAAAAGCGTTCGCTGATATGGCATGGGCGGAATACACCACTGCGGCTATCCCGTTCGTTATGATGGCAATCTGCGGTCTCGCAATAAAATACGCTATAGACCAAGATGTTGATTAGTTTTTGAATAACTAGTCTCTGATGGTGATAAGCAGAAGCAGAAGCAGCCGTCGTTTTGTTTTATTCAGAACATAAAAAACCTCCGCGATTGCGGAGGTTTTATTTGTTCTTAACTTATAAATCGAATAGGTTTTCGAATTAGAAGTTTGCAGAGCGTGGCGTACGTGGGAATGGAATCACGTCACGAACGTTGCCCATACCTGTTACGTAAGATACTAGACGCTCGAAACCAAGACCAAAGCCAGCGTGCGGCACTGTGCCGTATTTACGTAGGTCGCGGTACCAGCTCATGTGCTCAGGGTCGATACCCATAGCAATCATACGCTCGTCTAGAATGTCTAGACGCTCTTCACGTTGTGCACCACCGATGATTTCACCGATGCCTGGTGCAAGTACGTCCATTGCTGCAACTGTTTTGCCGTCGTCGTTTAAGCGCATGTAGAAAGCTTTGATGTCTTTCGGGTAGTTCTTAACGATAACAGGCGCTTTGAAGTGCTCTTCAGCTAGGTAACGCTCATGCTCAGAAGACATGTCGATGCCCCACTCAACGTCGAATTCAAATTTCTTACCAGAATCTAGTAGGATTTGGATTGCGTCAGTGTAGTCAACTTGTGCGAAGTCAGCGTCAACGAATTGCTCTAGACGAGTAATTGCTTGCTTGTCGATGCGAGAAGCAAAGAACTCAAGGTCGTCGCGGCGCTCTTCAAGAACAGCAGCGAAAACGTACTTAAGCATGTCTTCAGCCAGTTTCGCTACGTCGTTAAGGTCTGCAAACGCAACTTCAGGCTCAACCATCCAGAACTCAGCTAGGTGGCGGCTTGTGTTTGAGTTTTCAGCACGGAACGTAGGACCGAACGTGTAAACCTTGCTTAGTGCACAAGCATAAGCTTCAGCATTAAGTTGGCCAGATACTGTTAGGAACGTCTCTTTACCGAAGAAATCTTCGTTGAAGTCTACGTCGCCTTTTTCAGTACGTGGTAGGTTTTCCATGTCTAGCGTAGAAACGCGGAACATTTCACCAGCGCCTTCTGCATCAGATGCAGTGATAAGCGGAGCAGAAGTCCAGAAGAAGCCTTGCTCGTGGTAGAAACGGTGAATCGCTTGAGATAGACAGTTACGTACACGTGCTACTGCGCCAATCACGTTTGTACGTGGACGTAGGTGAGCAACTTCACGAAGGTATTCGATAGAGTGACGTGTCTTAGCCATTGGGTAAGTGTCAGCATCTTCAACCCAACCCACAACTTTAACGTCAGTTGCTGCTAGTTCGAAGTCTTGACCTTTCGCAGGAGACTCAACAATCTTACCTGTTACTTCAACAGAGCAGCCAGTTGTTAGCTTTAATACTTCGTTTTCGTAATTATTAAGATTATTAGGAACCACGGCCTGAATCGGGTCGAAACAAGAGCCGTCATAAATGGCAAGGAAAGAGATTCCAGCTTTGGAATCACGACGTGAACGGATCCAGCCGCGAACAGTTACTTCACTGTCTACCGCTAGCTTGCCGCCAAGTACGTCTGTTACAGGCGCGTAAGTCATGTTGATTTCATTCTCCATTGAGGGACAAATTCAACTCAAAGTCTCTGGCATTGCTGCAAATAAACATACATTTGCACAATAATTAGCCGAAACATTAAGTTGTATAAACTTTTTAAATCGATTGAACATATTACCTGTCATACCGACAGCTTCAACCTTTATTCTTGCTTGGTGAAAGAAATATTGTGTCTACTGACCATAAATACGTTTGAGGGTGTGTTTTTTGTTCGATCTTAGCGTGCGCCTTACGTTCCGCCTAATGTGAATCGTCGAATGAACAAGGCGTAATCGAAACCTTTGTTTTCAATAATTGGAGTGTGATTGTGTTGAAACTCGCTCTATATTGGCGCGGATTCAGTCATATCGGACTTGATCACCTTCTTAATTTCCCACTAAAGCAACAAGAGGAGTTTAATATCTACGTGTTAATTACGCCGCCTTAACCCCTGCATTCTCTCTACACCCGCACTTTTCGAGCGCTCGCTCATTCAAGAAAAACAGTCGATCAGATTATGTCTCAACAAGGCAGGACTGGCTGTACAAGTAAAAGAGAATTACATGCTTAATTATTTAAAAAAACACTGGTTATCAAACGTTAAAGGAGATTCATTATCTGGGGTTGTGGTTGCACTCGCATTGATCCCTGAAGCCATCGCATTTTCAATTATTGCAGGCGTTGACCCTAAAGTAGGGCTATATGCTTCGTTCTGTATTTGTTTCGTAACCGCTTTGGTTGGCAGCCGCCCAGGAATGATTTCCGGAGCAACAGGCGCAATGGCGCTGTTAATGGTCACCTTAGTGAGAGAGCACGGATTGGAGTACTTGCTTGCTGCTTCATTTCTTGCAGGCGTTATTCAAATCGCGGCGGGATATCTCAAGCTCGGTAACCTGATGAACTTTGTTTCCAAATCGGTGATTACTGGATTTGTTAACGCGCTCGCCATCCTAATCTTCATGGCCCAGCTCCCTGAATTGGTCAACGTCCCTTCGAGCGTTTATGTATTAGTCGCTTTGGGTTTGGCGATCATTTATCTGCTTCCTTATTTCCCCAAGTTTGGTCGTGCAATACCTTCTCCATTAGTCGCGATTGTTGCCCTGACAGTCATTAGTTTGTTGTTCGGATTAGATGTGAGAACGATTGGCGATATGGGTAAGCTTCCTGATTCACTGCCTGTGTTT
This sequence comes from Vibrio sp. ZF 223, assembly GCF_003050585.1. NCBI lineage: Bacteria > Pseudomonadati > Pseudomonadota > Gammaproteobacteria > Vibrionales > Vibrionaceae > Vibrio > Vibrio sp. ZF 223. The sequence continues at coordinate 72,827 of NZ_PIGB01000010.1, forward strand.
TTAATTCCCAATATTCCATTCACGTTCGATACGCTTGCAACCATCCTTCCATATTCGATTGCTCTATCTTTGGTTGGCTTATTGGAATCCTTGATGACAGCGACCATCGTCGATGACCTGACAGATACTGAAAGTAATAAAAACAATGAGTGTAAAGGGCAGGGGGTTGCCAATATAGTGGCCTCCCTTTTTGGTGGTATGGCGGGTTGTGCGATGATTGGCCAGTCAATCATTAACATCAAATCAGGCGGCTTAACCCGATTGTCCAGCATGATCGCCGGGGTTGTTTTGTTATTAATGGTGGTGTTTGTTTCTGATTGGTTGAAGCTGATACCGATGGCAGCTTTAGTGTCTGTGATGATCATGGTTTCTATCGGCACATTCTCGTGGCGTTCTATTGTTGAGCTTAAAGACCACACACTTCCAACTAATGTAACCATGTTAGTGACCGTGGCGGTGGTGGTGTTTACTCATAACTTAGCGATTGGGGTGGCGGTTGGCGTGGTGTTATCGGCTCTGTTTTATGCACATGCTAGCAAGTCGATGGTCTTTATATCTGATGAAGTGGTGACCAACGAAATGCACACCATCCACCGAGTAAAAGGGCATGTATTTTTTGCTTCTTCAGATGCGTTTGTCGATCTATTTGATTATGACAACGCGACCTCTTTAGTGACGATCGATATATCGGATGCTTCGTTCCTAGATAACACTTCGGTTGAGGCGCTTGATAAGGTTGTGTTCAAGTTCCGTAAAAAGGGGGCTTATGTGGAGGTTTCTGGAATGGATACCGTGAGTGCGAATCTGATATTCAAACACGCGATGTACCACAAGCATAAAGACTTAACCGCGGTTTCCATTACGCACTAATCGTTGTCTAAGGTTATTTGAAAGCCTGAACTAGACATTGTTAGGAAGATAAAGCGCTCATTGTGAGCGCTTTTTTGTTGTAGACGACCTATGGGTTCTTCTTTGTACTCGACAAAGTAAACTGATTAATCAGTGACTCAAGGTGATCAGACAGCTCTTCTAAGTCATTGCTGATGTCGCGGGTTTCAGCCGCAGATTGCGATGTGTTGTCGGCGTGAGAAGTGATGGTTTCAACCTTTTGTTGAACATCTTGAGTCGCTTGTGTGGTGGATTGCGTTTGCTGCTGAATGTTCTGTGCGTGGGCTAGCACCTGTTTCATCTCTTCAACCACCCCATTCATTTCTATTGAAAGTGCGTCGATGTCGGTGGAGCTTTGATGGGCTTGTTCGCAAACGCGATCGGTCGAAGTCAGAGACTCTTCACTGCCTTGCTGGAATTGATGAATGATTGACTCAATGCTGCCTGTTGCTTCGGCGGTTCTTGATGCTAGGTGACGAACTTCATCAGCAACTACTGCAAATCCTCGACCTTGTTCTCCGGCGCGAGCCGCTTCAATCGCTGCATTTAATGCAAGAAGGTTGGTTTGGTCGGCAATGCCACGAATAACACTCAATATTGAAGAGACCTCACCGGTTTGCTCATTGAGTGTCAGTATCTTGTGCTTCACTTCTTCTATACTGCTGACTAGGTTCTTTATCTCACTGCTTGCGTCGTGTGCTTGGTTGGCACTCTTACACGCTACATCGGCGGTGTGATTGATGAGTTCTGAAGCGGTTAAAGTGGCTTGTTCTACATTGACTTGTTGCGCCTGTATCCCTTCGACATTGTGTTGCACTTCTGCGGTTTCGCTTTGCTGGTCGCTGGCGGCTTGCTCGGTAATTTGCGCGACGCTAGTCAGTTGGTTGGCAGACGCATTCAGTTTATGCGAAGTATTCTGTACCTTTTCTAAGCTGTCAGATACGGTGCCCATGAACGAGTTGATGGAGTTAGCCAGCGTGCCAATCTCATCCTTACTTTGTTCAGGCAGGCGAGTGGACAGGTTTTTATCGCTGCTGACTTGGGTCATGAAGCGAGAAGTCTGTTGAAGAGGGCGCACGATAATCTTGCGAATTAATCCCATCGTAAGAACAAATCCGGCAAACGAGATCACCGTCATAATGCCAATAGCGGTCATGGTTTGAGTGTTGATCAGCGAGTTGACATGACTAAGGTTGTATTCAAGGCGAATTGCCCCCAATACTTCGCCTTCTGGTGCCATATGACAGGCGACGCAATTGGTACCCCGGTAATCTTCACTCGACTTCATGGGTAGAGCAATAACCAAGCCTTTACCCCAATCGGCAGAAAAGGGTTCGATAACCGTTTCACCTGCTAGCGCTCGCTTGTCGATATCATCAACAGGTATTTGATTGTCATTACCGGGACCGTATAACTTGCTTACAGCGTCAGCGCGCAAAACACGAACGTCTTCAATGCCTTCTTGTGCTAACGCTTTTTGACGCAGGGTCTCTTTTTGCGCCATTGTGCCAGTCAGCATCATCATATTAAGGCTATCGAAATAGTTACTTGCCTTATCATGAAGCTGTTCACTCAATACAGAGTTAACAAGTTGTTTTTGCTGCGAATATTGAAAGTAGGTCGATATTGCTAGCAAAAAAGTGAACACAATAGCGAGGGCCACTAGAATTTTGAAGGTTATAGTTGAGCGCATAAGGTATTAATTTTTTATTTTTTAATGACGCGCATACTGTACGTGTAAGAGTCACTACCACCTATGGGGTATGGCGAATTGTGTGACCATACTCCGGTTGTGGTTATGTTTCTGTGATGTAGCAAGTTTGTGTTATGTCTTATGTCAAAATATAACGTTGAGTTGTGAATTTGATTCTAGTTAGAGGAGAGAGTCTCGGGTTCCATGGGCTAGATGTATTTATCAGCTTGTCTTTTATCAATGAAAATTATTGTATTAGAAGGTTTGGTGGTCAATTTATATCCAGATAGCTATTTTGTTCAATTTAATAGCAAAAAGTGTGGTTATAGCGTTGTGTTTCGAGTCTCATTCGATAAGATGAGAAGATCTCTAATGCTAGAGGTAGGGCAGCAACGGATACGCTGCTTCAAATACTATGGAATGTGACTCAATTATTGGACACATACATGAAATTCAAGATTACATCGCCGATTATTGAACCTACGGAAGGTTCACCACATCAGTTAACGCTTACTCACGCTTCTCGTTTTACCTCTCTTAAGACAAGCTCCCCTTTGAACGCCCTGTTCGACAACGTCTCTGCACGCTTCTTTACCGCTTATCGCTCCTATTGTTATTCGTTTTATAACTTTATTTCTATCTGAATTCCTTTGTCATCCACTTGATGCACGAAGATTCACACCTATAAAAACTAAACAAATAAGTTAAAAATAATGAATATTAAAATGATGGGTAGCTCCCTAATTATCGCTGGTACCGCTCTCGGTGCTGGTATGCTCGCGATCCCAATGGTATTAGCTCAATTTGGATTGCTTTATGGCACACTGCTGATGGTACTGATCTGCTTCGGTACTACTTACGCAGCATTATTACTTCTAGAAGCGACCATCAAAGCGGGTGGCGGTCTAGGATTAAACTCTATTGCCCGAAAAACCTTGGGTAAACAAGGTCAGTTGCTTACCAACGGTTTGCTATACGCGTTATTGATTTGTCTATTAATGGCTTACATTCTGGGCGCAGGTGACTTGCTGAGTAAGTTACTGTCTAACTTTGGCGTCGAAATTACCGCTACTAGCAGCCAAATCGTGTTTACCTTGCTTGCTGGCGCTGTAGTCGCAAGTGGTACTGGTGTGATTGATAAACTCAACCGCGCATTGTTCTTCGTGATGCTTGCAAGTTTATTTGCAACCATGGCGTTCTTGGCACCGAGCATGACTCAAGAAAACTTGATGCAGGTAACCAGCCATGACCACGTTGATTTAATCAAAACCAGTGCAATCCTGTTTACAAGCTTTGGCTTTATGGTTGTGATTCCAACGTTAGTTTCTTACAACCACGAAGCGACAGACAAACAGCTGCGTAACATGGTGATCGTCGGTTCTCTGATCCCATTAGTGTGTTACTTGTGCTGGTTGTTTGCGGTAGTGGGTAACTTGAGTGAAGAGCAATTCAGAAGCTTTAAGAACGTATCCGATTTGATGGCGGCGTTTGAGGCTCAATCTCCTTGGGTGGGTAATGTTCTGTCTACCTTCACTGGGTTGGCGTTGTTGACCTCTTTCTTTGGCGTGGCGATGGCGTTGTTCAACCAGAACAAAGACATGTTCAACCAAAATACGGCAGTAACGTACTGTATTAGCTTTATCTTACCGTTGGCAGGTTCACTGCTTGCTGCAGACAAGTTCCTACAAGTGTTGAACTACGCAGGTATCATCTTAGTGTTCTTAGCTGTGTTCGTTCCTCTGGTGATGGTTCACAAGCAACGCTTCATGAAAGTAGCAGAAGATAGATACAGCGCGGAAGGTGGCAAGCCAATGATGCTTTTTTCATTGTTGTTTGGTTGCTTCCTGCTTATCTCGCAAGTGATTTAATAAAACAATTTGGTTGGGTGAATAAATCAGTCAACCAATTTCAGTTACAAAAAAAGGAACGCATCGGCGTTCCTTTTTTATTATCGGTTTATTAATTCAGAGTGATTAACAAACAACCTTAACAGCCAAACCACCTTGAGAAGTCTCACGGTATTTAGCGTTCATGTCTTTGCCTGTTTCTAGCATTGTTTCGATAACTTTATCTAGAGAAACAGTAGGAGCAGAAGAACGACGAAGTGCCATACGAGTCGAGTTGATTGCTTTAACTGCAGCAATACCGTTACGCTCGATACATGGTACTTGTACTTGGCCGGCTACTGGGTCACACGTTAGACCTAGGTTGTGCTCCATGCCGATTTCTGCAGCCATACATACTTGCTCAGGGCTACCACCCATAAGCTCAGCAAGACCAGCAGCAGCCATAGAACATGCCACACCAACTTCACCCTGACAGCCAACTTCGGCACCAGAGATAGAAGCGTTACGCTTGTAAAGACCACCGATCGCGCCAGAAGCTGCAAAGTAACGGATGTAGTCTTTCTCTGTCACTGTTTGGATGAACTTATCGTAGTAAGCCAATACCGCAGGGATGATGCCACATGCGCCGTTTGTTGGTGCAGTTACTACACGACCGCCCGCTGCGTTTTCTTCGTTTACTGCGAAAGCAAACATGTTCACCCAGTCAACAACCGTCATTGGATCGTTAGTTGTTTTTTCTGAAGTGATCAGCTGTTGGCGAAGTGCTGCTGCACGACGAGGTACACGCAGTGGACCTGGCAGGATACCTTCAGTATTCATACCGCGATCCATACACTCACGCATCGTTTTCCAGATGTTAGCGAAGTAAGTGCGAGACTCTTCGTCTGAGTGGAATGCTGCTTGGTTTTTCATAACCAGTGTACTGATAGAAAGACCGCTTTCTTTACACTGATTAACCAGCTCTTCAGCTGTAGTGAATTCGTAAGGTGCTTTGATTGGGTTTTCTTCTTCTTTGCCGAAGTTTTCTTCGTCAACGATGAAACCGCCACCAATTGAGTAGTACGTTTTTGAGTATGCAACTTCGTCACCAACCCATGCATGGATGCTCATGCCGTTCTCGTGTAGAGAAAGGTTGCTAGTGTGGAAGTTCATACCGCCATCGCGTGGGAACGATACTGTATGACAGTGCATGCCAACAGGAAGGCGCTCAGTTTCTTCTACGCGAGCAATGAAGCCTGCAATAGAATCGATATCAACACGCTCAGGAGTATTGCCAGCAAGACCCATGATGATTGCGATATCTGTGTGGTGACCTTTCCCTGTCAGTGATAGTGATCCATATACGTCCACGGTGATTTTAGTGATGTCGCGCAATTTTCCCATTGAACGTAGGTCATCAATAAACTCTTTACCCGCTTTCATTGGTCCAACTGTGTGTGAGCTCGATGGACCAACACCGATTTTATAGATATCAAATACACTAATCATAGCGATTACCTCAAAAAGAGAGCCTCCCAAGGGGAGTAGGGAGGCTCATTTATTATCATTATATTTTTTGTTTAATCTCGCGATATAAGATGGATGCCATCTTATAAAAAGGGCTTGAGATTAAAGAGCGCCGTAGATTACAGAACTAATAGCCGCTAGACCACATAAAGCTGTAAAGATTTGTACAGGTGCTGAAGTTTTGTACTTAGCCATTGCTGGTACTTTGTTCATTGCGAATACAGGCATTAGGAACAGGATAGCTGCAATCATTGGAGCACCCATTGTTTCAATCATACCTAGGATGCTTGGGTTAACTACCGCAACAATCCAAGTTGTAACAACGATGAACGCTAGAGAAGCTTTCTCAATCTTAGAGATTGAAGAACCAGAGCGAGACTTGATTAGACCAACAAGACCTTCGTGAGCACCTAGGAAGTGACCGAAGTAGCTTGAAGTAATCGCTGCGAACGCTACTAGAGGACCCATGTAAGAGATAAGTGGAGACTCATGTACGTTAGCTAGGTAAGAAAGAACAGAGATGTTCTGTGCTTGTGCTGTTGCTAGTTGCTCTGGAGATAGAGAAAGTACTACAGAGAATACGAAGAACATTACAAAGCCCATCAGCATCATTGCTGCGCCGCCAGTGATTTGGTCAGTTTTCTTAACTGCGTCTTCACCGTATACACGACGTTGCTCTTTAGAGAACTGTGAAATGATTGGGCTGTGGTTGAAAGAGAACACGATGATTGGAATAGCAAGCCAGATAATAGAAGGCATTGTTGACCATTCTGGGCTTACGTCCATCATTGAAGTGTTCCAATCAGGAACTAGGTAGAAAGATAGTGCTAGTAGGATGAATACTAGTGGGTAAACCATCGCTGACGTTGCTTTAAGCATCAGCTCTTTACCGAATACAACACCTGCTGTCATAGCAAGGATAAGTGCACCAGAAAGAAGAGGACGTGGAATAGATTCCATACCCATTTGGTTTACTAGGAAAGAATCAACCGTGTTTGTGATACCAACACCGTAGATAAGAACGATTGGGTAGATAGCGAAGAAGTAAGCAAAAGTAATAATGTTTGCGCCAGTCTTACCGAAGTGCTCTTCAACTGTGTCTGTAATATCTGCTTCAGGGTTTTTAGCTGACAGTACGAAGCGAGCTAGAGATTTGTGTGCGAACCAAGTCATCGGTGCCGCGATTAGAGCTAGGATAACTAATGGCCAAAAACCACCCGCACCAGCTTTGATTGGAAGAAATAGTACGCCAGCACCAACTGCTGTACCGAATAGTGATAAACACCAGGTAAAATCTTTATAGTTAAACTTGCTTGAATCTTTAACGGCATTTGCCGAAGAAGTTGTTGTGTTCATGTTAAATTACTCATTTTTTGGGAACAGGAAATAAGTCGGGGCTAATTCTGCAGAATTTTCTTCTACAAAAAATAGATCTAAATCATGTAATGAAACGGCGTGTCACATGATATGCGAAAAACGGATTTTTGATCACGAAATTGGCGTGCTACAGGTGATTTATGCTCATGCTAGGTATTAGTTTTTATTATGCGAAAGGCGGGGTTGTTCAGATTTATACCAGGGAAACGTTTGCGTAAAATTGCATTAATAATTCTGTTCCATACAAAGCTTGCGATTTGTTAACAGAGATTAAACAAAACGTAGTTGCTATGTGATTTGTTGCACTACATGCTGCTGCAGAGATTGGATAATTTGCGCCGTAACGCCCCAAATTAGGTGCTCTTGGAAGGGCATCGCAAAAACACGATGCTTGATTTGTTTGAAGTTAACAGTGTGGCTGTGTAACTTGGCTTGGTCTAAAACATAGGTGGCAGGCACCTCAAAAATAGAGGCAACTTCATTCTCATCGATGATGGCTTCATAGTCAGGATCGACCAGAGCAACAATCGGTGTCACAGAAAATTTACTAATAGTACTCAAAGCGGGTAATTGCCCAACAATTTTAACTTGATCCGATCGAATTCCTACCTCTTCATGGAGCTCTCTAAGTGCAGTAAATTGCATAGAAGGGTCAGAGAGTTCATGTTTACCGCCAGGAAAACTGACTTGGCCAGGATGATGCTTTAAATGAGCGGCTCTTTTAGTAAAAATGACATGTAAACCATCTTCTCTTTCAACTAAACCTACCACCACTGCCGCTTTACGTAATTGATCGCCACTGATATGCGAAACACGCTCTACTGACTCTGGGTGATAGCCAACGGTAGGGTTTAGTTGGAATTGTTGAAGGAAGTTTTCTTTATTCATATCAAGCCAATATATTGATTATTATGATTTTAAGTATAGACATAACAGTGGGCTGATTACCAATTTTGAGTGTGTCTTCATTTACTTACCTTTAGTTTAGCTATTAACTAGGCGTAATTAAGGGCCACGTAGTTACTGACATCCTTAAAATGCCGGTTTTTGCTATATTCAATATGTACGCATCTGCGAGTAAGCGTTACCCATGTCATAAAATTGGGTTACGGAGCGTAGATTTTGTGTTTAAGAATTTGATAACAATGACTTAGTGAACCATTCTAAAAAGAAATAGAAGAAAAGGTATGAGATGAAAGGAATCATATTCACCGAATTTTTAGAGCTTGTTGAAGACAAGTTTGGGTTAGAGCTTTTGGAAGAAGTTCTAGAGACGTCAGAAGATGAAGGGATCTACACATCTGTCGGAAGTTACGACCACAAAGATCTGGTTAAACTCATCATTAATCTGAGCAAAAAAACCGATATAGATGCAGCAAGCTTGCAACGCGTTTTCGGGCAGTCCGTATTTAAGAACTTATTAGCCTCATTGCCGAATAAAGCTAGCATTGCTCACAGCAATACCACCTTTCAATTTATTCAGCACGTAGAGCGCTACATTCACGTTGAAGTGAAGAAGCTCTATCCAGATGCTGAGCCACCTGAATTCAGTTTTATCACCACGACCGAAGCACAACTTGTTTTTGACTACAAAAGCGCAAGATGTATGTCTCATGTTTGTTTAGGGCTTATCGAAGGGTGCGCTGAATACCACGGTGAATCTATTGCGGTGGAGATGACGCCACAAAATGATGACCAGAGCGTGGTTAGGTTTAATCTCAAAGTAGAAAAGTGATATGGATCTGGCCTCAGCCCTAGAGAAAAAACTTAAACGCCAAATTGCTGCGCGAAAAGCAGCAGAAGCCTTGTTGGAACAAAAGAGCCTTGAACTTTTTGAGGCCAACCACCAACTCGAGCTTGCACTGCGTCAGTTAGAGAAGCGTTCCAATGCAAACATACGTCGCATTGAATTCCAAGAACAAATCGACAACCTGTTGATTGATTTCGGACGCGCTTTTCTGAGTAATGATCTTGATGACGTCATGTTGTCACAATTGACGACAAGTGTGACCAACAGTTATCTGATTGAAGCCAGTCGTTTGATTTTGCCTCCCAAGCTGCTCCCTCAATTACACACTTATGACTATGGTGACGAAACCGTCGAGGTGATAGAGCAAGATATTCAAGAGCCTCATTGGCAAGGCAACCACCTTACCGTACCATTAGAGGTTGAAAAGGTCATAGTCGGCGCGTTAATTGTGAAGGTCAGGGTATTAGACCAAGATTTCGAATTCATCCAAAGCCAACTGTTGTTAGTTACCGACCTTATTTGTAGTGCCTTAACCCACCAGCTTGCTATCAATCGAAACATTGAATCACGTAAACGAGCAGAAGAATCTGAAAGAGCAACGCGTGACTTTGTCGCAATGATCAACCATGAATTAAGAACCCCGCTTAATGGCCTACTAGGTAGTGCCGAATTGATTAGCGATACCGAACTGAATAGTTCTCAACGTGAAATAGTGAACAACTTAAGTCAATCTGGAGAGTTTCTCAGAACCATCATTAATGACCTATTGGATTACAGTAAAATCAACGCGGGAATGTTGGAGTTAATACCGAAGAAGTTCGCGCTTCATGATTTGAGAAATACTATCGATAGTATCTTTACCAATCGAGCACTTGAAAAGCAGCTTAAGTTTGATGTTGATGTAGACAAAGGTGTACCGAGCCATTTCTATGGTGACTTAGAGCGTATTACTCAACTGTTCGTAAACTTGATTGGAAACGCCATCAAGTTCACGGATAAAGGACATGTGAGCGTTGAGATTAAATGGTTGAGAGACCAATTTATTTTTTCCGTAGAGGACACTGGAGTTGGGATCGCTCAATCCTCTCATAAGACGCTGTTTGAACCTTTTACTCAAGCGGATAATTCAAGTAGCCGAAACTACGAAGGGACTGGGCTTGGTCTCGCCATCTGTCGTAAGCTAGTAGGTTTGATGCACGGTGATATTAGCGTGACCAGTGTTGTTGGCTCAGGCACGACTTTTACCATCTCGATTCCTCTTCAAGTTGTCGATGTTCCGGCTGAGAGTGATAGTGTTACCAAGGGCTTTGAGTCTGAGGCGGAATTGTCACTACTTAAAGTGTTGGTGGTTGATGATATTAAGATGAACCAGATCATCATCCAGCAAATGCTTCGTAAACATGAGATTGAACCGGCTATCGCAAGTAATGGTGTCGAAGGGTTTGAGCTCGCGTCAGACAATGAATACGACATTGTATTCATGGATTGCAGAATGCCCGTTATGGACGGCTTTGAAGCGACAGAGAAACTAAGAGAGAAGGGTTACGTTAAATCTATTGTGGCACTGACCGCCGGAACGACACTTGAAGAGCGGGAACGTTGTATTCAGTGTGGAATGGATGACATTTTGAGTAAACCTTACACCGCCAATGATCTTAAAGAGATGCTTAAGAAGTGGGGTGTCTCTGCGGTGAAGGTCGCTTAAACACGCTAATAATGCGTTGTGAGCAATGCACTCTAGTTCAAAGACTAAAAAACCGAAGTGATCTTGCGATCCTTCGGTTTCTTTTTATATCGAGTTTTTGCTGAGCGTTAAGCCGCAGAACTCGTCATTAAATCGCGGAACTCGCAGTTAATGACGCTAGGTTTAGCAATCTTCAAGTACCGGTAGAATTCGACTCAGCTTATCCAGAGTTTCTTGGTATTCAGAAGCACAATCACTATCAAATACCACACCACCGCCAGCCCATGCATAAAGCGTATTGTTCTCGGCGACTAATGTACGAATGGTAATACTGGTATCCATTCTTCCATTTCGGCTGATGTAGCCAATACTGCCGCAGTACGCTGAACGTCGATGCGGTTCTAACTCTTCAATGATCTGCATCGCGCGAACTTTTGGTGCGCCAGTAATCGAACCGCCAGGGAAACACGCTCTCAGAAGGTCAGTCGCAGAATATTGTTCATCAAGGTCTGCTCGTATCGTGCTTACCAAGTGGTGCACGGCAGGGAAGCTCTCAATATCGAACAACTTTGGTACATGCACTGTGCCCGATTTTGCCACTCGGCCAATGTCATTACGAAGTAGGTCGACGATCATCAAGTTTTCCGCCTGATCTTTATCGGCGCTTGCCAGATCTTGCGCGTTAGCATCATCAATCATCGGGTTCTCAGAACGAGGTCGTGTGCCTTTAATTGGCTTGGTTTCAATGACGTTGTCTTTGAGTTCTAAGAAACGCTCTGGCGAAACACTGATGATTGCGCAGTCGGCCAAACGGATGAAACCCGAAAAGGGTGCTGAGTTGTACTGCTCTAACTTGTCATAAGCCAGCCATTCACTGCCTTGGTATTGAGCATTGAAGCGCTGAGCTAAGTTGATCTGATAGCAGTCCCCGGATAACAGGTATTCTTGAACGCTATCGAACTTGGTGGCGTAGCTCTCTTCGCTCATATTGGATTTCCACGGTGTGGTTAATCCAAAGGGCGCATGTGTTAGGTGTGATTGACCCATTTTCTGCATCAGCCAATCATGATGTTCATCGATATTGTTACCGACAGTACACGCCGTTTTCAGTTGGTGATCAACGATAACAGCCCATTCATACAAGCCAACCGCCATGTCAGGTGCTTCAATATCACGCGTTGCGAGTGATGGAAGTGTCTCGACTCTGCGCCCTAAATCATAACTAAAATAGCCTAAAGCGCCGCCAACGAATGGCAACTCAGTGTGCTCTTTAGTCGCAGGCAATAATTGCTGCTGATATTGGTCGAGTAGTTCGAAAGGATCGGAGTCTGAAACCTCGCACGTCTCATTAACATTAACGGTGGTTTTTGCACCGATTGTTTCGAAGGTGGCGATGGGTTGAGCAACTAAAATATCGTATCGACTATCAACGTGGCTTTCTGAAGCGGAGCGTAATAGCATTGCCCACGGCAGGTTTTCAATATGGGAAAACAGCTGTTTAGCTAAAGTTGATTGATATTCAAGCGGCTTGATTTGGATAGAGCGAAATTCGTTGTTATTCATTTGTTTAATTTGTGACAAAGAGTTCGATCACTGCATGGCGTGTGAGAGGAAGCAAGAGTATCATAAATTGAAAATAAAATGGGTTCTTGATTAGAACGGAGTAATCCAAGTGGTTTAGTTTAAAGCTATGCAAGCGATTGCTAAAGCAACTAAATACAGCTCAACACAATAAAAAGCTAAACCACCTAATTCGATTTGGCATAGATAGCCAAACTGTGAACCCACATGGAACCAGAACAATAAAGAGGCATGCAATGACGGTTATTCGTAAGCAAGATGTGATCAGCAGTGTCGCTGACGCACTTCAGTACATTTCTTATTATCACCCCTTAGACTTTGTCCAAGCCCTAGAAAAAGCGTACGAGAAAGAAGAGAGCCAAGCAGCTAAAGATGCAATTGCTCAGATTCTTATCAACTCGCGTATGTCTGCGGAAGGTCATCGTCCAATTTGTCAGGATACGGGTATTGTTACTTGTTTCGTGAACATCGGTATGGATGTTAGGTGGGAAACGGATCAAACAGTACAACAGATGGTTGATGAAGGCGTTCGTCAAGCTTACAACAACCCAGATAACCCATTGCGTGCATCTGTCCTAATGGACCCTGCAGGTAAGCGTATTAATACTAAAGACAACACGCCAGCGGTTGTTCACATTAATATGGTTCCGGGCAACAAAGTTGAAATCCAAATCGCAGCGAAAGGCGGTGGTTCTGAGAACAAAACTAAGATGGTTATGCTGAACCCTTCTGACGATATTGCAGAGTGGGTAGAGAAGACCTTACCAACCATGGGTGCGGGCTGGTGTCCACCGGGCATGCTAGGCATAGGTATTGGCGGTACGGCAGAGAAAGCAGCAGTACTAGCAAAAGAATCTCTGATGGAGCACATCGATATTCAAGAGCTTATCGACAAAGGTCCAGAGAACGCTGAAGAAGAGCTTCGTTTAGATATCTTCAACCGTGTAAACAAACTGGGTATTGGCGCACAAGGTCTTGGCGGTCTAACAACTGTGGTTGACGTGAAAATCAAAACAGCGCCAACGCACGCAGCCTCTAAGCCTGTCTGCTTGATCCCGAACTGTGCAGCAACACGTCACGTACATTTCACATTAGACGGCAGCGTCCCTGCAGAGCTAACACCACCTAAGTTAGAAGAGTGGCCAGATATTACTTGGGAAGCAGGTGCAAATACTCGCCGTGTTAACCTTGATGAAATTACTAAAGAAGACGTTCAAGAGTGGAAGACCGGCGAAACGGTTCTTCTATCAGGTAAGATCTTAACCGGTCGTGATGCAGCGCATAAGCGTATTCAAGGTATGCTTGAAAGTGGTGAAGGTTTACCAGAAGGTGTCGACCTGAAAGGTAAGTTCATTTACTACGTAGGCCCTGTTGATGCAGTAGGCGATGAAGCGGTAGGTCCTGCTGGCCCAACAACGTCTACTCGTATGGATAAATTCACCGACATGATGCTAGAAGAAACCGGCATTATGGGCATGATTGGTAAAGCAGAGCGCGGCCCTGCAACGGTTGAGTCAATCAAACAACATAAATCGGTTTACCTGATGGCGGTTGGCGGTGCAGCTTATTTAGTCGCAAAAGCAATTAAAAAAGCACGCGTTGTTGCGTTTGAAGATCTCGGTATGGAAGCGATTTACGAGTTTGAAGTTGAAGACATGCCAGTAACGGTAGCGGTTGACTCTAACGGCGTGAACGCACACCAGATCGGCCCTGACACGTGGAAAGTGAAAATTGCTGAAGCTGAAAAAGCGTAATTAACCGAAACCAAAAAATCGTAATTGTCGCTAACTTCAGCGTTTGAATTGCAATTTTTGACAGAAAGTTAAAGACAAAAGTGCAGCATTATCTGCACTTTTGTCATATTATCAATGATATAGTGATAAACACATAGTTTGATATAAGAATATAGGAGAGAGGAATGCCTCGTTTTATTCAGATCCTACAGATTATCTTGGCAGTGGTGATTGGTGCTTTTGTTGGCTACGACCTGATCTTGAAAGGAATCAGTATCTTTGATAATAAATACGTGACGATTACTTGTGCGCTTTGGCTAATCGCAGAGATTGCACTGTTTGTTATCTACAAGTTGATTGAAGACGATTAAACGTCGGATATCGCAGAAAAATCCTAAAGCCCCTGATTATGAATGTAGTCAGGGGCTTTTATTCATCTAGCATTAAGAATGTGTATTGCATACTCATTACTATTAGTAAAAGAACAAGCAAAAGCATACATATTATCCCAACAGGGAAAGAACATAGGCTTGCCTCTCTATTATCATAATCAGCTAGCCTAACTATCACGGAGTCGTTCAAATGAAACACCTAACTCAAGAAATGAGTGACTTTATAAGCAGAGGAACGGATTCTCACATTCGAGTAGCGGTCACCGGGCTTTCTCGTGCGGGTAAGACAGCCTTCATTACTTCGCTGGTTAATCAGCTTCTTCATACGTCTACCCACAAAAATCTGCCTCTACTTGCATCAGCGAGAGATGGAAGAATTATTGGCGCAAAGCGCATCCCGCAACACAACATGATGATCCCACGCTTCTCTTATGATGAGGCGATGGAATCTTTGAATGCGCAGCCACCAGAATGGCCAGTGCCGACGCGCGATGTCAGTGAGATTCGTCTAGCCATCAAATATAAGCCAGCTAAAGGCGCAAAGAAGCTGCTGAGCAAAAACAGCACCCTTTATCTCGATATTGTCGATTATCCAGGTGAGTGGCTACTTGATTTACCTTTGCTGGATATGGACTTTGATACTTGGAGCCAATCCCAATTCGCCGCACTCAAAGGCGATAGAGAAACCTACTCGCAACAGTGGAACGCAATGCGTTGTGATATCGATTTGCTAGCAGAAGCGGACGAAAAGAAACTGGTCGCGATTGCCGATAGCTATACCCAGTACCTTCATACTTGTAAAAGTAACGGACTGCATTGGGTACAGCCGGGTCGATTCGTATTGCCGGGTGAGCTTGAAGGTGCGCCTGTGCTGCAATTCTTCCCGTGTGCTGCGCCCGAGGGTAAATTCTCGAAAACCAGCAACTATGCGGTTTTAAAAGCGCGTTATGAAGAGTATCAACAGAAGGTCGTAAAGGCGTTCTATAAGAATCACTTTGCCACGTTCGACAGACAAATCGTGCTGGTGGATTGCTTACAACCACTTAACGCAGGCTATGACTCTTTCATGGACATGCGTGGTGCGTTAGAACAGTTATTGAAGAGCTTTAAGTACGGGCGAAGCAATATGCTAAGACGCTTGTTTGCGCCGAAGATCGACAAGATTTTGTTCGCCGCAACCAAGGCCGATCACGTGACACCGGATCAACATCCGAACTTAGTATCACTGTTACAGCAGATGGTACACCCTGCTTGGCAACAGGCGGCGTTTGAACATATCGACATGAGTTGTATGAGCATCGCGTCTATTCAAGCGACCAGTGCGGGATATATTTCGTCGGGTTCAGACAATGTTCCAGCACTGCAAGGTGTCACTTTAAATAACGAGCCTCAAACCATGTATCCGGGTGAGGTGCCGCGCAAACTGCCGAACAAACAGTATTGGGAAACCAACCAATTTGATTTCACGAGCTTTAGGCCAATGGAGCAACACTCCGATGAGCCTTGTCAGCATCTGAGAGTCGACAAGGTTTTAGAGTATCTCATTGGCGACAAGTTGAAGTAATTGAGGCAATCAAAATGAGTGAATTAAAAACAAAGCAGGTCTTTGATGAACCGTTGAAGACCTCGTTCGACGAGCCTGATAAGAGTGAAGTTACCCCTGATTTGGGTGCTCAAAAGCTATTTACGGTACAAGAGAAGTTTGTCCCTGTCGCACCGCAAGTGGAAGCCGATCTTGCTGGTGAAGCTGAACAGCAATTGGAACAAGTGATTCGACCGAGTAAAAAGAAGAAGTGGTTTGGAACGGGTCTATTGGTCGCTTTTTCTGGCCTCGTAGGATGGCAAGCAATTGATTCGGTCATTACCGCGATTCAAACTGCTGACTGGCTTGCATTAGGTTGGGCTGGCTTTATTGCTGCCATTGCTTCATTAGGTTTAGGCGCAATAGGCAAAGAGTTGTGGAAGCTGCGTTCGCTGAAAGACCATTTCAGTGTGCAAGAGCAGAGTGAAGAGCTGTTACAAAGCCAGAGTGTTGGTAAAGGCAAAGCGTTCTGTGAAAACATTGCCAAGCAGGGCGGTATTATTGCTGAGTCACCTTCGTACGATAAGTGGCGAAACAGCATTAACCCAGCACACAGTGATGCAGAAGTGTTGGATATGTACGATGCGTTGGTTGTTGCTCAGCAAGATAAAGTGGCTACTCAAATCGTCACTAAGTTCTCGACCGAATCGGCGGCTTTGGTTGCAGTGAGTCCATTGGCTGCTGCTGATATGTTGCTGGTGGCGTGGCGTAATTTCACCATGATAGACAAGCTTGCTGATGTGTATGGCATCGAGCTTGGCTACTGGTCTCGTATTAAGCTATTTAAACTGGTGTTAATCAACATGGCCGCTGCAGGAGCCAGTGAACTCGCGATTGATGCGAGCATGGATCTCGTCTCGATGGACCTTGCAGGCAAAGTCTCAGCTCGAGCAGGGCAGGGGCTAGGTGTCGGTATCCTTACGGCGAGACTGGGCTTAAAAGCCATGACATTGCTGCGTCCTATGCCTTGGCATAACGAAAGAAAAGTAAAACTGGCAGACCTCCGCAAAGCCGTCCTTTCAGAAATAAAGCGTATTACTCTCAAATAAAGCATTGAAAGGTCAATAGTTTGAGAAGAAGAGTAAACATATGTTTACTCTTCTTCTTGACTGAACTTAGAGCTTAATCCACACTACTGTCAACTTATCCTGACACCTATAATAGGACTATTTGTGCGTCTTGAAGTATTGTGTGAAGACAGACTCGGCTTAACGCGTGAGTTGCTCGATATCTTGGCCTCAAAAAGCATTGATTTAAGAGGAATCGAAATTGATGTTAAAGGCATTATCTACCTAAACTGCCCTGATATCGATTTTGATGCTTTTAGTGAGCTTATGGCTGAAATTCGCCGAATTTCAGGTGTGAAGGATGTACGTAAAATCCAATTTATGCCAAGCGAAAGGCATAACACAGAGCTGATTGCTCTGCTGGCAAACCTGCCTGACCCTGTGATTGCGATTGACCTTAAAGGCTCAGTCGACATGGCTAACCACGCTGCACTGAACCTCTTCAACAAGCAAGAAGACGAAGTCATCGGTGAACCGTTAGCGACGTTCGTTCCTAGCTTTAACTTTGTTCGTTGGATTGAAGGCGATGTAACGCGCCATCGTGAAGTTGTCGTGTTGGATGGTTTAGATTTCTCGATTGAAATCCTACCAATTTACCTTGGTGGTGATGTCAACGAAGCGGTACTGGCAAGTGCAGTAATGACGATTCGTTCTTGTAATCAAGAGATGAACTCGCCAGATTCAATTCCAGAACAGAACAACCTAGGTTTCGAACACTTTGTTGGTGTCTCTAATCGCCATAAAGCTTTGATCAGCCAAGCTAAGAAATTGGCTATGCTGGATCAGCCTCTATTAATTGAAGGCGATACGGGTACGGGTAAAGAGATGCTAGCAAAAGCGTGTCATAACCGTTCAAATCGTTCTTCTTTCCCATTCTTGATTCTAAGCTGTGCATCAATGCCTGATGACGTAGCGGAAACCGAATTGTTTGGTCATGCACCGGGTTCGTTTAACCATGAACAAGGGCATAAAGGCATTTTCGAGCAAGCGAATGGCGGCACGGTATTTTTAGATGAAATTGGCGAAATGAGCCCACATCTACAAATCAAACTGCTGCGTTTCCTACAAGATGGTTCATTCCGTCGTGTGGGTGAAGAAGAAGAGATGCACGCGGATGTTCGTATTATTGCATCAACGCGCCATCGTCTTTCTGAATTAGCAGACTCCGGCTCGTTCCGTGAAGACTTGTTCTACCGCTTGAATGTACTGACTCTGTCTATCCCTGCATTGCGTGAACGCTCAAACGACGTAGCGCCACTGTTGGAACTGTTCGTTGCAAAGTACGCGCAGCAATTAGGTATGTTAAAACCAAAACTGACTCAAGAACTAATCGACCAGCTTGGTAATTACCAATGGCCGGGCAACATTCGTCAGTTAGACAACATGGTTCTACGCGCATTAACAGAGTTGGATTCAGACACGCTAACGGTTGAGCAATTCCACTTGCCAAAGCTTGAAACCATGACAGCAGGAATGGCGAACTTAAGCTTAGATGGTTCTCTGGATGAGATCATGAAAGACTATGAATCTCAGATTCTAGAGAAGCTTTATCAGTCTTTCCCATCAAGCCGTAAGCTTGCAAAGCGTTTGAATGTATCTCACACCTCAATTGCGAATAAGCTTCGTGATTACGGTATCAGAAAGAACTGATCGAATAAGAATAAGATTATGGAAGATTTGAGTACACCAGAGCGCATTTATAAGCATGATGGTAATCTGATTCTACGCACGGCTGAAATTGATGACGCTGGCATGATCAGCGAGTACTTTCAGGTTAACAGAGAGTACCTGAAACCTTGGGAACCGATTCGCGAAGATGCGTTCTTTGATAGAGCGAGTTGGGCGCAGCGACTGATCAAGTTAAACGAGCTTCATAAAATGGGGCTAGGCTATTACTGTTTACTGATTAACGCTGACTCTAATGAAATGTTAGGCACCATATCGTTCAGTAATTTGTCTCGTTTTCCGTTCTACGCTTGTAATGTCGGTTACTCATTGGCTCAAAGTGCACAGGGGCACGGTTACATGCGCAGAGGCTTGAGCATGGCGAAGGACTACATGTTTGATGTGCAGAACATGCACCGCTTAATGGCGGGCTACATGCCTCACAACGAACGCAGTGCGGGTGTATTAGAACATCTTGGTTTTGTTCGAGAAGGCTTTGCCAAAGACTACCTACAGATTAACGGTAAATGGGAAGACCATGTGCTGACCGCGTTGGTTAACCCAAACTGGGAAGACAGACGCACTGTTTAAATAAATAGTATTTAAGCGCACAAGCTAACAACGAATTTAAAGGCAGCGAATATCAAGCGATCTCTAATCGCCGCTGTATCAAAAAGAACAGATAGGCATGGTAATCCATCAGCCTGAGAAGATATTTGAGGAATTTTGATGTCATACACAACTTTGGACGAATACCAAAGAAAATGGATTTTCACCCACCAGTCAATGCCGCTTCCAGCAGAGGACTTGGAAAAGATTAAGCCAATGACACAGGCAAGAGCATCTCAGTTCTGGAAAGAGAACGTGAGCCCTCAAAGCCCAGACGCAGAACGACTAAGCTCGCAAGACTGGCCAAGCAAAGCATCGAACTGGAATGAAGAGATCAGCTGGATGGCGCATTGGGAAGCGGATGAGCCTGATATGCCAGAAGAGATTCTTAATTTTATCGATTGGCAAGATGACGTAACTGTTTATTTTTGTTACGAAAAATATAATGTTCTTGAAACAAAGTGGGCGATTTTCAAGAAGCATTGGAAGAACTTTTTGTTCTACGATGACGGTCCAATTCTACTCGGTCGTCGTCGTTCAGAAGCACTTTGGTTTGCTACAAATGGCACGGTGAAAATCGGTAACCGAGCTTAAGCTTTAGAACGTATGTATAGCTGTATAAAAGCGAGCCTAGTGCTCGCTTTTTTTGTGTCGGTGGATCTTTGAAGATCGTTGCGAAACACCCACTGTTTGAACCTGAAAATTGAATCGAATTCCTACTCGTTTAAAAACGGAAATTCACGAAATTGAGATCGCTATCTCATTGGCTTAGTTGAAGTTTTATGGTGTTGGGCTATCTTTATAGTACTGCCTTAGTGGAGGTGAAGTATTATGATTTGGGATACTCTCGAACGTGTAAATAAACTTCGCAAGGAAGCAATGGAGGATCCGGATTTTCTGGATTCGGCAAAAATGCATGAGCAATGGCTTTTAAGCGAAACTCATAATCAATCTAAGAATGGAGAGAAAGAGAAGAAACCGAAAAAGTTATCAGACATCTATGAAAACACCGAATTTCCTATTAACCCAACCGGAACGAAACATTAATAATGATTAACTGCAACACGGCTAAGGCTCTTAACCAAAAAGCTATAAGTCGATTAAACATACCAGCCTTAAGCCACCAATAAAAAAGCCACTTTCAACGAACCGAAAGTGGCTTTTTCTTTTCTCGTTAGCTTCTTTACTCATTAACAACTAAAGCTAATCGTTTTGAATGCTAGCTATTGATCAGGCTTAAGCCGCTTGGTAATGCATCACCAAACACGCGCTTAGACTCGCTCTCAGAAAGCTCAGTAACTTCACTTACTAGCGTTAGCCAAGACTCTGGCACCTTGCTTTGCTTTAATTTTTCAAGAACTTGAGCACGGTAGTCATCAGAGATATCGAACTGACGGTCACCCGTCTTACGACAAATCATCACAGCCGCAAAGGCAATCATCTGCTCTTTCTGCCAATTCTGGTCAAGCAGCTTTGGTAACCACTGTTCTGCTTGTTCTCTTGGGATTACACTGTGTTGGCTTCCGTATAACGGTGTGCGAGACGCTAAGCGACCCAGAGCCCACCAGTGAGCCTGTTCGAACTGATTATGGTTAATCGCTTTGCTTAAGAACCAAGTCGCTAATAGAACCTTGTCTTCCACTTCAAGTTGCTCAAGTGATGCTGCCAATCTCACCATGGCTTCATAACCATTGTCTTGTGCATCTTTAGCCGTTTTAGGGTTCTTCATTGCACCTGGGTGAAGGTACTTCGCGATATCAGCCAAGATGGTCTCTTGCTGCTCTTGATTCAGACCACCCGCAACACGGCGCCAGAATACCCACCAATCTGTCCAACCTTGATGGTTCTGGAATTGGATGTTTTGTTGGTATAGCCCCCAAATTTGTTCAATACGCCATGAGTCGGTTGGATCACCAAAGCCAGGTCGCATAGAGTAACCCGCCAAACGGAGCCAGTTCTTCTCATGAGCTTCAGAACGACGACGGCGCTTACGACCTAATGAGAACGAATCAAACAGGTGACGGAGAGTCGTAAAGTCCCACTCTTCGCGCTTACCAAGTCGTTTCTCAAGATCTTTGGCCAGCGTTTTGATCTCTTTAGATTCCGCACTTTTCTTGTTGCCGCTATACAGGCGAGAAATCAACTCCTTACATTCGTCCAGTCTTGGATGAAGTTTAGAGTTGTCGGATTCATCGCCTTGCTTGTTTCTGACTTCGAACTCAAGCAACCAACGCTTGGTGTCATCTTCTGTACTCACACACTCCATTTTCAATGTGCCGACTTCGGTTAATTGACAAGCGAGCAATACTTCAACACGCTCCTTTTGGTTAGCTTGAAGCTCTGCAGTACCAGACCCTTCCAGCGTAGAAATATAAGGTGGAAGAGGGGAGAACAAGTCAGCATCGACATTGACCATCACACCATTTTGAATGGCGGTGTCATGAGCAATTTGATCGTGCGTTGAAGTCAGTAGATTGAAACGTACCGGCTCACCCAAAGTCAGTGAGAAACGACGGCTGTTCAAACGTATTTCTTGGCCTTCTTCAGTCCCTTTGGCAAGCAGACAAAGCGCTTTACCCATTTTGTTCTTTTCTTGTAGATGTAAGAAGTAAGAACGAGCCGCACCGCCACCGATTTTCAGTTGCGCGCCACGACGTGCTTTACCAAAGGCAACTGCGCCTAGCGCGACAGACCAGTCTGGGTGAGGGTTATCTAATACTGTGATTGGAGCGCCGTTCCAGTTACCTAGTAGCTGAGTAATACGCTCTGTGACAAGTTCACTGTTGAACACACCGCCGTTAAGCAGCACACCAACAGGGATAGCAGGCTTAGTGTCATCGAACTCAATCGAGTCTGAGTTTTCCAACGCAGCTTTTGACACTTGTTGATGTGTCGTTAGGAACTCTGCAACATGTTTACTGACCGCAGGATCGGCAACGTAAGGCAGGCCGAATTCAACCACGGCACTGCGGCGTTTGTCTGGTGTTTCAGTAAACTCAGAAAGCGGGAAGAAACCTTCCAATGCGATTTGATGAACTTCTTGTTTGGTTAAACCAATACTCTTGGTACCGCCAAGTAGCTTTGAACCGCTGCCCAGCATAGTGATTTTCACATCATCGGGTGCATTAGCAGAAAGTAAGCTTTCTTTTGCAGCGCGAGTTTGTTGAATCAGTTTGGTTAGGCTAGAGGCGTTCAGCTTCTTGTTTTGACTGAAGCGCTGCTCTGCAAGGTGAGCGAGGGCTAAATCTAGGTTATCACCACCCAGCATTAAGTGTTCGCCAACACCGATACGGTCGAGTGCTAGCTCGTTATGACCAGCATTATCTACATCGCTATTCTCATTGAAGCTGGCTTCAATTAAGCTCAAGTCGGTAGTACCACCGCCGACATCACACACTAAGATCAATGGGATCTGTTGAAGCTCTTTCGCAGCCGTTTGTTGATGACGAGCGTACCAGTCGTAACATACCGCTTGAGGCTCTTCGAGTAATAGAATCTTGCCTAAGCCTGCGAGTTCTGCGGCTTCAAGTGTCAGCTTACGTGCTGTCTCATCGAATGAAGCCGGAACCGTCACTACAACATCTTGGTCTTCAAGTTTGTTGCTTGGGTTGCGGTAGTTCCATGCTTGGCGAATGTGATTCAGGTAGCTTGCACTTGCGACAACTGGCGAGACTTTATCAACATCAGCTGCGCCTGCCCAAGGCAGAATGTCGGAGTTACGATCCACCGCTTGGTGTGATAACCAGCTTTTAGCACTCGACACTTGGCGGCCTTCAACCTTAGCACCCAATTCACGGGCCCATTCTCCAACGATAACGTTCTTAATATCGCCTTCAACTGGGCTTGGTTCCCAGGGCATAGTCAGGTCAGAAGGGGAGATTTGACCTTGTGCAGGGTGGTAACGAAATGATGGTAGTAGAGGCTTGCGAACCACTTCACCGGGGCCGATGAGTTGGTCAATATCGAAAAGAGAAACGGGAGCATGTTGTAGGTCGTCGTTGATTTCACAGTAAGCGACAACCGTATTCGTTGTGCCTAAGTCAATGCCGACTAAAAAACGAGGAGTTGCCATACAAAACCTTATTCTTCCAGAGTGATGACCAGTTTTTTGATAGCTTTGGTCTTATTGTTGTTATTCGTAAACGCCATTCCTGAAAAACAGGTAGGACTAGGTTGAGAACTGCATTGATAAAGTAACGGCACCCGCTAAGGTGCCGTTGATTCATTATGCTTGTTCGTTTGAGTCGCTATTCGTATCTTCACGAACGTCAAACTCAACGTGCCATTTCTGACCATTGTCAGTGGCAATCGCTTCTAGGTATAAAGTACCTAGCTCAGTAACGCGAGAAGCCAAAGTAACCGGAACCACTTCACCTTCGCGACGGCCTTCAGAAACAGGCAGTGTCACTTGGATTTCAGGAAGCTCATCGAGCTCTTCTGGTGCCCAGTGATCAAGGTGAGTACCAGCTTGATCTTCACGGCGAGTTGTTGAACCGAAGAACTGGAAGTGAACTGGCTGGCCAATCACTAGACCAAATTCTTGGCTAGGAACTTGAACGCTTGAGCCTTCTTCCATACCAAATGGTGCAACACACAGTGCCTCCATTGGAGGAGCCATACCTGGGATTGCAGGCATCGCGCTTTCAATACCTACGTAGTAAGCAGAAGCGATACCGCCACGGATACGAACGCCTTGACCACGACGTACCGCGCCGTAGTACGAAGCACCACTTGCAACGGCTAGATCTAGGTCTAGGCCTGAAAGTTGTTTCGCAAATTCTGCATCAGCATTAATCAACCACTCGTTGATTGTGTCTGAAAGACGATCAGCAAGTAGGTTAGATTTTAGAACACCACCGTTGAACAGGATTGCTGTTGGCTTGATGAAGTCAGCTGCAGGCGCTTCTGCACCTGGCATACCGGGCATGTTTGCAAACGGGTTGAAATCTTGCTGAGCGGCTTCGCTATTTCCAGAAAGCGCGTTCGCTTGCTTAGAAAGGAATGCAGCAATGTGACGAGTAATACCTGCATCTTGAGCGTAAGGCAGACCCATTTGAGTCAGTGCGCCACGCGTCTTTTGTACTGGGTGCTCAGTCACAGCAACTTTAGGGAAGAAGCCATCAACCAATGTTTGTTGTACTTCTTGCTGAGTCAGTTCTGTTTTCAGTGTTGCGCCAAGTAGCTTAGAACCACGGCTTGGTACTACGATTGGCACAGATTGCAGTTCAGCATCGTTTAGCAGTGCTTCTTTCGCATCACGACATGCGTGAGTCATGGCTTGAACCTGCCAAGGAGCCAGCTCTTTGCCTTCTTGCGCCAGTTTCATTTTCAGGCGGTAAGCTAATGCTAAGTCCATGTTGTCGCCGCCAAGTAGGATGTGTTCACCTACAGCGATACGATTCAGGCTTAAGTTACCGTCGTCTTGTGTTACTTCAACTAGCGAAAGGTCGGTTGTACCACCACCAATATCGACAACAAGAACGATGTCACCAACGTTTACTTCATCACGCCATGTGTCGTTGCTGTTATCAATCCAGCTGTAAAGAGCCGCTTGTGGCTCTTCAAGAAGCGTTAGGTGAGTGAAACCAACATTACGTGCAGCTTCTGCTGTTAGGTCACGAGCCGCAGGATCAAACGAAGCAGGAACCGTGATCGTTACGTCTTGGTCTGCCAATTTGTGTTCTGGGTTAGCGTGGTTCCATGCGTCTTTAAGGTGCTCAAGGTACAGTTCAGTTGTCTTAAGCGGAGATACTTTTTCTACTTCTTCAGGGCTGCCTGCAGGAAGGAAAGCATCGCGACGGTTTACACCACCGTGGCATAGCCAAGATTTTGCACTTGCTACCAAACGGATAGGGGTTTTCGAACCAAGGTTACGAGCAATCGCACCCACTAGCGCTTTCGGCTCTGAAGACCAAGGAAGAACGCGAGAGCCCGCATTCATTTCATGTTCGTGCGGTTGGTATAGGAACGAGCCAAGTTGGCTGCGAGTTTCTACTGTACCAGGAGCCGTAAGCTGAGGGATTGGCATCACCTCAACGCGTGCATCTTCATTGGTTGTATCGATGAAAGACAAAACGCAGTGTGTGGTACCTAAATCGATACCAACACTGAACTTAGGTGCCTGATGGTGCTCTTGAGAAGATAGTTCTTGTGAATGCTCTTGAGCTGAATGACTTTGGTGTTCCATTATAGCTCCACCTCTGCCGGTGCAATTACAGATGCATCGTAGTTTTCAGCAAGCTTAGGCAGATTCATGTCAGTTGCTTTCCAGCCTTTGTGAACCAGTGTGCCGTTGAATGGCGCATTGCCTGTTACGTTGCCTGTTAGGCGAATTTCTTGAGGGTTGAAACCTTCAGCGATAGTGATACGTGTTTCTTCATCTTCGCTGCGGATATGAGAAAGCGTTACGTAGTCTGCTAATACTTTTTGACCGCCAGTGTGAATAACACGAGCTGCTGCGCCAACTTCTTCATCAGAGAATGACGTTAGGTCTTCTTTTAGGAAGTCAATTAAACGCGCTTCTTGCTGCATGATAGACAGTAGCTGCATCGCTGAATCAGTTGGGGCTGTTGCCAGCTTAGATTCAACTTCTACTACTTTTTCGATAACACGTTCAACTTCAACAACTTTTTCTACTTCGACAATTTTTTCAACTGGCTTTTCAACTTCAACGATCTTCTCTACTGGTTTTTCTACGACTTTCTCAACCACTTTGGTTTTACGAGAAACGGCAATTAGCAGTAGTAAAACGCTTGATGCAGTTAGGCCTGCGTGAAGCATATCAAACGTTTGTGGGATTAGGTTCAAATCAACGATCATAGTGATTTCTCTTTAAAATTGATTTAACGGTATATTCGTCGGTTCAAAGGAATATACAGGTTGGAAAGAAACTCAGTGGCGTGAAGCCGAATTGGTCACTTTCAAGCTATAAATATGGGTGGATACTAGCATATTCAAGGCTTAAGAGTGGTATTTAATGCTTTCAATCAAGTGGGTTTTTAGTGTGTTAGCTTGAAATTTAGTCGAGATTTGCCTGAATATTGGCCTCTGATGTGAGGGGCAGGTAAACAAAGCCTGTTTTATGTTAGTTTTTAGACCAAACATAAATGGAGCATGATCCCCTTCCGTTATATACTTTTAACTCATTAGAGCCTATTTGGAAGCCACATGCCCCACACAACCGACCCACTAACAGGGTTGAAGAGACGAACCCTCCCATTGGTCGTATTTTCGGTCAGTTTTTTGATTACTGTGTTGTGTTTTATATTAGTCGCGCTCAATCAAAACCGCGCATTAAATATGAATCTGGATAGCTTTGCTACTCACCAGACATTGAGCTTGGAAGCGTTTATCGCTAATGATGTGGCTTATATTGGTTCCGGTGCTAATTTTTTCTATTCTAACGACCCTGAAAACTGGGATAAATTTGATCGTTTTGCCCAGCAAACCATTAATGACTCAAAAAGCTTAATCGGCTTGCAGTGGATGCAAAAAGTGCTGGCAGACGAGATTGCCGAGCATACCGATAAGATGAAAGCAAAATACCCATCTTACGAGCTGTATACAATCCCAAAACATGAAGCCAAAACCTATGGTTACGTCTTAGATGGTGAACCCATCTTTGTAGCTAGCGATATGTATCCCAATACCGAAGCAAACAACAGTGTTCTTGGTTTTTACTCTTCTCGCGAGCGATTCAAGCTGGTTTTAGACAATATTAAACACACGCGCAAAGCGAATATTTCAGACAAAGTTCGCTTGCTTCAAGACGGCTTAGACCAAGACATACAAAAGACAGGTATGCTGGTCTATCATCCTGTATTTGAGGGTGAAAGCGACAACCTACTCGGCGTTGTAATTGGTGTGGTTCGTACGACGTATTACTTTGAAAACTTACTGGCTTCGGCAGTGGGCGACATGGATGTTTATATTCGTGTTACCGATACGGGTTTCGAAGCAGAAGATTCCCCAATCTTGTTCGAAACCGAGGGTTATGAAGCTGTTTCTGGCCACCACATAACAAAGACGATTGAATTGACTAACCGTGATTGGAAGGTTGATTACAAAATAGATTCATGCATCTCTTTTTATGGCTATTTGGTATTAACTGGAATTGTCTTAGTGGGGACAACCATCTCTTTGTTGTTGGCGTATATCGTTAACATGCAAATCCGAGAGAAAGAACGTTTGTATCAAATGCTTGATAAAAGAACAGAAGAACTTCGCTTTTTAGCCAACCATGACAGTCTTACGGAAGTTTATAACCGACGTGCTTTCAATAAGATGTTAGATAAAGCGATACAGCGAAATGAACCCTTTAGTCTTATCGGATTTGATGTCGATATGTTCAAAGGCATTAACGACGAATTCGGTCACCCAGCAGGTGATGCGTTACTCATTCATGTCATCAAATTGATTGCAGTGAGTCTGAAAGAGGGGGATAACCTATTTCGTATAGGTGGAGACGAGTTCTGTATCATTTCTAGCATTACAAACCATGAAGCGCTAGACCGATATTTACAATGCATTCTAAGCACAGTGAGTCACTCTCATTGTGAGCACAAAGGTCGACAGCTAAGTTGTACTTTGAGTATTGGTGCTGCCATTCGTGCCAACGAAAACACGGAAGAGATTCTGCAAAAAACAGACAGTATGCTCTATCAAAGTAAGTCGAATGGCCGAAATCGAGTGACAATTGCAGGCTAAATGAGCACTTGATACAACTAGGGTCGAGTTCTGTATTGGGCTCATGTACAATTTCACGAAATTTTTGACGAGAGAATTAGGCGACGTATGAATCACAATCGAGTGGTGTGTTTCGATTTGGAAATGTGCTGTTGGAGCGAAGACGGTGTGGGAACAACAGGGGAGATCATTGAAGTTGGTCTTGCTGAGATTGATCTGGCATCCGGAACTATCGTGAAACGAGCGCAATACTACGTTAAGCCAGAGAAAGACGAAGTCTCTCTATTCTGTGCCGAGTTAACGGGCATTACACCTCGTAAAATCGAAAAGCAGGGTCGCCCATTAGAGTCTGTTATCAAGTCGATGATTAAGAACTTCGGTGGTCCCAAAAAAATCTATGCAGCGTGGGGGCGTGACGACCTTATCTTACACAAAGAGTGTATTGAAAAAGGCATCGAACCGCCGTTCAGCGAGTTCTTGAATATCGCAACGCTTTATCGAGTTCAGAATCGATTGAAAGACAAACGCATTGGTCACCGCGCCGCTCAAGAAGCGAAAAATATTGAGTGGGAAGGTCGTCAACACTCGGGTTATGTTGATGCTTATAACTTGGCAAAGCTTGTGCTGACGATGCTTTAGTAACTGCCTTTTATATTGTAGGTTGAACTGCGATCAAGTAGAACATCTGAAGAATAAGCGACAAAAACCTCTATTTATCCGTTGGGTAAATAGAGGTTTTTTTATTTATTACTATAAGGTTAGTTGTTCTTTACTTAAATTGTAACTACCACACTTTATTGACTTCAGGGGATGAGAACCAGTTGTTGTGTTGCTCGCCTCCAGATTGCGCCCAGTTCACGATGTTAGGGTAAGCAGCACACGCATCTTTTCGCTCTAAAGGGTGGGACCAAGATGCAGGTATGTCTAACGCCCAAGGTAAACCGTTACTTGTCTGGTAGTACTCATTGTTATCAACACTTGAATCATCATCACCTTGACCGAACACGCTCGTATTGGCGAGGTCTGTGTGTGGATAGTTCATTAAATGGACTTCTTTATCGCGATTGTTTGCTTTGAATATGAAAGGGTTAAAGCTTTTGCCCGCGAGACTTTCAATCGAACCATCAATGACCAGAGACACACTGTATTCAACGAGATCTCTATTGTCTCCGGATTCAGTATTGTAGAACTCATACCCTGTCGTGTTGGGTAGCATTTCATTAATGCTTTCAATGACCACAAAAACTAACTCTCCAGAGTGTCCATTTTCGGGTGTTAAATTCTCAGTCGAACCATCATAGGTTTTTGTCAATGTGCCTATATTGGATGCCTCTAACCCTGATAATGAAATGGCAAAACTGTTATCTTGCGCAGCTCCTCTAGCAATAGCTTGACCATAGTAGTCGAAGCGTGTGATCTGATTGTTCGCATCAGTGTAAGTACCATAAGCGTAGTGTGTAACGAAGTCATTTAGGTCATAGTCGCCTTCATAAGGCCATAGGTCTTCAAACCCCAAAGTATACCAACCAGAAGTTGGCGTTCGGCTGTAAAACGCGATAGTTGGATCGCTCGGCGCATAATCATGTATATCTGCAATGCCATCTCCATCCGTATCACCGATTTCCGGCCATTCTATTTCTGCAATATCACTGATTAACCCATTTGAGTCGATAGCGGTAACTTGAACCTTCCACAGCTCACCAGCAACAGTTTGGCTAGCGGGCAACGTTGCGTCACTATTGTTGTTTTTACCAACAAATTCATCATCAACATAGAAGCCTTGCCCGACATCGACAAACCAGCGGTAGCTGTAGGTGACAGAATCTGAATCTGGGTCGCTGGGCGTTGGACCTGTAACGCTAACAACAAGATCATGAGTAGCGCCTAGCCCCGAGCTTCTTTCTAAGGTCGGTGTATACGGCGGGTTGTTAGCTATTTCCGTGTAGGTGACGCTGATTAGGCTATAGGAGAGGGTGGTATACCAGCCATCTTTGTTGACATCAATATCTAGGTCGACGTCGACAAGCCCGTCATCAAGGGAAGAGCTAGGCAAATCAAACACCGTCGTTGACCAATTTTCATTCGTCCCTTGCAAAAAGCCTGGCGTTAGCATTGCTCCGTCGACCGATACACTATCATACTCACCGCTTTCTCCGTGGTGAGCTTCTGAATCGACATCATAAGCGTAAATGGTGAGGGTTGCTGCGGTGATCTGAGAACCACTAGGCACAGCAATATCGTGCTGCCATGAGTAATCTTGATTGTGACGACTGTACTTGCCAAACCCATATTTGTTGTTATTCGGAGCACTGTAGTGTGGAGATGTACTATTGTCGTCGATCTTTTGAGTGACGGTAATCGAGCCGTCGCCATTTATAGTAGAAGAGTTTTCGGAAGCGGCAGAAAAAACGAGTTGAGAAAAAGAGCTGACCGAGAATGTACCAACTAAGATGAGTGACTTTGTTATATTATTCATATCTCTACCCTTAATCTTCATCCAAATAGATGTCACATGAAATCAACAGATTTGATGAAAGTTCATCTAAATCGTATGTTGACGTGCATTCTAAGTCTCTAACAAGGGCAATTATTGTGATGCTTTGCCAATGACTCGGGATTGAGAACTTATTGGAAAGTTGACCGTCCTTGTTTGAGATGCCTGTGTAGAAAGGGCTAGAGTCAGTCAATGAGTTCGAAGTACTAAATAGTTTAATAATGTGAGAGCCGCGAATGTTTTGTGGTTCGCCGTTGGTCGTGGAAAAACTACTAACGACATCAATCGCCATTTCAAGAGTTTCGACACCACTCCAATCAAAGTTACTCGGTACCACTATATCGCTGAATGAATCAACTGTAGCTATAGGTTCACTTACCGTTGCAATTTCCGGTTCTGGTTCCTCACTTGATGAAGAGCTCCCACCACTGGTGCTTCCACCGCCGCCACCGCCACCGCCGCCACCACAACCAGTTATCACAGCACTTAATGACATCGTTAATATCAAAGGAGTTAATGCTTTCATTTTCAATATCCTTATTTAATGAGTTGCATATTGAGTTAGCAAGTCACGTACCATGTTTAAGTGACTGATTTAAAGTGTTTTTTTTTTGGATGCTAGATGTGTCTAGTCAGAAAGCTACCTCATTTTTAAAAAGAGAATCAATTTGACCGAATAGCACCATATAGCGAAAGGGTTAGGCAAGGGAGCTGCCCATTTTGAGAATTGGCTTCGAAAATTACTTTAAATGTCGGGTAGTTAGCTCTGGGACTGACTTGAATTGCGTCTTATGTGTCGAAAGGTAGAGAATGGTTATCCAAAAAAACTAATTTCAGCGAGTGGCTTATCAATAGTGAATGGCTACATCGCTTATTTAATGAGTGAATAATATTGGTTTGAAATTTAGCTTTTTAATTAATATTAAATCGCAGGTTGCAGCCTTGATTGGGTAGGGCTAGATGATAGCGTTAGCTCACCCAAAACAAGGAGAATAGGATGAAGCACATTATTAAGTATGGATTGGCACTGGGGACGCTAAGCGTCAGTGCGCTAGTTTCGGCAACCCCCGTTGTATTGATAAACACTTTTTCAGTCGAGCCAGCCCATGAAGCCGCAACGTTAGCGTATTGGGAAAGCGCAAGAGACGTATTAGAGCAGCAACCTGGGTACTTATCGACCAAGTTACACCGTTCTTTAAGCTCGGACGCAACTTACCGCTTCATCAATGTCGCTGAATGGGAAAGTAAGAAGCAATTCCATGATGCGATACAGGCGATGAGAAAAGAGTTACCACCTTTAAAAATCGAAGGGGTTTCTGCTGACCCTAACTTGTATGAAATTGTTCGCGACTAATTAGGAAACCACATAATGAAAACAACGCTAGGAACCTTTTTAGCTATTTTTAGCTTTCTATTTTCAGCCCTTCTATTTTCTAGTTATAGCCATGCTGCGGCATACGGTGTGTCAGTAGCTTGGAAAACCGATGACGCTCAAGCGGTATTTGAGGCAATGCCGCATCAGAAAAAAGCATTTGCTAACTTAATTGATGCGGGCTTAGTCCACGACATGTTCGTAGCTGAAAGCTTTATCGGAGATAAGAAATTTCCGATCATCAAGTTTGTGATTGAAGCGGATAGCGAACAGCACGTTCGAGAGTTGATTGGTAACTTACCATTCCAATTTAAAGATCTTGTAGAGGTGACTGAAATTAGAGACATCGGTAATAAGTGGTTAAACACTGAAGTCGCTTTCAAAAACTACGCAGTTGAACTCGCTTGGAAAGAGCCAGAGAATCAATTCATTGTCGACGAGATTATTAGCCAAGATTTACAAATGGTTGTCGATTGGAGCGCTCAAGGCGTGATTACTTCTGCTTATTTAAAACATCAAGAAATAGCACAAGAGAAACCAAACCAAAAAGCGATGATTAGGCCAATCTACTCAATGGCAATATTGGCTAAAAACGAAGCACAAGCACGCGAAGTTGCCAATCAGTTGAATGCGGTAAAGCTAGGCTTTGCTGAAGTCATGGTCAGTGAACTGGGCTTTAAACTAGATCTATAGAAAATAAGAATTATAAAAAATGAGAGACGTAGAAACGAGCGTTATAGATATCATTCGATGTAACTTCGTTTCCATAGGCCTGGTTAGTTGAACTAAGAGTTAGGCCTCGTACTAAGGTGAGTGAGTCTGCATGACTGACTCACCTTATCGTTGTTTTTCTTGTTACTTGCTGAACTTATATTTGGCTGAATTATTGGCTAAACTTATCACCATTCTTTTCTATGTATGGTTTGGCATTAGCTCGACCAAACCAACACTTTTTTGATGACCTTTTTATTTATGAACACCTCGCCGAAATGAACGCCAGTAGCCCTGAAAAAATCATCTTAGACGCTTCGGGTATCGAGTTGGTTAACAACACACTCATTGATTCGAACTTGGACGAGCGGGTGACTTTGTCTCCCTCAGAAGCCTTGATTCTTGAGTTCTTAGTGAAGAACAGCCCCAAAGCTGTGGGTCGCGACTTCTTGCTTGAGCATTGTTGGCCGGGCAGGGTGGTGACAGGCAGTTCGCTTAATGTTGCAGTTAAGAACATTCGTACAGCATTAGGTTCACTTAAGTGTGATTGCAAAATCTTAACGGTGCAAAAGGAAGGGTACAGTTTTAGTAGACCTCAACAGCTCGGTGGTTACCTAACACCCACTTCAGCTATTCAAGTTGAAGTGATTGACGAAACCTCAGCATCAAAGAGCTCGAGTACTGAAAGCGGCAACAATGAACATGAGCCGGCCTTAACGAAGCAACCAGACTCGTATAAACAGCGTCAGGTGCAGCATTTTATCGCGCGTCATAGATCTCGTATCGCAGGAATATTAGTCAGCGGATTTCTTCTCATGTTGTTTTATCAGTTTGCTTTTTTTATGGATAAGACGAGTTATCACGGCATGGATGTTTATCACGACAGTTTGAATTTTGATCAAGAGCTTTTAACTGAGTTGAATACCGTGTCAGAACTCGGTGTTGAGTCACTCTACCTGCATCGCATTGGCGTTGGGTGTCAGAACATTCAAGCCGTTGCTTTGATAAACGGGCGCTGGAAAGAGATGAGCCATCAGTTTAAATCGCTCTCTTGTGATGACGACAATGACGATGAGCGAGGATAGCCGATATGAATCGTAAGTTTTGGATGCCTATTTTGTTGACGCTTTTTGTGATTTTAAATGTCGGTTTAATTTCTGGGCTCGCAACCAAAAGTACTTATAAATTTACCGCAGAATACCCGATGATAGGCTGGGAGAAAATCTCACTTCGATTGGAAAATGGTCGAGTTAAAATGCAGTACATTGGTTACGACATCGATGGGAATGTTGTTCAAACCAAGCAGATGTTTGGTGTGTTCTTACGCTGGGGGAATCACTACTACCTTTACCAATTGGACCAAGACCAAGCCCAAGATAAACAGGTTTTCAATATCAAGCACTTATATATTCAACAAACACAAGGCAAGCGTAGCGTGTTGGTATCAAATCAGCGCGGCCTTTATGTGACTAAAAAGGGCACGCCGTTAGAGCTCAAAGGCATCATGTATGGCGATCGATTACGCTAATACAGAGGCTTAACGTGAGTAGAGAACGCTTGATTAGCTTTTACCGAGGACGTTCAACTTAGTCTTGATAAAGTCACTGTGGTCAACGTAGAGCAGTTCTGCTGTTTTACGGATCACAGAGTCTTCGATAGGGTCAATTTCCCCGTCGGCGTGCGCCACTTCCCACATCGCTTTGATTAAATCGATTCTCACTGGTTGAGAAAGATCTCTAAGTTGAGATGTAAAGTCATACAGCGATACTGATTGCTCTACTTTCGGCTCTGCTTGCGCTAGCAGCACCTTCGCTTGTTCTTCATCTAAATCCAGCAAGCGTTGAAGAAGCTGTAGCTTAGCGACTCTTTCTGATTCATTGATCTGATGGTCGGCTCCCGCGACTTCACACAACAAACTCGCGATGGCGATGTTAGGTGATGTGCCTTGGTTTTTGCTTAGGTCCTGGCCTTCAATCAATTGTTTAAACATTGATGTGAGAGAATTGAACATAACGAGCTCCAGTTAAAATTTGTATCGGGTTCCGTAACGCTGATAGCTATAACTACAAGTATAACTATAACTATTGGGTCTACAGAGTGTGATCGCAAGCGTCTTTACTAAAAACTGACATTACGGATACGCGAGCGATAAGGAGCACTTCCTAGTCCGGTTTTGGAAAGCGGGTGACCTTGCCATCGCCACTGAGTGTCGTGATCGATTGCGGTTTCCCATCGGTATCTAGCCTCAATTCACCAATCGCACTGCGGTTTGAAAGGCGATAGAAGGTCTGATTGTCAGGGCTTCGCTTTTCGATCTTCAAGCGTTTACGCTTAGTGAAGTAGTTCAAAATTGAGCGAGGGCTGTACAACAGACGGTCCCATACATCGCAGAATTTAAGCAGCGGAGCAGGGAACTGGTTTTTAATGCCACTACAGGTAATCTGATAGATGTTCGGGCTGTTACGACGATACCTAAGCTTGATGTCATAAGCAAAGGAGTAGTGAACATCGCCAGAAAGCACCACGAAGTTGGTCGGTGTTTTGGTATGGGTAAAGATGCTGATCAGCGTATTCGCACTGCCCGGGTGTGCCATCCAGTTTTCAGCGTCAATCACTAATGGCTTGCCGATTGTGGTCGCCATCTTTTGCAGTGTTTCAATAAACTTCACGCCAAACATCGGTGCAGCAGAAACGATCACCACTTTATCTTGATTCATTAACTGATGCTGAAACTCAATCAAGGCTTCCCAGTCCATTAAACCTGAAGGCTTATTCATGCGTGACTCTGAACGCCAACGGCGGGTTCGAGTATCTAACACAATGACTTTGGGTGAGGTATCTATTGTGTAATGCCACTCTTCAAAGCGATTCAGCATCTCAATGAAGGCTTGATGCTTGTCTGGCTCGATGTTGCTAACAAAGTGAGTAGTCGCAGGATTACCGGCTTCATTATGCGTTTGTTCAGTAATGCGCGGATGATCGACAAAAAGCTGTTTTGCTTGCTCGATGAACGTTTCGTCGAAGCTCTCAGGCTTATTACCCCAACCCTGACACATCCAGTAGGCGGCAAGGCCATTACCAATCACTTGAGTGGCGAACTGATTTTGGTCGACGGCGTATTCCCAACCCACTGTAAGGTTCCAATCATCAGTAACATCGTGATCGTCGAAGATCATGTATGTTGGGATATGCGCGAACAGACGTTGTACTTGCGGTAAGCCAGCAATGAAATCATCGATGATGACGCTTTCATTGCGCCACTGTTGCTGCTCTGCTGGTGTCAATTGTCGGCCAGCCTGCATGAAATTGTTTTCGATTAATCGTTCGCGGTTAATGCATTGCCATAGTGTCGGAGACCAAACCAACAGATACATCGCGATAAACTCAGACAGTGTGACCAAGTGGTTTTCGCAATCGGTAGAGCTGAAAATCGGCACGCCACGATTCGGGAAGAACCTATCGAGCATGGATTCTGAAGCTGTGTGGTGCGGTAAATAGTGATGACGCTGGTATAAGTGATATTCACTGTTATACAGAGCGTCACTGCTGTGGATTTGTTTAATCTGCGAGTCAGTCGGTAAGCTCTCACCAACAAGACCAAGCAGTTGAATCACTTGTTGAATAGCATCAAGCGTTGGGCCTGCCACATGATCGGCGTAGATCTGATCGCCGCTCATCATCAGCATATCGGGTCTTTCTGCAACGGTTTGCTCGGCAACCTTGTTATCGGCTGCGACTAGGCTGTCTTTGCTTGGATGATGCGGGTTACGGCAAGATCCATGAAGAATGTAATCAGCCGAGGTCGATATCTTAAACTCAACGTGAGATTTGCCATTGTAAACAAGGTGAGGGGCGAGCTCTTTTAGTGAACCTGAGTCTGTGTGAATGTCATACTCAAGAAGCGTATTAGTCGGAAACTGACCTTGTAAGCGGATGAGTGTCACCCACGCATGTGTGCCGACTTGAATCGAATCATGCTCTTCAAGCGAAGAGGTATAAAACGGTTGGTCTTGCTCTACGTTAGACTGGCCGATTTCTTCAACGAGATCTGTTTCGTTAACATACAGCTCAGCCCTGCCTATGAGAGGCGAGCTGGTGGCTAACCAAATTACCACTTCAGTCGCGGTGGTTTTTCTTAAAATGGGTCCGGCGAGTAACAGGGGAAGAGATGATGTCGTAGAGGGTTTCAATACGGTACCTAAAATCGTTAGTGGCTAGTCGTCGTGGTGTTCTATTAATTCGAGCTTATTCGTTTGAGGCTCACTCGTTTCAGACTCTGTTGTTTCAAGTATTTCGATAACTTCTGAACTAGAAAGTTCATGACCCATTAGAAATATTGCCAATAGGGCATCGGCTTTGGTCTTGGTATCGGAAGTGTCGTCTAACACCTGTTCCAGTTTTTCACGAATCATAGCAATCTCGTGTTCAACAAAACCACGGCCTTCTTCATCCCCTTGATTGTCTTCAGGGGCATTATCGAATTCAAGGAATAGCATGTCGCCGTCTAGGTTGGTATTCACCAAACGTTCGGGTAGCCACGCCTCGCCCATAACAATATCTGGATCGGAATATTTGGGTAAGTGATCTATAATATTTTGTAATTCGGAGACTTTCACAATACTTTCATTTAACCGAGAATATCCTACATTGTAACGGTCAATGCCGAGCAAACCTAAAAATAGTTAGCCATCACGGTTAATAAATGTCTATTCAGTAACACAATATTTATTACAAAGAGTAATTACATAAGAATGAAGCTCAAATATTTACCGACTCTCACTTCATCGGGTGCGATTCTACTTGGTAGCGCGTTCCTAAGCACTAATGTGTGGGCCGCTGAAGAGCAAGAGTGGGGCATTGCAGCAATGTTCCGTACTGCTAGTATCCCTTATGACACGTCAGGTGGTGATAAGACCGTCAGCTCGTTTGTCCCAATGTTGTTCTTTAAAAACGACTATGTGTTCATTGACGGTACTGAAATGGGGGCTTACCTCTACCAAACAGATGACGAAAAATGGTCTTTTAATGCTATTTCTCGCATGCGGTTTATTGATATCCCAGCATCTGAGCAGAACGCGATTGAGGGTGATACAGCTGACTTCGGTGGGCAACTTGCGTACCAGTTGGACGAGCAGTGGGCTGTTGAAACAGAAATCATGAGTGACAGTGAGTTTAACCTCCACGGTAACTTGCGTGCTAAAGCGAAGTATGAAACAGGCGATTGGGAGTTCTACCCAAGTGCGACACTGCGTTATAAAAGTGCTGACTTCAACAGTGAGTATTACTCTGCAGCGAGTGAAAGCATTGGGGCTGGTGTTGACTTAAATGTCGGTGTTGAAGCGCGTTACCATGTAGTTTCAAACTTATACTTATTGGGTTCAACCAGTGTCACTCGATTGGACGATAACGCTTACGATTCGTCGATTGTTGAAGATCGTTATCAAGGTGAACTGTACCTTGGCTTTGGTTTCTTTAACGATAAAGAGAAAGCGCCGAAACCTAAGTTGAGCAATGCGCCGTATTTACGTGTCGCACATGGCTGGGCAACACCGTCGAATATCGGCGACATCATGAAGTTCAACACAGAGAAAGACGAATACAACAACCAACTCACATCGTTCTTTTACGGTCACCCTTTAACGGATGAGATCTTTGGTTTCCCGTTGGATATCTATCTAACGCCGGGTATTGCGCATCACTGGAGTTCAGACGTTCAATCCAGTAGCACGGAATACATCATTGCAATTAAAGCGTACTACACCTTCAACTGGCCAACTCAGTGGCGATTCGGTGTCGCAGAGGGTATGTCTTACATAGATTCGATTACTTATATCGAAGGCTCTGAAATGGATCGTAAGGGCTACACGGCAAGCCACCTGTTAAACTACTTGGACTTCTCATTTGATGTGAACGTCGGTGACCTTATCGGTAAGAATGACCTCAACAATTTATGGTTTGGTTACTCATTACATCACCGCT
Organism: Vibrio sp. ZF 223; assembly: GCF_003050585.1. Classification (NCBI taxonomy): domain Bacteria; kingdom Pseudomonadati; phylum Pseudomonadota; class Gammaproteobacteria; order Vibrionales; family Vibrionaceae; genus Vibrio; species Vibrio sp. ZF 223. The sequence goes on from NZ_PIGB01000010.1 coordinate 111,442, forward strand.
CGGCGATCTTTGAAAATGCGTCCCAGTTTGGACGTATCAAAGGTGGCAGTAACTACAACACGGTTTACTTCCAATACGAGTTCTAAAGTATTACATCTACTAAAAATGCCGCTCCAAATAGAGCGGCATTTTTTTATCACTAAAGAAAAGAGCTAATCACGATTAGTCACTGATAATTAACTATTCGAAGCTACTTCAACTGAAACCTAATATATGAGTTCATTCTGATTATCTAATATTCTCTGTCTCCTTTTCGGATTTTACTACTATTTGATTGTTTAACCTTCTTTCATTGTTTGTTAACTTTTTTATATTATTTACAATGACTTATATTATATTGCCATCCTGAGTCTTCATGGTGTTCTAACTGTGTTTATTGTCTGTTAATCGATTGTTAATCGTCGTGCTGGTCACGTTAATTATTTAATTGCGTCTATATGATGAGCTCGAATTTATATAACAACAACGTCAGCTAGGAAGAATAATGAAAGCATATGTATTTGATGGAAAAGACAGCGCGAAATTGGAAGAACGTCCAATCCCTACAATTGAGAAGCAAAGCGATGTCATCGTAAGAATCGAGAAAACCACAATTTGTGGTACGGATTTACATATATTAAGAAATAACGTTGCGACATTTAAGCCAGGCACAATCATGGGCCATGAAGGGGTTGGTATAGTCGAAGAATGCGGTGAGTTGGTGAGTAAGTTTAAGCCAGGCGATCGCGTGATCGTGTCATGTATTACTTCATGTGGTAGCTGCAAAATGTGTCAAGTGTCTAAATTTGGTCAATGTTTAGATGGTGGCTGGTTACTTGGTAATGAAATTGATGGCTGCCAAGCGGAATACGTTCGAGTTCCTTATGGCGATACAAGTCTGCACCTTGTTCCTGATGACATCGATACAGACTCTCTGGTTCTATTGAGCGATATTTTCCCAACGGGTTACGAAGTGGGTGTATTGGATGGTCAGGTTCAGCCGGGTTGCTCTGTTGCCGTTATTGGTTGTGGTCCCGTTGGCCTTGCAGCTCTGATGACCTCTAAGTTCTTCACTCCAAGCGAAATCTATGCAATTGATACTAACCCTCATCGACTGCAAGTGGCTAAAGAGCTAGGTGCAACTCATGCGATCGATAACTCAGATGGCAGCGCCGTGCAGCAAATTCTCGACATGACAGATGATGTGGGTGTTGATGTGGTGATTGAAGCTATTGGCATTCCTGCTGGGTGGGATATGTCTCAGAAGTTGGTGTGCCCAGGAGGCAACATTGCAGTGCTTGGTGTTCACGGTAAATCTGCAACGATTAACCTAGAAGACATGTGGAAACGAAACTTCACTATGACAGCTGGCATGGTTCATACCAACACAACACCAATGTTAATCAAGCAAATTAGAGCGGGTTATTTGGAACCTCAAAAACTGATTAGTCACCAGTTCAATTTAACAGAGTCAGAAGAAGCTTATTCGACCTTTATCCATGCTTCAGACCACAAGTCGTTGAAAGTCATCATTTCTAACGATTGTTCATAAACAGCGAATTGTTGAGGTTAGCTTGATTAGTAAACCATTTAAAATACTAGTGATAGGTTTAATCGTGAACCTATCGATCGGTATCCTATATGTATGGGGCGTTTTCAGTGAACCTTTGGCTGAGGCGCTAGGTGTTGATCCTAAGGACGTAGATGGGCCTTACCAGACTTCCGTGTTCGCATTTTCGGTAAGTCTGTTTTTGGCTGGGGTATGGCAAGACAAAATAGGGCCAAGGAAGGTCACAATACTTGGTGTGTTTCTTGTCGGGGCGGGGCTTTTAGCGTCCGGTTATGCCTCAACATTAGCGGAATTGCAGGTTACCTTCGGGTGTATGGTTGGTGCTGGGATGGGCTTTGCCTATGCCTGTATTGGCCCATGTACCATGAAGTGGTGGCCAGAGAATAGAAAGGGGCTGGTTAGTGGTTTAACCGCTGGTGGGTTTGCGATGGCGGCACTGTATTTAGCTCCGTTATCGACCGTTCTCATCGAACACTATGGCATCTTAGATACGTTCAAGATCCTCGGTGTCGGTCTACTCTTCATGATCCCGATGGCCTCTCTGCTGGTGAACCCACCCAAAGGATATGTTTCAGAAGTTCCCGGAGGAAAGGCTGCGGAATATGGATCAGACATAAACATCCAGTGGCTGGATATGCTTAAAACACCACAATTTTACCAGATATGGTTAATGTTCATGGTGTCATCAGCAGCAGGTATCATGCTCATCGGTTCCATTGGCAACGTCAGTAAATCAATAGGCTTAACCGCTGAAGAAATTGCGTTAGGTATCATTTTATTAGCGATTTTTAATACCGCAGGGCGAGTCATTGGCGGCGTTGTATTCGACAGGATAGGGCGCGTTCATACACTAGGCTTAATATTCATGTTGCAAGCGGTCAATATGGTGTTTTTTACAACCATTGAAACCACGATTCCTCTAATGATCGGGATCTCCGCAGGCGCCATGTCTTATGGTGCGTTATTCGGTGTTTTCCCTCCAGTAACAGCGGTGGATTATGGTTTGAAGACGTACGGAACCAACTTTGGAATACTCTATTCAGCATGGGGTGTGTCAGGGTTCTTCGGAGGAATACTCGCCTCGGTAGCGGGGACGGCTGAAAACACCTATTTGGCTTACGCTGCGCTATTGGTTTCAATTACTGTAATGAATTACTTAATGAAACCCGTTGATAAGTCTGTTTTATTAAAAGACGAAGTTAATCTGGAATACTAAACACGAGACAAGTGAAGCTCTTATTGCTTTCAGAGTCTCTACCAATAACGTGTTTCTACCTAATGTTGGCTTGGGCAATCTAAGCCAACATTTTTTAATCGAATCACCAACTGCCTACCAATAATGAGCTTCAGTTTTTAGTGTAACAATTGAACACGTTAGTTTGTATTACCCCTGTTTCAGCAGGCGCTTAGGCAGCTAATATTCCTTGCTTTGTGTTAACTCGTTCCTTTCCTTTATGCTACAATCGCGCGAGTTTATATAAGAGAAAGAATAGGACACGCTGTGACTTCGTCTCCGGAAAAAGCAGATAAAAATAACCATGTAGCGAATACCAACGCGACATCGGATTCTGCTGCTGATCAAGCTAATCAAAAAAAGCAAAACAACAAACAACAAGCACCTAAAGCTAGCGCATCTCAAAATAGCCCAGCCTCTCTTCGTAAGGCCTTAAATGAGTGCATGATGCGCGATCGCTTCCGTTTGAGTAAGCGAATTGCTGGTGCGAGTAAAATTAAGAACGAACAAGCTAAGCACGCTGTCTTTGATGAGATTGCGTTAGACATTGCTAAGTCAATGATGACGGCAACTCAGCGTGCTGCGCAAAAACCAACGATTGAATACCCAGAAATTCTCCCTGTTAGCCAAAAACGCGACGACATCGCGAAAGCCATTGCTGAAAACCAAGTGGTTATCGTGGCGGGTGAAACGGGTTCGGGTAAAACCACTCAGCTACCAAAAATCTGTTCTGAGCTTGGCCGTGGTCGCTTTGGCCTAATTGGTCACACTCAGCCTCGTCGTCTTGCTGCGCGTTCGGTTGCGAACCGTATTGCTGAAGAGATGGAAACGCAGCTAGGTGAGTTTGTTGGTTATAAGGTTCGATTCAACGACCAGATTTCTGACAACACACAGATCAAATTGATGACCGACGGTATTCTACTGGCGGAGATTCAACACGACCGTTTTTTAAACCAGTACGACACCATCATCATCGATGAAGCGCACGAACGTAGCCTGAACATCGATTTCATCATGGGTTACCTGAAAGAGTTGCTACCAAAGCGTCCTGATCTGAAAGTGATCATCACGTCGGCAACCATCGATCCAGAGCGTTTCTCTAAACACTTCAATAATGCGCCAATCATCGAAGTGTCTGGCCGTACTTACCCAGTAGACACGCGTTACCGCCCATTAGGTGGTGATGAAAGTGACTCAGATCGCGACCAAATTGAAGGCATCTTTGAAGCGGTTGATGAACTGTGTGATGAAGGGCTTGGCGATATCTTGATCTTCATGAACGGTGAGCGAGAGATTCGTGATACCGCAGATGCATTAAGTAAACGTAACCTACGTGATACTGAGATTGTTCCGCTATACGCTCGTCTGTCCGCGGGAGAGCAGAACCGAATCTTCCAGTCTCACACGGGACGACGCATCGTTCTGGCAACCAACGTGGCAGAAACCTCGTTAACCGTTCCGGGCATCAAGTATGTTATCGACCCGGGTACGGCGCGTATTAGCCGTTACAGCTACCGCACCAAAGTACAGCGTCTACCGATTGAGCCCGTGTCTCAAGCGAGTGCAAATCAGCGTAAAGGTCGTTGTGGTCGTGTTGCGGAAGGTATCTGTATTCGCTTGTATTCGGAGGAAGATTTCGAATCACGCCCAGAGTTTACTGACCCAGAGATCCTTCGTACTAACCTAGCATCGGTTATCCTTCAGATGACAGCGCTAGGCCTCGGCGACATTCAAGCGTTCCCATTTGTTGAAGCGCCCGATAAGCGCAACATTCAAGATGGTGTAAGGCTGCTTGAAGAGCTTGGTGCGATCGCGACTGTTGAACCGTCAGCCAACAAAAACAAGAACCAAGGCGATGACAAGAAGAAGCTCACCGCGATTGGCCGTAAGCTAGCAAAACTGCCTATCGATCCACGTTTAGCGCGTATGGTGATTGAAGCGCCACGTAACCGATGCCTACACGAAGTGATGGTGATTGCGTCTGCGTTGTCGATTCAAGATCCGCGTGAGCGCCCGTCAGACAAGCAACAATCGTCTGATGACAAGCACAAACGTTTCTTCGATAAAGAGTCTGATTTCATTACGTTTGTGAACCTATGGGATTACATCAAGCAGCAGCAAAAAGCGCTGTCGAGTAACCAGTTCCGCAAACAGTGTAAGCAGGATTACCTCAACTATTTACGTATTCGTGAATGGCAAGATGTGTACTTCCAAATTCACCAAGCGATGCGTGAACTGGATACTAAGTTGAATACAGAGCCGGGCAGCTATGATGGCATTCATATCTCGCTACTATCAGGCCTGCTTTCGCACATCGGTATGAAAGACCAAGAGAAGAATGAGTATCAAGGTGCACGTAACGCACGTTTCCATATCTTCCCTGCGTCTGGCCTATTTAAGAAACAGCCTAAATGGATCATGTCTGCTGAGTTGGTGGAAACCTCAAAACTTTGGGGTCGTGTTATCGCCAAGATTCAACCTGAATGGATTGAACCGCTAGCGAAACACCTGATTAAACGTAGCTATAGCGAACCACACTGGTCGAAGAAACAAGCGGCAGTCATGGCACACGAAAAAGTGATGCTTTACGGAATCCCGATTGTTCCTAAACGCCTTGTGAACTACGGTGCAATTGATGCAACAGTCAGCCGTGAGTTGTTTGTACGTAGTGCATTAGTAGAAGGTGAGTGGGAAACCAAACACACCTTCTTCAAGCAAAACCGCAAGCTACTGCAAGAAGTGGAAGAGCTTGAGCATAAATCGCGTCGTCGTGACATCTTGATAGACGATGATGAACTGTTCGATTTCTATGACCAGCGTGTTGGCGAAGAGGCAGTTTCAGGCCGTCACTTCGATACATGGTGGAAGAAGACCAGCCAGAAAACCCCTGAGCTGCTGAACTTTGAAAAGTCGATGCTGTTCCGAGGTGATGCTAGCCACGTTACTGACTTGGATTACCCGAACTTCTGGCACCAAAACGGTATCAAGCTCAAGCTGAGTTACCAATTTGAGCCGGGCGATGACAACGATGGTGTAACGGTACACATTCCGCTGCCTATCTTGAACCAGATCGACCAGAACGGGTTCGATTGGCAGATCCCAGGACTACGTCAGGAATTGGTGATTAGCCTAATCAAGTCATTACCTAAAACGCTACGACGTAACTTTGTGCCTGCGCCAAACTACGCCGATGCGTTCTTGGCTCGTGTTACACCGTTAGAAGCGCCGCTGTTAGACTCTCTTGAGAAAGAGCTGCGCCGTATGACAGGTGTTGAAGTGGTCCGTGACGACTGGAAGTTAGACCAGATTCCGGAGCACTTAAAGGTAACATTCCGCGCTGTCGATCATCGCAAGCGTAAGCTGAAAGAACAGAAAGATTTGCATGAACTGAAAGAGAGCCTGAAAGACAAGGTTCAAGAAACGCTTTCTAAAGTTGCGGATGATGATATCGAGCAGCAGAATCTGCACACGTGGAGCTTTGGTGAGTTACCAAAAGTCTACCAACAGAAGCGTGGCGGCTACGATGTTAAAGCCTTCCCTGCGCTGGTGGATACCAAAGACAGCGTAGAGATCAAACTGTTCGAAACCGAGCAAGAGCAGATCTCGGCAATGAAATCGGGTCAACGTCGTTTGATCTTATTGAACGTGCCATCGCCGATCAAATACTTGCACTCGAACTTGCCGAACAAATCGAAACTTGGCCTGTACTTCAACCCATACGGACAGGTACTTGATTTAATCGATGACTGTATCGCTTGTGGTATTGATAAGCTGATTGAAGAGAAGGGCGGTTTGGTTTGGGAGCCAGAGCAGTTTGAAGCACTGAAAGAACACGTACGTGCAGAGTTGGGTGATACCGTTGTTGAGATTGCTCAACAGGTTGAAACCATCTTAACCACGGCATTCAGCATCAGTAAGAAGCTAAAAGGCCGTGTTGATCTTTCAATGGCATTCGCACTTTCTGATATAAAAGCTCAGGTAGAAGGTTTGATTTTTAAGGGTTTTGCCACAGAATGTGGATGGAAACGCCTGCCAGATATTCTACGCTATATGAGAGCGATTGAACGTCGCATGGAAAAACTGCCAATTGACCCGAACAAAGATCGTCTTCACATGATCAAAGTTGAGTCAGTAATGAATGATTACAAAGAACTGCTGAATAAAATTCCAAAAGGGATCGCGGTTCCAGAAAATGTAAAAGAGGTGCGTTGGATGATAGAAGAGCTTCGTGTAAGCTTCTTCGCACAGCAGCTCGGTACGCCTTACCCAGTATCAGATAAGCGTGTTAAAAACGCGATTGATGCTTGCTAAAGGAATAAAGCTAGACGCAATAGCAAGGTTTGGGTATAAATCTTGCTTATTGCATTACTAATTGAATAGTTATTACATACAGGGCGACTTGGTGGCAATTTATTACCACTCAAGGCCTGCCACTAGGACGAAAAAGGTCGAATATGAAAAAAACGTTATTGGCACTAGCACTACTAGGTGCATCTTCAACAGCAATGGCTGATTCTTGGTTGTACGGCGGTGTAATGGGTGGTCAAAACTCATTCGCTGGTGAAGATGAAAATGCGGTGGGCATCCACGTAGGTACAGGTATCCTTCCACTAATCGGTGTTGAAGCGGGTTACTGGGATCTAGGTTCTTTCGACAACGTTAGCTACGGCAACCGTGCTAAACAAGGTGTTGACGTAAGCACTGCTTACTTAGCGATCAAACCAAGCATCGACTTCGGTCCTCTTCACGTATACGCGAAGGGTGGTCTTCATTCTTACGAAGTGAAAGGCGATAACTTCAAGCAAGACGACGTTGATATCATGTACGCTGTAGGCGCTGAATACTTCATCTTCGGTCCACTATCTGTAGGCGCTAGCTACCAAAACTTCAAAATGAAAGATGACGACGCAGGCGTTTTCTCTCTAAACGCAACTATCCACCTACTGTAATCAATCAGTAATGCGATCAGTCGTTAAGAGTTCGTAAGAATTCAAAAAAAATGCCAGCTTGATAGCTGGCATTTTTGTATCTGTTAACCGTGTAATCGCTACTCTGTTTTCTTACAACAGATAGCGGGCCGACGGTTACTTTTTACTGTTCAGAATACGCTGAATTCTAGGGTTAATCGCTTTGCCGTGTTGGCTTTCGTACTCTTCACGTTTTAAATCGTTGAGGTTCTTCACTGAGTTAGCGGCAAGAAGGAATTGCGGCAACTCCGTTTCTAGCATGCCTTTCTCATCTAAACGTTTTGCTTCCAAGTAGTACTTCTTAAACAGGCCATCAAGCTTGTTTTCCGCAGTGCGCTTCAAGTCATACAGCTTGTTTTGAATCAGCCATTTCTCAATCTTGTTCACCGCTGTACGCGACAACACACGGATACGGCTATCCAACAGCTCTTCTTCGGTCAAAGAGTCTTTCAGGATCCACAGCTCACCCATTTGCGGCGGCCAACTGTTGCCAAGCTGAATGCGCTCGTGACAGTGCATTAGCACTCGGTTTAGGCCGTCTGAATCAACAGAGTTAGCAAACTCAATGAACTTACCACTTGGCTCACTACCGTACTGATATTCCCACTGTGTTTCGTAAACGCTCAAGAAAGAGCCGAACACGTGAATACACCAATCGGTTAGTTCTAATTCTGCGGCATCCTGATCAACAACTGGCACTTGTTGAGACGCACCAGTGCTAGCAGCATTAGGTGTCGCTACTTCCGTACTCTGTGCTTCAATAACGTCAGGTACTGCGGGATCTTTAGGCAGCACTTCCGGAACAACAGGTTGAGCTTGCTCAGAAGGTTGGCTTTTTGCCTTTTTGAATGAGCTGCTGCCTGAAGCGTTCAGATGGGCTAAGCTTTTGTCGATACCCATTTCCTTGAGCTTGTCCTGCATTTCCTGAATATTGAGAGGTCTTCTGCTGTTGTTGTCTTTCATTTTGCTTCTCGTTAACTAACCAGTACTGCAACTTGGATTCGATGCGTGATATTGGCATTAGTTCATTGGCTTTGGCTTTATACCAGAGGACAAATTTTTTCCATACTAAACTATGGTCACCAGCAAGGCCGGAGAATTTAAACGCACGTTCCGCCCATGTTGGAATGATCTCTTCATCCAAATCATGCGTTGAAACGGTGTTGCTGTTCATTGAGCCTCTGCCTTGTGGGCGAGGGGCATGTTGCATGTGTTGCATTGGCGCCGGAGCAGGCTGAAACTTAGGTGCAGGTGCAGGTGCAGGTGCAGGTGCAGGTGCAGGTGCAGGTGCAGGTGCAGGTGCAGGTGCAGTAGAGTAGACCGGAATACTATTGGCCGGTTGAGCCTCAACGTGCGCTGCAGCTTGCTCTTGCTCAATGAGCATTTTGAAAACGTGAATCTCTTTTTGATCTCGATAATCTACTTTCACCTTATCGAGAAAACCTTGGTCGACTAAACACTTAAGACAGTCGGCTAAACCAAACGTAGAGAGAGCACAAAGTTGACCTGCTGTCTGTAGGCACACATTGGTGTAGCCGAATTCGTCAGCACCGTCTGCAAGCATCAATAAAACCAGCTTTTCTGCTGGGCTAGAAGTATTCACTTGCCAAGCTAAATAAGAATATTTGGCGCTCAATATCGTGTTCTCAAAAAAGGTAAGTCGTTGTCACTATTGTAAGTCACCCCTTACCGAATTTATAGCAACTTAACAGAAAACGGCATTAGTAAGCCAAATATTGACCATAAGGAGACGTCTGCCCTAAAAAGTAAGCCTACAGTCATTCATTCTTGTGGTTAGCGCTAGGAATCATTGGGCATGAATGCGCATAGCAGCTTAAAGTGACGACATTCTTTGTTAGGTTAAGAATGACCAATTCACTTTCGCAATCTGTAGGTCAAAATACGGGTCTTCTCTTAAGGTCGACTATTGATGATTGTCTTATCGACTCCCAATCCACCTATCCATTCAAATTCTGAATTTAATTTATAAAACACCTTGATGTGATCAATATTTGCGCTATTATGACGATAAGTCAGAAATGACGAAGCGTCACAAAATGGTTAACTACATGAATTTACTATTCGTGTTAATATATTGGATAGGAGCGTTTTAAATACTGGCGAAGCTTAGGTAATGGCTAAGCTCATATACGGACTGAGAAATTATGTTTGGCTTTGGTTGTAAAGGCGATAAACAAGGTATCTTTGGTTGCAAAGGCGTGTTGTCTAAAAAGCAGCAGTCTATTGCAGACCGAGAAGTAGAGTTGATGTTGTTAGCAAAAGATCTGGTTCGAGAACAAGGGTTCGGGAACCTCACGATGGACAGGCTAACGGCAGCAAGTTCTTATTCTAAAGGTACGATATACAATCACTTTTGCAGCAAAGAAGACGTGGTTTTAGCCTTGTGTATTCACTCTTTAAAGACCGAGGCATTGATGTTTGCTCGTTCTGGAGAGTTTGAAGGCAACACTCGCGAAAAGATCGTCGCACTGCACGTTGCTTACCGAATCTATGCGCGCATGGAACCGGTATTATCAACCTGTGCGATCATGGCAAAAAGCCCGTGGGTACTGGAGAAAGCGTCTAGTGCACGCGTAGCTGAGATGAATGAACTGGAAGAGTTAGTGATTGAACAAGCCGACACTATGGTTAATCAAGCCGTAGAAACCGGTGACCTTAAGTTCTCTTCTGGTGTAGGTTCTGATGCCATCGTGTTTGCTAACTGGTCAATCGCATTTGGTTCAAATGCCTTGTCACAGAACGCATCAAACAGTCATTGTATTAAGCGGTTACAAGACCCGTATTCAGTATTACACAACGCGAACATGCTACTAGACGGCCTCAATTGGCAGCCCCTTTCTACCGACTGGGATTACCGTAAAACTTGGCGTCGTGTAGAACAAGAACTGTTCAGTGAAGAGATCGCTTACTTAGAATCTGTAGGTCGATAGCTTCCATTAAGCCCACACATGTGGGTTTATTAATAACCATTTTTGACGATTCGTCACAACTTGAGATTAACCGACTGTGGTTGCTGTTTTCTTGAGTGTTTGACTAAGAGTTGTGTCTTTTGTCAGCTTCGGCTGGCTTTTTATGACACAAATATGACGAATCGTCACAAATGGAGACTGTGATGAAACATGACAGCCAGAAGCCCGCTTTCGATCAGCAAAATCGAGATAACCCTAATGCCGATAGCGTAAACGCAGATCTAAATAACAGTTGGCACTCAATACCTACCAAACGTTCGTTTATCGTTCTGCTGGTGGTGTTTTCAATCATCATTCTCTCTGCATTAGGGGCTAAGAACCTCTATTTTAGAGGGGACTACAACATATTCTTCGAAGGCACCAACAAACAGTTGATGGCGTTCGATGAAATCCAAACCACCTTTGCAAAAACCGACAACCTTGCGATTGTTGTCGCCCCTGAAGATGGCAATGTCTTCACTCCTGAAACCCTCACATTAATTCAAAACCTCACGGTTGACGCGTGGCAGATCCCGTACTCAAGCCGTGTGGATTCTCTTGCCAATTATCAGCACACCGAAGCCATTGAAGATGACCTCTTGGTAGAAGACTTGCTGTATGAAGAGTACGAACACACACCAGAGCGCATCGCCAAAGTAAAACAGATCGCCCTCAACGAACCATTGCTCAAGAATGCTTTGGTGTCGGCGTCGGGCGATGTGACCATTGTTAACGTCACAGTGCAACTGCCAGAAATAGATAAAACAGCAGAAGTGCAAGAGGTGATTGCGGCGATTAATGCCATGATCGGCAAGTACCAAGCTCAGTATCCGAATGTGGAATTCCATAAAGCGGGCATCATCGCCATGAACAACGCGTTTATGACTTCGGCTCAACAAGACAGCTCAACGCTCGTACCGTTAATGCTGCTAGTGGTACTGGTGTTCCTGACCTTTATGCTGCGCTCGTTCTTTAGTGTAGTTGCGACGCTTATTGTGATCATCTCTTCGATTGTTGCCACCATGGGTTTATCTGGTTGGGCAGGGATGTTCTTGAGTACCGCAACCGTCAATGTTCCTACCTTAGTGTTAACTTTGGCGGTTGCTGATTGTGTTCACGTAATCGTGACCATGAGACAAGCGATGCAACGCGGGATGGAGAAAGCACAAGCCATTCAATACAGCATTAAGCTCAATGCTATGCCAATTCTGATCACCTCAGTCACTACTGCGATTGGTTTCTTGATGATGAACATGTCGGATTCACCAGTGCTGCGTGATTTCGGTAACTTATCGGCACTAGGCGTACTTATCGCGTGCTTCCTCTCTGTGACTATGCTGCCTGCACTGCTAAAACTGCTGCCTGTGAAACGACTACCTGCTAACCCTGAGGCGGCAAACAAAGTCACCTTCATGGATAAGCTGGGCGATTTTGTCGTAACTAATCGTAAGGCACTGCTGCCTATTTCTACCTTAGTCATCGTTGGTGCTGCGGCGTTAATTCCACTCAACAAAGTGAACGATGAATCGGTGAAGTATTTCGATACTTCAAGTGAATTCAGACAAGCGGCCGACTTTATGGAACAGACCGTAAGCGGCATGACGACCCTTAGCATCGCTGTGAAAACCAATGAGTCTCAAGCGATTGCCGATCCTGTGTTCTTGCAAGCAATTGGCGACTTTACTGAGTGGCTACGCGTCCAACCAGAAACCGATCATGTGGCAACGCTTTCCGATGTTTACATGCGTTTGAATAAGAACATGCATGGCGACGACGACAGCTACTACAAGCTACCGCTTAACCGAGAGCTAGCCGCGCAATACCTGCTGCTTTATGAGATGTCTTTGCCGTACGGCTTGGACTTGAACAATCAAATCAACGTCGATAAGTCATCGATCAAAATGGTACTCACGGTCGACAACCTAGGCAGCGTTGAGCTAGTGGAACTCGAAGAGCGCATTTACTCATGGTTTGCGGCAAATGCGCCTCAGTATGAAGTAGTCGCGTCGAGCCCATCACTGATGTTTGCCCACATTGGCGAAACCAACATGGCGAGTATGCTATCGACTCTGCCTATTACTTTAGTGCTTATCTCTGGCTTGATGATCTTTGCATTGCGCTCGGTTCGCTTAGGCATGATCAGCCTAGTGCCAAACATTGCGCCTGCGATCATTGGCTTTGGTTTATGGGCGCTTATCTCAGGTGAAATCAATCTTGGTTTGTCAGTCGTGGTTACGCTCACGTTGGGTATCGTTGTTGATGATGCGGTGCACTTCTTAAGTAAATACCAACGCGCCAGAATCGAAGGGAAATCAGCAGAAGAAGCGGTTCGATATGCCTTCCACACCGTTGGACGCGCCTTGTGGATCACCACGGTTGTACTGGTGGCTGGCTTCTCTGTACTGGCGATGTCGAGCTTCAGACTCAACTCCGACATGGGCTTGCTCAGCGCGATTGTGATTTTCATTGCGCTGGTGGTCGACTTCATCTTGCTACCGAGCTTACTGATGATCTTCGACAAACAGACGCACTATGCAGATAAACCTCAGCACGAATCGCAACCGTCTAAAACAGAGCCATCTAAAACAGCACAGCCTAACTCGACAGCCGAACTGACTACATCGACCAAATAAGGAAATGTCAGCCTGCTGCGGTGGACTGACTCAAGGAGATATTTATGAAAAGCGTTAAACAATCATTCGTTACTACATTATTCAGTATGGGCGCGGTATTAGCTTTCCCTGCGTTAGCCGACCCTGCGAAAGGCCTAGAGATTGCTGAGCAACGTAAAGCCGTTGATATGGGGTGGGGCGATTCTGTCGCGACCATGGAAATGCTACTTCGTAACAAGCAAGGCGAAAGCAGCTCGCGTCTAATGCGATTGAAGTCGTTAGAAGTGGATGACGATGGCGACAAAGGGCTAACCATATTTGATGAGCCACGCGATGTAAAAGGTACGGCTTTCCTAAACCATTCACACATTACTAAGTCGGATGACCAATGGCTGTATCTGCCTGCATTGAAACGTGTGAAGCGTATCTCTTCACGCAACAAATCGGGCCCGTTTATGGGCAGTGAATTTGCGTATGAAGACTTAAGCTCGTTTGAACTAGAAAAGTACACCTTCAACTACATTGAAGACGCCAAAATCGAAGGCGTTGATACCTTTGTTTTAGAGCAAGTGCCGACCGACAAAAACTCTGGCTACACCATGCAAAAAGTATGGCTAGACCAACAATACTACCGCCCCGTTCAAGTGGAGTTTTACGACCGTAAAGGCGCATTGCTGAAAACTCTATCGTTCCAAGACTACAAACAATACCTAAACCAATACTGGCGCGCACACACCATGTCGATGCAAAACCACCAAACAGGCAAAAGTACGGTATTAACTACGACAGATTTAGCCTTCCAGACCGGTCTTAAAGACAAGGATTTCCAAAAGAACACACTAAAACGTGCAAAATAAGGCAGGAATATGAAAAGGATTGTGGCAACAGGAACCCAGTTATCCTTAACTTTGGCAGCGACAGTCGGGCTTATGCAGGTGTCGCTGCCTTGTGTGGCGGCAGGCTTTAGCTCTGAATTCGTAGAACAGGTTACCCCGGAGCTCGCAGGGCAGGTTAACCTTGAACACAGGCAGTTCTTTAGTGATGGCTTACAGGGGCAAGACAAAGGGCAAAGCTCACTGGTGTTGCAGCCAGAGTTCTACTGGGAGCAACAAGAGGGCAATAGCAGCTTTACCTTCACGCCGTTTTATCGGTTAGACAGCGAAGACGGTGAGCGAACCCATGGCGACGTTCGTGAAGCTCTGTATCTAACCTATTGGGATGATTACGAACTGCGAGCGGGTGTTGGCAAAGTGTTCTGGGGTGTGACCGAATCGGCGCACTTGGTGGATGTGGTAAACCAAACCGATGCTATTGAATCGGTCGATGGCGAATCCAAGTTAGGTCAGCCAATGGTGCACTTCACCTCGATCAAAGAGTGGGGCACCATCGACGCTATGTTATTGCCGTATTTTCGTGAGCGTACCTTTGCGGGCGAAGATGGACGCTTAAGACCAACGGTGCCAGTATCGGATGATGCGCTTTACGAATCCTCACGAGAAGAAAAGCACGTTGATGTGGGGCTGCGCTATAGCCAAATGTACGGCGATTGGGATGTCGGCTTAAGCTATTTAGGAGGTACGAACCGTGACCCTTATTACCGTGTTGAAAGTAATGAGCTCAAGCCGTATTACGCACAAATGCAGCACTTTGGACTTGATGTGCAAGGCATTATCGGAGACTGGTTATGGAAGCTGGAAAGCATTTATCGCGACAGTTACGATAACCATACAGGCGTAGCAACAGGCTTTGAATATACCTGGGTTGGCGCGCTTGAATCGTATTGGGATATCGGCTTCATTGCTGAATACCTGTATGACAGCCGAGGCAATAACGCCCAAACCATCGGTCAAAACGATGTGTTCCTTGGAGCTCGTTTCGCCTTGAACGATGAAGATGGGACTGAGGTGCTTACAGGCATCACTCAAGACTTAGATAACAGTGATGTCTACAGTGCGAAGTTAGAAGCCTCGAGCCGCATCAACAACAACCTTAAGTGGCGGTTGAATGCTTGGTTGTTTGAGAACGAAACCCCAGAAGATTTGCTGTTCTTCGCGCGCAAGGATGACTTTGTTGAGATGGCGTTGGAATATTATTTCTAGTGTTAGCTTCGTGAGGCGCTCTTGTTAAAAGGGGCGTCTCAAATTTAAGATGACCCATATTTAGAATGTTCAAAGTCGCCTTTTTATAAAACGGATCAAACAATCGAATAGACCCACAGGTAGAATGGTTATATTTTTCGAATATCTATAGCCTCCGAATATGCATGTAAATTGTGCTGGCGGTATCGACCCTAAGGGATTTATGAATTCATTTAACTGGGATAAAAACTTTGAAACAGGCATTGGTGTTGTAGATGAACAGCATCAATATCTTGTTGGTTTTATCAACCACTACGGAAACCTGTTGTCAGAGAATACTATCTCTATTGACGACATTAACGTCGCTTTACTCGATCTCACACGCTATGCCGAATTTCACTTTAAAGAGGAAGAATCTTTGATGAGGGATTGCGGTGTGTATGAGTTACACATTGAAGAGCACATCAAAGTGCATCGTGTATTCATGCAAGATATCTACAGCATGCAAGCTTTCATCTTGGAAGAAGATCAGGTGTCCGCACGGCAGTTACTTGATTTCTTAATCCACTGGCTTGCTTATCACATCCTCGGCATCGACCAAAACATGGCGCGACAAATGACCGCCATAGAAGAGGGCGCGACATCTCTGCAAGCCTTTGAAGCGGAGGAAAAGCAGCAAGACTCTTCGACTGTGCCTTTGTTGGCGGCTCTTAAAGGCTTATTTGAACAAGTCTCTGAACGCAATAAGCAGTTGTTACGCTTCAACCAGTTACTCGAAGATAAAGTTGAGGAACGCACGGCTGAATTAAAAAGAGCGAACAAGAGACTTGAAGAGCTGTCATTAACCGACTCTCTCACTAATTTGCATAACCGTCGTAGTGCTTTTAAACAGTTAGCGCTGCATTGGCAAGACTCTAAAGAACTTGGCATGCCTTTAGTGTGCATTATGATTGATGCCGACCACTTCAAGCGCATTAATGACACTAGCGGTCATGATGCAGGCGACTTGGTGCTAAAAACCCTCTCGCGTGAACTGAAAAACACGTTCCGTAATGATGATATTGTTTGCCGGTTAGGTGGCGATGAGTTCTTGGTTATCTGCCCAGACACCGACCTTAAAGGTGGGATGTACATAGCGGAAACCGCTCGACAGAAAGTGTCTGAATTAGAGGTTGAAACCAGTAATCAAGTTTGGATTGGCAGCATTAGTGTTGGTGTCGCTGAAATAACCGAAGAATTCGGCTCAATGAACGATTTGATTAAAGCCGCCGATGAGTCCGTCTATTTAGCGAAAAACGCAGGTAAAGATAGCGTTTGTTCGATTCAGATTTAGATCTCGGTTTACTTGAGACTGAGAGCACCGTTCACTTCAAATCTAGAACGCTGCTCGCCTTAGATTTAGAACACGGTTCACTACAAATCCAGAACCTAGCTGCTTTAAATCTAAAACCTAGCTCGCTTTAGTTTTTAAGCGCTATCCACTTCCAAATAAACAAGTGGCACCCGTAATTGTGCCACTTCTTATCACTCCTCATTAATATCCTGTTAAATTTGCCGTGTTTTTAGTCAATAACTTGTTCTTTTAGCGATTCAATTTGGCATTGGTTGCGTGTTTGATTACTATGTGTAGCTATCTAAAAAAACTAATCATCCGATACGGACACTACCAACTGGTAGATGAGGAAATGATGCAACATCTAGAAGAGATCATTGCTAATGCAACGACTGCTATTGATACAGCAGATTCGTTAGTCGCACTTGATGAAGTGCGAGTTCAGTATTTAGGTAAGAAGGGTGAACTAACTCTTCAACTACAAAGCCTAGGTAAACTTCCACCTGAAGAGCGTCGCACTGCTGGTCAAGAGATCAACAAAGCGAAAGGTGCTGTTCAACAAGCGATCGCAGCTCGCAAAGACGCACTACAACGTGCAGAGCTTGAAGCGAAACTAGCTGAAGAAACTATCGATGTGAGCCTACCAGGTCGTCGCATTGAGAACGGTGGTCTTCATCCAGTTACTCGCACAGTTGAGCGTATCGAACAGTTCTTTGGTGAGCTTGGCTTTAGCACTGAGTCTGGCCCTGAGATCGAAGATGCATTCCACAACTTTGATGCACTAAACATCGCAGACGATCACCCAGCTCGTACTGATCACGATACTTTCTTCTTCAACCCTGATCTAATGCTACGTACGCACACTTCTGGTGTTCAAATCCGTACGATGGAAAACGGCAAACCGCCATTCCGCTTCATTGCTCCGGGTCGTGTTTACCGTAACGACTACGATCAAACTCACACGCCAATGTTCCACCAAGTGGAAGGTATGTTAGTTGATGAGAACGTAAACTTCGCACAACTTAAAGGCATTCTTAACGATTTCCTTTGTAACTTCTTTGAAGAAGAAGTTGAAGTGCGTTTCCGTCCTTCATTCTTCCCGTTCACAGAGCCTTCAGCTGAAGTTGACGTGAAACGTAAAGATGGCAAATGGCTAGAAGTTCTAGGCTGTGGCATGGTTCACCCTAACGTACTTCGCTCTGTTGGCATCGACCCTGAGAAATACTCTGGTTTTGCATTCGGTATGGGTGTAGAGCGTCTAACGATGCTTCGTTACGGCGTAAATGACCTTCGTGCGTTCTTCGAGAACGACCTTCGTTTCCTTAAACAATTCAAGTAATCCGGGGCAGTCAAAACTATGAAATTCAGTGAATCTTGGCTACGCGAGTGGGTTAAACCTGCAATTAACAGCGAAGAGCTAGCTCACCAAATCACTATGGCTGGTTTGGAAGTTGACGATGTAGAGCCTGTTGCGGGTGTTTTCACCGGCGTTAAAGTAGGTAAAGTGGTTGAGTGCGGTCAGCACCCAGACGCAGACAAACTACAAGTAACTAAAATTGATATCGGCGAAGAAGAGCTGCTAGATATCGTTTGTGGTGCATCTAACTGTCGTCTTGGCCTAACTGTAGCAGTAGCAACAGTTGGTGCAGTACTTCCTGGTGACTTCAAAATCAAGAAAGCAAAACTACGTGGCGTTCCATCGCACGGCATGCTTTGTTCTTTCTCTGAGCTAGGTATCGACGTAGAGTCTGACGGCATCCTTGAGCTGCCTGAAGGCACAACGCTAGGTATGGACGTCCGTGAGCTTCTTGAGCTTAACGACGTAACTATCGACGTAGACCTAACAGCAAACCGCGCAGACTGCTTCAGCATCCGTGGCCTTGCTCGTGAAGTTGGCGTACTAAACCGCGCAGACGTTACTGAGCCAACAGTTGACGCTGTTGCAACAAGCATTGAAGACACAGTATCTGTTGAAATCAAAGCAACTGATGCTTGTCCACGTTACCTTGGCCGTGTGGTTAAGAACGTAAACGTGAAAGCGGAATCTCCAATCTGGATGCAAGAAAAACTGCGTCGTTGTGGTATCCGTTCAATCGACCCAGTTGTAGACATCACAAACTACGTGATGCTAGAGCAAGGCCAACCAATGCACGCATTTGATCTAGCTAAGATCGAAGGCGGTATCGTGGTTCGTCTAGCAGAGCAGGGCGAAAAGCTAACACTTCTAGATGGCAACGAAGCTGAACTAAACAGCAACACACTTGTTATCGCAGACCAAAACAAAGCACTAGCAATCGCGGGTATCTTTGGTGGTCAAGATTCAGGTGTTACGACTGAAACGACAGACGTTCTTCTTGAAGCGGCATTCTTCGCACCGGATCACATCCGTGGTCGCGCACGTGCTTACGGCCTCCACACAGATTCTTCTCTACGTTTCGAACGTGGTGTTGATTCAACACTACAAGCAGCAGCAATGGAGCGCGCAACACAGCTTCTAGTTGAAATCTGTGGTGGTGAAGTTGCGCCAGTAAACGGCAGCGAATCTGAAGCTGATCTTCCTAAAGCAAACGTAGTTGCTCTACGTCGCGCTAAGCTAGACAGCCTACTAGGTCACGAAATCCCATCTACAGACGTAGTGGAAATTCTTACTCGCCTAGGTTGTAACGTCGAAACGACAGACGCAGGTTGGACGGCAACGTCTCCATCTTGGCGTTTTGATATAGCAATCGAGCAAGACCTAATTGAAGAAGTAGGTCGTATCTACGGTTACGATAACATTCCAAACCAAGCGCCTAAAGCGGCACTTAAAATGAATGACCACAAAGAAGCTAACCAACCGCTTAAACGCGTTCGTGACCTTCTTGTAGACCGTGGCTACCACGAAGCAATCACATACAGCTTCGTAGAACCAGAACAGCAAAAACTTGTTGTACCTGGTGTTGAGCCGCTAATCCTGCCATTCCCAATCTCTGCGGACATGTCAGCAATGCGTCTTGGCCTAATCCAAGGTCTACTAAACACAGTTGTTCACAACCAGAAGCGTCAACAGTCTCGCGTTCGTCTATTCGAATCAGGCCTACGTTTCATCCCTGAAGCAACGGCTGAAAACGGCATGCGCCAAGAAATGATGCTTGCGGGCGTTATCTCTGGTACTCGTGGCGAAGAGCACTGGGACATTGCAACTAACACTGTAGATTTCTTCGATCTTAAAGGTGACCTAGAAGCCGTTCTTGAGCTTTCAGCAAACGAAATCGCATACAGCTTCAAAGCAGCTAAGCACCCAGCACTTCACCCAGGTCAAACTGCGGCTATCGTAGTAGACGGCAAAGAAGTGGGTATCATTGGTACTGTTCACCCAGAACTAGAGCGTAAGTTTGGTCTTAACGGCCGTACTATCGTATTCGAAATCGAATGGGCAGCTATCAACACTCGCGTGCTTCCAGAAGCAGTAGCCGTATCTAAGTTCCCTGCAAACCGTCGTGATATCGCAGTAGTTGTTGACGAAGCAGTTGCTTCTGGCGACATCGTAGAAGCGTGTATCGCTGCTGGTGGCGAATTCCTAACAGGCGCTAAACTGTTCGACGTTTACGTAGGTAAGGGCGTAGAAGAAGGCAAGAAGAGCCTAGCTATCGCACTGACTCTACAGTCTGTAGAGCGCACACTAGAAGATGCAGACATTGCTGGTTCAGTAGATGCTATCGTGGCTTCAATCTCAGAGAAATTCGGCGCAGCACTTCGCGACTAATCTCTTCTGATAGATAGAAAAACAAAAGGCCTCGCATTGCGAGGCCTTTTTTGTTTTGATAGAAAATAAATAGTAAGCAATTTTAGTGAAAGGCTGCTAGGGTTTAATTTTCAACTTCATCTTATTTGAGTAAAGGACTGGGACTCTACTACTTGTCATATTAAATTAATCATAAAGACTTATATGGGTTTGGATTGACTCACATTTAAGTTCATGAAAAATTTACCACAGTACCTTACCGCTAATCGCACCTGACGGACAGAAAATCAAAGACATAAAAATTGCTAGGTCCTTGGTTTAAGTAATTATTTGAAATAATATTACCTGCACTTGAGGTTTAAGGGAGGAATGACATAAGGTTAACAAGTTGCTTGTCTAGCCATACCAGAAAATCAAATAGCTTTTTTACCATAGTTGTTTGTACTTGATAATCTGATGATGTTACAAATTCGCTAAAATCCCCTGGGCTGGCGGCTAAAATCGGTAATGAAAAAGAGCATATTATTAATAGAGCTACTAAGCCTTTTCGCTTATAGTAATTTTTACTAACGATTGCTTCCTTCCAAAAAGCTTTCCTGCTAATTGTTTCCTCATGGCTTTTTGCATGACAAGAAAATATACTAAGAGATATAAATGTTACAAAAATCAAAGATAGAATTATAAAGACATATACTAATATGTTGTTTTTTTGAGTAGCCAAATTTTTTTCAGATAATTCTTTTGCTAACTTACCATCATCTATATTTGATGCTATTTTTTTTCTGTCATCAAGCTTAAATATAGCTCCTGAACCTATCTCAATTGGTGAGTTATGAAGTTTTCTTGGTTCAATGATCCCTTTTAAGATAAGAGCTAGTGGTCGTGTGGAGTGTGGTGCATCGTCAAAGTTACTGATAACTTGAAAGTGTAGTAAGGTTTCAGTTTTGATTGGCATCGTTGTTCCGTGTACGGAAATTAGTACTCGATTGGAATCAATGTTATTAAATCGTAATGAGTCTAAAATATTAAATGAATCTAAGTTTGATACAAGAAAAACAAGATAGTTACCATCCTTAACTAATTCGGATATATCCATACCTATTTTTGATATTTGACTTTTTGATTTGGAATGTTTTGATTTAAATGAAGATAAAGTTTTGTATTCAATTAGTCCATCTTCACTAATTATATTTTTCATTTCCGGAAAGTATTTTTCTTCCCCAACTATAAATATCTTGTTTGATGACTCAACATCATCTATAAAATTATAATTATTTGTTTCATTGGAAGAGCTTAGCTTTAATGTGCCAGCTTCTAAAACTGCCATAAACCTATTATTAATATCGTCTATATCTTTTCCAGTAACATTAGCTTTTATAGGCTTAGATACTGATTCTTTCATAGATAATACTTTTTCTAGAGAAGACTTAATTCTCTTTAACCCTTGGTCACTTTTACTATAATTTGCCAGTTCATCGATCGACTCTTTTACATCATCCACTGTGAAATTATTGTTACTATGATGTTCGAGGTGACTGATTAGGATGATGTCATGGCCTGCTTCAAAAGCGCTAATTACTAGCTTTGCGTTGTTTAACTTTGACTTGTTTTTATAGTCGTTAATAGAGCGCATGTTTGATATGTCATCGGTCATGATGACTCTATTTCTAATTAGGCTAAGTGATTCGTTGTCAATTAGAGTCTGTAAGCTTTTTTTGCTTACGGTTAGAGGTCTATATGATTTATTTAAATATAGGTGTGAAGTCATTACTCCTGAAATTATATTTATAGTGTTTTTAAAAGGTAGTAAGTTGCTGATGATTGTTTCACTAGTCGCATTTATTCCGACTTCATTTGTATAGTGTGGATTACTTTGAGCAAACCTATATCCTGGGAAGTGTTTTGCTATAACAGCTATATTATGGTTTTTAGCTCCTCGGATAAATTCAGAAGCTATGATAGAAATTATTTTTTCAGAGCCACCAAAGCTTCTATTTCTCAAGGTTGTGTTTCTCACACCTTGAGTATTGACATCTTTATCAAAGACAGGGCCGAGGAGCATGTTAACTCCCACACTCTTTAGTTGTTTTCCAACATCATTTCCAACGTCATAAGCAACTTTAGTCGAATTGTTTGCTGTAATTGTCATTGCACTAGGTGGGGGAACTAAAGGAAATCTTATGGATGAAAATCTATAGCTTTCAAAATCTGCAGCAAACAACAAATTGTTTCCGTCACGGTGCATTCCTCTAACTGACTCCGTAAAGTCTCTAATAATCTGGAGGGCTTTATCTCTGCTATCAGTTTCAGATAGGCTTTTCGCTGGTAGATTGTATGCATTGAGCATAATACCGCCAACGTTTAAGTTGAGCAGCTCTTGAGTTTTTCTGTTAGTTCTAAAGTTATTGTAATCTGCAATGATTCCTGTCACTAAAAGTTGAGCAACTGAGTTTTTTATTCCATGTTGGTCAATGTAGGCATCAGCTAGTGGTGTCAAAGACTCTTTAGGAGTTGCGATGGCTTGTGGGATTGTTGGTAACAGTAGGAAACTGAGGAATAAAAGGAATCGATGCATCCGCGTTTTTTCTTAATTTATTATTAATATAGACAGATAGTATCTTATCATATGAATTTAAAAACCTATATGAATAACTAATAAATGATAATTTACTCAATTAATAACTTTGTTAGGCAGAGTTTGTTCGGTTGTAATAGTTAGGATAAATATAATGTGGAAATTGTTGCTTTTAATTGTAAATTTATGGTCTATTGATAAATCAAACTCAAGGTTTTTCTAGGTGTTGGATTGTACTTATGCTCAGTGTTTCTGGTTATTCTTTATAAATATGTGCTATTCAGCCACAAGCGTTAGTAATTAAAACATGACATCAACTATAGCTCGTGGCAAATGTTACATTAATGATATTCTTCTTCGGACTCTATCGATTCAAATCTTTCGGAACCTGTTACTTCGATATCTAATGAGCGATATAGCATTTTGTGTACTTTGATTTGAGAGGCTCGTCTAACTTCCCCTCGACTTACGGTACTTTGGTCAAAGAAAGACCACATAAATGTGCTTAATGCACTGATTTTTATTCCAATAGCGCCAACCCGATAAAGACAAATTAGAATTTTGTTTAAAATCTCTGTTTGCTTAATATCTCCCGTGTTATCAAAGTACTCTTTGGCTGCAAGTACGCAAGGGTCATCCGTTTGTTGGTCATAAAGATCCGTAATTATATGTTCTAGTCGTGCATCAGAAAGGTCGGACCGTTTAAAAGACGTTTGCAATCCTCTTACGATCTCAATCGTTTCGTCAAATGAAGGGTAGACTTCGCCCCATTCTTCTTTGAGTGACTTTAATCGTTTTTCTGAGTACTGAGCTTCGGCTGCATAAATTGATCGCCAAGAAATTCGTTCTCTTCCATATGAAACTTTAAAGCACTCATTTATAAATTGAAGAGCATCTCTCGGACGAAAAAGTGTGCGTTCCATAATAAAGTCAATCGCTAATTGACCTCCTCCCTTTGTAGCAGATGGGAATATGTCTTTGAATGCAACTTCTTCATTAGTGTACTGGCGCTTAAAAACTTCTTTGACGCGTCTTTCTACCAACTCAGTTAATTCATCTCGTGTCCACTGTATTGGCAATATATACGATTCATACTTTTCTTCTTGGAAACCGGCTCCACGTGTTTTATCAAATACCAAATCTAATAAATCCTTACGCATTGCAGCAATGATTTTAATGTTTTCAATTTTCCTAAAAATCTTTATTTCTTCTATTAGAGCTCTAATGAATTTACACCTTGTAAGCGTATTGGCCCAACTTTCATCAAGTTGGTCAATCACGAGGTAAAACTTTTGTTGAGAGTCATTGAATGAGTGTTCAGCGATCAGGTCTAACATCTCATTTAACTTTTTTATTTGAAGACTGCTTACTACTTGACTTGCTCTTTGTTTTATCTCTGTCTTTTGTTCGTCGGAGAGTTTTTCAGCCCCACTAACACTAAAAGAGATGCTTTTGTACTTTGCACCTAAATTGGCTTTAGTATCATTTTCTAGCTTCTGAGTGATTACTTTCAAATGTTCGTCAGTGTCTAACCAAAACTTGTCACCCCATTCTCTGAAGTATTCAATAGCTTTTTTCTTAACCGTGTCTCTACGGAAGTAATCGCTAATGCTGTCAAAGAAATTGCGGTTATCATTTTCATTTTTTATATTGTATCGAAGCTTCAATAATTCAACTATAAGGATATGCCGCCATAATAGGCGGTAGAAAAGATCTAGGTTAACGTCTAAAGTATCGAGGAATTGGATTATATCTGAATGCTCTAAAAATCTAACTGATATATCATTGGGATCTATTTGCTTTGATTTTTCGGCCAACTGAGATATTTTATAAATCAGAGCGCTTTTACCTGCGCCAGTTCGTCCTAATACTATAGATAACGGGTCTCTCACGTCCATTAACTGACTTATATAGCCTTTATCTATAAAACACGTTTCTAGTAGACTGGTATCAGTTTCAGCATCAAGGTCACCAACTTTTAAGTTGTTTTTAATGATTATTGGATTTGCCAAGTGTTATTCCTTAACCTTATGTTGTCGTTGTATCTTTTATGATTACACTATTCCCTTAAATTAGTAGGGTCAAACTGCTAGGTTAGGTAATGAGACAGACAACTGAAATTATTTGATCTTTGCTTCTCATAATTGTCGAGCATGGCACTTTAATATGCGTCCGCCACTGACGATAAAGTTAATATTTCTAAGGTTTACTATATGTTCCCTTTTGTTGTAACTGAATCGAGTATTAAACTAGTCGTGATATGGTTTGGGACAACGAATTAACTGTTGACCAAAGACGTTTTCTTCACCCAACTTAGTTATTGCTATAGGTCTACTTGACCTGTCTACAACTTCACACTTTATAGTGCCTATATTGATTGAGGGGTTCGCTTTTTGTGTTCCCTCCAAAGTAAGTAGAGAGACACTGTGAAACGTTTAATTCTAAACATCACATTCTTGGTATTCATGGCACTTGGTAGCTTTAATGCCATAGCTCATGATTCAACGATTAAGTACGGTATCGCGATATCCCACGATGGTGAACAAATTTCGTATGGCAAGAGTGGTAGTGAGGATACGGCGCTGATCTTCATTCATGGTTGGAGCCTAGACAGCAGGCTTTGGCAAAACCAAGTGAGTGAGTTTTCAAAGCAGTATCAAGTGATCACTATGGACTTAGCAGGCCACGGCAACTCATCGTTCAACCGCCACAGAACGAGTGCAACATCTTCTTTATTAAAGTGAAATATTAATGTCACGGTAGCATATTAATTTAGCGTATGAATTTTTATTCCGTATATAGAAGGACTTATGAAAAAAATTGGGATTTTTGCCACGATTGGCGCTCTGGCTATCTTCGCTTTACCAACTCACGCAAGTAATGTCTCTGAAGGCGATGTTATTAATCTTGGTCTCCATGAGTTAAAACCAACTCAACCATCTGTGGGTTATGATCAAATTATGTACAAGCTGGGTCGTTACCAATTTGACCAAGAAAAGATGTTTGATGAAATCTGTGAAGCCAACGGTCAAAAAGGCGTAGTGAGCATCAAAGACCAAGCACACCCGAATATTCCTTCGACTTTCACCTGTGAAATGGAAACAGGTGCACGTAAAAAAGACATGAAGACTGTGGTTATCGCACCGAACGGTGAATACTACCTGACAGACGGTCACCATACGTTCAATGTGTTCTACAGCATGCCGCAAGGTGGTGCATCGTTCAATGTGAATGTGGTGGTTGATAAAGATTACCGCAACCTCAAAAACATGGACGCGTTCTGGAACCAAATGGCAAAAGACGGCAATACATGGCTGTTTGATAACAACGGTGAAGCGATTAGCTATCAACAACTTCCAACCTCTCTTGGGCTAACCAACTTCGCTAACGATCAATACCGCTCACTGATGTACTTTTCTCGTGGTGTGGGCTGGAACAAGCCAAGTCAGCCAGTCCCGTTCTTAGAGTTTTACTGGTCTAAAGAAGTACGTAAAGCGATTGATGCAGCAGACTTTGATCTGAATTCTACCGAAGGTTACGCAAAGGCAGTCAATGCGGTCAGCAACCATATCCTATCTATGGAGACGAGCAACGTTGGTGGCTCACATCTTTCGGTTAAACAGATGGGGCAGTTTAGTGCATACAACCAAAAAGGATTCGATAAACTGTTCAAAGAGCGTGGTAAGGTTGACTACATGCTGCGTTACAAAACTACATCGACTGCCAACGGTTTAAGCTATGACTTAGCAGCGGCGTCAGCGCCTGCACTAAAACAATTAGACTCATTTACCCTTGAAGCAAACTCAAGCTTTAATGATTACCCAGCGGCTTCTGCTGATGGCATCGTCAATGCAATTGTAGAGATCCCAACAGGTACTTCCGCTAAGTGGGAACTAAGCAAAGACAATGACAAGCAAGTTATCTGGGAACACAAAAAAGGCGCTCCACGCGTGGTTAACTACCTTGGTTACCCAGGTAACTACGGCTCTATCCCGCGTACTGCACTACCAAAAGAGTTTGGTGGTGATGGCGACCCATTAGATGTGATTGTTCTTGGTCAGTCTGTACCACGTGGTGAAGTTGTTCCAGTACGTCTGATCGGTGTGATGAAAATGCTAGATGATGGCGAGCAAGACGACAAACTCGTGGCCGTTCTCACTAACGATTCACCATTTAAAGATGTTTCTTCTCTAAACGAGCTAAACAATACCTACCCAGGAGTTCAAGACATCGTTGGCCTTTGGTTTGAAAACTACAAAGGCCCAGACGGTGGCATGGAACTGCAAGGCTGGGGCGATGATGTGGAAGCCAACAAGATCCTTGAGGCAGCAAGAAAACACTACGCTGTGAATTAAACTGCGGTTTGATTATTGGAATTTGATTTAAGCCCTCGTTGCGTTGCAATGAGGGCTTTTTCTTTGGCGCTGTGGAAATGTAGCGACATATACTGGGTCTATGAAGCTTTTGGGCAAATGTTTGATACGAATCCGTGGTGATTACGAGATCTCGGATAATTACTGATAAGGGAAAGTATTCAAAACACCTACAAGCCACTATCTAGTTTTAATCACTACAGACACTATAAACCGTTAATTAGGCATGGCAAGCGTTACAAATCTGTCCTAAACGTTTTATTAGACTACTTTGTATTACGTACCCATTTGTTATTTTTTCTGTTATCGAACTGCCAATTTAATTCGTTCCCGTAACCATTGGTGGGCACTACTATGTGTGTTTGCTTTATGCCACATCATGTAATATTTCAGATTAGACATAGCTATTGGTGGCGTCATGATTTGAAGCAAGAGTGTTTTTTGAAACCGCTTTGCAATACTAAGAGGTACATGAGCAAAATAGTCCGTTGTTGCACATAGTACTAAGCTGCCAAAAAAAGAGTCTGTTTCGTAAACAATGTTTCGATTAATAGTCAGTGTCGATACATAAGCGCTCAGAGGGTGCTGATTCCTTCTTCGTTTACTTAACGCGACCTGTGGCAAAGCTTCATATTGTTCTAAATTAATCACTTGTTGTATTTCAGGGTGATCTGCTCGACATACGAGCACGATTGGCTCTTCAAAAATTTGTTCTGCATCCAACATCTTAGAATCGAATAAACTGTTATCAATCACTACATCAACGTTCCTCATCCGAATGCCTTCTAGAGCCTCTTCTTCACTTGAACTGTATTCTCGCAACGCAAATTGAATATTAGGATTACTTGAATAAGGCAACACTTCCAAAAACAACGAATTTAATTGCTCAGGGGAAGTAATGTTAAATCGGTAGCTATCTGTCGTAGGAGAAAACTCCGCTACCGCATTTAAGGTGTTCTCAATGGCAGAGAGCGAATTATTTAAATTCTGATGCAGCGAGTTCGCAAACTGGGTGGGACGGATACTATTACCCTCTCTTAGAAACAGCTCATGTCCCAGTTTCTTTTTCAAACGTCCAATCGATAAACTCACTGCGGCAGGAGAGCAACCTAGTAACTGGCTCGCATTAGTAATGCTTTGCACTCTCATTACTGCGTTAAACGTTTTTAGCAGATTTAAATCAATGTCTTCAAACAAATTCATAAGCACACCACAATCACACAAGGTTACCAATATGTTAATGGATTAATCATGGCTTAATCCATATTTGCATTTTAACCAATGGTATCGTTTGTTACCTAATCTGTACACTGCGTTTATCAAAACCCTCGATAGGAATAAAAGATGAGCATTAAATTCTCGACCCTTGCTATTACCATCAGTGCATTGGCCTTTGGTGTGTCAGCGAAAACGCTTGAAGTGGCTGAACACGGATTCTCTTATGGCGCAGGTGAGCGTGTCTCACCTGTACATATTTCTGGTGAGAACTTGTCATACGCTGGAGGTGAAGGCTATGGCGATGATCGTATTCATCCCCTTTTACAAGATCTAGGTAAGGCACAAGCTCAGGCTGTTCTTAAGGTGGATGACAATGTATACAAAATATATGGATATGGCTTAACCTCTCCCGTTGTCTTTGTTGGTGAAACGGGTCTGGTTGTTATGGACCCAGGCGAGTCTACTGAGCACGGCATTGCGACTGAAAAAGTCTTTCGAGAAATAACAGGGATTGATCTTCCTGTTACTGGTATCGTCTATTCACACAACCACTTTGATCACCTTGGTGGCGTAAAAGGTTGGGTAGATGCAGAAGACGTTGACGCTGGTAAAGTTGAGATTTATGCACATACAACATTAACAAGTGCCGTTGCTAACTGGGCGTCAAACGTAGGCGCTATTCTAGGACATCGAACAACCTATACTGCTGCAATTTACGCTGGCCGTGATGCGGGCGTTCATGGTTCTGTTAACGATGCACTTGGTCCTCAAGTACAACTTGGAGAGGTTGGTTTTATTCTGCCAACTCAAGAATTTGATGATGTATTAAAAGTGAGCAATGGCGGTTTAGACTTTGAGCTTCACTACGTTCCGTCAGAAACGAATGACGAAATTGTAATGTGGCTACCAAAGCAAAAAATCTTACATGCAGCAGAGGTTCTACAGGGTGAAAACTTCCCTAACTTACACTCGATTCGTGGTACAAAAGCCCGTGATGCCGAAGTATGGTTTAAAGGTATCGACTATATGCGTCACACCTTCCATGATGTTGAAATCATGGTGCTGGCACACGGTCGTCCTGTTGAAGGGAACTGGGAAGTCATGGATGTTTTGACCTCCTACCGTGATGCACTGCAGTTCGTCCATGACCAATCTGTTCGCTACATTAATCATGGTATGACACCATTTGAAATGATTGAGAATGTTAAGCTTCCAGAAAACCTTCATAACCACCCTTGGCTCCACCAACGCTACGGTACCGTTGCTCATGCAGTACAACAACAATACAGTAACTACATTGGTTTCTACCAAGCAGACCCTTGGCAGCTTGCTCCTATGGCTCACAATGACCGTGCAGAAGAGTATGTAAAGTTAATGGGTGGACGTGATGCTGTTATAAATTCAGCAAAAGAGTACATCAAAAAAGGCGACTTCACTTACGCTGCTGAAATACTAACTTACCCAATTCGTATTAATAATGACGATATGGAGGCCCGTAACCTAAAAGCGAAAGCCTATACATTATGGGGTTATGAGCAGGTCAATGTTAACTGGCGTAACTGGGCGATGACTGCGGCGGGTGAACTCCGCGGTGATCTAGACTACAACAGTAGCCTTAATTATACCTCTCCCGACGTCCTTCAGAATCTACCAACTGAGATGATTCTGGACATGATGACCGTTCGTATGAAAGGTGCTGAAATAGCAGATGTGACTGATACTGTGAGTGTAACCTTTAGCGATACTGGCGAAGCATTTACTTATAAAGTTCGTAACGGGATTGCAGAGCTACGCACGGTTGCACTTGAAGATGCAAGTACTCAGATTGTACTGACTCGTGCATTACTTAACCGTATCTTAGGTCAAGGTCAAACCGCACTAGCGGAAGGTATTCAAGACGGTGAATTTACGTTTGTAAAAGGTGATATGGTCTCTTTCCAGCAATTTTTAGGGTATTTCGAGCAACCTAAGACAGGTGCTGAAATTCCGCTAATTGTACGCTAACTCTCGCTAGCGAATCATCTATAGGGAGTGGCTTTGTCACTCCCTTTTCTTTTAAACGTTATTGAGTAAATTGAAATGAAAAAATGGCTATTCTTTATTATTTTATCATTGTCTTTCAAAGCGACTTCATGTGCATTCGATGGTGCTGGATTATCTGCTGGTTTACCTCAGCACCCAGGCTCTCTAACTGCACTAATGAATATTTCTTTAGCTCGTCAGTCTAATTTACTGCCAGAAAACACCATTCCTGAACAGATGTTAGTGTGGCAACTAGCCCAACAATTAAGAGCTGGGAAGCCCAACGTTGACATTACCTTTTATCAAGCTATCGAGGGGCACTATTCAAGATTTTCTAGTCGCCCTTACAGTATTTTCGAGTCATACCCAGACAATGCAAAGCCAAATAATAGTGAGTTAATGGTTATTTCTGAGTTTGATGTATTTGCCGCTCTATTTAGCTCTAAACTCACTTTGCAACAGGCTATAGATGATGGTCTTTTCATCATCAATGGCCCAGCCAGTGAAGTAGAAGAGGTCAAACTATGGTTACAGGCTTCGTTTAGCGGATAAAAAAGTAAAGCAACATACAAAAACTAGCTCCTGCGACTGATGATTTTACCCTTAATAGATTTGATTTAGCTATTAGTACCCTACAGGATGACACCAGATGCATTTAAATCTACTTCCTTAATTACCAATCGACACTCAACAAATTGTAGTGGGTGGATCAAGTAGAGCACTAGATTAGATACTGGTAGCCACCTAAATAATCCTCTAAATACTATTATTTAGGAATAAACGGAACACTAGTAAGAATCACAAGAATCACAAGAATCACAAGAATCACTTCATTGTGCGCACCAAACTTTTGGACAGAAATGAGTTGGTTAAGTCACCATCACGGGAGAGGCTTTTATCTAAATCACTATTGACCTGTCTACAACTTCACACTTTATAGTGGCTATATTAATTGAGAGGGGCGCTTTCTGTGTTCCCTCTAAAGTAAGTAGAGAGACACTATGAAACGTTTAATTCTAAACATCACACTTTTGGTATTCATGATGCTTAGTAGCATGAGTGCCATGGCTCATGATTCAACGGTTAAGTACGGTATTGCGGTATCCTACGATGGTGAGCAAATTGCGTATGGCAAAAGTGGGAGCGGGAATACGGCACTGATCTTCATTCACGGTTGGAGCTTAGACAGCAGGCTATGGCAAAACCAAGTGAGTGAGTTTTCAAAGCAGTACCAAGTGATCACCATGGACTTAGCGGGGCACGGTAACTCTTCGTTCAACCGCGAAGAGTACAGCATGGTTGCATTTGCTGAAGACATCAAAGCCGTAATCGAGAAAGAACAACTCGAATCCGTCATCTTAGTTGGGCATTCCATGGCTGGTGGCGTAATTGCAGAAGCCGCTAAACTAATGCCGAAAAGAGTGAAGGGCATTATTGGTGTTGACACATCGCAAAACGTGGCGTTAGCGGTTTCACAAAGCGACCTAGATGCAATGACTAAACCGTTTGAAGAAGACTTCCAAGCGGGCATTACTATGTTCGTGAAGGACTCGCTACCAAAAGACGTAGATGCGGATTTACTCTACTGGGTAACGCAAGACATGGCATCAGCGCCGCCAGCTATCGCGATAAACCAGTTCCGCCATTATCTAGGCCAATATGTAACAGGCGAAGCCCACCGCGTGTATGAGAGCGTGAATGTGCCAGTAATATTGGTTAACGCTCGCCTATGGCCAACGGATTCAGAAGCGAACAAGAAACACATCAGAGACTACAGCATTTACTACATTGAAGACTCAGGCCACTTCCCAATGCTTGAGCAACCACAGCAGTTCAACGCAACGTTGATGAAAGCAGTGAAGTCAGTGAAGTAGGGCGGTTGTAGTTATTAAAGGGTGGTTGTACCCGTTAGATAGATAAAACTAAGGCCTCGCGATTGCGAGGCCTTAGTTTTTTAAGTTAAATCGATGGAGCCTGTCAATCTGATAGAGTCCATTACTTTTTGTCTTGAGAGTCTTTATATTTCTTTGCAATCCACTCATGCAAATGAAGTCCCGTTTGGCGCTTTAGGAATACACTGATACCAGCCAAAATTAACAGTCCAATTATTGTGCCCATAATTATCTCCAAAATTAGTTATCGTTCGTCATTCAAAAGTGAATCAATACATGTCGGTATTATGATTAATCCATTGATTTCATTATTTTATCTATATTAAGCCCACCAAGTTCCTCGAGATTATTCTTAATCGCTTCATCGATTGATAGCTGGCGTTCCACTTTCTTTATTTCCTTCTCAAGAAACTTTTCAACTTCTTGAGATACGTTGAACATTAAGCCCTGTTCACGCGCTGCTTTTCTCGCTCGTTTAAGACGAACATCTAAGTCTGATGAGATTTTGATGTTCAGTGATACTTTGGATTGTTTTTTCTGTAATGACATATCGACTCTCAACCTTATCTAGAAAATACTATAAACTTTTCTACCTTTTTAGCAAGAAATATTTAAATTGACGGATTCAGAGGCGAACAGGAAATACATCAAGGATTACAGTATTTACTACATTGAAGACTCAAGCCACTTTCCAATGCTAGATCAACCAGAACCGCTCAATACAACGTTGATGAAAGCGGTTAAGTCAGTGAAGTAGGGCGCTATAGTTGCTAAAAGATGGATGTAATAGTTGATAGATAAAACAAGGCCTCGCGATTGCGAGGCCTTTTTGTGTTCCGACTAAAACTAAATATTAATCGAGCCTAGCGAAAACTCGGGATAATTGCTGGAATTCCCGGTAGAAGGCCAACCAATGCCATTACGCCACTTAGCACAATGAACATAGTGCCAGGCAATACCCAGCGGCTCATTTTACTCAGTTCACTGCTGCGTTCTTTACAACCGACTAAGCCTAAGTTATCCAACAGCATGGTGAGAGCCCAACCAAATGCAGGGTTAACGAGCGCTGAAGAAAATACAACAATCGCGGCCGACTGTGTGGTTTTTCCTTCACGCGTCATTTCCATGCCAGCTTCTAGCAATGGAACAAATACCCCAACAATCAGCGCCACACACAGTACAGGTTGCCAGATAGCTAAATCCATCGGGTAACCCCAAACTGCGGCGATGATACAGAACAGAGCTGTGAGCAGCGCGCCAGCAGGAATAGGGCGTTTAGCAATCGCCGCCGGTACGATGTAAGTACCCCATGAAGAAGTAAAGTTAGTACCACCGAGCAGAGAACCGAACGTTTGACGAATTGAAGCCGTGGTCATGGTGTCGTCGATGTTCATGTGTACTTTCTCGGTACGCTCTGGGTAGCTGATCTTTTGGAATACTTGATGCCCTAAGAAATCTGGAGACCACATAGCGACAGCCAAAATTGCAAACGGCAATACCACCATGAAGTGCTCAATCGTTGGTAGGCCTAACATCCAACCTGTATCTTCTCCCCACCAATACATAGGGTTCATGTTAGGTAAGCCTGGCTCAGTGTGGAAAACGAATGGGGCACCCATGGCAAATGCAATCGTACCGCCTAGCAAGCAGCTAAGAGGTACAGCTAGCCAACGCTTACGGAAATGTTCCAATAATGCGTACAAAATAATGGTGCAAAAGATCACGACAAAAGCAATGTGGCTCATGCCAATTCCTTCAGCCCAAGCGAACAGCTTTTTCACTTGAGAAGCGGTTCCAACAAAGCCGAGGTAGAGCAACAAGCCGCCACACACACCTTTACTGGTGAGGTTAGCCAACATGCTGCCACCTTTACTGATGGCTAAGATGAGGCCAAAAGCGCCAATCAATAACCCAAACGCCATAGGGTGTCCGCCTGCTGCAACCACAATTGGAATTAACGGGATGAGTGGGCCGTGTGTACCTGCGAGATTCGCGGTCGGCAACAGGAAGCCAGAGAAAATAATAATGAAAACAGAGGCGATGAGGAGTTCATAACGAACGTTTTCTAGAATGAAGTCTTCATTTAATCCGAGAGCCCCAGCAAAGGTGGCAGCAATCGCGCCCACCATAACCACTTTACCAATGGTCGCGGCCATGGCTGGGATGGTGTCTTCTATCTCAAATCGGTAATCTTTAAACGGTAAATTTGGACGCCAGCGCTTAGGCGACATGATTTGTAATTCGTGCTCTAGATACTGTTCTCGGGATTCAAACTCTGAACTTGGTTTGTGTTGTTGTTCATAGGAGAGCTCGTTCTCAATGGTTTGAGGCTTTTCTCTTGGTATATTTACGGACTCTAAAGTACTGCTCATTTTGATTCCTTTCGTTCACACTCTGAGGTGTGTTATTCCAACAAACGTTGTTGACTCACGGCATGAAGTGTAAACAATGCGTCAACCTATCATTAAAAATTCATTAACATTTAGTTGTTAGTACCTTATACCAAACCAAAAAAAACAAATAGACTCAGTCGGTTAGACATTAGTCGTAGAATCGGACGACTAGTATTAGACCCTGTAGGTAGTATGTGTCTGTTTATTGGTAGGTTCTTAATTTCAGGAATAACAAAGTGACTTTCAACAACAAATGGTTCGACTTTAAAGGCCCAGAAAAAAGTCCAACGACTTACGTTTGGCTGCATGCTTGGTTACGTTCTGGTGTGATTTGATAGTGACATCTGGTCCGGTTTTATGTTGGATATATTGGGTAATAAGCAGGGGTAGGGATTGCCTCTAGTAGCTCAATTTCTCCTACGTTTGGCCCCTGATAGTGTTAGAATCTCCGCATCAGAATTATCGAGAAACTAGGTATTTATAAACAATGTTTATCCATCACGTAAACGGCATCGACTGGCTGGTGATTACAGCTTTTGAAGAACTGAAACCGATGTTTATCGAAGATGCTGGTCCCATCCCAGCTTACTTCTCTACCACCAGTGAATTGAGCCTGATTGATCAAGCCAAGCGCAGCTATGGATTTTTGCCTAAACTCCGCGGTGTGATCACCGATACCGGCACGTATCAAAGTGAAAATCTTGAAGAAGATTTGAACCCACAGCTAGCGTGTATAGTGGAAGGGCGTGGTCGGGTGTTTATCTATCACGGCGACTATGTGGCTTTTGTGGATGACGAGCAAACCTTCATTACCCGTATGGACTGAGAGTGACTCAGTGAGTTGAGATCTGCGAATTGGTAAATCGGCGAGTTAGCTCCCCTAGAATTAAAAACTAAAGGATTAATACGATGGCAAAAACGGTCTCATTGGTACTTGGCAGTGGTGGCGCAAGAGGCTTGGTTCATGTTGGAATCATCCGTTGGTTAATCGAGCATGGCTATCAGATAAAATCCATCTCTGGCTGTTCAATTGGCGCACTTATCGGTGGTGTCTACGCTGCGGGTAAGTTGGATGAATTTGAAGAGTGGGTCACCAGTATCGACCAATCGGATATGGCGATGATGTTGGACTTTTCATGGCAATCGAGTGGTATCTTTAAAGGGGACAAGATCATCGACACACTGCGTGGATTGATCGGTGAAATTTCAATTGAAGATCTGCCTATCCCTTATACCGCAGTTGCTGCCAACGTCGCCGAAGAAAAAGAGGTTTGGCTGCAATCAGGTTCTCTGTTTGATGCCATTCGCGCCTCCATCTCTTTGCCACTGTTCTTCACTCCACATGTCATTAATGGTGAAGTGCTGATTGATGGCGGTGTACTTAACCCTGTACCGATTGCGCCTACCTTTAGTGATAAGACAGACTTTACGTTGGCTGTGAACTTAGGTGGTGAACCTGAGATGCTTCAACAGGAAGTGATACCGGTTTCCCTACCTACAAAAGAGAGCAATCTGCATGAGAAGGTTGTTCACTTTATCGATAATCTTGGTAGCAGTGTAAAAAGTAAAATGAGCTTCAATTTTGCAGCCTACGACATTGCCAACCAAGCGTTTGATGCGATGCAATCGACCATTGCTCGCCAAAAACTGGCCGCTTATCCCGCCGATATTACGCTTGAGATCCCTCGTAATGCCTGTGGCACCTTAGAGTTCGATCGCTCACAAGAGATGATAGACAGAGGCTACCATTTGGCACAGGTTAAACTGGGCAACCGACTTTAATGTATTTGCTGCTGAATGAGAGTATTTATGGAAACTGAACTAAAAGAGCTTGAACTCCACGAGCTTATGGCAACAAAAGATGTCATCGTACTCACTAGCTCAGAAGAAGCTGCCGTATCTTGGCTGATAGAGTGCTATCAAGAGAACGCTGATATTCAGGTTATCGAGAACGCACATCAGCTAGATACTGAAGCGGTTTTGGCGCAATGCCGAGACAGCCTGAGTGAAAGTAAAAAGGTTATCCTTACCGCACAGTTTCGTAGCCAGTTGCCTATCATCAATATTGCTTCACTTTGTAATGAGAAGCGCAACTCATTGATCAATATTGAGTTGTCCGGCTGGGATGAAGAAAATCGCCTTCCTCATTCTTATAGCAGTTTCTAGGGTATAGCGGTTTCTAGTTAACAGCATTCTCTATATTGCAGCCGTTTTAGGTAGCAGACAATGTAAGAGCATCACTTCAGATGTCTGCCGCCATCAAGGTGCAAAGTTCTTCCTGTCATGTAGTGGCTAGCCAACACAAACTTGATGCCATCTATTATTTCCTCAAAGCCAGCTTCTGTGGGAATCAGAGCTTTCTTCAGCGCTTTGGTTTTGTATGCCTCATCGTCATGTTCATTGAACTTAATCATGGCTGGAGAGAGAGTATTTACTTTGACCTTGGGAGCCAGCATTGCTGAAAAAGACAGCGTCAGGTTGTTGAGTGCCGCTTTGCTGGCCGCGTAAGCGATGTGTTTTTTACTGCCTTTTTCTGCAACGTAATCACTGATGTGGATGATGTCTGAAGTTTTATCGCCAGACATCAGTTGGTCTTTGAGTGTTAAATTGAACAGATAAGGCACGGTAGCGTGGATCGTCATCATTTGGTGCATGATTTGTGATGCATTGTCACTGGGGTTTGTCTTGTTCTCAGGCTTCCAGTCGGAAGCGTTGTGTATGACGGCTCTGAGTGTCTTATATTCTTGACCAACATAATGAAGAAATTCTTCTAGGCTGCTTTGTTGATAAAAGTCGACTTGCTGCAAATCGGCTCCATTGTCGCGCAACAATTGCAGTTGAGGATAGTCGCTGCGGTAGGTGCCGACCACGTTGTATCCATCTGCTAAAAGTTGCTGCGCCAGTGCGAAGCCGAGTCTTTTTCCAACGCCGGTTATTAGAATCGTTTCACTCATCGTAAAAACTCAGCTCTGGTTTGAGGGTTAGTTTTGAAAATTCCACCGAGAGCGGTTGTTGAGGTTTCAGAGTTTGCATCCATGACGCCTCTAGATTTAACGCAATAATGAGTGGCTTTAATCGTCACGGCCACATTTTCTGTTTCGACTAGAGTCTGTATCGCGACTAGGATTTGCTGAGTAAGGCGTTCTTGCACTTGAGGGCGCTGGGCGAAGAATCGAACAATACGGTTGATTTTAGACAGCCCCAGAATCTTGTTTTCAGGGATGTAGGCCACTTCCGCTAAACCATCGATGGTAATGAAGTGATGTTCGCACGTCGAAGTTAGATCTATGTCCGACACCTTAACCATTTCATCAACGGACATTTTGTTATCTATAACGCTGATTTTTGGGAAGTTATTGTAATCGAGCCCTGAGAAGATCTCATGTACGTACATCTTTGCAATACGATGGGGCGTTTCAGCAAGGCTATCATCAGTTAAATCGAGTCCAAGCGTACTGACCACTTCGGTTAACAGTCCTTTAATGCGGTTGTACTTTTGGTCGGGGTTCATTTCGCTCGCTGTCATTGGGGTTTCAAGTCCTTTAGCGAGTAAAGCTTCTCTTACTTTTTCGGCTTCTGTGTTTAGCATTGAGTCGCTCCTTATTGATTAGTTTTCGAGTTCTGCTTCATAGCTCAGGGTGAGCGAAACGGAATCAGCGAAGCGAAGAGCATGAGGCTTGTCAATTCTCACTTGAGCGTATCGTACCCATGGATGATCGATACAAATGCCGAGTACGTCGCTGGTTAACTTTTCTAAAAGCAGAAACCTTCCGGATTCGACATGTTGAATGATCTTCTTGCAGATGTTTTTGTAGTTAAGCGCATTGTCCACGTCATCAGAAAGACATAGATTGTTGGCGGGATAATGGATTTCTGCATTGATGACGATGTCTTGCTGCTTAGATTTTTCTTCTTCGTTGAAACCGATGAAGGTTCTTAGTCTGAGATTTGTAATGGTGATAATGGCGTTGTGATTCATAACAGTGTCCAATCCTTAGAAAGTGAAGTCAGTTACGTGCTTGTTTTAAGAAAAGATCAGTAAAGCTCACGCGATTAAGAGTTAAGTCGTTCCTGTTGCAGTCATTCTTTTTCCAGTCATGTGCGGGCTAAGTGAAACTTAGCTCGAACGGGATGGGTTCGGTTTTCTGGCTTAACTGATCGAAGTTGTTCCAGAGTTGCTCAAAGGAGATGTCTAGCGTGGGGTGGGATTTTTTCGCGGCAATATCGACTAACGGCCTGAGCACAAATGCGTACTCAGTGATCTCGCCTCTAGGCAGCTCAACGCCATCGATAACGCCTACTTGATTGCCATAAAGCAGGATGTCGATATCCATCGTCCGTGAAGCATAGGCTTTGGTCTGACGCTTGCGATCATTCTCTGATTCTATTTGATGTAGAACCTTAACTAGCTCTGCGACAGGGAGGTCACATTCGAATCCAACGACCAAATTTAGGAAGTTATCCCCTTCGAAGCCGACAGGCTCGCAGTCGTAAAAATTAGAAATGTGCAGCGGTGCAAAGCGTTCATTCAATGCTTTGAGAGACTCAGTGATGTGGTGTTCGCGGTTAATGTTGCTTCCGATGCTGACATAGACGTTGGCCATAGTATTTCCTTCTTGTTAAGGAGCCTATACGTCCAACTCGCGATGAAGATCAGCTTTGCATCCTCTTAAAAACAGGAAGATAAAAGAAAATAGGGTTCTGCCGCAAATCGCCTCTGATAGTGATAGAATCTCCGCATTAGAATTATCGAGAATCTAGGTATTTATAAACAATGTTTATCCATCATGTTAACGGCATCGACTGGCTGGTAATTACAGCTTTTGAAGAACTGAAAACTATGTTTATCGAAGATGCTGGTCCAATCCCCTCTTGATTCTCGACCGCTAGTGAATTGAGCCTGATTGATCAAGCCAAGCGCAGCTATGGATTTTTACCTACACTCCGCGGTGTGATCACCGATACCGGTACGTATCAAAGTAAAGATCTTGAAGAAGATTTGAACCCACAGCTTGCGTGTATCGTTGAAGGGCGAGGTCGGGTGTTTATTTATCACGGCGACTATGTGGCATTTGTCGATGACGAACAAACCTTCATTACCCGTATGGACTGAGAGTGATTCAGTGAGTTATGAGTTACCTTACTTTCCTTTTCAACCTACCAACCTTTGCCAAGGTAATTAATTGTTTACTACCTTGAGGAATGAGGCTATGTACCAATGCTAAACTGTACAAAACAGCATCAATGGAAGCGGTGAAGTAGGGGATCTGTAATTATTCGATGAATAAAACTTAAGCCTCGCACTCTCGATGCCCTTGTTCTTGTGGCGAGTAAGAAATAAGGCAATACCTTTTGGTTCTGGGCTCAAGATTTTGGACAATAGCAAACTCTATAATGCACACATTTTTTCTCTAGTCGCTATATATGATAGTTAAACCGCTCTAGATAGTTTCGGTACAGTTATTTTTAGGATTACGCGCGCATTACAAACAGCTAAACCTAAAACTGTCGTTTAAATCCAAAGGTAAGATTAGGGTGCTAAATAGGTTGTCCCTAGATTCTTGGCATATTGCTGCTCTCTCATTGGGGTTGTTCACATACTTATCTAAGTACTCCGCTGTTAAAACGGGTTTTCCTTGATTAATAAAGGGCAGCAGTGCATCACATTCGTTGTACTCAAAACATTGTTCGTTAACAGCAAAGTCAAAGTACTCGACCAGTTCACTTATTTGGTCAAGGTCATTCTTTAATCCGACCGCAAGGCCTCTTTTATGCGCCTCGTTTGCAATAAATCGATTGTACGCGAGCTGATCTTGAGAAGTCAGATTGAACCCAGAGTTGTTGGTGTACCCATCCATATTATCAGGTTCAACACCATCACAACCTTTGTTCTTGGCAATATCCAGACGTTTTTTCATGATTGAATGAACGTTAGCCGAACGAATATCAAGCCAGCGTTCGTTGTCCCAGCCATCAAGTGTGTTTCCAAGCGTGTTTGGCAAGAAGAGTTCTCTATCATCTCGATAATCCTCATAAGAGCCTGCTGAAAAATAACACACCACTTTTATTCCTGATTGTTGTAAATTTTGTATTGTCGTATTTCTCGTATCAAAAAGGTCTACATCATAGAGAGCGACAGAGTAAGAGGTGTTTAAATTGCCTTCTAGCTGCCATTGCCACGTGACTGAAACAGGCGGGCGGTACCAAGAACCGGTTGTAATAGGGGCTACATTCGGTTCAAGAATAACTCGAGAGTTTGTATGATTAGACTGTTCTCCACCATCACTCGAATTACAGCCAGAAAGAATGACAGCACAAAGAAGAGTACTTAATAAGTATTTCACGATTACCTCCATTTGATTGGTTTGATGAATGTATTTTACAAATCAATCTGCATCAATAATTGTTTTTCTATTGGGTGATTTGTTACCAAGAAAGATTATTGATAAACCTCCACGAGAAAGAGGTTGGTGGGTTAGAGAGTTAGCGACTATGAAATTTAGCTAAAAGGTAGTGCTGTTTATATTACATCAATAATACAGAGCAAACGACGGCTAGCTTGCTCTATCTATGGGTTTTATTTGGTTGAGGTAACGAGAAAGTGCCTCAACTAAGTCTGACTTAATCAGTGGTTTCGTTAACACTTCATTTGCACCTGCCTCAATAAAAGCTAGAGTTGATGTTTGCATGATATCGGCAGTCCAGCCAAAGATAACAAGGTCATCATGTCCAGCTTGTCGTATTTTTCGAACTGTTTCCAAACCATTCATTTCCGGCATATGGTTATCAATAATGAATAGGTTGAAACCACCTGATTCTAAGTGTGTTAAAGCCTCAAAACCACTATTACAGGTAACGCACTCTACGTTTAATTTATCCAAGAATCCTTTGGCGATAATAAGGTTCATTTTATTGTCATCCGTCACAAGAATCTTAAATGGAGACAGATCGACTTGCTCTGTTATTGGATGCTTATCATCTTCGGCCTTAATTGATGGTAGGTTTATGACAAAGCTGAACTTGCTTCCTGTACCAAGTTCGCTTTGTACAGTAAGTTTGCCGTTCATCAAGGTCACAAGTTTATGGCAAATTGCCAACCCAAGTCCGGTCCCACCATAATGCCGAGTTGTTGAGACATCTGCTTGCTCAAATTCATTAAAGATTGAGCTCAGTCTTTCTGCTGGGATGCCGATGCCTGTGTCTTCGACCGTAAACTCCACCGCAGAGTATTCCAGGGGGGTGATACTGACAGTAATCGAACCACTTGCTGTAAACTTCAATGCGTTCCCAACTAAATTTAGAATGACTTGTCGGATCCGAACTGAATCACCGTTGTAGACAGAGGAGGTATTGCTGTTATCTAGCAAAGAAAACTCAATCCCTTTTTCTGAACATAAGGTTTGATAAGTGTTTAATACGGGGTTAGTGATGTCGCACATTTTGAATGAATGTGGATCAATTTCTAAACTGTCATTCTCAATTTTGGCTAAGTCTAAAATATCGTTAAGGATGGCAATTAAGTGCTCGCCTGAGTCGAGTGCTAACTGAAGAACTTCCCTTTGCTCAGCTTTTTCCAAGTCTTCAACCAACATCTGTAGAATACCCAGTAAGCCATTCATTGGAGTTCTAATTTCATGGCTCATTGTCGCCAAGAATAGTGATTTTGCATCATTTGCCTGGCGTGCATTGTTTGCCTGTTCTTCTAATTCTTTTTCAAGCTGCTTAAATTCTGTGATATCACGTTCAATGGCAATGAAGCGTTCAACTTCACCTTTAACGTTGCGTAAAGGTACAATATCAATATCAATCCAATAGGGCGTTTTGTCGATCGCGTAATTCAATATTTCCGCTTTAACTTGGTTCCCCTGTTGAATCGCAGAACCTATTCGATTTGCTGTGCTAACAGAAGTCTCTTCACCTTGTAGAAATGAGCCTGGCCTTAACCCTTTGATGGAGTCTAAGCGATAACCTGTCATTCGTTCAAAAGCACTGTTTACCCACTCTATACGCCCCTTATTATCGGTTATCACAACGCCATCTCTGGCTGTCTTGACTACGGTGGCAAGAAGATGACTTTCACGTTCTTGCTCTGCTAATCGTTTGTTGGATTCCTCAAGGAGCTTTTTGGAGCCTGCCAATTCTTTGTGGGGATTAACGAACAATTTTTGCCCGATAAAAAACACTAAAATTGAACTGAGTGCTAAGACAATCAAAAGCCCATTTAACAGTTCCTTCTGTAAGCTTAACAGCTGATTGGTGACAAAAGAGCGGCTTACCCCTTGAGTTAATACTAAATCACCTTTCGTTAAAGCCGTTTTAGTCAATAGCCAGTCTTCTTCACTGTATTTATTTTTAATTGGTATGTGTGAATGATGGCCATGTGAGTCATCTTCTTCAATAAGAGATGCGATCGGTGAGCTTATTTGACTAAGCTCGTACCAACGCTCTCGTTTCGTGACAAACGAGCCAAAGAAATCATCATAATCGACAGCGGTTTCACCATATAGAACGCCTACGAAATCACGGCCTTGAAGTAACGGCATAAATAGCTTGAGACAAATGTGGTTGGTATCATCATGCAAAAGGTAAAGGATACGATCATCGACTTCCTGATTCGCTATCGCGCCAAAGATAGCTTGCTCTTGCTTTGATGCGGGATGACGAAATGTATCTTCAAACAACAGCTGACCGGTGCGGTCTCGCAC
Source organism: Vibrio sp. ZF 223 (assembly GCF_003050585.1). NCBI lineage: Bacteria > Pseudomonadati > Pseudomonadota > Gammaproteobacteria > Vibrionales > Vibrionaceae > Vibrio > Vibrio sp. ZF 223. Next base: position 155,086 of record NZ_PIGB01000010.1, read on the forward strand.
GGCAAATTGCATTGATTGGTTCTGCCCTTTGAATCGCTCAAGGTGAAATGAGAGCCGTTCTATATTTGAGACAGACACTGCGTCGATGACCCCTTGGTATTGCGAAGCTAAAACAATGCGGTCTTCTGCAACCTCGAGATACTTTTCCATAAAAATTTTGGCAGACTCAAGCTCAAAGCTACTGTTACCGCTTTGCAGTTGTTTGACTGTCGATTGGCTGTGATTAGAGATTACATAAAGTGAAATGCCGCCGTAGGTCAAAGACGTAAGCAAGAGAAAGAGTACAAGCAACACTTTGGGGCTAATTGAAGATAGCTTGGTCATGCTTAAATGACTTCCATGTTATTTTTCGGAGTTATATAAAAAATATAGGATAGATATCTTGTTTACGATCTTGTTTATCCTTTTTGTCGAATAGACTGGGCGATGACTGGCCTCATTCTTATTGCCTTTGATTAGCCGAGTTATTGCAAAACTTCCTTAAATATCTATGTTTAATATAGAAAACCAATACAAAAAGGGTCATTAAAGTATGGATGCCACTCCCGTCAAAGTTCTGTTTGTGTGCGTGAAGAAAGGTGTAAGAGCGGCTATCGCTAAAGCGATGGTTGAGCTGCAATCTAATGGGATGATACACGCTAGCTGCTGTGGTTTTGAGTCAGGACCAACCCCCCAAGTTCTCTTAGATGAGTTGTCTAACATGCTTGACGTTGCAATAATTGGCGAGAGTAAGACAGTATTTGAATTCAAAAAGACCAATGAAAGATTCGATTACGTGATTACGCTTTGTGACCAATCGAGCAACGAGCAGTGCAACTTATTTGTCGGATGCGTCAACGTGGTTTGCTCTCACGTACCCCATAGGCTCCATTGGGCTATCCCAAATCTGGCGGCCGCCCTAGAGCTGTCAGGGAGCGAAAGGACCCAGTTTGTAAGAGGGGTTGTAGAACAAATAGATCTTAAAGTGGCGCAACTTGTGGCAATAGCACAAATAAACGGCTAAATGGTCTCTGAGTTTGGTTTAACGCGGATTTACTCACCTTACAGGTAATTTTGTTTTTGTCTTTACCTGCCCAAACGCGAAGCTAGATTCAATTGAAGCAATATTGGGTAGGCGAGTTAACTGCTTGCGGATGAATTGCTCGTAGCTTTTGAGAGACTCGCTCACCACATGCAATAGGTAGTCGTGATTACCTGTCATTAAAAAACACTCTAACACTTCATCAATTGCTTCAATGTGCTGTTCAAAGTCTCGCATGTTCTCTTCGGTAGGCTTTTCAAGCTTCACCAACACAAACACATTCACGGGCAGGCCGCACGCTTCTTGATCGATACAGGCGTGATAACCGCGAATAATCCCTTGCTTCTCTAATGAGCGAACTCGGCGCAAACAAGGGGAGGGAGAAAGTGCCACTCGATCGGCCAACTCTTGATTCGTCAGCCGAGCGTTGTTTTGCAGTTCAGCCAGTATTTTCTTGTCGATCTCATCCATTGGCATAATCCATCAATATTGAATTCAGTTTGGCAATATTATTGCTCAAAGTGTATGTCTTACTTCGCAAATAGCAATTTTTAACATCTGCACAAAACTAAAATTAAAGGAGGAACAACAAGCATGGAATGACTTAGGAACTATGAATACTTCAACTCAACTTAGCCCGCTGCGTAAAACAACCAAACATGAACAAGCAGAAGCCCTAGCCATTGAGCAAGCAAAGCACTTTGGTATCGACCCAAACAGTGATTACGGCGTCACGCTGATTGAACTGGCGACGACACTGTACCAAGCCAATACCAAAACACACGACCTTTGGGCACTGACCGTCGACGGCCTTTCAGTTCTCGACAAGAGTGACCGAATCGCGTGGTTTAACGCGAAACGTTTCTTGTCATTCCAGATCGCTAAGATCCTCGACAACCTGCAAAACCCAATGCGTGCCACTTACCAATCCATTGCCACCAATAATGGTAATTTTGCGTCTAAAGGTGCGTATCCAATTTTCGATAATGTGGCTGCTATCTTCTCGGCAAGCCCGGTTATTACGCGCACTGCCACGTATTTGTTTGCGTGCACAGAATGGATTGAAGATGCGTTCAACGGTAAAGAGCCGCTGCACGATATCTATTCTCGACTGCTTAACCCAACATCGATTTCACTGGCTAACCACATGGTTGATATTGAGGCAGGCTCTAGAGCCAACGAATACCTCGCGTGGAACTTTAATTCTGGCATGGCGGCCATTGATGGGTTGTTGAGTCACTTGCTTGGCCATGAGGACATTGTACTGGCTTCACGTAACATCTATGGCGGTTCTTACCAGCTGTTGGAAGATTGGTTTGGTAAGCCTTCGAATCTGAATATCGCGGTAGAGTGGGTGGATGGTTACTCAGGTGATGAGTTTGCGACTCGCCTTGATGAGGTTGCCGAAAAATACTCTGATCGCCTCGCCGCGGGTAAGAAGATCTACGTTTACCTTGAGTCACCGTGTAACCCGCATGGATACGTGTTGGATGTTGCGAGTATAAGCAAAGCTGGTCACGTTCGTGGTTGGGATGTGATTGTTGACTCGACAGTCGGCACTCCATTGTTGCACCCAGTACTAAAACGCGATGATGTGATGGAAAGACCAGATTATGTGATTCACTCCTACACCAAAGAACTGGCGGGTTCTGGCACCACAACCGCTGGGGTTGTGATTGGCCGCAACGAGACCATGTTTGTTCCAAAAGGAGAGGAGGTCACTTGCACTAAGCCTAACGGCGATGAGGTCACTATTCCATGGAACGAAACGTTGTTTTGGAATGTGTACTACATTAAAGGCGCATTCTTAGATGCAGACAAAGCGTTTGAAGTGCTCAATGGCATGAAAACCTATGAGATGCGTGTGGTGCAAAAAACCATTAATACACTGACTCTCGCAAAGATCTTTGATGCTCACCCAGACATCAATGTGTCGTGTCCTGCTTTGCCAGACAGTGATAACTATGAGCATTGCCAGAACAACATGTACTTAGGATTACCCGCGGCGCTGTTTACTATCGATATGGAAGGGAACGGCCATCGCGCACCAATCAATCGAGATGGGTTTAAACAGTTCTTCGATATGCTTGAGCCCGCAATCGGTATGCAAGTGAGCCTAGGGCAAACCAATACAGTCGCGTTATGTCCGGCACTGACCACGCACTCAGAGCTGAGCGATGAGGCTCTCAATGAAGCCGGCATCAGACCAACCACAATGCGTATCTCTATTGGCTTAGAAGATCCTCGCATGTTCATTGCTCATATTATCGAAGCAGCGAAGTTATCGATTGACCGCAAACACGCTGATTTCTCATCGAGCTTCCCGAGTAACGACCGTATCGATGAAATCTATATGCAAACTTATATGGATGTACACCAGAGGTTTGTGAAGAACTTGCCGAAGTTTAGTCAGCTCACTCAGTAAATAAAAAAACACCCTGCTGACTTATTAACCGGCAGGGTGCTTATCTCTAACCAATTTCTTAGTCCTTGGTCTGATGACCAGTCTTCTTGGCGAATTTTTGCATAGCCTCAGCAAAGGTTGTTGTTCCGCCCTTCGCTTTAACTTGAACGACTTTATAACCTAGTTTTTCCAGTGCTTGGCGCTCTGCTAAAACCGCTTTATCGTCTGGCAGACTACCCTGTACAGGCTGATGAATGTAGCACCCTTCTAGTTGACCATCTTCGACCAGTTGGTGGTGTTTCAGTGCATTGATATCAAAATTCATAGTCAGTCTTTTCGTTTAAATGGAGAGTCTCTGTGGCAAAGGCCGCAAGTCTTTATAATTCTATGGTTTGTACCATACGGCATTTTAACTATAAGAAGCTAGTGTAAATACAGTAATCCGATGAAATGCAGTTGGGTTTGTCTCACTTATTCAATTTCTTGTTGAACGTGGAAAACGGGGATAACTAATTGCTGAAGTGAGTTTATCTTTCCAGATTACGCCTAACTAAATCGTGCATTTGCTTTATTGTCATCAGTGCCAACCAGATGATTTCTTCGACTGAGCGTTGACCTGTTGTAGAAGTGGGGTGCTCGGCATCGGTTTGATTGGTTAGCGCTGGCAGTTCATGGATGCGGTTATCACGAATGGTATTGATCAACGCATCCATCGCATTATGAATCAAGCTTTCGACTTGTTGCGAGCCTTGGTATTGGGTACCTTTTCTTACAAGTGGAATCAGCAAGCAGAGGTAATGGCTCAATAATCGATAGTGACTCAGCATGTCTTCGTAATAGTGAGGATCGGCGCGAGTGTGCTTAGGCTCTTGCTGCATCTCATTGTAAATCAGTTCAAGGTCGCTTTCTGCTGTTAACATGGCAGCACGTTGCTTAGTTAATGCAAGATGGTCATGTTGTTCGGTGTCAATTTGTAGCTGTTCGTAGCAATACACAAACAAGTTTTTGGAACTATTAAGCGCTTTTAACGCTTGATTGTGGATCTCTTTGCCTCGCCATTGAGGCCATAACAAACTATAACCGAGTAGGACAATCGCGCCCCCAACTATGTTGTCGATCAAACGTGGCGCTGCGAAGTCGAGCCCTTGGTGTGCCATGGCCTGATAAACCAAAATCAATAGCGCGGTAATACAACCAATGGCTAGTGAGTAATGGCGCATGATATTAAGCATCGCGACGGGCAAGAGAATGACAATTAGCGTATACATCGCGGTCGTTGGCACACCAATGTGAATCAAAGATGTGGCGAATAGCACGCCAAGCGCCGTACCTAAACAGCGCTGCCATGTTTTACTTCGTGTTGCTAAGAAGCTAGGCTGAATCACCATTAGCATTGAAATCAGCACCCAGTCCGGGCGAATCAATTCAAAATATTCCGCAATTCCTGCACCAAGGGAAAACATCAAACTAACACGGGTAACATGACGCCAAATAGGGTTGCCTCGGCTTGGTAGGCGAAAAGACAATTCGAACGGCTGAACTTCAAAAGAGCGTTCATAAGCGGGTTCATTAAGCTCAATACGACGGGAAATGTGCTTCACTGCGTATGCCCAATAACGAAAACGGGGTTGGTCTTCGAGCTTGACCGCTTCAATCAAGTCATTGGCTTCTTGCTCTAATGAGCTTAAGTGCCTCATCTCTTCGTTAGTGTTGTGTAGAAGCTGTTTTGCTTTGTGTCTTAGTCTTTGCTGACAATGTTGGCTCCAAACCAATAGCAAGTCTCGTTTGTGTTTGCTGGACTGAAATTGGTTCATTAGATCGGGATTCGTTGTGTGGCTGCTGAGTATCACTTCAAACGTATCGAGAGCGAGATACAAAGCTTGTCGGAGTGAACTAGCATCTGCTTGCTTAGATCGAAAAGATTCGGATTGAAGAGCCTGTTGGAACAACTCGATGAGTTGGTATTTGATGCGTCTTTTCGGTGCATCATTTTCGCTACCTAGCAGGAATGCTTGGCGATATTGGATGTAATCTGCCAACGTTTCGTAAATTGCGGATAGACACACACGCAGCGCATAGTGCTTCCATAACGCAAACCAAAGCCAACTAAACAGCGCAAAAGTAAGAGGCCCGAGTACCAACATAGGGTACAAGCTTAGTGCTGAATTGGAATTATGAAGTGAGAGGGTGACGACGGCTATTAATAGGCTCGACATGCCTAGTCGCCCCCAAAATGGCCCATTGACTGCAGCGCTAGCAAGTACGGCACCAAGTACCCCAAAGGTTATCCATAAAGGCAGTCCACTAATAAGTAGTAGGTAACTTATGGCTTGAGTGGCTCCCCAAGTGGTGGCGGTAATAGCAAAGCGCGTCCACCGCCTAGGGCCTGCAGCGTCAAGCCCGCTAATTAAGGCGGCTGGCATTGTCATCAGCGCAGTCATGGCGATAGCGGGTTGGTTGAACAACACGCCTAAACCGAGAAATAGTACAATGGCGCTGGTGGCACGAAGCCCCAAATTGATGGCTGGGTCGTACCAGATCTTACGTAGAATGGCAGGGGAAAACGTCATGTGGATACCTTGTTTTTTACTTGTTAGATGGACCAACTTTAGAAAAGAATCCAATCATTTAGTGGCACTCTGTAACTATAGAGTGCCACGAATAAAATTTGAATATATCAAGATGCTTGGGATTGACCTACTCGTTGGATCTCTGGTCTGAACGGTATCTATGAGCTCGACAAAAACTACATTGATTCAGTTTCTATAATTTCATTCATTAAACGATCAATTTGGAACACGACTTGGATACTTGCGTCTTCCATAGCTTTAACTGATTTAATTGTTCCTTCAATGTCCTCAGATGCTGCTTGATTCATTGCTTTACGACCATTGTCATGCACCTGTTTATGAGGTTCTTCAAGCAATTGATAACTTCTCAGGTGGTTGTAAGCCTTGCCATCACCACGATAATACCACTGACCTAAACGACACTCTGAGTGAGTGTTGATCGTTTCACTAAAGGCACCGCTTTGGAGTAAACGATAGGTGTTATTTTTCCAAATGGCGTGATCGAGCTTCACCGAATCCAAGAAAGCGCGAGTGGAAGCAATATGAATAACTTGCTTCATGTTTTCTGACTTCACGACGACTTCATTAACAATTGAGCTAATTTGTGCAGAAGATGCTGAAACTTCTTCTGCACAAACTTGGTTTTCACCGATAGAGGTTTTAATCGCATTTACTTGAGTCAAAACTTGTTTCACCAATGAATCAATTTTTTCACTGGCTTCGCTGGCTTTACCTGCAAGGGTTCTTACTTCATCGGCGACGACAGCGAACCCGCGTCCAGCCTCACCCGCGCGAGCGGCCTCGATAGCAGCATTTAGTGCCAGTAAGTTCGTTTGGTCAGAAATCTCTTGAATAGTTGATACAAGGTTAGAAATAGCACCAGCCGTATGATCCAATATATCCACAGATTGAATGCTTTGAGACGCCTGATCGCTGATCTTGATTGCTCGGTTGTCTAGGCGAACCAATGCTTGATGTGTTTGTTTAAACATATCATCTAGCTGTTGAAGCTCTTGGTTTTCATGAGCCATAGATTTAGCACTTTCAACCATCTCTTTTTGAATGGTTTTGAGCATATCTCCACCTTTCAAGCAATTAGACATCATTTCACTGCTGTTACGATGTTGTTGATGTGTCGATTGAGCAAGGTTTTGCGACTTATTTAATTCCATTTCGAGAGCATTAATATCAGATTGATGCTTCTTTTTTAGTTCGGCTAGTTGTTTTTTTAGTAATTGGTTTTCTAGTTTTATTTGTTTTATTCCAAACATAAAATACCTATATGTATAGAGCGAAAAGCTATTCAAGGGGCTGATAATGAAGCTCGGGGTTGATAACGTATTGGTTTTAAAGGTAATAATTACTGGTTGGATTGTAACAAAATATTATTAGGTTGTTAGCCTTATTATCTTGGCTAGGTTGATTAATGACTAGTAAATCACTTTTTTGTTTGGGTATTTAGTTTTTTATCTATTTTTTACCAGCTTTCATAATACTGTTTAATAGGTGGTTTTATGTTGATTAACATTATTAATGTTAAGTCTTAATTATCGTTTAAATTAGAACGCACTAATGCAAGAGGTAGGGTTGTTTTTTGAACAAATTTTCACTTAATACTCTTTAGAATGAATTCTTATTAAGTTGGTTGTCATTATTAATTTTCCTAATATTCAGATTGCAATAGGCTTGCTAATGAATAAATAAAACCTTAACATTCACATTTGTTATTACTCGCTTATATAATATTTTATTTATCAATAATTAAATGTTAGAACCATTTAATTATTGTGGATATAAGCATTCTATAGTGACGGGAAATACTTCGTATATGGGACGTCATGCACTCAATAGTAGATATGGTCATAGCTAAAAATATCTCATATCGAACTTTAATGGATTAAAAAAATGAAAATAAAGACATTGGCTTTAGCGGCTATACTCGCTTTGAATTCTCAACCTGCCTTGAGTTATAGCACCGAGAGGTGGATGGAGGATCTTTTCAGTAACACAAGGCGAGATACTCCGCTTAACAATATTATTATTCCGGGGAGCCACGATAGCGGTGCTTACGACGCGCAAAACTATAGTAAAAAGGCAGCCGGCGTTAATTTCCCACTTTCGAAACTAAGAGACTGGTCTGAGACACAAGATTTGAGTGTAAGAAAGCAGTTGAATGCCGGTACACGCTTTTTAGATTTGAGAATATATGAAGACCGAGGGGAGTATTACTTTGCTCACTCGCTTATTTACGGAAAAATCGACAACATTTTAAATGAGGTAAGCCAGTTCTTAGATGAAAACCGAGGCGAAATCGTCATCATAAAGTCTACATTTGTCCGTAATGTAACTAACACTGATAATTTTTATCAATCCTTGTGTACTAACAACTCCATCTCAAAGCATCTAATAACAAATGAGTTAAAACCAACATCTAAATACAAAGATCTCATTAAAGCCGGAAACTTAATTATTATACCTGATAAAGGTGTGTCTGGATGTGGGGCCAGTTTTTGGCCGCGCCAACGTCTAAATAGCTATTACAAAGAGGACATCTATCAAAACCCTAATAAAATAGGAAATTGGATTTCGTCGGAGTTAGCTAAGAGTCGAAGCGCAAACAACAATCGACTATATACGGAGCAGCACATTGTTACTCCCACTGCGGAGGTAATTCTCAAAGGTGTGGCTGAAACCCTGGCCAGTACAGCATTATGTACCTTAAGTATTAATCTATTTTGCAAAAACGTGACGGGCTTTTCGACAAACTTGAAAGAGTATGATGCTAAAACTGCGAAACATAACTCCATCGGTTGGCTTTACAACCATTACCACAAGGGAAGCCGTTCGAACATTGTTTTACGAGATTTCGTTTCTGAAGGTAAAAACAGGAAAATTATTGATTTTAATTTGAATAACCGAGATGTCATGGTTCGTGGTCGAGCTGAAAAGGACGATTCATTTGGCAAGGTATTCTCTAGTGGTGATTACAACGGAGATGGCGTGGCTGATTTGCTTGTTGGTTACCCGACTGAGGATATCAATGGTGATAATGATGCCGGCGCAGTGACGGTGGTTTACGGAGGTGATTCACTTCCTTCAAAAGGCTTGAGTATGTTGAGTTCCCGAGGTTTTCACCAAGACTCTAGCGGATTGTCTGGCATGTTTACTGAAGGCGGTGACCTGTTTGGTTCTGCGTTAGCGAGCGGTGATTTTAACAATGATGGTTTTGATGATGTTGCCATTGGGTCCCCAAATGAAGATATCGATGGGAAATCTAATGTTGGTATGGTCACTGTGCTGTATGGAGGTAACAAAGGACTCACTACTTCAGGCTATCAATTATTAAAAGAAGCCAATATTAGTAAGGGCAAGCAAGAAAAAGAAGACAAGTTTGGCTTCGCATTAGCCAGCCACGACTTCGATGGGGATGGTTATGATGATCTAGCCATCGGTTCTCCATATGAAGATATCGGCTCTAAAGATAATGCAGGCGTAGTCTATGTGAGCTATGGCACCAGCAATGGGCTAAGTAAGAAGCGTATTAGTAGGTTCCATCAAAATAACTCCGGCTTAGAGCGCATGGCAGCAGAGAAAGATGACCGTTTTGGACATGAGTTAGCGGCTGGAGACTTTAACGGCGATGGGCTAGGCGATTTAGCGGTTGGCGCGCCATATGAAGATTTAGGTGATGGTGATGATGAAGGGATGGTTGTTGTGCTCTTTGGCACCACCCAAGGTCTTCGTACGATGGAGTATCGTTTTTACCATGGTGATAGAAGTGGTTTTGCTGGCAGTGCTGAAAAGAACGACCATTTTGGCTACACGCTAGCAGCTGGTGATTTTAATAATGACGGCCTTGATGAGCTCGTTATTGGTGTTCCATACGAGGATTTGGGCTCTGGCGGAAACAATAATGACGGAAATGTTTTCGTGCTCAGAGGTACAAGCAGTGGCCCTTCAAGAAATAGCATTCGTGAGATTCATCAAGACAAGTCTGGTGTGCATGGCTCCGCTGAAAAAGATGATAAGTTTGGTTTCGCATTAACGACCGGAGACTTTGATGGTGATGGTTATCAAGACTTAGCTATTGGTTCACCAACGGAAGACTTGGCGGGTAAGGACAATGGAGGCAAAGTGGATGTGTTCTTTGGTTCTGGTAACGGTTTACGATTAAGTGGAAGCCGTGAATATAATCAAAACAAAAACAATATCACTGGTAGCGTCGAAAAGGACGACAAGTTTGGCTACAGCTTGATGGCTGGAGATTTTGATGGTGATGACAAGGACGATCTCGTCATAGGTGTTCCATTTGAAGACCTAGGCAGCGGCGGTAACAACAATGACGGTACCGTTCATGTGTTATACGGCGACTCTGATAGAGACTTAAACGTTAGAGAGCAAGAAGTTAGACAAGGGACGCGATAGTTACAAGGGACGGTATAGTTACAAGGGACGCTATAGCTACGAAGGCCCTCCTTTCAATAGGAGGGCCTGCATAAATGTTAGAGGCCATTTATGACTTATGGACAACCTCTCTATGCGATGTGTTTTAGCCCCGACAATTCAGCCTCTATAACCATATTTCTTTTATTTTATGTGGCCATGGAATGACTACATAACCTTACCTGATTTTTTATATAAAACTCCTAAAATGCATGTTTGAAGATAATTAGAAAATTTATAGACATTTAATGTGTAATCCCTTTTTATATTCTTCTAATAAACTAATTTCTAATTAAGTTGATCTCTAAATTAGTTGTATTCTAATTTTACCATTCCTAATTTACCAAAACCTTAAATAATTAAAGTTATTTAAAAAAACATATAATGTAAGTTATCATCAATATCCCAATTAAAATATCAATAAGGAAATAGCTTGTGTTATTAAATAGTTCACATAGAGATGTGAATATTAAAGAAATTGAAGGTATATGCTCAAATAGTGATAGCAACCTAGAAAAAATACAAAAAATGTCTCAAATTCTAGAGGTTGTTAACAAGGAACTTGCTGAATATGAAACTCTTTCTTTAAAGGATTACAAGGCTATCGATGATAAGTACTACGTAAGGCACTATATAGTCAGTAAGATCAACGACCTAAACAGCTTGATTTTCATACAGAACTTGAAAATAAGTGTGATGAACACGATCAGCTATCGTTATAAAAGTGATGAAAAATCTAGAAACCTCGCTGTGAAATCAAGTATTGCGAGAACAATGATTTATATCGAAGATCTTATCGAGCGTCGTAATGATGGCTTGTTAGGGGAGTCATTGAACAGTGCAATCACAAGTTTAAAGTACGATGAGAACAGTTTGTATTTTAGGCTAGAAAGCGCTTTGATCTACACGTTTCTTAAAGCAGAAAAGTCGCAAGTACTGTTCGCTATTAGCAGCACTGGCTTCAAAGAGGAGATAAAGCTCATTCCGGAATCGGGTGCTAAAATCTCAGAGAAAAAAGTAAACGGCATCGTACAAAGAGCGTTAAGCGGAAATATTCACGATAGTTTAGATGAATTTAATATAACTAAAGTGCTTAATGATGCTACGAGAGAAATAGAGATTTATCATGCTTTCTCTCAAGGTGATGATAAAGCTGCTTTCCGTTTAGCTTTGGCGAAAATGGCAGCAATATCTGATGAGATGAACACTTCGTTGGATTATTTTGACGAAACCTTCGACCAAATTTTATTAAAGAATAATATTCCTAAGAAGGTACTGATCCGAGATAAGTCTAGGAATGGTCTAGAGTTTCAGGTAATGGATACCATGGCGTTATTTTACAGTGACGCTATTACGCTAGAAGATATTATTGTTTATGAAAAGCCTACAGTAATAGAACGATTTAATGATGTTATTAATTTAATCAGTGTACTTTCTGAAGTCATGGATCTGGAAGGGGATGATAGTCAATCGACTCTAGCTATTGAAAAGATAGTAGGCAGAGAAAATTTCGACTCGGACAGTCAATATTATGCGCAGTTTGTCGATTATAAAAACTCTGATATCGAGCAAGATTTGAACACTCTGATTCGTGATCAATCAATCTATCAAAGTGACTTGAATAGCAATGTCAGCATCATTTCATCCGCAGATATCATATTGCCTTTCTACAGTAAGAATGCGATCAAAAATATTCTTGATGACTATGTGGTCGGCAAAGCAGAGGGTATTGCTGAAGCGTATCGATTGGTAGAAGAGAAATTTCCTAACTGTGATGATTCAGTGAAGGTTTTTATTGCTCTATTTGCTAATTTGTTTATGTCTGCACCGACGACAGAGGCTATCACTTTAGCGATAAAACCAGCGGTGCTGATGCTACAAACTCATCTAGGCATGAGTGGCAGAGTGGTTCTCGTGAAAGATAGTAACCATCGCCACTTCTTAGTCAGCACATTTGCATTCCATCACCGAGTGACTTACCTAGGTGGGGCCGATAACGAGCTTGTTACTCAGTTGATTGAAGTGTTACCTAAACCGGATGAGAACTGGAAAGATGTATCTTACGAAGCGTTAAACGCTATCTTTTTAAAATTGAACATTCCAACAGGTTTTGACGACACTCAGGAGCAACCTAAACCTTTCTTATTGCGCAATCATAGATTTGATAACTTTATGTGGGACGCAGTACAAGAGACGACGCTCCTTAAGTTTAACCTGATTGCTCAGTCGTTTAAAAAGGTTGGCACCAAAAAACAGTTCCAAGAGAATTATCTTTTGAAAGATCTGGTTGCGAATGAATTTAAGTTATCTCTGAGCGACAAATTGGTCGAAATGAAGGAAGTTCTGTTTACTGAAAGCTCAATGGAAGCCGCATTAAACAACAAGGTTCCGTTCTTACAAGTCGCGCAGAAGATGATAAATGATCCTGATTATGAGGTAGATATTCAAGATGTTGAATCGATTTTGCTTGATTCAATTGTACTTCTAGCAGACATCATTCCCATTTTTTCCCCGATCGCTAAGGCGTTGGATGTTAATCTCTCTGTTATTGTAAATGCTTGTGTAGTGAAAAATATCAGAGTGATTCGTTTATCTAAAACGGCCTTCATGAGAAGCGTTGTTAACGATATCTCTGACGAATTTATACGTCGTTCTAAATTTATATCGAGCGATGCCATCGGCGATCTAAAAAATAAGATAAGAGCGATTAAAAAGTACAAGTTCATGAAAGAAACCAGTGAACGTTTAGAAACCATCAAAACGATGGGCTTAAGTGGTGGGGCGGGCAGCTTTAAAGTGAATAGTGCTTACGGTGCCTCTTCTGGGAACGTTGTACTTGAAACGTTTGACTGGTGTTTTAATGGAAAAGGACCCGTTGGGAAAGTTGTATCGGACAATAAGATTCCATTGCCAGCTCAGCCTGAAGTTTTTCAATCTATCATCGATGAAAAGGTTTCTATAGTAAGGCAGGCGGATGAACCGATTTTGATTTCTGGTTGGCGTTCCCCACAAACTGGCCGCATTCATATTCTGGATGGACAGCACAGGTTTATTGCCGCGGCGAAGCTGGGGATTCCCGTTGAAGTAAAAATCAAAAAGTTCGGTACTGTACCAACCCAGGTAGACTGGAGTGGCACGAAGTTTAGCCAATCTACCCCTGCAAAGCACAAGATAAAAGGTGTTCAGAAGCCGATATTCAAAAAAACTGTCGTTCAAAAGGCTACTAACACCAAGGGGAAAGTTGAGAACATCCACATTCACCCCGAGCTTAGAATTGGTTCGATTGGCCGACCTAATAAAAACTATTCTACTGGCGCGCAGCTGATGACGTTTTGTGAGAACCTGAAACGTAACAATGTCGCGGCATTGATCTCCCTTGATTCTGGGATGTCGGCAAGAGAGATCGTATCGCTAACCAAGCAATTAGCGAGTCACAATATCGAGTATATCTCTAACAAGACGACGTATATCAAGGACTTCTTTTCTATCAAAGCCCTTACACAGCCTTCAAGTGAAGATATCGATGGTCTAGCGAATCGGGTTCTGGACTTATTGAGTACACGCGAAGGGAATGTGTTAGTCCATTGTGCGTTAGGTGATGGTCGCTCTGGTATGGTTAAGTCTGCAGTGATAATGAAACAAATGTTCAACGAGAGCCGTTTAGATTTAAGCAATGTGCTCGAGGGGACTAAGGCTTACGTCAAACCGTCCATCGAATCCGAACAAGCCGTTTTATCATATTTAGATGTGAAAAATAGCATTGATACGATTCGTAAAACTCATCCCAAAGCACTCGAGCGCTCTGATGATATAGAGGTTTTAAATCAATACCTTGAATATCTTCAAAATCAGAGTGCAACTGCATAATTGATCTCGTACTCGTGTCCTCAGTGACACTGAGCTATTAGGTTACACTGCCTCCTCTGAACAAGTAATCGAGTGGGGCAGTGGTTAAATCAATCCGGGTAAAATCAATAGGGCTTAGAGTTGCTCTGTACTAAGAGTCTTCGCTCTTTCAGCTCATGCTTTTTGATGAGTGGTATTGGTCATCATGGCTATAAGTCTTGCCACTTTTTTACGCATGTCACGCCTATCTACAATCATGTCCAAAGCACCATGTTCGAGTAAGAATTCACTCTGTTGGAAACCGTCGGGTAGTTTTTCCCGTACCGTTTGTTCGATCACTCTTCGACCCGCGAAACCGATTCTCGCTTTAGGCTCACCGATATTGATATCACCCAGCATTGCTAAACTGGCTGAGACACCGCCAAAGGTTTGGTCGGTGAGTACCGAAATATAGGGCAGTTTGGCTTCAGATAATCGTCTGAGCGCAGCGCTGGTTTTCGCCATTTGCATCAACGCCATGAGTGATTCTTGCATGCGCGCACCACCACACGCAGAAAAGCATACCAGGGCACAGTCTGATTCAATTGCTTTATTCACTGCATCTACAAATCGAGCGCCCACAACGGAGCCCATTGATCCCGCCATAAAAGCAAATTCAAAAGCACATGCGACAACTGGCATTCCAAGTAGCTCGCCCTTCATCACGACCAGTGCATCTTTCTCACCTGTACTTTTTTGTGCAGAGGCCAGTCGCTCGGTATAGCGCTTGTTGTCTTTAAAGCTGAGTAGATCTTTTGGTTGGTGTTGATCACCTAACTCCGTACGTTCGCTGTTATCGAGAAATGTTTCTAAACGAAGACGTGCTGTCATGCGCATATGATGTCCACATTTTGGACACACCTGTAGGTTTTCCTTGAGTGCGATATGGTACAAGGTTTGAGTACAAGAAGGGCAGTTGATCCAGACACCTTCTGGGACTGACGCTTTACGATTACTTTTTAAGTTATTCTTATTCAATAGTTTTTCTAGCCAGCTCATGGATAACCTTTATTCCCATCGTTCGAGTGATGAATATTGTATAAGCCTGATTTTGGTAATAAAGTGGCAATATTTGGCTTTATAATCCAATAATATGGGATTATCTGTGAGGGGATATGCTGGATAAGATTGATCAGCAATGGCTAAAGAGTTTTCATTGTGTTTATGAGAATAATAGCTTCAAAAGAGCGGCAGAGTTTCTGTGTTTACCGACTTCAAATGTTAGCCGACATATTGCGTTGTTAGAGCAACAACTAGACGTAAGACTGTTTGTGAGAAGCACGCGTCGTATTGCTCCAACGGAAGCTGGAGAGCATCTTTATCAGCGCACGCAGCCCTTGTTGGATAAACTCAACCAGGCGATAGAAGAGGTCACACAACACTCTCAAGAGGTGCAGGGGCAGTTAAACATCTTAATGCCGGACTCTGCCGAATTAGCTCAAGCTGTTATTTCCTTTTGCAACCAGTACCCATCCATATCACTGTGTTGTGATACCAGCATCAGTCCAAAAGAGGACCTGATCGACGGCTTTGACGTTATTGTCAGTTTTCATCGAGGAAAGTTAGAAGACAACAGCTGGATCGCCAAAGAAATCCAACGTTGGCCGAGTGTAGTCGTTGCTTCACCTAAACTTCTTCAAACCTGCTCAAAACCGTTTCAGATTACAGATCTAAAACACGTGCCCTGTATCAGTAGCTTTACCGCATTGAACGGAACGCCTTGGGTATTTATAGACGATCATGGTGAATGGGTAACACAGCGAGTCAAATCATCATTTAAGGTCAACAGTGGTCAGCTTGCTAAAGCTGGAGCATTGGCCGGTTTAGGCTTTGCGATACTACCAGCTGAGCTTTGTCGTGAAGAGGTTGAAGCTGGTGAATTAGAAATCGTGGAGCTCGAATATCAGCCCGCAGACTTAGTCCTGTATGCGTTTTATGCCTCAAGAAAACATATTGCGAAGAGGGTTCCTGCTTTTATCGAGCACTTGCAGCACCATGCAAAATAAATCAGTAGGTGATTTAAACACCCCCTTGTCTAGGGGCGTAATAACGGGTACTGAAAAGCTACCCCCCAGTATCGCTAAAGTGCTACATTACAAGTTAACCGCTTGTTTTTAATTACCTTGAGTACCTACGTTATGTCACATACAGCCAAAGATCAGAAAAAACTAAAGGCCCGAGTTAGCAAAATACAAGGTCAGGTCAATGGTTTAAAAAAGATGCTCGATAACGACGAGCAACAGTGCCAAGACGTACTGCAGCAAATAGCAGCGATTCGTGGCGCAGTGAATGGCTTGATGAGAGAGGTCATTAAAGGTCACCTTCTAGAGCATGTGGTACTGGAAGATGACAAAGTTCAGCGTGAAGAAGATATGGAAGTGGTACTGAAAGTATTGGATTCATACATCAAATAGCGCTTGCTTTAGCGGTTCATTTGAGCCTTTCTTTTTACTAGTTCTTTCTTGAGAACATTAACAGCGTAAGGCTTCATTGATTTCCAGGCCTTACACTCTTCTCGTGTTCTACCACAGCCTAAACACCACCCTTTGTCGTGTGAAAAATCGCACATATCAATACAAGGGCTTTTCTGTTTTTTCATATTAGAGCCTATCTAGTACTTTCTCTACACTGGCTTCAAGTGAGCGCAGCCGGTTGAATTCTTCGAACAAACGCTGTTCTAGGTTTTTAAAGTTTAGGGGGAGGGTTCTCTGGCAAATCCCGTAACTGTTATCTTGGGTTTTATAGCCTTTCCAACTTTCAATGCGAGCTTTCTCTAGTGCTTTAAACTGGCGTATAAATTCTGCTTGGGAAGGGCAGTCTTCTTCCGCATGCATGCAAACAGGAAAGGCCTTTTGCTTAATTTGAGGCCCTTCGATAAAGGTCTCAAAGTGGATACCGCCCTGTTTTTGGTTGAACCAAGTCTCTTTATATAACTGAAGGTACTCGCCACGGTTATAGATCTCCCAACCATCCTCGAACCAGTTTGCTTTTCTTAGCATCTTCTCTAGGTTGCGGAAAACACCTTTAACATCTTTCATATGGAAACTCTTAAGCCGTGGTTTGTGAGATAGTGTGTTAAAAAAACTATACTCCCCCTGAGTATAAAATACTACCCCCTAGTATATGTGGTTATTGTATATCACCGAATCTTAGAGCCTATCTCAGCGTGTCAGAATAGGAATTGGCTTGTTTTGAAAGGACACTGATGCACCCTGACCCAGCAGTATTCCCCATGTGATTCAAGGCCCTCATGTATGGGGTATTTACGCATTAAAACTGACAAGTTGATGTTTAACGAGGGTACATTTCAGTTATGTAGGCCGCATAAAACAAGGGAGGCGAGATTAATCGGTTCTATCCTCGTTAATTTTCAGGAAAATAGCCGCCCGATGATTAATGTCGGTAGTGAACACGAGGTTTCAGGTATGGCAAAGAAAATTATATTTATCCACGGTCGGGGGCAAAAACCTGACAGGGAGTCGCTTCAATCATTGTGGTACGATGCTATCGAACATGGATTACAGCGTGACTGTAAAGGTTCTGATTCACTCCAAGCTTTCCAGAATATCGAGAAGCGTTTCGTGTATTTTGGCGACTTATCAAACACATTATTGAACAAGCCAACTGAAGAGCCGCTCGTCCGACAACAGGCTTTGATCGATCTCAAAGGGTACAAGTCCCACCAGTTTAATAAGAAAACGTATGGTGAAGTTTCAAAGGCCGGGTATCTGCAAGAGGCGCTCGCGGATACTTTTTCTTCTGTGCTTAGTCGTTTGAAAATGGCAGAGCCACTTATAGCATTAGTTGCGCCCGACATGACTCATTATTGGTATGAAGACTCTTACTTTGGTAGCGACGTAAGGTATCGATTAATGGTGGAGCTGAGAGAGGCGTTAGATAACCAAGATGAGGTGATGATCGTCGCACATAGCCTTGGCACAATGATCAGTTATGACGTGTTATGGAAACTCTCCCATTACAGTGAGTACCGAAACGCTTACGGCGCTAAAAAGAAGATCGATCTTCTGGTTACGTTAGGTTCACCATTGGGCGACGAGAGTGTAAAAGAGCGCTTGAAAGGGAGCCGTTTAGAGGGCATGAAAAAGTACCCTTTAAATATTCATAGGTGGGTGAACTTGTCGGCTGAAGATGACTTTATCTCTCACGACAGCAAAATCAAAAATGACTTTCAAGAGATGCTCAAACTGGATTTGATTGCTGGTGGAATGAAAGACATTTATCCAATTTACAATCTCAATGTGTGTGACGGGCAAAGTAACCCGCACGCTTCGATTGGTTATCTTATCAACCCCCAATTCATCTCCGTGTTAGATGAATGGCTTGCCAGTTAGCTGTAGCGCGCAAGTTCAAATACGAATATTCAAAGGTAGATAGCCAGATAATCAAATGAGTGTTGCGATGTGGAGATCTTACTTAATCCAATCTTATCACTGCGATTGTACTCCTCAATCGAGTGGTCGAACCCATAAGCGGTAGAAGGCGCCATATATTGAGTAATGCCGTGTTGTGTCGTTGTTATTTGATCATGGCCATGACCACAAATCACCTCTCGTACTCCATATTTCTGAAGCACCTTCATTATGGAAAAATCGTTCTCGAGACGTATTGCTTGCATCCAATCGGCACCGACAGGGATGATAGGGTGGTGAACAATAATGATAGGGTTACTGGCTTTTCTCAGCTGTTTCTTTAACTGGGCCAGGCCTCGATTATCGATACGCCCTGAACCGAGCGGGTGAACGCTGTCTTTGGGTTTGAAACTCGAATCGAGGAACACAAACTCTCGCCCACAAACGTTGGCTCTATCGGTTACACAGATCGTCGAACCTTTAAGTTCTGCACGCATTAAGCGAGAGTCATCATGGTTGCCTGCAATCGCATAAATAGATTTGTTGGTAAGGTGTCGAACGAACGTTTCTAAGTGAACATAGTTACCGGGTTTGGGGTTACAGCAAATGTCACCTGTTAGGAAAATAGCTTCGCATTCTTGATCGTTATTGACGTATTCAAGCGCTCGACGTAGGTTTTCATAGCTGGATTCATCTGAAAGGTGGCAATCACTGATTTGGTAAATGGTGTTCATTATTGGCATCCGGTCATTTCAATTCTTGAGTGAGATAATCAAGCAGGGCTTTTATTTTAGGTGTTCACCTTTATGGCTCAGCCAGAGCGTATATCGCTCTACGGGTTTAAATGGCCAATCATACAAGATACTAATTAGCTTACCATTTTCCACAAATTGTTCAGCTATGTTATCCGGTAACTCTTTCCTCCTAAGCTCCTGGTTCGCCATGCGTCCGTTAGTTTTAATTAGTACAAAAATGCCTGCTGTATGAGCAGGCATAGTGTTGGGTAGGTTTAAGAGAACGGCTCCCCCAAACTAGTGGACGGGAGCATTCACTTTAGTGGCTTAGAGAAGCGAATCCCGTTGGAGAGATAAAGCCATCATTCGTTCTTTGCTCAACTGTCTTTAAAATTGGGTTGATGTAAAACTCTACGATCTCGTCACTGTTGATTCGATTCATGTACAGCATGACCGTTTGATCAGATTGTACGACAACGCCATCGATAGCGGTCAATTTGTCAACGTCTGGTGCGTAAAAATCCTTGTTAAGCTCTATGTCAGTATCAAAGTCATAGAATGTTTCAGTCTCAGTATCGAATGCCGATACTTTGACTGTCACACCTTCCTCCTGCCAAGACTGAACGTAGTCAACGCAGAACAATGTATGTTGCGATGCTCTCAACGCATCGAATGAAGAGTAGGGGCGACTTTTGTCTATAATCGCACTTTCCTCAATGTAATCGTAGCTATTAGCATTTAGCTTATTCACGACGCATCCAACATTCATATCATAACCATTAATTTGTGGGCTGCGCTTACTTGTGGTATTACCTACAGAATGAGTAATGTCGTATTTGCTTTGCGTAGAGACCAGCTTGTCTCCTACTGGCGTAACAAATGAAAAGTAGTTTGGCTCTGCACGGTCGATACCTGCTAGTTTGCCATCAACCACTCTAAAGGAATCATAACGCGAATGCGTATCTTGATAATCTAGTTCCTGATATTCATCTGAATTTTTGATATAGGCATAGTGATTATAATTCACAGCATGATCTTCTGGTGGATCTTGATAGTCGACAAGAATATTACCTCGTGCGTCTATCTGCACATCTCGCTCGTCGGCCTGCGCACGACTTTTTAACGTTTTGAAGACAAAGGCATTGTCTTCTAGCACCGCTTTATAGATTCCTCTTGTGTGCCAATGAACGTCGTCTGTAATGTCAAAGCTATATAGTGTCGTATTTGGTATTAAATCACCTTGTTTCTGTTGGCTAAGAAATGGACTCTCGTTTTGTAACTTGGCATCAAATTCTGATACCTTGCCGTCTATCACGATGGGATAAAGCTGGCCACTCTGTTTGTCCATGATGATTGGGTAGTTGCCATGGTACGCTTTACCTTTCCAAGCGACTGTTGAGTTGTTCATGTTGAACATGGTGTATTTTTGATTGATATCGAATACACGTGTAACCGTTGGCATCACCGCTTCGTCACATTGTTCACATGGCTGGAAGGCAACTTCGAATATGCGCTCGTCACCTTGTAGATTTTTGTACGCCATCGTATTTAATGCGGTATTACTTGTAGCCTCAATGTCAAAATTAGAAGGCTTAATTGACTGAAAGTTGGTTTGGGGAATGCTCAGTGATTTGAGAGCCGGAAGCTTAACTAGCGGTGCCGGATCAATTGAGCCATTACCGTTTGAGCCTCCGCCATTCGAGTCTCCGCCATTCGAGCCTCCACTGCTTGAGCCGCCGCCACACCCGGTAAGGGCCATAGATAGCATTGCTGCGATTGAAATAGTGTATTTCGTAATGTTCTTGTTTTGCATGAGCTGACTTGTGTTCTTGATTGTGGGATTGATATTTCTCTCTAACTCAACCGTCACTTTATTTTTTATCTGAAACCAACATTGGAATCAGGTGTTTTGTTGCGAGCGGTCAATGATTCTGAGCGGAATCATTGCGTATTCAAATGTTGGAATGAATACAAGTAAGTTAGGACACTTTGTTTAAATGCCTTTGTAGGCTTGTTAAAGAGTTGCGCGATTATAGTTATTTTTATTGTGTTGACAGCTGTGCAAACTAATGTTTTATAAATGGTTGGTTAAATGACGATTTTAGGTAACTGGCAGCATATCTGTAATATATATCCCCACCTAAGATTGATTATTCTGAGGTATTTGGTCAGTTATTTATCGCTTGTTATTTTTTGACGCAATATATGGCGATTATTTTCACATTAAATAAGCCTTTTTTAATTTAAGGTTATTATCAGTACTTGCCGCGTGGGGTAGGGAGGAAAGATAAGGTGTGATTTAGCGTTATCAATCGGAGGAGCTTATTGTAAGGGTTAGGTGTAAGTTGTCGCTGAATTTACAATGAGTAATGCGAGAATATAAGTGTTGTACTGGAAAACTGTGTTTATTAATACGCTAAATTTAATTGATTAAGTGACTTCTTAAATACTAAAGAATATTGCCATTACCCAATGGATCTAATGAAGCTGCCGCGTGAGTTGTTATTGAGAGCAGTAGAAACAATATTGTCCATTTTAACATGATAGGTCCTAATTTTTTGAGTGAGGTAATAGTGTATGAGATAACTCGATGGTGTGTAAAGCATTAATAGATAAGAGTTTTTATTGATAAATTCGTCGAGTTAGTTCGGTGTAAGTACGTGCGAAGACATGAAAACGGCCTAAGGCTTTAATTAAAAAAAAGCCACCCCGAAGGGTGGCAAATACAAACGAGAAGAATCATTACAAATGAAAAGCCCTTATTTCATAGTAAAGATATTCTACAAGGTTATGCAGACGGTTGAGTATGAACATTATGTTGTGGATGTTGCAAATTTGTAATTTAAAAAGTGTGATATTTGAACGAAAAATGGCCGAAATATACACGTTTTGTTTGATCTGGCGCCGATATTTTCCGTATCCAGAGTATCAACGAACAGGCAAATTAATCGAAGCAATGCTCACGAGTAGGGAATGCCCCATTTCTCACTTCTTGTTCATATTCACTAAATGATGTTTTGATTAGCTGGCTTAGGTCGATGTACTTTTTGACAAACTTAGGTGTGTATTCAGTGAATAAACCAAGCATGTCTTCGGTCACTAACACCTGACAATCACATTCGGGTGATTTCTCGAGCTGTGAGCGCATCGACGCCTTCAACAAGTAATGAAAATGCTCCAATTTTTTCGAGTTTTCGTGCTGTAATTATAAAAGGGAAAAGTGTTAGCGGGACTTCTTCCGAGCTTGGTTATGACTCCCCATCATCATTTATTTATATGTTTAAGATGATGACAGGAAGAAGCCCGGCGAGATTTATTGAGTTACTTAAAGGTTGATGCATCTTTTACAAGCTGAGAGCAATAGACAAATACTCTCAGCTTGCTTTGTTTAGCTATTCTCAATGGCTTATTTGGTTATTCAAAAACTCTTCAAGTGGAATTGGTTTAGCGAACAAGAAGCCCTGTAGGTAGTTGACGCCTCGTTCTTTTAAATAATCGGCTTGTTGCACTGTTTCAACGCCTTCCGCGATAACATCTAGTGATAAGTCGTGCGACAAGGTGATCATGTTTTGAAGCAGGTGGCCTGTTATTGTGTCAACGCCAATGTCTCGGACAAAGGTTTGGTCAATCTTTAGGTAGTCGAGGTCTACTTTTTGTAAGTTAACCAAAGAGGAGTGGCCCGTACCAAAATCATCTATTGCTATCTTGCATCCGAGCGCCTTGATTTTCCCGAAAATATCATCCGTTAAATCGCAGTAGTTTAGTGCTTCTCTTTCTGTGAGTTCTAGAACTAGAGTAACGTCGTCACAGTCAATAATATCGATAAATTCCTGACACGCCTTCAGCAATGTGCCTTTCGAACAGTGCTGGGGTGAGATGTTTATACCCACATGGAAACCGTTAGGTAGCTTGTCTATGAAAGGCTTAATTTGCATAGCTGTGAGCCGCATCAATTGGTGTGTCATAGGTACAATAAGACCAGAGGTTTCAGCCTTAGGAATGAACAGATCTGGTCTCACGATACCTTGTACTGGGTGTTTCCACCTCAATAGAATCTCTATGCCTTGTATTGCATGAGTTTTACTATTCACAATCGGCTGAGCGTACGGGACAAACTCTTTCCTCTCCATTGCTCGTTCGATTTCGAGGTATAGATTAGAGGGACGCCTTGATAGCCACACAAGATAAAGGGCAAACAGAGTTTGCAGCAGTATGATGGCTACAATGTGTTGCTTATCCTTGACCCAGAATGCCGTTAGCATATTAGGGTAAGCAAAACCTGCGTGTGCGCTATAAGGAAACTGTTTTGATGATACTTGATGCCAAGAGATGAGTTTTTCTACCGGGTTTGTTTTTACGGTCAACTCTTTACTATCAAGCCACTTATCACCGACTGCAATAAATGACCGTAACTTGCTGTCTGAAGTGAGCGACTCTCTCAGGTAAAGGCTATCAATTCCACTTAATGCCGCGTGATCATCCAACGTTGACCTCACCACGATAAGAGGGTGAGAAGTATCAACGTTACTTCCATTAAGCAGCAGTAATTGTCCTGAAGTGTATGCGGTAGGATCATACTTGTAATTGCTTTCACCCCAGATAGAGGTGCAGAAGATTACATTGTCTTTCGCTAGATTGGCACTTCGTACGTAAGGTATGGTTGCTACAAGATGTCTAAGGGCGAGGGCCTCGTCTTCACAGGTATTAGAGCTTTGCAATAGCTTTAAAGCACTCGTGTTGGTCTCCTTACCAAACTCAAGAATCTCATCTACTTCTTGAACAATATTCATTGCTTTCTGGTTTGCTTGCTCATCCAGTGAACGGCCAAAACTGAGATACAAAAAAGTGAGCGCCAAGACACTGGGAATAAAAGAAAGACATATTAGATATGTTGGGCTAGTTTTTTTGTTTGCAAACATAGAGAACCTAGTTTAGTTAATCATCTTATTATTGAACGAGTAGGGTATGGAATTAGATGCTAGTAACTCCAATGTTATATAGAGGATCAATATATAATTGTCAGTATAAGGTAGTATTTACCAAATTCACTGATGATTGCTTCTTTTTTCGCTTGTCATTCTCAATTTGACGAAAACATTGCTCAAGTGTGTGCATAAGGTTTAAGTACGCACAGCTTTATTTTAACTGGCGCGGTAAGTTGTTTACGTTAGCGTCTCTTCATCAAATCATCAGTATTAGGTTAGATTCTTTTCCCTTCGGATAATGGAACAATACATTTGAAATTAATCCTTTTAATCTTAAGGGTTAATTAATTGCCAGGGACACATTATTCAATGGTAAATGTCCATTTAATAGACTTTGCTGTACAAATAAACCCATTATATTTTTGTGTTCAGTGGATAAGAGGCGGCAATGATATCTTTTGATGAGTATTCGTTGAGGAGTAAGAAAGAGATCGGGCTATTTTGGTGTGATTTAGGTCAATGGGGTAAGCGTAGTGCGATGGGAGTCAGCTTCTCAAAGCCAGGTAATACTAAGGCCTCAAATTTGTGAGGCCTTAGTACATTTATGTTAATTCGCTTTAGAAGCTTCGTGCTGTTCAATCATGAACGCGATTGCTTCATCGCTTAAACAAGATTTACTGACATATTGGCGCTGTTTTCCAATATGAAGGATAAAGCCGAGATCGGTCTGTTCAAGTTGGTCGATGTCACTCCAAGCGATAGTATTGGTGGCTTTGTGGTTTTTGTAACTCACCCCGCTAGCATCACCTTGAAAGACAATTTTGCTGCCTGCGCCTGAGCTGATTCTTTGTCGCCATAACCACCAGGTTCTTTTGCAGTACACACTGAATGCTTCAATCACACTCAAAACAATAAAGAACCAACCAACATAACCGTTAGGTAACAGTTCAAACTCCAGTAGAACCACGCCAAAAATAAGAAACAGTATTCCTTTTAAGTAGGCTTTTGGAAATTGAGTCGGAAGGCTAGTTTGATCATAACACTCCGCGAAAAACGTCTTGTCGAGTTTGTATTCTGTTGTGAAACCGGGTTCTTTAGACATGTGAGGCTACTTTAATGCTTCTTGTTAATGGGTTTTCTTTGAATTGGTATTTCATGCTGCGATCTCGCAACTTGGGTATTGTATCGCTTCTTATGGCTTATCTTTAGCTATTTTGGTTTTGTTTTGTAAGTCGATGATACTGACAAGGTCTATTTAGACTAACAGTCATGCATTGTTTGAATAAGGTTAACGGGTGTTTATGTCACTAAAATAAAAAGCCCCCTTGTTGAGAGGTCTTTAGTTTACGGTAATGGTGATTAACTTCTAATCGTAATAGAGCGCATCTATAACCGTTACATCGTAAACACTGGGGACATACCGCTGTCTTGCCCACTCATTAGCAACAAGCCAATTAAGACAAGCAAAACCCCACCAAATAGTTGTAAATAATGACCTGCGGCTTTCAGTGTCGCACTGTTACTCTTATTACCTGCAGCCAAATAGCGTTTTACCAAGTTCTTGCCTGTTAGTGTCATTATAGCAATCGTCGAGGTTGTGAAAGCAGTACCAATCGCCATGGCAAAAGCACTGACAACACCCATCCAATATAAACCAACCATGTTTGCGAAAAGCAGAACCATAATCGCGCCAGTACATGGTCTCACGCCTATCGTCACGATGATTCCCGCATATTCACGAAGTGTTGAAGCTTTGTTTATAGCGTCTGCATCGGCAACATGCTGGTGGCCGCATCCACAGTCTGCATATGAATGATCTGCGTGAGCGTGTTCTGCCGGTTGTAATGCGTTAGATGGGGTCAACATCATTGAACCAGCTGGTACTGATGAGCGAAGCGCCATTGGTGATTGGACTGAAATTGGCGAAGACGTACCGGCAGCTAATGTGGTGATGGCTTTCACTTTCAGTTTTGGTTTACGGATTGAACGGTAGATGTTTCTGAGTGCTTTCCAGCAGATCAACGCACCGACCACTGCAACTAAAGCAAAACTTAATGAAACAAACATATTTGCTTTGTCATTCACCATTCGCATAGAAGCGCTAAAGCCCCACAGCAAAACGCTAACTAATAAGATCGCGACCAATGCTTGTAGGAATGCAGATACGATTGTAAGCACTAAGCTGGCTTTCGCTTTGGTTGGGTGAGTGGCTAAGTAGGTCGAAACGATGACCTTGCCGTGGCCCGGGCCAAGTGAATGAAGCATGCCGTAGATAAAGCTGAATCCGATAAGGTAACTGCCTGCCCCCCAAGGATTGGATTTAGCTTCATAGAGTAGGTCTGCGAGCTCGGAATTGATTTCTCTTTGCCATTGAATACTGGATATCACCAATGATGGCCACATTACCCACAGTTGGTATGCGCCTATAGCAACGAGTATTAAGGCAGTGGCACCTATCAGGTAGTATTTTGTTTGAATTTGATTTTTCAGCATGTAACAAAAACCTATATCAGAGTTCACTCTCATTTTGCATAGAGAGCCTTAATGAGTAGAAACGTGCGGTTGTAGTTAAGACGCGGGAATTGCGGCACAATGAAGCTCAACCGACTGAGTGAATAGCTGACCTAAGGTGTTGTCTGGGTCAGCATCGGCAGGCAAAGACATCGCATAGCTCATTTGCTCAGGAGTAGGATTTGGCTCAACGATCTCTAGTTGGCATTGCCTAGCGAGCGAATTAGATAAGGTGACATCATTATTTGAGATCCACGACATATCAACGAAGTAGCTAGGATCAAAAATCAACATGCGAAGGGAGTCGCGTGTGACAGGTTTAGGTTTTGAAAGTGGAAGGTCGAATGTGAGGACCATTTTGGCTTTATCACGTTCGAACTTCGCATGTTCAGCAACCTGATATTTGATTGGTTCTTTACCGTCGTAGAAATAAGTGAAGTAGTGTTCGTACATCATGTTTTCAATTACAGATGCTGCCAAGTCCTTGAACGTCTCCTTTTCTTTCTCTGGAGAAACGTCTTCACCATCCAGCATGTACATGGACGTCATGGCGTCAAAAGACCACTCCATTGACAAGCCGGTGATCATGCCACTTTCTCCCTCGATATGAGTTTTCATTTCGATCCAAGAATGGGGGTGTGCTTGTAGGTTCGGAGCAAAAATCAGTATTGCTAACCAAAATGGTAAACGCTTAATGGAGCGTAGGTGTGTTGAGAAGCGACGTACATATCGTGAAGAGAGGCAGCTGAGTACCTTGGTTAGAATAAATAGCTGTTTCATGAGACATAATAGTTATTTGATGTAATGTTATAATATAACAACTTGTAGTTTGGTTTACATCAAATTTGTGTCATGTTTTGTTTGAGCACTAGACGATAGCACTTCAAACCAGTCAAGCTGTGGAACTGGAACTGTTGATGTTTACCAGACAGGTAAGTATTACCGCAATGCCGACGAGTGACGAAGCAAGTCGAGGTACTATTTTTATGAGCCTCCCATACCCAAACTCATCAAATTACCCTGTTTTAGTGCCATCTCTTTTTGTATTTGTTATGAAACTAAGCTCTAATAATTTTGACGTTTGATGGGGTGTGGTACACGAAAAGAGTAGCCTGAAGTGATGACGATTAAATTAATGCGTGCGACATTTTTATGCTTTCTGTTTTTCTCGAGTGCTATTAAAGCAGATACCAATATACACATATTGAATAACACCGATGAGGAAATTAACTTCCTTATATCTGGTGATGAGCAAGTTATCACTTCAACGGGAATTAACCGTATTAAGCCTTATAGTTACGCTGAGATTGCCAACTTGAGTCGATACAGTGGCATAGAGTATGGCAAAGATTACTACTTTTTTATCTTTTTAGGGTATGAACACCTCACACCGGTTGTAAAGCTAAAAGGGACGGCATGGGGGGCAAACATGTCTTTTACGCTTGTTGACCCGGAAACTACGCATATGGGCGAGCTAGATGATGACCGAGAGATTCACGGGAATTACAAAGGAGATTATCAGTATCATTATAAAGCCGAATATACAGGCGGCTACGATGACATTACGTTCGTTATCAGTGAAGAGCCAACCACTCTGTCATCTAATGAAAATAGCATCAATATTCTGACCTATAACGTTTGGTTGCTCCCTTTTGTGGGAGAGCACATGAACCATCGAGATAGGCGAATCGCTGATGCGGTCAGC
The DNA here is from genome assembly GCF_003050585.1 of Vibrio sp. ZF 223. Lineage (NCBI taxonomy): Bacteria > Pseudomonadati > Pseudomonadota > Gammaproteobacteria > Vibrionales > Vibrionaceae > Vibrio > Vibrio sp. ZF 223. Next base: position 183,654 of record NZ_PIGB01000010.1, read on the forward strand.
AATAACGACGTGGTTTTTATGCAAGAGGTGTTTAGGCGGGAAAATGAAGTACGCTTGAATGCTGCGATGCAAAGCCACTTTCAGTTCGTGAGTAACAAGCTCGATGGCGGCGGTAGCAATACTTATGATGGCGGCGTTATTACCTATAGTAAATACCCTATAGTTGAACAGGCGCAGCACGTTTTTGATAACTGCAAGGGCACAGATTGCGCTGCAGATAAAGGCGTACTTTATACCAAGATAATAAAAGATAGCCGTCCTTATCACTTGTTTAATTTGCACCTTGGTTCATGGAATTCTCGTGAGCACAGGAATATAAGAATGCTTCAGGTCGGGGAAATTCTCGCTTTTGTCGAACAGCTCGATTTACCGCAAGATGAACCCGTGATTTTCGGTGGTGATTTCAATATCGCCAAACATAAGTTTCCCATCGACTTTACTCAAATGCTAAGAATACTGAATTTGCGAGAACCGCCTTTAGAAGGCTCATTAATCTATAGTTATGACCCGCTTGTGAACCAAAACTTATCAAACAGTGATGAATTTGCTCAAGAACGGCTGGATTATCTATTGTATTCAGATAATGGCAGTGTGGTGGCTAGTACCAGCAAGATAGAAGTGTTACGTAGCTTTGATGAGGAAATGTGGGGTGTGTGGGATTTATCTGATCACCTTGCTATGAGTGGCCGCTTTGAAGTGCCTTAGGGTGAGCGGTTCTTATTTATGTCTGACCTTTTGGAAAGTGCTCCGCAATTGCTGGGCACTTTTCATTTGGACAAATCGCATCAGGTTTCTAGAAGAACTTCTTAATCGCTTTTTCAGCACACGCCACATCTAGGTGACCGCCTGGCGCACCATCCACACCAATCGCACCAATCATCGCATTGTTCGCCTGTACTGGAACACCACCGGCTAAGAACAGCAAGTTTTCGTCCATATTCTGAAGGGGTTGCATGATCGGCTTATCGGCAATGAGCTTCATTAGGTTAGCTGATGGTTGTTTCATGCTCGCCACGGTGAACGCTTTTTTGCGTGAGCTATCAAGTGTGTGGATGCCAGCGCCATCAGAACGCAGTTGAGCAATCACATTACCCGACAAATCAACGACAGTCGCAGAAACCTTGTCGCCATCTGCCTCACATTGATTGACCGCTTCATGTGCGAGCTTGAATGCCGCTTGTGACGAGATTTGAGTAAAAGAGACCGTTTGTGTTTCTTCAACTCTTCCGTATAAAGAATGCCCAGCAATAGCGGGGGCATTCTTGTTTCTGGGTAAGGGGCTTTTCCATGACTAGATGCGGGAGGTAAACTAATCTGCGCTAACCATATTGGCTGACTGTTGTTTTTGATCGTACTTATCGATTCAGTAAATCTTATTTTTCACACGATAGTTATTGGCATATGCTAATAATGGGGCGTATTCTGAACTCCTGATCATCAATAACAGGAAGTTACCATGTTATACGCAATACCTTGCCGCGACCTTCATGTCGGCAACCACTTTGCTCGTTCTCCGGAGATAGCTATTGTCGATGAGCAACAACAAATAAAGCAGCTTATTCCTTTGGTTGAGTCGGACAGCCCGTGCAATAAGAAGAAACAATGGATGTCTGTCGTTAAATCTTACGATGTGAAGGCTGTAGTTGTCCGTCACATAGGGAAGAAGATGTTGGCACACTTGTTCAACAACGATATTAGAGTTTTTGCATCGACAGGAAAGGCGGAAGTTGCCTCGCTGGATTTCAGCAATCTGCAAGAAGTCACTGACCTCGATTATGGTCGAGAGCCCAGAAATAGCGGGTGTCGCGAGAAAACGTGCGGTGACAAAGGACACAAGAAAGAAACGTCGATTCACACACCACGGTCGAATAGGTTCAGTGTTATTCGAGGTGTCCGTAAATGACTTTCTTACTCACGCTACTGGGTTTTGTTGGAATCGTCTTTCTGATGGCGATAGGCGTGATTTTTTCACGTAAGCCAATCAAAGGCAGTTGTGGAGGGCTCGCGCAGTTAGACATTGAGCGCGAATGCAATTGCAAGGATGTGTGCGAAGAGCATAGCCGAACGTTGTATCAGATCACTGAGCCATCAAGCTAAGTCTTGGGAATGAGTGGCCTTTGCGTTAAATCATTCCTGGCTAGGACGCGAGTTAAGTGCCTTGAATGACCAAAGCATGGCCGTTGACGATGCATTTGGCGACTTTGGCTCGTGCACGCTTAATGATATTGCCGAACGTTTGGCGAGATACCTGCATTTGCTCGGCGGCTTCAAGCTGGCTCAATCCTTCTTGATCAGCCAAGCGTAAGGCTTCTAACTCTTCTAATAGCAGTTCTTCTTTATGAAGCTCGTCCATAGGAACGCCATTAGGCTTAAAACAAGAGTAAGCCGCACGGGTACATAACTGGCGATGTTTTTTTGGTCGAGCCATATCAATCTCTAGGAATCTAAGGGTAAAAAGGAATAAGGGTAAGTATGAAGGTTTTCATTCCTCACAACCATCGGCACTGCCAAGTATGCAGCCAAGGTTTTTTCGCAGACAGCCCCATTTGTTTTGAAGCCGTTGGCGAACGCGAGACTTTAGTCAATCATAAAGCCTTGGCCAATCATGAAGCTTCAATTAAGAGTGAAGCTTTAGTTAAATATGAAACAAGAGCCAAGATTGTACCAACAGATAAAGTCGAGGGCTACGATGGCATCATGCAGGGCGGTATTGTTACCACATTACACGACAGCGCTATGCTGCATTGTTTGTTCCAAAACAGTATCAATGCGATGACGGTGAGTTTAACGTCTCGTTTTCATCATCCAATAGCCATTGATAAAGAGTTAGAAATTCGCGCTCAATGGGTTAAAAGCAGACGCAATATTCACTTCTTAGAGAGCCAAATCACTCAGAACGGAATCTTGTGTTCGTCAGCACAGAGCCAGTTTATGTCTTAGGTTTAAGCCCAATATTTTGCAGAATAAGTAGGGTTCTCTATAGTTAAAGTCATAACTATTAAAGCTAGGGCAACATTGAATTTGTCATAAACTCTTTTCACTTTTGAGGACGCTAAGGTGTGTTCGTTAGGCGAGCCTTTGCACTCGATTCAATTCATCGCTGCCTTTTTCTGGAGGGCTGCTGATGCAAAAATTCTTCAAATCGATACCTCGATACTGTGCTCTTTCAATTGTTTTACTTTTTCCATTCTTCAGCACTTTTGCTTCGTCTGCTCCGCTTAAAGTTGGTGTTTACCCTTGTCCGCCTTTTGTGATTAGTTCGATGGAAAGTGAATGGAATGGCCTAAGTGTCGAGCTTTGGGAACAGATCGCCAAAGAAATGGACGTTGAATACACGATAGAGAATCACCGTTTGGATGAACTACTCAATGCGATTGAAACCGAGCAAATCGATATCGGAGTCTCTTGTATTTCAATCACCCCAGAGCGTGAGCTGTTTGCTGACTTTTCCCATTCCTTTTACGAAACTCACCTTGCTATCGCAGTGAAGAAACAGGGCTACCTTCATACCTTGCGCGCCATTTTCTTAAACCCTGCATTGTGGGTGATCATTGGTGTTATCGTTTTTATCTCTGGGGTCATTGGCGCATTTTTTTACGTGTTGGAGCACGGTGAGAATGAAAAGCTCTATTCGATGAAAAGCCGTACTGGTCGTTGGTTAGAAAGCTTCATACTTGGCTTACTGTTCATCACTCGAGGCCCATTCAATTACTTTGAGTTCAAAAGCTTAACCGGACGAATTGCCACAGTATTCATTGGTGTATTGAGTATGCTGTTCATCGCCAGTATTACTGCGGTATTAGCCAGCAAGCTCACGCTTAGCCAAGGCTCTTCCCATATTAAAGGCGTTAATGATCTTGCGGATGTTGAAGTAGGGGCAAAAGTCGCGACGACTTCTTCTTTGATGCTCACTAGCTTTGGTATTCGACACAAGAGTTATGTGGATATGCCGAGACTGTTGGCGGCTTTAGAGGAAGGTGAAGTTGAAGCCATCGTAGCCGATGATGTGGTACTCAAATATATGATCGGTAATGGCAGAACAAGTGGACAGTTCGATGATCTAGAGGTGTTACCGTATCAGTTAGAAAAGCAGAATTATGGATTTATCATTACTGAAAATAACTCACACGAAGAAGAGATAAACCGTGCGCTGCTGAAAATTCGTGAGTCGCGTAAGTGGCGTAAAATCTTGGTCGATTATTTTGCGGATCAATAACCGACATCTGCTGCTTACTTCGACGTTTTCTGGGTTCTTTCCGCTACAGTTAGTCTGAACTAGAAGCTTTGTTCTTTTTGAAATATTTGAACGCTGTCCAAACGGCATAAGCCGAAACTCCGACAATCAATGCTGAGCGAAGCAGAATAGGGGCATCATGCTCAAGTTGACTAACGTGCGGCCCAATACTGGCAAATAATCGACTGGTAAAAAGCAGCCCCATTACTAACATAATAACTTTATTCATGTGACCTACCATTCAATCAGATACGTTGCACAGAACAAGTTATGGACGGGTTAGGCTATTAATTCGGCCAAAACTATTCTGCTCGGAAATAAAAGCATGCGCTTCTCAAGCGTCACCGTCAACGCGATATCGGTCTAAAGCCAGTAAGCTAAAATTTCGTTTTTGGAAGTGGATTGTTCTGGCTGGTGCAGTAAGAGCGCGGAACAGGCGAGAGTGTTAAGGTATCTAAAATGTTTCCGACAAAGTATAGGTTTATTAATAACGTCACTAAAATAGCGCGTTGAATGCCGGTAAAGTTATTATCTTTGAGATTTACAACTCATATAGAATTATCAACGTCAAAGATAATATTGCTTAACGAAATCAGGTTATTCGCACCTTACCTTGTCGAGTATATTTTTTCTACTATCGATAAGTCCATGCAGAAATTAAGGTTATGCTCAAGGTAAGTATACTTAATACCGACTTCTCCCGTGTTGAAATCAACGGATTTTGCGACATCTTCTTGAAAGTTATCAATGACTAACTGTAATAAGCAATCCTTGTCTAATACATTCATAAGTTTCCTTAAATATAATATGGTTGCAGATGCATATTAAAGAACAGGTTCCGAATATTATCAAGGAAAGTGAAAGAATATTTTCTCGTATAAATCTCATGTCTTTATAACCCTTAATCATAATAAAAACTAATTACATACCATGTTGTGCTTTGTAATTTATTTATCTTAGAAGCCTTCAATTATTAGCAAAATACAAACCAACTATTGTGAAGGTATAAAGAACTTTTTTCGGTGAATCTGAAAGAGTGATTGGACAAACATATGAGAATAGATGGTTTACTTACAACGGAATATATTTATTTTGACGATATATTAGGGCTTAATTATATAGGTTTATTGGTTTTTGGTTATAAAGTTTGAAGGTCGGGATATTCTTGGATAAATGCGCTATAGCCTTGCTTTTTGTAATGTTTATTGTTCCCGCTTCTATGTTTCATAAGCTAACCTTATCTAACGTCAATGTGAAATTGGTTTCATTTATGCGACTAACGTGCCCTTGGATTTGTTTTGTTAACCTTTGGGTAGATTTGATGTTCGTTTTACTTATGTAGAAATTCTTTTTATCAACGGTTAATGGTTGTTTTTGAAGGAGATAAGGATCAAATTTTTTCTTTTTCAGCGCGTTGTAGCATAGATGAACCGCACAACAAGTTGATTGTTATCTAGTTTAACTAGGGAAATATTTATGACAGAGCAAGAGTATGATTACCCAGAGTCGTACAATCTGATTTCAGTGACAGACCCTTCCAGTAAAATCAAGTATGCAAGCCCCCATTTTAATGAAGTAGCAGGCTACAAAGAAGGAGAGCTCGTAGGTGAGTATCACAATGTGGTTCGCCATAGAGATATGCCTAAAGCCGCATTTAAAGACCTATGGTGCCATATTCAATCAGGGAATAACTGGATGGGTATGGTGAAAAACCAACGGAACGGTGGTGGTTATTATTGGGTTGATGCTTTTGCTTCTCCGTTAAAAGAAGATAACGAGATTGTTGAATATCAGTCGGTTCGGTTTAAGCCAAAAAGAGAATATGTTGAACGAGCAGAGAAAGCTTATGAAACGTTAAATAAGGGAAAAACACCGTTTAAGCTTATGTTACCCAAGACAAGACTTTGGCAACGTCAAACTTTGAGCTCAATATTACTAATCGGGATTGTTTATGCGCTTCAAATTAATCAATTCGTAACACAACTGCAAAGTTTATTAGTGCTATTTTTAGGTGGCTCAATATCAATCTATATTCTTACGCGTCGTTTGGAGGGTATTTGTGAAATTGCAAAAAATGAGTTCAACAACCCTTTAATGGAGCATATTTATTTTGGTAAGGTAGATGATCTCTCCGAAATTGCTTTAGGAATGAAGGTGCGGAAACAATATGCAAAAGCGTTATTAGGCAGAATCCGAATTTCGGTGAGTGATTCATGTGAATTAACCCTAATGCAGGCGAATAAAACGGCTGAATCGAACGCAACGGTGTCTGAAAACCTTGAAAGTCAGAAAACAGAAATTGATATGGCAGCGACAGCTATTAATGAAATGCAGGCGGCTTCAAGCGAAATCTCTCAAAATGCACAAGGTACTCTAGATTCCACCTTTAGCACCCAACAAGAGCTATTATCTTGTCAGAACGAACTAAACCAAGTAGAAGAAAACTTTGTCGAGCTGACTAGTGAATTAGACAATATATCGACAATATCGCTGTCTGTAGAGAGAGAGACGCAGCAAATAAGCTCCGTTATTGAGATGATTAACGCGATTGCAGACCAAACCAACCTGTTAGCCCTCAATGCCGCGATAGAAGCTGCACGAGCGGGCGACTCTGGAAGAGGGTTCTCGGTAGTGGCGGATGAAGTACGAGTGCTAGCTCAAAAAACACAAAAAGCAACAACAGAGATTCAAGCGGTTATTGAAAAGCTATGCACAGGCAGTGGTCAGTCAGTAACGGCCGTTAATAATGGCACAGAAAAAGCGAAACGTACTCAAACAACGATTCAATCGACTCTAGAAAGCCTTACTTTGTTGAGCGAAAAGGTACAGGGAGTGGTTGATAGGAATAACCAAATCGCTGTCGCTATTGAAGAGCAAGTGAATGTATCAGAAGAGATTAACCAGAATATTCTTTCCATCCATAGTAAAGCTGAAGCTTCTCACGACCTCATGGAAGACAGTAAAAAGCAGTATGAGCAAAGTGTACTCAGCTTGAATGAGCTAAGAAAAGGTGTGGCTCGATTTTAAACTCAATAGAGTGAGTGACTCGCTATTTTGACGAGAGGCTAAACTGTGAATTGAGATTTGAACTAGTTTTAGCTTTGGTCGCAAATATAAAACCTTGCAATTGCGAGGTTTTATATTTTTGGTCGGTTGAGCTTACTTGGACGGGGTACCTTAACAGCCAGATCAGATGCCGGGTTAAGTCACTGCGCTAAATTAACTGGCCGGCGCTAGTTCAATTGTTGGTACTACATATGAAGGGGGGCGTAACGGCTCATTTCGTTCTTTAGATCTTGTTCATACTGATCTAGCCACGCATAACGCTCGCGATACAACTTACGCTTTTGACGTTTTAGAGCTTCAAGATCTTTTCTGTTCGGGTTGGTCGGTAGACGATAAAAATAGTCATCATGCACCTGTCCATCGTGTTCTTCCCACAGACTGTCGTATTTAAGGCTGATATCTTTGTTTTTCTTACCGTAGCGCAATGAGTTCGACACATGGCCAGACTCTTTTACCGCATAGATATTGTCGAGACCCAAGTTAATAGCGAGTAATCGTAGTGTTTCTACCATGAAGGATTTAGGTCTTAAACCGTAAAAAGCTTTGGTGAATGTGCGGCTAAATCCATTGTCATTGGCCCCACCCTGAATACCGCCGATGTAGATGTTGTTGTCGAAAACAGTAAATGAAATGGTATACATTTTTTCGAGTTGAGAATTGGTCAATGAAACTGTGAGTTCACCTTCTTTTCTCGCGTTTCTTTCAAAGCTGAGATTAACTAGATAGATGCGGTCATCGATGTCTAGTTTTAGAAGATTGAGTCTTTCATTGTAGATTTGTTGACGTGCTTCTGTTACGAAGGTGTTTTCAAACCAGTCGTAGTGCTTGGACAAGATGTCGATCTTTTCTTTATTGCTAAAGCCAGTACATAGGTAGGGAGTCACAAATTTAGACAAGAAGTTGGGCTGCTTGATAAATAACAACTTTCTCTCTTCAGAGTTGAAGTTATCACTCATTTTTCGAGTGGCTGAATAATAAAACAGAGCTCGAATCGTAAACTTAATTATGGCTTTGTATTTACCCTTATTTTTATGGGTATTGGCTTCAATCCCCATGCGAACGACATTCATAATCACCTCAAAGAAGAAGTATTGTTCGAACACAGTTGTGTTACGAACCCTTCCAATAATCTCACCAATAACAAGAAAATGATGATAGTGAAAAATGCGATTTGGGTATGTATGGGTATGTATGACAATGTAACTAAGCCAGTTACTTAGTGTTCATATTTTGGACGGTTGGGGTCGTGTTTTAGTGGGTAGAAGAGCTAGGAAGCGATGTTTGCTATAGGAACCTGTTTCTAAAAAAAAATGCCACTACAAATCTGAAGTGGCATTAGAACGATAACAAACTATCACTTTGCTTAAACTTAAACTTTAGTTCTTACATAAACTATAGTTCTAACAGTTTGGCCAATTCACGCTCTTCAAGAAGCTCTTCAATGCGTTGACGAGTCTTAGGTGTTTCGGCTTGTGCTTTAGTCGACTTGCCAGCTTTTTTGCTTCGGCTCGTTTTCGCTTTTTCCTTAGTCGTCATCGTAATCTTCCTTGTGTTTTTCTGTGTTACAGGTTGCACGTCTCTTTTAGTGCTTTGCCTGCTTTAAATGCTGGCGTCTTTGATGCTGCAATCTGAATCTCTTCTCCGGTACGCGGGTTGCGACCAGTTCGAGCGGCACGAGAGTTAACTTTAAAGCTACCAAATCCAAGGATCGATACGTCATCACCGTTAGCAAGCGAAGAAGATATACCTTCAACTAGCGCATTGAGCGCTGTGCCAGCTTGGTCTTTTGAGATGTCTGCAGAAGTCGCGATGTGTTCAACTAATTGAGATTTGTTCATAATCTATATTCCTTATTGAGTACGGCTGGCGTCTACCTTTAGCACCTAGCTTATGCGATCTTATCAACGGCAACTGAAATATTGTCAGTGGTTGGGTAGAGCTTTGTAAAGTAACCAACAGGATTGACTATAAAAGCATCTGTCGGTTCAATCAATGCAATTCATTGATTATTATTGGTTTATAGACATGTCGCCCAAATTAACTTGAGAAAAGTCATTCGGATTGTCCGCGAGGTTCATAATCCAAGTCGAAACTGCCATCTGTCATGTTGACAAACGAAAGAGTAAAAACAAAGAAGCCCAGCTTAATTGCTGGGCTTCTTGTTGTGTTGTCAGAGAGATTTGTTAATTCAGAACTATTTAGTAATAAAAATTTGTTCTGTTTCTAGCGAAGTCATAGAGCGAACTTGACGCCAAATGTAGTAGAAAATACCCAACATCATCAACATGCTTGGGATGGCGATTGCTGGGTAGCTGTAAAGTGTCAGCTTGCCAAGTTCTTCATTGAAGGCAGCGGTGCCAGCAGGGCTTGTCACAATCCAAGTCGCTAGGAAGTAGTTCATCGCAGAAGAAAATGCGAAAGTACTCGCGAATAGGTAGTTTGATGTCATTAAGCAACGGTCGAACTGCGCCTGCTTACCGAACTGTCTTAAACGCTCTTCGATAAGAGAGATATTTAACAGAGCTGGTGTGAAGATAACTTTCTGAATAAACGGGTAGCGGGTGAAGGTTGAGCCAAGAACTGCTAAACCAATTAGACCTGGGATTAATGCCTCTTTTAGTGCTAACCAACGAGTGTCTAGCTCAAAGAAACCAATGCCACCTGTTAAAAGTACACTGACAAAGCCAAGCGCTGCTATGAAGTTGAACTTCTTGTTGCGGATCAACTCCATGCCACCGTAAGCAATAGGGAAGGCTAGGGCGACAAGTAATGCTAAGCCTGTTCCGAGATGCTCATCTCCACTGAACTTCATTAAAATGAATGAAGGAAGAAGGACGTTAAATACGACTTCGAAAAGAGGACTCGATTTTTTGTTTTCTGTGCTACTCATAATTTCTAAATACATTATGTTATGGATTTATTCTCAGGGATTGTTGTTTACCTTGCCCAAGATGTAAAGCCTTAAGACACCATGCTGTGTAACGACATGTGACATCAACGACATCTCGTAGCCTATCTCACGTTGAATTCAAGACTTTACGCATTCTAGTTCTGGACGCTTTTAGGTATCCAGACCGAACGAATCAAGCAACGTTTCATAATCAGGCTTGTTTGCCAAACTCTCAATGCTTATACGTGTCAGTACGTCTGCGAACGGAGAAAGGTGTAAGAAATCGATGATGGTGCAGCTGTTCACTTCATCAAACAATTCAGTATGTCGAAACTGAACGTAATCTAAAGCGACATGGAGATACAACGTGGCCAAGTTGTCACTCAGAAGGGATTCTAGTCCTTGTTCTTTGATCTCTTGGTCTAGTCGCTCTAGGGCGGCAACGATACCTTCTTGCCCTCTCTGGATAAGCGCATTGTCACTGTCTGCATAGCGAGTCAATGCCACTGTTCGAAAAGCGATCTCCATTAACGTCTTAGCTGTTCCTAGTGTATGCATGTCATTGGCACTATTTAACATTACTTGGCGGAGCGTTTGAGGCTGATATGTTTCAATTAGGTATTGGCAAATGCATAAGCTTTCTGTCAATGCTGTTCCGTCATCAAGTTCAAGTGCAGGAATTAAACAAAACGGATTGACGCTTTTTAGATTGGCTGGAGAGCTCCATGGATCAACCCAAACAAAAGACAGTGGGGAGCAGCGCGATAGAAGTGCTGTAGCTGCGACTACGCGTGAAAACGGGGAGGTTTCATTTAAGTAGAGTTGCATGATAATCCTTTATTGTATTCGTCAGATGAACCGAAGAAGCTAGCTTAGATCGAGTTCAAGTGTTCAGGCTTAGAGCGAGTCGCGGTTATTAATATACACACCGTAGACAAAATCAAAGCAGCAGTACTAATGCTGAACAAAACGTCGTATGAATCCATATGATTTAAGTAGTACGCCATCAAAAGTCCAACCACACCTTGTGATACAGAAAAAGAGAGTGTCATTCCTGCCCATGCTTTGGTATGCAGTTCATAACCGACAATCTCCAATGTGTAAGTCGACACAAGAGTTACCGTTCCCGGCGTGAAAATACCGACCAGTAATGAAGATATGAGTAGCGCGATGGGGTGGGTGCTAAAAAGCGGGAGTGCGACGCCTAGAGCCTTGAAGCTAAATGCAATACATAGTGACTTCTTAAGCCCTAGCTTGTCTCCCAACATGCCCGTAATCAATGGTCCAATGGCAGCACCAATACCAAAGGTTGCCCAGAATAAACCACCGCTAGTGAACGACATCCCCAGTTCTCGTACGATGTAATCAACCCAAAACAAGGTGTGTGGTAGGTAGCCGATAGCATCGAAGGTATAAGCCACAAGAATAAGCGTTACGCTGATTAACTTAGGCCTTGATAGCTGTGAGAAGGAAGATTTTATATAAGGCGCTTTTGACTTATTATCTTGGGTTTGCCAAGCATTCCAGGTGAGTATAGTGGTGGCCAACGCGATGACTCCCATGCCAATCCAAGCCGAAACCACACTAAAAAAAATGAGCACAGGAATTAGGGTGCCAGATAACATTGCACCAAGCCCAATACCTGAAAATACAACACCGCTGACACGAGCTTTCACATCTGGGTTAAATTTTCGGACAATCACTGGTGGAGCGACAACCATGAGTATCGCCCCCGTAACTCCAGCCAAAGTTCGCCAAACATAAAACCATGCTAAGGGCGCATCCTGTAGCGCACAGCCCAAGTAGCTAAAGCTGCTCACCAACATAGCGAAACGAATCAACTGCCCAGCACCAAAGTAACGCAGCAGTATGTTGGTAGCAGGTGCACCTAAGATGTACCCAAGAAGGGTCGCGACACCAAGATAAGATGCATCACTTTCGCTAAACCAACCACTTTGAATGAGCGCCGGCATTAATGCTATATAGGCAAACCTACCGATCCCGTTGCCTATCAACGTCGCTCCCATTCCTGCAAGGCTATCTCGATTAATGATGTGTGTATTCAGCATAAAAAGGGCTCTTTCGGATTTAACTAGATGCTCTGGCAATAGGAAAAAATTTTGTTCGATTTTGCATATTGACATCATTCACCATCAATATCACTAGGCGCTTAGTCATATAATTTGCTCATTTAAAACCGGTTTGAGATAGGTAAATAGCGAGTGTGTTTAAACACTTAGGTAGATGTGTTGTTCTGCCGAGGATAAGGCAATAAGCGATTGTTTTAATCACAGTAGAATTGAGTGATTAATGGTTAGACTAAAGTTGGATCTAAATGAACGTAAATGATTAGGTATTTAGAAAAGTTTGATGTTCTGTGGGCTCTAACTCACATTCACCGCTCTTAAACGATGGATGAATGTGAAATGAGGTGGGTTTAAAGAAGAGGTATAACTCCTTTACTGGTCGAAAAGTAGGTTAAAGCTTAAAGGGATTTTGTCGGAAATCGCTAGTCCCCCCACGGTTGCCGAAAGTTTGTTTAGATTCTCTGTCGATATTCCAAAATCAGCGCCATTGACGACGATTGTCGAGGCAGAGCTAACCATGACAAATCCTGACGATGGAACCACCATAACTGGGAAGTCGATCGTTTTTGTTACGCCGTGTAAGGTAACTTCCGCCGCTACGGTTGTTCTTTTTGGGTCGCCGGATAGCATTGACGATTCGACTTTTCCAGAGACCTTCACTTCAGGGAAAGTCATCGATTCAAAGTAGAGCTCATTTAGCCTCTGATCGCGAATAGCGACACCAGTGCTAACGCTTTTCAAGTCCAATACTATTGAAAACTGCCCCTCTTCGGTAAGCCCTCCAGACATGGGTTTGATGGATGCGGGCTCTACAACAAACTGCTTTTTAATGGTAGCGAATGTGATGTTCGATAACTTTGGATCTAACGTGTAGCCTGTTTCTGAAAAAGAGGGCGCAGAAATAAGGGTACAAAACAGACCGAGTGCAGATATTAGCGTTTTCATAAGTGGTTACCATATAGATGAGTTTCTTTGGTAAGTGTAGATAGAAGCTTAGATCAGTATCTTAAGAATTACCCAAAGCTAGAAAGGCAGCTCCACATAATTGGAACCATGATCGGTTAACTTACTTGTGTATTTTTGGTTATGTTATAACATAACTCAATTCGTTCTTGCTGCGAATAACGATTGTAGCAGTAAGAGTGAAGCGATAAGCATGTATCAAGGAGAAGACGTAATGAATGCCGTGTTAACGAAGCCTTTGGCAACCAATAGTAATCAGCCACTTAACATTAGTTCGGCTGTGAGTATCAAAGATCAGGTGAGTCACAAACTATGCGTTAGTGCTTCGGAGCAGCCCACGGTATTAGCCGATATTTACAAAAGTGATATCAACATCGCGATTTGGCAGCGTAAGTTTGATGCTGATTTAATAGGTGACATTGATGAGTTTATCGCGTCGAATCCAAATTTTAGTAAGTCTGTTAGCGTGTCACCGGGCAACGCCTACGATAAGTTGGAATTTGCAACGGACGGAACGGCCTCTAAAGCGCTATTAGAAAACATGGCAGAGCTGGTGGATATGTTCTGTTGTTTGTTTGAGCTTGAAGAAGTAGGGCTGCGTTTGGCGGTGTTGAATAAGGCAATGTGTCCTCGCTTTCATTTCGACCAAGTGCCTTGCCGCTTAGTAACCACTTATCACGGTGTCGCGACTCAATGGCTACAGAACGACTCGGTCGATCGTTCAAAGTTAGGTCGTGGAAGCAACGGACAGCCAGACTCTGCTTCTGGCTTGTACAACCATGAATCTGATATTCAACAAATGGTGAGTGGTGACGTAGCGCTATTGAAAGGTGAGCGCTGGAGTGGCAACGAAAATGCAGGTCTTGTGCATCGTTCACCAGTCACTTCATCTAATGAGACACGATTGCTATTAACGTTGGACTTTGGTTGATCAACTTTTGACTATTTTGTCTGCGACCTGTTTTTTTCAGACGTTCTACACATTTAAATATCTTCCTAGTGGGGTAACGGCCTAGCGTGAGCTGTGCCGTTATTACTGCCAAACAAAGACACCCATCAGCTGACCTTGTTTAGCACATTAATTCAAAATTTAGAGTTTACCATTCTCTAAATCAATGGGTTACGATGCGTGCACTTACTCACATATATCAATATTTCAGTTCCTCATCGGTTTCTTAATTTATTTTAAAGCGTAAAATATATCCCGCTTGCAAACCGCTTTGGCAACCAATTTGTTCGCCACGGTTTTTTACTTCCAAATTATAGGTTTCCTATGTTCAAGAAACTCTCGCTTAAAAATAAACTGGCGATCTCAGCCAGTATGGCCATTATCCTGGGGGGGATTTTGGTCGAGGCATTGTCTTTTCGTGCTTCACTGCAAAGGTTGGATACTGAAGTTGAGCAGCGCTTAGAGGGCGCATCGGCTTCTTACAATCAATATGTATCGGATTGGATCTTATCCAAAGAGCGTGCGCTTACTTCTCTTTCGAAAGAATCCAAACAAGAAAGCTTGGTGACTCACCTAAAACAGGTTCGTGATTCTGCGTCTTTTGATAATGTCTTCTTAGCGTTTCCTGACGGTTCGCAAAAGAATGCGAATGGAGTGGTACTGCCGCCGGGTAATGATGACCCACGTTTATGGGGTTGGTACACCAATGCGGTTGCAAACCCAAACAAGGTGTTCATGGATAACCCAACCGTTGCTGCTGCAACTGGGGCGAATGTTGTGTCACTGGGTACTGCCATGCAATTACATGGTCAACAGGTTGTGTTGGGTGCGGATGTTGAAATTACCGACATTCTTAATAGCCTAGAGCAAGTGATTCTTCCAGGTGAAGGTTACATGTTCATCGCGACTAATAAAGGCACGGTTTATACGCACCCTGATACCAAGCTATTGAATAAGAACATCAGCTCACTTGGGTTAGATTTTACGGATGTACAAAAGGCATTAGCTAGTGGTAAAGATACTTCGATCGACTTAAACGGCAGCGATTATGTTCTGTATGCGCGTGCGATTGATGGAACGAGCCTAATTACTGTGAGCGTTGTTAACCATGACTCTTTGGTAGCACCGTTATTTGATGCCGTGATTGGTCAAGTGTTGGTGACTTTGCTGGTTGTCATCGTATGTACTGTGTTGTTCAACCTACTGTGTACGATTCTATTCCGTCCGCTTAATCATGTATCTCAAGCATTGGCGCAAATCGCGAATGGTAGTGGTGATCTAACTCAACGTATTCATGTTGATAATCAGGATGAAGTGGGTGAGCTTGCTCAGAACTTCAATACCTTTGTTGGTAGCTTACAGCAGTTGATAGGTCATATCCGCGGACAATCAGAGCAGCTCAACAGTCAGTCAGAGCAAAGTGCTCAGCGTGCGAACCGCTCTGTGGATGAGCTAAACCACCAGCAGCAAGAAATCACGATGGTGGCGACGGCGGTAACTGAAATGGCCTGTGCAACTCAAGAGATTGCATCACATGCCGAGCAAACAGCGAAAGCTGCACAAGACTCAGCGACAAGCACTAACAGTGGTCACGCTCTGGTTGTCGACACTAAAGGCTCAATCAATAACTTGGCCAATGAAGTGAACGAAGCGGGCAACGTGATCAGCGAGCTAAACAAGCACGCTCAAGAGATCTCAACAGTATTAGCGACAATCCAAGGCATTGCAGAGCAAACTAACTTACTTGCTTTGAATGCAGCGATTGAAGCTGCCCGTGCTGGTGAACAAGGTCGTGGTTTTGCTGTGGTAGCTGACGAAGTACGTGTGCTTTCTCAGCGCACTCACTCTTCAACGGAAGAGATCAAATCAACGATTGATATTCTGCAGCGTACGACGACCCAAGCCGTTGAGCTTATGGAGAGCAGTTCTAAACTGGCAATACATTCCGTAGAAGATGCAGACAGAGCTTCGCATGCGCTTGAAGAGATCAATACTGCAGTTGCTTTGATCAGTGATATGGCGACTCAAATCGCGACTGCCGCTGAAGAGCAAACGCACGTGACGGGTGAAATTACCCAAAACATTACGACCATTAAAGATGTCACTGACCACTTAGTTGTGGGCGCGCAGGACAGCTTAACTGAGTCGAACGAACTTAAGAGCCAAGCCGCTGGTTTAAGTGACAAAGTGGCGACTTTTAAGCTTGCTTAACGGTTTCATTCGCTGATGCCTGATCAGTGAGTAATCGGTAAGCAATAAGCCAAAGCGACGTAGATTACGTCGCTTTTTTTGTGGCGATTGTTAGATGGTAGAACAAGATAAGTCACTGAATTAATCGAGTAGATGATGGCACATCAGTTCAATAAAACTGACTGGCGATTCAAGCATTGGGGTATGCGACACGCCTTCAAGCTCAATCAAGTCAAATATTAATGTCGATGGTGGGTTTATCGCGAAAGCCGCTGCGATCCGCGGGCTTGGTTTTGTTGCTTTACCAAGAGAGTTTTGTCGTGAGGAAATAGAGCGGGGCACATTGGTTGAACAGTACTTAGATGACCAATTAGCGCCCCTGACGATATATATTCATTACCGTTCGATGAGTTATCACACACATCTAACTAAGCTGTTAGTCAGCTTCATACGTGAACGAGCAAAGTGATCGAGTTATTCCGCTTCTGAAAACTCTCTAAGCGCGCTCATTGCTTCGTCTGCTTTGTTTTTCTGAACGAAGATATGGTCATGGTAATAGCCAGCAATCACGTTGGCGCTAATACCGTATGAACCAAGCTTTGTGGCGAAAGCAGCGGTTAACCCAACCGCATCAAGGCTTGAGTGTACAGACAAAGTAATCAAGCTAAACACACCATCGAAACTTAACTGCGCTTGAGTCGCCACTTCTTCTGTTAGTACTAAAGTTAACCCTTCTTTTTCTCGAAAGGTCGCCATCGGATTGAGGTGGACATAGTCGGCTAATTCTCCCTCTACCGTACAGAAGACATAGTTGCCTTCAATGAGTTCTGGTGACATGGACTTTAGCAGAATGTTTAAATCGGTAATGGCGGTCATCGTCTTTTTCCCTGCGTAATCGCGTTTGTTTATGGTGTTGGATAGTGCAGTCAAGATAGAGGTAAGCTGTCGGCGAGTACAATTAATAATATTTATTCACTATAAGCACGACTAATCGCCCGTAATTTTAATTCTGTATTTTCCGGTTTTTGCAGCGTTTTGGTGTGTTATGTGTCAATAGTGAAGATCATTCCGCTTCCATACACCATTTTTATCTATGCATTCAACTTTTATTGAAATTAGAGCTTTTGATCAAATTATATAAATTGCGCTTGCATAAGCTTTTCAAAATAATTTGTCCCAACTCGAAGTTCCTAGTGAGATGAATATAAATTAATAAGCAACCTCATTGGTATTGTCTTAGGTTGAATTTGTAACACTGTTGCTTCACGTATTGAGCGTATAACGCTAGCTGTCTGCATTTTCGTGTTTGTCGTAGGTAACAACCAACAAACCTAAAATATCAAGGAACAAGCTATGTTAAAGAAAGTATTAAGTTGTTGTATTGCAGCCACATTTGGTATTTATTCCGCATCAAGTCTGGCTCAAAGTTCTGTTATAAATTCGACTGAAAACTCACAACAACCTATTGCTCCACTGGTGTTGGCTTCATCAGATGATGCGATCACTGATCGCTATATTGTTGTATTGAAACAACCGCAGATGCTAATGAATGACGCGGCTGGATTACAGCAGTTTACTCAACAAACGGTAGGCCAAATGGCCAATTCGTTTTCAATCAAAACAGACGATGTTTTTGATAGTTCCATTATTGGCTTTGTGGCAAATCTAGACGCACTTCAATTAAAGCAACTCAGACGTGATTCTCGCGTTGAATATATAGAACAAGACCAAATACTCAGTATCGATCCTGTTGTTTCAAATGAAGCTGTTCAAAGTAACGCGATTTGGGGGCTGGACCGAATAGATCAGAGAAGCCTTCCTTTGGACCGAAACTATAATGCCAATTTTGATGGCTCTGGCGTAACGGCTTACGTGATTGATACGGGCGTTAATAACAATCATGAGGAATTCGGCGGTCGCTCGGTTTCTGGCTATGATTTCGTGGATAACGATGCTGATTCGAGTGACTGTAATGGGCATGGTACCCACGTTGCAGGAACGATTGGCGGCAGCCAGTACGGTGTGGCTAAAAACGTTAACATTGTTGGGGTAAGAGTACTCAGCTGTTCGGGTTCAGGAACCACATCTGGCGTGATATCTGGCGTGGATTGGGTAGCGCAAAATGCATCAGGGCCTTCAGTCGCCAATATGAGTTTAGGTGGCGGTCGATCAACTGCATTGGATAGCGCGGTGCAAGGTGCAATTCAATCCGGAGTGAGCTTTATGTTGGCAGCGGGTAACTCAAATGCCGATGCGTGTAATACATCCCCGGCTCGTGTAACAAGTGGTGTGACGGTGGGCTCAACAACCAGCTCTGATTCGCGTTCAAGTTTCTCGAACTGGGGCAGTTGTGTTGACCTATTCGCACCTGGGTCTCAAATTAAGTCAGCTTGGTATGATGGCGGCTATAAAACGATTAGCGGAACTTCCATGGCAACGCCACATGTTGCCGGCGTTGCTGCCTTGTACTTACAAGAAAACAACGGCTTAACACCGCTTCAACTCGCAGGGTTACTGAACTCAAGAGCCTCGGAGAATAAGGTTTCTGACACAAGAGGAACCACCAATAAACTGCTGTATAGTTTGACTGATAGTGGTTGTGAACCGGATTGCGGAGGTCCAACACCAGGACCAGATCCAGATGGAAAACTAGTTTCTGGCGTGCCGGTTAATGGACTGAGTGGCAGCCGAGGACAAAAGGACTACTTCTACATGGACTTAGAACAGGGCCAACAGCTGACAGTGGTCACCATTGGTGGCACAGGCGATGCGGATCTGTATCTTCGTTTCGGGGATAAACCAACGCTTAGTACGTGGGACTGCCGACCTTACCGATCGGGCAACAGCGAGACTTGTACGGTGAATGTCACCCAAAGCGGCAGATACCACGTTATGTTGAATGCATACTCGGCTTACAGTGGTTTGACGCTTCAAGCAAACTTTTAAATTTAGGTTTGAACAATGGTTTCAAAAAGTTACTCACTAGTTTAGTCGGTTCAAAAGACTGATAGCCAAAGCCCACCTTGTGAACTGACCCCCAATAGTTGGACACCAATTATTGGGGGTCTTTTTATGTCCAAATATAGCCGAGAGCTAAAATGTATCATTGCTAAGCAATACTTAGATGGCACGTCATCTCTCTACTTAGCAAAACAATATTCAATTTCTTCAAGACAGATACGGTATTGGGCTCAAGTTTTTGCCATCCATGGCACTGATTCATTTTTACCAACTAAGCATGCTGCTACTGCTCAGACAAAACGAAAAGCATTGAATTTAATGTGGACGAATGAATGGTCTCTCACGCACACTAGCGCAGTATTAAACCTCTCATCCCCTGGGATACTCTCTGTCTGGCTCAAACGATTTAATGAGCTCGGTATCAAGGGGCTCAAAATGCGCCAGAAAGGAAGACCTTCAATGAAACAGCACCCTCAACGTACCACTAAGCCTGATAATGAAATGACACTTGAGGAACTAAAAGAGGAGTTGGTCTACTTACGAACTGAGAATGCCGTTCTAAAAAAGTTGGAAGAGTTAGAGCAGGAAAAAAACCGTCGAACAAAGAAAAA
>NZ_PIGB01000011.1:0-203597 GCF_003050585.1 Vibrio sp. ZF 223
TAGGTGGGCCTGGCGACGGTTGTCCAGGTTCAAGTACGTAGGCGGGTGGTTTAGGTAAATCCGGACCGCTACTAACGCTGAGATACGATGTCGAGCTACTACGGTAGTGAAGTCATTGATGCCATGCTTCCAGGAAAAGCCTCTAAGCTTCAGATTGTAAGGAATCGTACCCCAAACCGACACAGGTGGTCGGGTAGAGAATACCAAGGCGCTTGAGAGAACTCGGGTGAAGGAACTAGGCAAAATGGTACCGTAACTTCGGGAGAAGGTACGCTCTTATCAGTGAAGTCCCTTGCGGATGGAGCAGACGAGAGTCGCAGATACCAGGTGGCTGCAACTGTTTATTAAAAACACAGCACTGTGCAAAATCGTAAGATGACGTATACGGTGTGACGCCTGCCCGGTGCCGGAAGGTTAATTGATGGGGTTAGACTTCGGTCGAAGCTCTTGATCGAAGCCCCGGTAAACGGCGGCCGTAACTATAACGGTCCTAAGGTAGCGAAATTCCTTGTCGGGTAAGTTCCGACCTGCACGAATGGCGTAATGATGGCCACGCTGTCTCCACCCGAGACTCAGTGAAATTGAAATCGCTGTGAAGATGCAGTGTACCCGCGGCTAGACGGAAAGACCCCGTGAACCTTTACTACAGCTTGGCACTGAACATTGAACCTACATGTGTAGGATAGGTGGGAGACTTTGAAACCGCGTCGCTAGATGTGGTGGAGTCGTCCTTGAAATACCACCCTTGTAGTTTTGATGTTCTAACGTTGGTCCCTGAATCGGGATTACGGACAGTGCCTGGTGGGTAGTTTGACTGGGGCGGTCTCCTCCCAAAGAGTAACGGAGGAGCACGAAGGTGGGCTAAACACGGTTGGACATCGTGTGGTTAGTGCAATGGCATAAGCCCGCTTGACTGCGAGAATGACAATTCGAGCAGGTGCGAAAGCAGGTCATAGTGATCCGGTGGTTCTGAATGGAAGGGCCATCGCTCAACGGATAAAAGGTACTCCGGGGATAACAGGCTGATACCGCCCAAGAGTTCATATCGACGGCGGTGTTTGGCACCTCGATGTCGGCTCATCACATCCTGGGGCTGAAGTCGGTCCCAAGGGTATGGCTGTTCGCCATTTAAAGTGGTACGCGAGCTGGGTTTAGAACGTCGTGAGACAGTTCGGTCCCTATCTGCCGTGGGCGTTGGAAAATTGAAAGGGGCTGCTCCTAGTACGAGAGGACCGGAGTGGACGAACCTCTGGTGTTCGGGTTGTCATGCCAATGGCATTGCCCGGTAGCTAAGTTCGGAATCGATAACCGCTGAAAGCATCTAAGCGGGAAGCGAGCCTTGAGATGAGTTTTCCCTGACGCTTTAAGCGTCCTAAAGGGTTGTCGTAGACTACGACGTTGATAGGCAGGGTGTGTAAGTGCTGCGAGGCATTGAGCTAACCTGTACTAATTGCCCGTGAGGCTTAACCATACAACACCCAAGGGGTTTTGTGGACTCAAAACTATTTGTCTCCGCTTTTTAAAAGCAGAAACAAAGTACAAACGCTTGAATGAGTTTGAAGAGACTTTTAAATCAGTTTTCCAGATTATTTTGCCTTCAGTTTTTTAAAAACTGAAAGTAAAAGCAAAATTTGCTTGGCGACCATAGCATTGTGGACCCACCTGATTCCATGCCGAACTCAGAAGTGAAACACAATAGCGCCGATGGTAGTGTGGGGCTTCCCCATGTGAGAGTAGGACATCGCCAGGCTTTAAATTAAATCTTTAGGTTGACCAACCTGGAGATATGGACGCTCACTTAGTGAGTTGACCACTGCGGAGTGGTAGTTCAGTTGGTTAGAATACCGGCCTGTCACGCCGGGGGTCGCGGGTTCGAGTCCCGTCCACTCCGCCACTTATTCAGAGTTTCAGCTCTTTAAAACTGAAATAGGGGTGTAGCTCCAATTGGCAGAGCAGCGGATTCCAAATCCGCGTGTTGGGAGTTCGAATCTCTCCACCCCTGCCATATTTAAGGCTCTAGTCGAAAGACTAGAGCCTTTTTACTTTCTGGTGGCGAAATACTTCATAATCCCCTTTCAGCTTCTTCCACCTCAAATACCTCTCTGTCTATCCCCAAAAAGTTACCAATAATCGTCAACTCTTCTCGAATGCCGACTAGTATAGATAATATGCATCACTTACATGGAACGGTTATGAGGTTATCTTTTGTTTTAGTTGTCCTGTTTTATTCATTTTCTGCTTTGGCAACCCCATGGGAAGAAGAAAAAATCCCGACAAGAAACTCAACCTCATCAATAGGTAGTTATGCTAATGGCTGCCTTGATGGAGCACAGGCTCTACCTATTAATGGTTTGGGGTATCAAATCATTCGTCCCCAAAGAGAACGCTACTATGGTCATACAGAAGCTATAAAGTTTATCGAGAGGTTAGGTGTAACTACTAGCGAGAAACTCAATACTAATTTATTGGTCGGTGATATTTCTCTTCCTAGAGGAGGGCGCTTTTCTTCCGGTCATTCAAGTCATCAAACCGGGTTAGATATTGATATATGGTTAAGGTTAACGAGTAAGAGATTGTCAGAAAACGAGTTAGCTGTGCCTAAACCTGTGAGCGTTGTGGATCTTACTAACTACAAATTGCGTCAATCGAATTGGACTGATGAGCATTTTCAAGTTATTCGTTATGCAGCGAAAGATGAAAAAGTGGTGCGTATTTTTGTTCATCCAGTGATTAAGCAAACCCTTTGTGATCAAGAAGATTCTGACGCAGATGATAGAGCTTGGCTTGGAAAAATCAGACCTTGGTGGGGACATCATTCACATTTTCATGTTCGCTTGAAGTGCCCTGAAGGGAGTTCAAACTGCATAGCCCAAGCAAGCCCTCCTAAAGGTGATGGTTGTGGAGACGAACTTGCAAGTTGGGCTCCGAAAACTATACCTGTTCCTCCTCCTAAAAAAGTCGTAAAAAGTAAGAAAAAGAAGAAAGTTAAAGTGATGCCAAGTCAATGTTTAGCCTTGATATCTAATAAGTAATCGTATCTATCAAGGTTAATTACAGTGGTAACGACACTGGCTTTCTCGTCTCTGAAACTGGAGAAATGTCACACTTTTGTCTAGAGTTTATAAACACTAGATTAAGAACATCGTTTGATATTAATAAAATCAATTACGGTATCAGCAACGGCGATGACGAATTTGACAAGGTTTGGTCAGGGATGGAGTGTTTTGGGGTGAAAGATGCGGCTTATATGCAGTATGCGAAATCAGAGTCTGATACCCGTCGATAGATAATTCAAGGATAAGACTATGACTATGATTTGTGCCAAGGAATTTTCAGAATGGTTAAGACATAGGTTCAACGCTGAAAGTTCTGGTATTTCGATTTCGAGAGATGACATTACCCAACTGACAGGTAGACAACGCTTAGACCCTAGCTTCGTGAATGATGTTCACTATGAATTGATGCAGTATGGAATGGCATTTGTGACTGACACTGGGCGGGAACACTTTTATCTAGTTCCTGTTTCTCAGTCGATAAATTGGCGGGAGCGACTCGAATATCAATTTGAAAAAGAGCTCTTCTGCAATATTTATCCAATCGAAAAGTCAGGATAAAAAAAAGGTTCAACTTACAATAAGTTGAACCTTTTCTCTTTTAGGTCAAGCCTTGAATGATAACAAACTTCTCAAGTAGCACATCATCAGTTTCAATATGGTTGGGGTCAGTGATTATGCATTTTGTAATCGGGCATACAGATTGACACGTTGGCTTCTCATAGTGACCTTTACATTCAGTACATAAATCTGGATCGATCTCGAAGATACTGTCACCCATAGTGATTGCACCATTTGGGCATTCAGGGTCACACATATCGCAGTTTATGCACTTGTCAGTGATTAACAGAGCCATTGCTTACTTCTCGGTTTTCTAAGTAAAGTTACTTACCTGATGCGTTACGTGTGTCTTGGCCTTCGCTCAAGTTACGCATCAACAAGCCGTACTCTAGATCTAGATCTGCTGGTACAGGGATAAATACAAAGTGACCGTTACCTTTCGCATCTTCTACTGCTTCAGACTTACGGTTTTCCATCATCTCTAGCGTGAAAACAACGTTACCTTTCGGTGTCATCATTTCTAAGCTATCGCCAACTAGGAATTTGTTCTTCACTTCTACTTCCGCTAGGTCACCGCGGCGCTTACCTGTGAATTCACCAACAAACTGTTGAGTGTCTGAGATAGAGTAACCGTACTCGTAGTTTTGGTATGTATCATGAGTGTGGCGGCGTAGGAAACCTTCAGTGTAACCACGGTGAGCTAGGCTCTCTAGTGTACCCATTAGGCTTTCATCGAACGGCTTGCCTGCTACAGCGTCATCGATCGCTTTACGGTAAACCTGTGCTGTACGTGCACAGTAGTAGAAAGACTTAGTACGACCTTCGATTTTCAGAGAGTGGACACCCATCTTCGTTAGGCGTTCAACGTGTTGGATCGCGCGAAGATCTTTTGAGTTCATGATGTAAGTACCATGCTCATCTTCAAACGCTGCCATTTTCTCTTCTGGCTTATGTGACTCAGAAAGTAGAACGACTTCGTCGGTTGGTTTACCAAGACCTAGTGTGTTGTCTGGACGTTCGTCTTGAACTTCTACTTCTTGAATCTCAACAGCAGTAGGGTTTGCTTCAACGATCTGACCGTTTTCGTCTTCTTTTGCCGCTTCTGTTTTGTATTCCCAACGACAAGCGTTAGTGCAAGTACCTTGGTTTGGATCGCGTTTGTTCATGTAGCCAGAAAGTAGGCAACGACCAGAATACGCCATGCAAAGTGCACCGTGAACAAAGATCTCTAGCTCTGTTTCAGGGCAGTGTTCGCGAATCTCTTCGATCTCTTCAAGAGAAAGCTCACGAGATAGAATCACACGCTCAACGCCTTGAGTTGACCAGAACTTAACGGTCGCCCAGTTTACTGCGTTTGCTTGAACAGAAAGGTGGATTGGCATCTCCGGGAATGCTTCACGAACCATCATGATAAGACCAGGATCTGACATGATAAGAGCGTCTGGGCCCATATCGACAATAGGTTTAAGGTCGCGAATAAATGTTTTTAATTTAGAGTTGTGCGGCTGAATGTTACATACAACATATAACTTTTTGCCTTGAGCATGAGCTTCATCGATACCAATTTGTAGGTTTTCGTGATTGAACTCGTTGTTACGAACGCGAAGGCTGTAACGTGGCTGGCCTGCGTAAACTGCATCTGCGCCATAGGCGAATGCGTAGCGCATGTTTTTAAGGCTTCCTGCCGGTGATAATAGTTCAGGTACAAATGGTTTTTGTGTAGTCATTGCTTCGTTCTCTAATCTGATCTCAAGTCAGGTTGATACCACCAAGTGATATCAAAGGGGCGCAAATTTTACGCTAAAACGAGTTTGGTTGATAGCCCTAAAGATAGCAATGACATTAAGAAGAGGGCAGAGAGATAAATATAAGCAAGAGTTTGCTAGGAAATAAGCTCAGATACCATCGAAATCTGAGCTTTTAAAATCACAGATTAAGCGTTTGGTTGAGTTAACCCGCCAAGTGATTCAAATAAGTTCGGAAGGAAAACGCTGAACTCACCACATAGAAGTGAGAAATCAGCATCAAAACGCGCAGCTTGGTCTTCACGAGGGATATCATCGTTTTCATCTTTAAGTTCATCGCTGAATTTTAGGCGCTTGATGCTGCCGTCTTCTGCCAGAATGAATTCAATACGATCTTGCCAGTTGATAAGAAGTTTAGTCACCATCTTATTAGCTTCGATGTGGTTCTTAATCTCGTCCGTTTCTAGTTCTTGTTTCTTAACTCGAACAATACCGCCGTCTTCCTGAATCGACTTAAGCTCAGCTTCATCAAGCATTGTGATACCTTGAGGTGTATCACCTGATTTAACCCACTCGGTTAGAGTCGTTTCAATCGCTTGCTCAGGAATAGCGGGCACGACTGGTAGGCTACCCATTGTTTTACGTAGCAATGCTAATACGTCTTCTGCTTTTTTGTAGCTGCTAGCATCAACCACAATGAAACCTTCTTTTGGCATGATCAGCGCATAAGTAAAGTTACTGCGGCTGAATGCACGAGGAAGCAAATCAATGATAATGTCTTCTTTTAGGCTGTCTTTCTCTTTCTTTTTAAGAGGAGTGCCAGATTCAGCTTCAAGCGTTTCTACTTTTGCGTTCAGCGATTCTTTGATCACAGAAGCCGGTAGCATTTTCTCTTCTTTCTTTGCACAAATTAGAATGCGGTTTTCTGATACGTGCGTCATCATATCGCCGTGTCTACCCATTGCATGTACCCAACCAAACTTCTGTTTGTCTTGGCTACCACAAGGAGTAAAGCGGAATTCTTCAAGTTGTTTCTCTAGCTGATCTGCGTTGAAATCAATATCACGGTTGAAGCGATAGACTAGGCAATTTTTAAACCACATAAATTTTTCTCATACCTTTTTAGAAGTGCTTCATGATATGAGATCTAATTCGATTTGTCCTTAGCTCTGTATCAAAAGTTGTAAAGTGAAACGTTTGAGACAGTTATATGAAAATTTGTTTTCAAAGGTCACAAAAGTGTCATAATTAACTCAGATAATGCAATGCGTTGATTAAATACAAAGGCTATTCAATTATGTCGAGAAGGATTCTGGTCGTTGAAGATGAAGCACCTATTCGTGAGATGCTGTGTTTTGTACTTGAACAAAAAGGCTACCAAGCAGTAGAGGCTGAAGATTACGATACAGCGGTAAACAAGCTATGTGAACCTTTCCCAGATCTAGTATTACTAGATTGGATGCTACCTGGTGGTAGCGGGATAAACTTTATCAAGCACATGAAGCGTGAAGAGTTAACTCGCAACATCCCAGTGGTGATGCTGACGGCTCGTGGTGAAGAAGAAGATAAGGTTCGCGGTTTAGAAGTTGGCGCTGACGACTACATTACCAAACCATTTTCGCCAAAAGAGTTAGTAGCTCGCCTGAAAGCGGTTATTCGCCGAGTAACCCCAACCGCATTGGAAGATGTGATTGACGTTCAAGGTCTTAAACTAGACCCTGTATCACACCGTGTTACCGCGAGTGAAGGTCCAGTAGATATGGGCCCAACAGAATTCAAAATGCTGCACTTCTTTATGACGCACCAAGAGCGTGTATACAGCCGAGAGCAATTACTGAATAACGTCTGGGGCACCAACGTTTACGTTGAAGATCGTACTGTTGATGTACATATTCGACGCCTGCGTAAAGCACTTGAATCTGCAGGTCACGACAAGCTAATCCAAACGGTTCGCGGTGCGGGCTACCGTTTTTCTACAAAGGCTTAGTGTGGCTCGCTACCCAGTTTACGGAGTCCTGAATGGTTGAAAAGTTAACCTGGAAAAAGCTGGCTTGGGAGCTGGCTTTTTTTTACGCACCTTGGGTTTTAGTCGGTTGGATATTCGGCTACCTACCTTGGTTACTGCTGGCTGCCACGGTATTGCAGCTCGGCTGGCATCTACATAATCAAATGCGTTTGTCCGCATGGTTGTGGGATGAGAAGCGTCTAACGCCACCATCAGGTTCTGGGAATTGGGAATCTCTGTTCAACGGTATTTATCGTATGCAGCAGAGACAGCGTCGCAAGCGTAAAGAATTGACCAATCTTATTCGCCGTTTCCGTAACGGTGCAGAATCGCTTCCCGATGCCGTTGTGGTATTTCGCGGTGAAGGTAATATCGTTTGGTGTAATAAGCTCGCTCAATATTTACTTGGGTTTCGCTGGCCGGACGATTCAGGACAACCGATTTCTAACTTGATCCGCACGCCGGACTTCATTAAGTATCTTAATAAACAAGATTTTTCAGAACCGTTAGAGATGCCTTCGCCACTGAATGTGGAGCGTATGCTTGAGTTGCGTATTGTGCCGTATACCGAGGGTGAACACTTAATGGTGGTACGTGATGTTACTCAGCTAAAGCAGCTAGAAGGTATGCGTCGTAACTTCTTTGCTAACGTTTCTCACGAGCTACGTACTCCAATGACCGTACTTCAGGGCTATCTTGAAATGACGGAAGATCCAGACATGGTCGTTGGGCCTATGTGGCCTAAAGCTCATGGTGTGATGACCGAGCAATTGAATCGCATGAACAGTCTGGTCAATCAACTACTCACGCTTTCTAAAATTGAAGCTGCGCCAATGCATGAGCTTGATGAAGTGGTCAACGTTCCCGCTATGCTTGAGGTTCTTGAGAAAGAAGCCGCGAGCTTGAGTGGTGACCGCGAACACAAGCTTGAATTTGATATTGATAAGAGCCTACGTGTATTAGCTGATGAAGACCAATTGAGAAGTGCGATATCGAATTTGGTTTATAACGCAGTGAAATACACACCACCGGGCGCGACGGTTAAGGTGCGTTGGTACCAGACCAGTCAAGGCGCGTGTTTGGATGTGTCCGATACTGGGGACGGTATTGAGCCACAACACTTACATCGACTCACAGAGCGTTTCTACCGTGTAGATAAAGCACGCTCACGTGATACTGGTGGTAGTGGTCTTGGATTAGCGATTGTGAAACACGCGCTTAGTCACCATGACTCACATTTAGAAATTCAAAGTGAAGTGGGCGTCGGTAGTCGATTCCATTTTACTTTACCAAATCGACTGACCGTATCATGAGTTGCTCGATACGCAGGATGCGTTTTCCAGTCAGCTCATTATTAGCGTTTGTTTTAGTTAACCCTGTGCATGCCGAACAGGGTGTCGATTCTCTTCCTGATTATTCTAAGGTTCCGGGAATTTCTGGGAGCTTATTATCGGTCGGTTCGGATACCTTAGCGGGTATGACGACGTTATGGGTGGAAGAGTTCAAGTCCTACTACCCAAATGTTAACGCTCAAGTCCAAGCATCGGGTTCTTCTACTGCTCCTCCAGCCTTAACCGAAGGGACTGCACATCTAGGGCCAATGAGTCGACCGATGCGCCTGCGAGAAATTGAAGCATTTGAAAGGGAGCACGGATATAAGCCAACAGCACTGCGAGTTGCTATCGATGCGATTGGACTTTTTGTGCATCGTGATAACCCTATTGAGGGGCTCAACTTTCGTCAGATTGATGGCATCTTTTCCGAGACTCTACGCTGCGGAGCGACTAAGCCTCTCAATAGCTGGCAAGATCTCGGAATCGAACAACCATGGGCAAAACATCGATTCCAACTGTTCGGCCGCAATTCAGTATCGGGTACCTACGGTTACTTCAAACAGAATGCGCTGTGCGGTGGTGATTTTAAAAATCGCGTGAATGAGCAGCCTGGTTCCGCATCCGTTGTGCAATCGGTCGCTTCATCAATCAGTGGGATCGGTTACTCAGGTATTGGCTATCGTGTAGCAGGTGTAAAGCTTATTCCTATTTCAGAGCATGGTTCTGATTATGTAGAGCCGACTCGAGCGAATATTTTGAGCGGTGATTACCCTCTATCACGCTTTCTTTATGTGTACGTGAACAAACACCCAGATAAACCGCTTTCTCCTGTTGAGAGAGAGTTCCTCACTTTTGTATTCTCAAAGCAAGGGCAAGAACTGGTAGAGAAGGATGGCTACTTAGCGATACCGTCTGAGTTCGCAGAGCAAGAGTTGGCGAAAGTCGGGCTCTGATTGAGGTCACTGCGAACGTAGAAAAGAAACCTATGAACAGCTTGCGATCTCGCAGGCTGTTATTATTTTGATTGTTCGTTATTTTAGTTTCAACGACCATCCAGCGTTGTTCCAACGTTGTTGCTCTTCTCTGAGTTCATACTCAAGCAGTTGGTTTTCAGCCAACCAGTTGATTGTATCGCCTCCCAAGTACCAATCCTCACCTTGCTTAATGGTTAACTTTACATTCGGTATTGGCGATTGGCTTCGCTGTCGATTGAGCAGGATTGCCATCCTCAATATTCGAATTAATAACGTTACCTGTCCTGTATTGAATAGCGTAAGATCCGGCAAGTCACTAAGCTTAATCGCTTTTCGTTGATAGCGAACTAATGTTGAGATCAGACGTTGTTGCTCAGTATTGAAACCTGGCATTGTCGTGTGCTTAAGCAGATAAGCCGAATGGCGGTGATAGCCTTGAAATGCAATGCTTTGTCCAACCTCATGAAGTAATGCAGCCCAACCAATAAGGTCATACAGTTCATTGGTTATCGCAGTGGTTACTTGAGGTTGTGCTTGCTTCAGTAATTCGACAGCGACAGCTTTCACTTTCTGGCTATGAACCAAGTCAACATGGTATCGAGAGACTAGCGTTTCGGCGGTTCTTGTTCGAACATCAATATCCTTAAACCTATCTTCCATATCATAAAGAACCCCCTCTCTTAGCGCACCATCAGAGAAGTGTAACTCATTGATATTTAGCGTATCTATGGCTGCAGAAAGAATGGTGGCACCAGCAGCAAACACCGGTTTTCTTTCATCGCTTAAACCTGAAAGGTTTAATTCCTTAGATGATGGAAACTCACACAAGTGGTTTTTTAAATAGGTTAGACGTTGCGGCGTAATGAGACCATCGGCAAACCCTAAGCCAATGAGTACCTCTTTTATTGATTTCGCGGTACCGGATGAGCCAAAGGCGACACCCCAAGAGGCTTTCTTGTATTTTTCAATTAATGGCATCAACAGGCGAGTAGCTGCGGTATAAGCATCGGAGAAGTGTTGTGAAGTTAGTTCCCCGTCAGCAAAGAAGCGCTGAGTGAAGCTGACACATCCCATCGGTAAGCTACGCATCATTTTGGGTGAAAAGCCCTGTCCCGTGACTATTTCAGTACTACCTCCACCGATATCAATAACTAATTTTGATTCGGAGGCTGCTTGAGTGTGCTCCACGCCGTTATAGATAATTCGAGCTTCTTCTTGACCTGAGATGACCTCGATTGGAAAGGGAAACAACGGCTTGGCTTGCTCTAAGAAGTCTTTAGCGTTTTTGGCTTTTCTTAGGGTATGAGTCGCAACGACTCTGACATCATCAAGTTCAAAATCAGCCAGTCGCTCTGCGAACACCTCAAGGCAATCCAAACCCCGCTCGATAGCGGTTTCGGATAAGAAGTTATGCTCATCCAACCCGTCGCCTAATCTCACTTTATGTTTATGTCTGCTGACTAATTGCAGGTGTTGATCGAATACTCGGGCCACCACCATGTGAAAGCTGTTCGAGCCTAAATCGATAGCAGCAATACATCGAGAATGTTTGTTGTCAATTAGCGGCATGATTTCTTCTCTTGTTTGTACTTCTTACGAGCTAGTTTCTCCATACGTTTAATATAGTGGTAAGTGGAGAGTTGTGACGTCGGGTAATCGAGTTGGTTTGCTGGTGCTTCTATGTAAGGGTTGCTCATCGATTGGTCTAGTACTCGAGCTTTGTTGCTGTCATCGAAATGAAACTCGGTAATATCGATAATGGTTTGTTTGATCTTTGGATCCAAAATTGGGGCTGCGACTTCGATCCGATGATCGAAGTTTCGAGTCATCCAGTCAGCAGAAGATATATAGACTTTCGGTTTTCCAGCGTTACCAAAGATCATCACTCTCGGGTGTTCGAGAAAACGATCGACCACGCTGACAATCTCAATCTGCTCACTGATGTTGGGTATTCCTGGGACGATAGAGCACATACCACGAATGACCATTCTCACTTTTACATTGGCTTGGCTAGCCTGATAGAGCTTTTCGATGACCTCTCGATCGACCAAATTGTTGAGTTTTAGAGTGATGCCTGCAGGTTTGTTTTCAGCCGCGTTTTGTATCTCATTATCTATCAGTTGATACAGGCGTTTTCTTGTGTTTTTTGGTGAAACAATCAGTTGTTTGAAATGGGATTTTTGATAAGGATTTTCAATATACTTAAAGACTTGCCTCACCTCTTGAGTCAAGTCTTCATTCGCGGTGAGCAGAGAAAAATCGGTATACACGCGTGCTGTAATTTCATGAAAGTTACCAGTGCCAATATGAGCGTAATGCTCCGTATGCTTGCCTTCTTTTCGTTTGATGAGCAGCAATTTGGAGTGGATTTTTAAACTCGGGATACCATGGATGACTTTTATCCCTGCTTCTTGAAGTTTCTTAGTCCATTGAATATTGGCTTGTTCATCAAAGCGGGCTTGCAGCTCGATAACCACCGTTACTTTTTTGCCATTGTGTGCCGCATCGATGATCGAACTGAGCAGTTTAGAGCCTTCCGCAACACGGTAAACATTTATTTTTATGGCGGTTACTTTGGGATCAAAGGAAGCCTGCCTAACAAGCTCAGTGATGTGATTAAAAGTGTGGTAAGGGTAATGCAATAAGATGTCACGAGCTTTTATCGCTTCGAAATAGTTTGGGTAATGGCTGAAATGTGCACACTTAATCGCGGGAAGTGGACGATTAACCAAATCACGTCGGTTAAGGCTAGGAAATTCGCAGAAATGTTTGAAGTTGTGGTAACGGCCTCCGGCGATGACACTGTCATAGTCAGATAATTTAAGTCTGACTTGTAAAAAATTGAGCATTTCAGCTGGCATTTCTGAGTCATAGATAAGGCGTATCGGAAGTGCGGTAAGACGTTGCTCTAAACCTAGAGACATCAATTCTAATAGACTATTTTCATTGTTCTTTTGAAGATCATAATCGGCATCGCGCGTCATTTTTATCGCAAAGCAACGCAATGAGTCATACTCAAAGAACCCTTTAAGCAAGTCATCTAAACAAAATCGAACTATATTATCTAATAAGATCAAAGTAGTACGCTGTGATCCAGAGGTGTCTGGTAACTTAACAAATCGAGGTAGTGCCTCTGATGGGATTTCAAGTAATACGTATTGAGAAGATGTCTCACGCTCGATATCGATGGCTAAGTAACTTTGCTCATCTTTCAGAATATTGAGTAACTGGCTATCTTCGTTCAAGAGGAATGGCGTTAAGTGCGGCAGCACTTTTTTCTTAAAGTACTTTTTGATCCATTCACTCTGCTCTTCGGTGATTTGCTGCTCGTTGACCAGAAAAATACGATTACGCGCCAGTTCCAATAACAGGTCGTTATACAGTTCATGAAATCGAGTATCGAGCTTACTTGCTTTACTCTGCATTTGAGTCAGTAAGGTTTTCTGCGAGTTGGTTTGTTGCTGTGGATCTTGATGTAAGATCTTTCTTTTCACATCAGCAAATCGGACTTTGTAAAACTCATCGAGGTTTTTTGAGTAAATACCTAAAAAACGAACTCTCTCGATTAAGGGGACTGACTTGTCGGCCGCTTCTTGGAGTACTCTTTCGTTGAAGGATAACCAGCTAAGTTCTTTTGTAACATAGTCTTTTTCCATCGAATGATAATCCTTGAGAGCTGCCTATAGAGGTGATTACTTTAAGTTAGAATGACAAAATGCACAAAATTTATGATCTTACTTTAAGAAATATGGCTAACAAACTTGTTATTAGTTTCAGTTGTTTAACGTAACTTGTAATATAATTGTCATCTAACGTACATATTATGTCAGTAGCTAAAAAAAGGTAGATAAACAGATGGCTTCAGCCCAATTTTCATTGAAAGAGCGCGACAAAAAAAGATGGTTGAAAGATCGTCTCGTCCGTTTTTCAGTGACATGTGGTGCCGTCAGTGTCTTAGCTGCTCTGGTATTGATCTTTGTTTACTTGGCGATGGTCATTTTACCAGTATTTTCTGATACTGGTTTAGAGACAGACCGAGCAGTAAAGAGCGTTGCTGTAGAAAAGGCTATCGCCATATCGGTTGATGAATACGGTCAGCATGCATTTACTATCGAAAAAAACGGTTTGGTGAAATTTTGGGATTTAGAGTCTCAAAATACACACTCTTACTTTGAGCGAAATGTTTTAGCCAATCCAATTGCCTTTTCTCGAAACACCCCATCTGAAAACTGGTTTGCTTTTGCCGATAGCGCAAGCAACCTTACTTTTTTCTACCCTGAGTATAGTGCGCCTGTACTGCAAAAGGGCAGTGAAGCCGAACCTAAAATCGAGCAAATCACTCTCCCTGAGCCATTTTTAAATGACGAATCCTCGAACGAGGCGACAATCGAAAAATTCGCGTTCGCTAAGAATGGACGTGGTATCACGGTTGCCGCTCAGCTAAGTGACCAACGAGTCTTAGTGAAGTGGTACCAAAGTGATATTACGGGTCAGTATATTTTTCAGAAGAGCCAATGGCTATCGGATAAGTTGGGCATACAGCAACAGCTGTTAGTGACACCCGATGGTCAAACCTTATATCTCCGAGCACAATCGGATTTAGTGGTTTTGAAGTTATCAGATAGCGGCTTTAATGTTCGTGAAGTGATTGACCTTAGCTTGAATGATGCGAAGCACTCGGTGAAAAGTATCGATTTGTTGTCTGGGGCCTATTCGCTATTGGTTACGCATGAGGACGGGCAGGTTTCTCAGTGGTTTGATGTTCTCAAAGATGAAAAGCGTAGCTTAACCCATATTCGAGACTTCCAGCTTGCTGAAGAGGTTCAATTTATCCTGCCTGATACTTACAGGAAGGGCTTCTATAGCTTCTACAAAAACGGCACCTTACAGAGCCACTATACGACCAGTGAAAAACTGTCTTTGTTTGAACGGGCATTTGAGAAGTCACCACAATTAGCCGCTATGTCTGCCAATGAACTGCATCTGGCGACGCTGATTGATGGCACCATCAGTGTGGCTAAAGTCGATAACGAATATCCGCAAATCTCATTCTCATCACTTTGGCAAAAAGTCTGGTACGAAAGCTACCCAGAGCCTCAATATGTGTGGCAATCAACGTCGGCTAATGATGACTTTGAAGAGAAATTCAGTTTAGTACCTATCACGTTTGGTACTATCAAAGCCGCCCTGTTCGCGATGATGTTCGCAGTACCTGTTGCTGTACTCGGAGCCATTTATACCGCTTACTTCATGTCTCCTCGAATGCGAAGAGTGGTGAAACCTTCGATAGAGCTGATGGAAGCTCTTCCGACCGTTATCATCGGATTCTTAGCCGGGCTTTGGTTTGCTCCCATTGTTGAAACGCATTTAACGGCCGTTTTCTTGTTAATGGTGCTATTGCCATTGAGCACACTGCTGACTGGGCTTGTGTGGTTCTGCTTACCGAAGATGGTGACCAGTCGTTTTTCTAATGGTTGGCATGCCCTGATATTGATTCCGGTATTGGTGATTACTGTGATTGCAGTATTTATTGCTGAAAATAGTATGGAAGCCTTGCTGTTTGGGGGGGATATTCGTACTTTCTTGGCTAGCTATGGTATCGATTTTGACCAACGTAATGCGCTGGTGGTCGGTTTTGCTATGGGATTCGCGGTTATCCCGACCATTTTTACTATCGCAGAAGACGCGATTTTCTCTGTGCCTAAACACTTATCTGATGGTTCATTAGCTTTAGGTGCAACCGCGTGGCAGACCCTTATTTATGTGGTGTTATTGACGGCTAGCCCAGGTATCTTTTCAGCCATCATGATGGGGCTAGGACGAGCTGTGGGCGAAACGATGATCGTTTTGATGGCAACAGGTAATACGCCGATCCTTGATTGGAATATTCTAGAAGGGATGAGGACGTTATCGGCAACGATTGCTGTAGAGCTGCCTGAATCTGAAGTGGGGGGATCTCACTTCCGCTTGTTGTTCTTGGCTGCACTCTTGCTGTTTATTTTTACGTTTGCGGTGAACTCAGTCGCAGAGTGGGTTCGACAAAGATTGAGAGACAAATATCGTGCACTGTAGTTTTATCGGTTTATCTCAATGTGTATCAACGGCTTTTAGTTGTTTGGCTAGCGCATCTCGTGATCTTTACTGTACCTTGGTTTCAGCGCGTCAGAGCAAGGTCGATTATGATCAATAAACTGAAGTCATTATTATTTTGGGTTAAATCGGGCTCTCCGTGGATATGGCTAACGGGTGGGGCGGTGAGCATCAGTATGCTTTCTGTTCTTGGCCTGATGCTGCTGATTGGTTGGAAGGGCTTGACCTATTTTTGGCCAGCACCTTTGTACCAATGGCAAGTTGATTCCAAAGACTTATCGTTAGTAGTTGACCTTGACGAAACCGTATCGAAACAAGATTTATTGATTGGTCAGTTATATGAACGCAAGTACATCCCGATAGAGCAAGTTCCACAAGTCCATGACCTTTTGTCACCTCAAAATTTGTCGACAGGGCTAATACAGCGCTTAAGCATCAAAGTCGCCAATAGAGAACTGTACCCTGCGGACTTTGTTTCCATTCTGGATGTTAACTTACGTGAACCAACCACTCCACTTGATTGGATTGTGATTGAACGAAGTCGAGGTGGCTATTTCTTTGGTAAGCCAGTGGGTTTTAAAACCGCTTCTGGCACATTTGATTCGAACATAGACCAAAAGCTCGAACAAGGTTTAGCGTTTGCTGATACGTTACGTAAAGAAACGTCGCGTGTTGTGAACCAAGAAATTCGCAATATAAGCTGGCAATTGGAAAACTTGCGTTTAGAAAAGCGTAAGCTTGAACTCAATGAATCAGTGAGCGATGAATATCTTAAAACCTATACTCAAACTAAACTGGAATTAAACCGCCAATTAGGTGAGGCTGAAGTAAAGCTTGAGCACTTGAGAACGCAGCTTAATGTAGAAAGCTTGCTCGTTGAGGATATGACAGGAGAACAGGTCGAAATTTCGCTCAGCCATATTCTGGATTATTGGTACCCGAATAATATGTCCTACCTTGAAAAGGTTGGGCATTGGGGCAAACAAGTTTGGAAGTTCTTGTCAGAGAACCCACGAGACTCAAACTCTGAAGGTGGCGTATTCCCAGCCATTTTCGGTACTGTTTTGTTGGTTATTCTGATGTCGATTGTAGTGATGCCTCTTGGTGTTGTTGCTGCTATTTATCTTCATGAATATGCAAAAAACAACGCCCTGACACGTTTGATTCGTATCGCCGTGATTAACTTGGCTGGTGTACCATCGATTGTGTATGGCGTTTTTGGTTTAGGCTTCTTCGTCTATACCATTGGCGGCTCGATTGATACGTTGTTTTATGCCGAGCGATTGCCTGCACCAACATTTGGTACTCCAGGCCTATTATGGTCTGCTCTAACCTTAGCGGTATTGACGCTTCCAGTCGTTATCGTAACCACCGAAGAGGGCTTAACGCGGATTCCTAGCTCTGTGAGGCACGGTTCATTAGCCCTTGGTGCTACTCAATTTGAGACGCTTTGGCGCATTGTTTTACCAATGGCAAGCCCTGCGATTATCACGGGCTTAATTTTAGCAATCGCGAGAGCCGCGGGGGAAGTTGCTCCACTAATGCTGGTGGGTGTTGTGAAATTAGCATCAAGCTTGCCAGTCGATGGTCAGTTTCCATATCTACATTTAGACAGAAAGTTCATGCATTTAGGCTTTCATATTTATGATGTTGGGTTTCAAACCTCGAATATCGAAGCGGCACGACCTTTAGTGTATGCCACTTCATTTTTATTGGTTACGGTGATTGTTGGATTAAATTTAACGGCCATCAATATCCGAAATAACTTGCGTGAAAAATACCGAACCTTAGGACAAGATTAGATGTTCTCGATTAATGAAACCTTGGGTTACCAAGCACCACTAGATGTTCATAACCTGAAGGATGAGCAAGTTGCTATCTCAATTGAAGGGCTGAATCTTTATTATAAAGAGAGTCAAGCACTCGATGATATTTCAATGCAAATTCCGAAGGGGCAAGTGACGGCTTTTATCGGCCCATCAGGGTGCGGTAAGTCGACGCTGCTGCGCTGTATTAATCGCATGAATGATCTTGTTGAGGGCTGCAAGGTTTCCGGGAAAGTGAAGCTTCATGGCAAGAACGTCTATCACCCTAAGGTAGATGTCGCGACCTTGCGACGTCGTGTTGGCATGGTATTCCAGCGCCCGAACCCTTTTCCTAAATCTATCTATGAGAATGTGGTTTATGGTTTGAGACTACAAGGTGTCAGCAATAGTCGAGACCTGGATGATGCGGTTGAGCGATCTCTGCGTGCTGCTGCACTATGGGATGAAGTGAAAGACCGACTGCATGAAAACGCATTTGGTTTATCGGGTGGTCAACAGCAGCGTTTGGTGATTGCACGTGCGGTCGCGATTGAGCCTGAAGTACTATTGTTGGATGAACCGACATCGGCACTGGATCCTATTTCTACTTTGACGATTGAAGAGCTGATTAACGATCTCAAAACACAATACACCGTGGTGATTGTTACTCATAACATGCAGCAAGCGGCGCGCGTGAGTGACCATACTGCTTTTATTCATATGGGAAAATTGATCGAGTACTCAGATACGGACTCAATTTTTACTTCTCCATTGAAAAATCAGACGGAAGACTACATTACTGGTAGATATGGTTAACCTCTATAGAGGCGTCATTTGGAGCTTAGTCACTCTATAAAAATGGCTTTCTTCATTTCTTTCAAGGAGCAGGTATGCATTTCGGTCGCCACATTTCAGGGCAATTCAATGTCGAGTTAGAGTCGATCCGTACTCATGTATTGACCATGGGCGGGTTAGTGGAGCAGCAACTTTCGTTTGCAATGCAGGCGCTTCATAAAGACGATGTTGAATTGGCTAAAAAAGTGATTCGTGACGACCATAAAGTGAATGCGATGGAAGTGTCGATTGACGAAGCGTGTACCCGAATTATTGCAAAGCGTCAGCCGACAGCGAAAGATCTGCGTTTGATTATGGCGATCATCAAAACGATTACCGATCTGGAACGTATTGGTGATGTAGCCTCTAAAATTGCTCAAGGCGCGATAGAGATCCCTTCGACCAAAGAGCAAAAATTCCATGTTTCGTTAGAGCCGCTATGCCGACAAGCAATCACCATGCTTCACCAAGTATTAGATGCTTTTGCTCGTATGGATGTTGATGCGGCAGCTGAAGTTCATAAGCTTGATGATAAGTTGGATGCGGAATACGAGGCGGTTATTCGTCAGTTAATGACGTATATGATGGAAGATCCTAAGAACATTCCTAATATTTTGCAGGTGATGTGGTCAGCGCGTGCGATTGAGCGAGTGGGAGACCGTTGCCAAAACATCTGCGAATACATTATTTACTTTGTGAAGGGTAAAGATGTACGCCACCTAGGCGATCAAAGCCTTGATGACGCATTGAAGTAGGGGACATCTTAAAAGCTAAGGATTGCACCAAGATTAAAATTGATCGTCGTGTCGTAAGGTACAAAGGTTTTATTGTGATCAAAAATATTCATATCAACACCAGCACGTAACCCAAGCATTGGTGTCGCTTGGTAAACATAGGCACCGCCTAGGCTTAACCCATGTGATGTTTTCTCTTCTACTTCGCCTGAGCGCGTTTTTGTACCGTCATAGCTTGCCACACCAATTTCAGCCTGAAAGCCGTGGGTTTGATTTCTTCCAAACATATTTTGGATACCAATACGATATGCATCGACAGTTTCATCATATCGATCGCTGTCATACCAAAGGTGAGAATAACTTAGGTAAACAGCGCCTAAATTTGCCACATCAGTAATACCCGCCTGTAATCCGAAGCCATGATAAGAACCAATTTTTAGTTCAGGGGATAAATGAAGACCACTTGAAAATGCAGAGGTTGAGAATAAAGCCGAAGTGAGAAGAAGTGTTTTTAGTTTCATGGTACCACCGAAGTAATTTTTGCTCTCCTTAGCATTAGGTCGATCCATGAATGAACCCAGAGAATTAACTGGATAACGGAAATCATTATATGGACTTTGAAAGAGCAGGCTAATTCGCATTGGTTATCTCTGTAATAACGTGTACTTATCAGTGGTTGTTTTCGTTATTTAGCGAATGCTTTGTCTTACGTAGCCTTACAAAACGAGTTTGATAGATAAGCGTCTACTTAACCTTATGTTATTTAATGTATTTGTTCCGATATGATGATGATAATGTCGATGTGGCTCATTAGTGTTTACTATATTCCGATCAATCTTTAATTTATTCTCCTGATGAATTTATCCTCCACATTTATTTTTCAGGTAGATATCAGTATGAAAAAGTTTCTTTTAGTTTTAACTCCCCTTTTCACGTTAACAGCGTGCGGCAGCGTTGCCATCATGGACAAATCAGAAGTGGTTAGTAAGCAACCGCAACTTATTATTAAAACAGATGGTGACTTCTGGGGATTGGGACAAGAAGGAACGTTTGATATTGCAGGTATGTATCAAGGCAAATACAGTCGAAACTCATCAAGCTCAACATGGTTTGATACTGTCTCTTTTAAAGACGGAGAGCTTGCTGCTGAGATCACTAGAAACGACAATGGTCAGATGTGGAACTTAATTTGTTCTGGCGGTGGGACTTCAGTTAACTATATGGGTGTTGATTTCGGTGGCAATAAGCCTTATCGCTGCTCTGTAACCCAAAGGAATGAGAAAGTAGGAGAGTTCGTCTTAGAGCCTCAATCTGGGATGATTAAAGTTAGTTTAGAGAAGAAAGAAGCTGGCTACATACGAGTTGGGTCGAATAAATATGATGTCGAAACTGTCCACTCAAGCAAAGACCTTTTGATGTCAGTTGAAAAACCTTTAGGGTATAGCTTTAAACAAGCTTCACAAGAGGCAGCAGCGGCTCAGACGAATGGAATGCTAACTTTACAGATGATGCCTGAACTTAATGATGATGAGAAAGATACGTTAGTTATTGGTACTATCGCGAGTGCATTGAGTTGGCGTCCAGAAGATTAGAAAAGCGATGGTATTAATTATTTTGCTCACAATAAGAAATAATTGTGAGCAAATAGCGTACCTGATTACGAGAGAGGTTAGAACTTGTAGCCCACGGTTAAAGATAACTGGTCGATATCGTAATCATCCATCATGATGAAATTGAAACGCAGGTCAGTGTATAGGCCGAAATCAAAGTTTGCTCTAACTCCGGTGCCTAGCAATAGAGAAGTATTGTTGTCTTTGATACTTGCACTACCGTCAGGCGTATTTAACGTGATCTTTTCCTCTACACGAGTAAAACCAATAGCACCGTATGGCTTTACATCAAAGCCATTGAGGAAGAATGCATAGCCGATGTCTGTGTCTATTTTGAAGGTTGAAACTTTAGTCTCATATCCATAGCCTTCAAAATTTTCATCTTCTTTACTCGTATCTGATGAGATATTCACACCAAAGATTCGGTTAATGTCATAACCATATTCGAGCTTTAACCCATTACCTAAATCGCTTCGAGAGAAATTTGAATCTAGATGATCGACTTCACTAGAAACAATACCGAAACCAATACGATGTCCAGAATAGTCTTTCTGAGCATAAGCTGATGAAGCAGAAATGATTGCGATAACGGTTAGTGCTGTAGTTAGTAATTTCATATAAATAACGCTCTTAATGTTTAATTATTGCATCCTTATATTTGATTGACTCCCTGTCGATGGAGTGAATATTAAACAGTGTTATATTTTTAAGCTAAATAGGTTCTCGTATATCTGTAATAAGCATTACTTATTAATCTGTTGTAGTAGTGCAGCTTTGATTACATCGAAAAGCCAGGATATGAGAGGGTTATTACGATTTTTAGTATGTATATGACTGTAAACGCTGACATTCTTATGTTTAGTATCAAGATCTACATCTATAGCTCGCAGCGTTGGGTAGTTATCTATGGGGAATAGGTTGGAATGTGGCATGTACATATCGGAGTTCGCTACGACATCGATGATTGCCATCAAAATCTCGGAACGAAAGCCAATACTGTGTGGAATTGAACGTGACTCTAATATGTTGGCTGCATGGCTAAAATTGTCGTTCCAACCAGGAGATATCATTGATGCTATTTCATAACCTGCTAATTCTTCGGGACTGACTGAAGCTTGTTTAATTGGGTGATCTTTTCTTACAAATAATCGGCCTGTAATCTCAACCAGTTTTTTTACATAGATCTCTTTTGATGTAAAAGGTAGCTCGTAAGCAACCCCTAGCAGAACCTCTCCTTTCTGTATATCTTCACAAGATGAAGTAGACCAGCTTACTAGCTCGAGTTTCGAGTTTGGCGCTTGGCTCATGAGTTCTTTGTATAAGGTGCCGGATAAGCAAGCGAGTACCACAGGAGATAGCGCAATCTTTATAGGGTAGTCAATGTCGTTTGGATCAAATTTATTGGATGCATTCACTGCCGTCATCAAGCCATCCAAGTGAGGTGTTATCTCATTGATGAGTTGCTCACTGAACGAGGTAGCTTGCAATCCACCATGAACTTTGACGAAAAGGTCATCGTTGAAGTGGTGTCTTAGCTTTTGTAGGGCTTGGCTAACCGCCGGCTGAGAAACGAATAAACGCTCAGCTGCCTTTCTGGTATTTTTTTCTTGGTAAACAATCAAAAAGGTGCGTAATAGGTTTAAATCAAGAGAGCTGAACAGATCCTTAGCCATAACATTCCATGAGTCGCTATATTCATTCTACTAATATACGTGACTTCCAAGCTTTTACTAGCCATGTTGTGTTTGTGTTCAGTCAGCTCTCGGTGTTCGTCTATTTGTGAAGGGATGTAATCAGAGCTTGAATCTTTGCCGTGCTCGTTACTGGGATTGAGTAGTCGTCTATGTCATCGTGCCCCATTTGAGCTTGAGAGGCTTGCGTCATAAGGCTCGGTCTTGTCGACTTACCAGACAAATGCAGCGCTTCAACGCCAGTGTGCTTGAGGATATCTCGGCCATTGTTAGCGGTAACTCCCGCCCCAGCCATAATGTCTAAGCGGCCTTGAGTAAGCTCAACCATCTCCTTCAGAATATTTTTTCCTTGTTCTGCGTTACTTGCTAAGCCTGAAGTTAAAACACGTTCACAACCAAGCTCGATAATCTGTTCTAGTGCTTTTGGGTAATCATTAAGTTGGTCGATAGCACGGTGAAAGGTCACGCCAAGCTTTAGCTGGTGGGCTTTTGAGGTGAGTGCTTTCATCGCGACCATTTCTATTTCACCTTGAGCGGAAAGTACACCCAATACCACGCCATGTAAACCAGCGTCGGCAGCGGCTTGGATGTCATCAAGCATGCACATCATATCGTCATTATCGAAGATGAAGTCACCTTGTCTAGGGCGAATCATGGCATACACGGGAACTGATGATATGCGAGCGGCTTGCTTCATCATTCCGAAGCTCGGAGTTAACCCACCCAGTGCTAGTGAAGAGCAGAGCTCAATACGATTAGCTCCGCCAGCTAGGGCATTGTGTAGGGATTCTAGGTTATCGATACAAACTTCAATTTCGATGTTCATGCTATTTTACTCGTTCAAATTGAGACTAAGGAAATCATAGCAATCTTGGGATGATTCTGAATAGGTAGGAGCAGAGGAAAATAGAGG
Organism: Vibrio sp. ZF 223; assembly: GCF_003050585.1. Classification (NCBI taxonomy): domain Bacteria; kingdom Pseudomonadati; phylum Pseudomonadota; class Gammaproteobacteria; order Vibrionales; family Vibrionaceae; genus Vibrio; species Vibrio sp. ZF 223. Next base: position 23,350 of record NZ_PIGB01000011.1, read on the forward strand.
TAAAGTTTGGCTTTGCGGTTACCCCTATTCATAGCGGATATGAGCGAGGAATAAATCATTATTGAAGGGGTAGATGCAAAAAGCCCGAAGCGTTAACTTCGGGCTTTTAATAGGACTTTACTTCTTAACTGATTGGCGGTGCGCTTTGCGCTATTAGCTTATGCTTTATGTCTCTTTATAGAGAATCTTCCAACCATTAACCCGCGTTGAGTTCGGGCTTAAGAGGTAATTACTTGCTTAGGTCGTCAGCGTGCTCAGATAGGAATGCTGCAACACCTTGTGGAGATGCGTCCATACCTGATTTACCTTCTTCCCATTGTGCAGGACAAACTTCACCGTTCTTCTCGTGGAAGTTTAGTGCGTCTACCATGCGTAGCATTTCGTCGATGTTACGACCTAGTGGAAGGTCGTTAACTACTTGATGACGTACAAGACCGTCAGCATCGATTAGGAAAGAACCACGGAAAGCAACGCCTGCTTCTGGGTGCTCAACATCGTATGCTTTGCAGATCTCGTGCTTAACGTCAGCAACTAGAGGGTATTTAACTTGACCGATACCGCCATCAGCGATAGCAGTGTTACGCCATGCGTTGTGAGAGAATTGAGAATCGATAGAAACACCGATTACTTCAACGCCTTTAGCTTGGAAATCTTCAAGACGGTTGTCGAAAGCGATTAGCTCTGAAGGACAAACGAAAGTGAAGTCTAGTGGGTAGAAGAAAACTACAGCTTTCTTACCTTTAGTGAATTCTGCGAAGTTGAAGTTATCAACGATCTCACCGTTACCTAGAACAGCTGCTGCAGTAAAGTCAGGGGCTTGACGACCTACTAGTACCATTTTGGAATCTCCTAAAAAATTAGTTGGCCCAACACATCTTTGTTTGGGCTCCGTTTCTACGCGACAAACTATAGTACAATCGGTACTATAGAAAAAAGCGAATTAAATAGATTAAGTTAATCGAAAAAAGCGATAAGCTTATTCTTTATCCTGTTCTTAGGTCTCATGACCTTTACGTAACTTATCCTACTCATATTACAAAGTAATTTCATGAATAAATGGCCAAGTCTTAAGCAACTTCACTATCTTGTTACTCTTCACGAAACTCGTCACTTCAGTGATGCCGCTGATCGCTGCTTCGTGAGTCAATCTACGCTCAGTAAAGGCATTCAAAACCTAGAAGAGCTAATTGGTTGCCCTCTTTATGAAAAGAAGGATAAGAAGAGCCCATTGGTTTTTACTCAAGCGGGTGAGCTGGTGGTCAAGCATGGACGAGATCTACTGGCGAAGGGGCAAGACCTTGTCGAGCTTGGAAACCTATGTAACGGGGATGCGATGCAAGGTCAGCTGCGAGTCGGGTGTATTCCTACCATTGCACCATTCCTTTTGTGCGATTTGGTACAAGAAGCTAACCAACGCTTTCCTCAGCTAAATTTACTGTTACGTGAAGATACGACAACTAACTTATTGGCTGCATTACGTCATGGTGAGTTAGATGTGTTGATTCTGGCTTTGCCTGTCGATATCGATAACATGGAGAGTAAAGTTGTTGGGCAAGATCCGTTCAGAATGGTGATCAGTCGTAATCAAGCAGATGGTATTCGGGTTCCGATTAAATACGATGACCTGCCAGACGAGTCTGTATTTTTGCTGGAGAACGAACACTGCTTAACCGAGCACGCGGTATCAGCTTGTAAGTTAACCGACAAAGAGAAGATAAACCCATTTACCGCTACAAGCCTACACACATTGGTGCAAATGGTGGCCAATGGTTTAGGAACCACCTTTATTCCGCAGATGGCAATCGACCACGGTTTGTTGGAAAACCAAAACCTAGTGGTTATTGATCCCCCTGGTCAGCAAGCCTACCGAGATATCGGTCTCGTATGGCGACCAAGTTCATCACGTCGTGAAACCTTCCATCAGTTGGCCGATGTGGTATCTGAGTTACTTTAAGAGACATCATTTATCAGCGTATTTAATTTATATCTTTGAGCGGCTATTAAAGCCGCTCTTTTATTTATTGATACTGTTAAATAAATTTATTATTAGTTAAATCTAATGAAGCATAAAATAATAAATGGTTATTTTCTTCTAATTGTTATGCTTTTTATCATTCCATCTATTGATAACTGTGATCGAAATTAAGTTAATGATAATTGGGTTTTATAAAAGTTGATATTACATTCCCTGTGTGGATAGTGAACCCGACTAATGATAAAAAAATATTATTGTTAGCTAGGTAAAGTAAATGACCATTATGTTATTTACTTAATGGTCAAAAATAAAATTAAAAGAATAATTATGATTGATACTAAACAGCGTTTGGTAGGGCTTTTTACGCCCTTATTACTATTGTCAGGAGTTGCTAACGCTTCAGATGATAAAAATGAAAACTCTTTATTTGATGAGAATAATCTAAGGCAGAGTTGTTATCAGGAGTTTATTGAAGGTGAACGCTGTTGGTCGAGCGTACCTCAATTTTCTACAACATATACGACTATCGAACAAGCGTTATCTAAATTATATCCTCAGTATGCAAAAGATACTGAAGCTAAAGATTTAACAGCTTTTCGTTATTTGGAGCGTATGTTTACTCTCGACCCAAAAACAGGAAATATTATCGTTGCAATATCTGAAAGCGGAGAAGGATGGCCCTTCGACTCTTTATGGGGTAATGCAGAAAAACGTCAAGCTGCTGGTGCCATTAAAACGATTGAAAAACTCGTTATCGAAACTTCTGATTTGGTGGGCTTAAAAGCGGTACTTTTTGATATTTATTATGATCGTGCTACAGCAGATTTTATTTTGGCGAATCGTGCAACTGACCAAGCTAGAATATTATGGGTAGATCGAGCAAGCACAGCCGTAGTGGAAAAGTACCGTCAACAGTCTTTAGATATTCTATTAAGCGCTTTTGATGATTATTGGAGATTGATCGAAAAGTACCCTCAATCATTTGCTAGTGCGCAGCCATTTCGTGATGTGAAAAGTGCTCGATACCTAAATGAAAAAGGACAGTCATTACCTGTATACCAAGAAGACCGTTTAATTACAGGTTATAAAGATGCTTTATTAGCTTATCAGTTTATGAATGAGTTATTAGCTCAGCAGTTACAAATTAGTAAATTAAAGTCGGTATCGGCGAGTTCTGTAGAGCAAAAATCTAAGCTTGCATATGATGCTAGTTCACTGCTTGAGCGAGTTATTTCAAAAGAGACGCAGTTACGTCGTTTGTTAGGCGATGATTCCTATACCCATATAATATTGTCGTCTGAGCTAGATAAATTTAAAGGTAACGTTGTTGAATTGAAATCTGTAGCCAACTGGCTCGAAGGTGGAGCTAACTATTTAGGGCTGCCAGATGATTTCGTTTTGTTGATGCCAGATTATGACTCTGAAGATAGTATTGGGAGCAGTTCAACTGAGGTTATAGGGAAAGTATTAGATGAAATGACGCTCTCTCTTGAGAGTTCACTGAATTTTGCTCAAAAAAAACACCTTGATTACCGTTATCAGTTGGGCGTCTTTACACGAAATTTTGAGCAAGAAAATCAACGCTCAAAAGAGAGGTTATCAACTCTTCTAGGTTGCCCTTCTTCATTGATTGTTAACTCCTGTAAAGAGCAGACTAAGAGTCAACGTAGAGGCAGCTTAATCGGCTATCAGTTGAAAAACATTCAAGCTGCAAAGCGCGAAGTTGAACGAGCTTATAGAGTCCATAGTGAGGTATTAAACAACATAGCACTAGAAGTGGCACGTCTTGAGCTGGTGCAGCAAACTAGTAATTTGGTCGATAAGATCACGGTTAAATTAGGTCTTAATGAATTTAAGCTCCAAAGCCTAATTGATGAAAGTCGAACTTCGACTTTCGATATGAACACATTGCTGCTGTCTGAAGAAGTACAACACTCTCTTGATATACTAAATCGTTTCTTGAATGATACCGGCTCTACCGATTTATCATCGACATTTACTGCTGTCGAGAACTTACAAGGTGCATTGAAGGGAAGTTCTCTTAAGGCTGACTTATATACACAGAAGTTGGCTTTGCTTGAGCGTGCAACAATAAAAGGTTTACAGGTAGAGACATCAGATGTTTTTGCTAAGGGGCGAATTCAACAACTAACCTTAGAATTGGCAACGGCTAGAGCTGATATGGCTAAGTCACTTTCTAATTTAAGTGATGATGCTGGTAGGTTACTTGCTTTAAATGCTGAAGCTTTGCGTTTGGTCGCGGAAACCGACCAAAATGAGTATCTGACTTCAGAGCGCTCGTACGCTAATCCACTATCTTTCAGCACTTTGACTGTTGAAACGTATCAAGCAGAATTAGAGTTTTCTGAACTTCAAGAGTGGCTGTTTTATGCTGTACAAGCTTTTGAGCATAGTAGACAAGTGTTGTTCAATGACCGTAATGCAGAGCTAGATAAAGGCGATGTATTCAAAGTATCAAACATTCAGCAATCTATCGAATACCTCAATGCTTTGGAAAGTTTCTATGGCGGATGGTATACATCGAATGGTCATCAAACCGTGGATATTATTTCTCTCAAGAGGGATATCTTTGGTTACATTGATAACTATAACGGGAGAACTATCCTTTACCCAGACCCAAATGGTAGTGGTGAAATGTTGAATGCTGATGAAGCATTTAATGCCAAGCTTAAGTTATTATCTCGCGATTTAGTTTCTGGTGAATGGCTAACGGTAGAGTTCAGTACCGTGAAAAACTTTCCATCCTCAGTCCTTTTTCAAGGTCCGATTGTGGGTAGTGATGATGACGTTATGTGCTTAAGTGCTGCCGGTACATATTCTGATAAAATTGGTGGTGTTGCTATCGATCTCGCGCTGAATTACGACATATCTGGCGAGGCGACAACTAAAGCATATCTTACTTACGGCGGGAATAGTTACATGCGTAGTAGCACTCCAGGAGTATTAGTAGGTGATGGCGAGGGGCTTCAAGGTGGTTTGAACTCTTATTCCACTCGTTTTGCTGATATTTCCCGTGATAGCGTTGTATCTAATGGTAGTTTTAGACAGCGTATGACCGCTAACTTAACGGCAGGTTATCATGACAATAGAGAGTTACTTAATCCAACCTATTCATTTAAAGAGAGAAGTGTAGCTGCTTCTGGTTGGAGATTGTCTCTGCAATTAGGTGATGAATATGGCGATATTGTTGAGACGGAAGCGATTGATGATATTCAGCTAGTTATTCAGCATCAATTCAGAACTCGACAAACTAACCTTTGCAGTGATGCTACCCCTCTGTAACAACAGAAATAGTAAATCTGATTCTAATAGAGCCTCATGATGTCATGAGGCTCTTTTTATTGTTGCCTCAATCTACTTCAGCTTCTTCTGGCTCGACTTCTTCTTGCAGCTCTAGCAAGTTAATTGCGATGGTTACAAAGTCGCTGTCGGTGATAATGCCTACTAGTTCGTGGTTTTCTACGACAGGTAAACAGCCCACTTTATGTTTCTGCATATAGATAGCCGATTCTTTTAATCCTGCACGTGGCTCTACTGACATAACACTTTTGTGCATGATGTCGTTGAGGGGAGTGGCAAGAGTAAAAGATTGAGCTTGTGGGATGTTTTGTAGGCTGGATTCTTGAGCGGCTAGAACGTCGCGTTGTGTGACAACACCGAGTAGCTTTCTGTCGGAATCAACGACCGGAATATGGCGGATATCAAGTGCTTCCATCATGTGCTTAGCATCGGCCAGTGAGTGTGAGCGCAATAGGGTATGAGGGTTGCGAGTCATCATATCTTCAACTTTGATCATATGAACCTCCTTCTTTTTTATTTTGTTGCTATTACTATAGTTTTTTATCCTAAAAATAACTGAGATCTGACGCATTTTTGGGTGAGTTTTATGCAACTAATTCTTTAGTTTAAGGAGGTGAGTTAGTAGCATTATTTTACGCCTCTTTACAATAATCCATTGCTGTAAACCTTGCTATTGCGGCTCGTGTGCCTATACTAGCCCACTGCGAAATTTTTAGTCGTGTTTGCGCGTTGTTTACGGTAACGGTTTACTTACTGTAACGATTGATTAGCGACAACGGTTTATTATTCGTCAACAGCACAAATCTCATCAACTAAGACAAGACTAGACACATGCAAGTTTCAGATTTTCACTTTGACCTACCAGATGAACTTATTGCTCGTTACCCTCAAGAAGAGCGTACAGCAAGCCGCCTGCTTAAATTAGACGGCAATAATGGCAACCTGATAGATGGTTCGTTTAAAGACGTTTTAGACTTGGTTGAACCAGGCGATCTTGTTGTTTTCAATAATACTCGAGTGATTCCTGCTCGTGTATTTGGTCGCAAGGCATCAGGCGGTAAGCTTGAAGTGCTGGTTGAGCGTATGCTTGATGAGAAAAGCATTCTTGCGCATGTTCGTTGTTCTAAATCACCGAAGCCGGGTACCAAGTTGTTCCTTGGTGAGAACGATGAATATGAAGCTGAAATGGTGGCGCGTCACGATGCGTTATTCGAAATCCATTTCACATCCGATCAAAGCGTTTTAGAGATTCTGAACAGTGTTGGTCATATGCCGCTACCTCCTTATATCGATCGTCCAGATGAAGACGCAGATAAAGAGCGTTACCAGACTGTCTATAATGAGAAGCCGGGAGCGGTTGCTGCGCCAACAGCAGGCCTGCACTTTGATGACAAGCTAATGGCTGACATGAAAGAAAAAGGTGTCGAATTTGCTTATGTGACGCTTCACGTTGGTGCTGGTACGTTCCAGCCAGTAAAAGTCGATAATATAAATGATCACCACATGCATGCTGAGTACGTTGAAGTCCCGCAAGAAGTGGTTGACGCCGTAGCTGCAGCAAAAGCTCGTGGCGGTCGTATTATTGCCGTTGGTACAACATCAGTACGCTCACTAGAAAGTGCAGCGCAAGATGCGTTGAAGAAAGGCACAGAGTTGGTTCCTTTCTTTGGTGACACTGAAATCTTTATCTTCCCTGGTTACGAATACCAGTTGGTGGATTGCTTGATTACCAATTTCCACTTACCAGAATCAACGCTGATTATGTTGGTGAGTGCATTTGCAGGTTACGACAATGTTATGGGCGCATACGATCACGCAGTGAAGAGCGAATATCGTTTCTTCAGCTACGGTGATGCCATGTTCATCAATAAGAAAATAAGCTAATTTAAGCTAGTTATAAACGATATACATAAGAATTTACGGGTGCTAGCAGTAAGCTAGGAGTCGGGCAGGGTGTCTGTCTAATCTCTCGCAAGGAATACGCGACCGCTCCTCATAGAACTCACTGGACTGAACTTTTGTTTGGCTTAAGGTTCTGAATTAACAGTCAGATTGTTTCTCTGGCATATTGGAGGCTTCGTGAAATTAAAATACGAACTTAAAAAAACTAATAGCGGCGCACGTCGTGGTCAACTTCAGTTTGAACGCGGTACCGTTGAAACCCCAGCATTCATGCCTGTAGGTACTTACGGTACTGTAAAAGGTATGACACCTGAAGAAGTGAAAGACACAGGCGCTGAAATCCTATTAGGTAACACATTCCACCTATGGCTACGTCCTGGTCAAGAAATCATGAAACTGCACGGTGACCTGCACGATTTCATGAACTGGCACGGTCCTATTCTGACTGATTCAGGCGGTTTCCAAGTATTCAGCCTAGGTGCAATGCGTAAGATCACTGAAGAGGGTGTTCACTTCCGTAACCCTGTAAACGGTGACAAGATCTTCATGGACGCTGAGAAGTCTATGGAAATCCAAAAAGACTTAGGTTCAGACATCGTAATGATCTTTGACGAGTGTACGCCTTACCCAGCGACACACAAAGAAGCAAAAGACTCAATGGAGATGTCTCTTCGTTGGGCTGAGCGTTCACGTAACCACTTCGACAAACTTGAAAACCCGAACTCACTATTCGGTATCGTTCAAGGTGGTGTGTACGAAGACCTTCGTGATGTATCTGTTAAAGGCCTAACTGAAATTGGTTTTGATGGTTACGCAGTTGGTGGTCTAGCAGTAGGCGAACCAAAAGAAGACATGCACCGTATTCTTGAACACACATGTCCTCAACTGCCGGAAGATAAGCCACGTTACCTAATGGGCGTAGGCAAACCAGAAGACCTAGTTGAAGGTGTTCGTCGTGGTATCGACATGTTTGACTGTGTAATGCCAACGCGAAATGCACGTAACGGCCACCTGTTTGTGACTGAAGGTGTGATCAAGATCCGTAATGCGAAGCATAAAACCGATACAACACCACTAGATTCAGAGTGTGACTGTTACACTTGTAAGAACTACAGCAAGTCGTACTTACACCATTTGGATCGTTGTAACGAAATCCTAGGTGCTCGACTGAACACGATTCATAACCTGCGTTTCTACCAACGAGTAATGTCAGACATTCGTCAGTCTATCGATGAAGACCGCTTTGAAGAGTTCGTTGCAGAGTTCTACGCAAGAATGGGGCGTGAAGTGCCACCACTAGGTAAAGAATCTTAGTATTTCTTTTTTGCGAGCCCTATCTCTCTTTCGAGTGATGGGGCTTGAAAATAAAGGGATGCAACCCAATTAGACAAACAATTACGAAAATATAAATAGAGGATGTTTTAAATGTTTATTTCTCAAGCTCACGCAGCAGCAGAAGGTGCACCAGCAGGCGGCGGTTTCGAAATGCTTATCATGCTAGGTATGTTCGCTGTGATCTTCTACTTCATGATCTACCGTCCACAAGCTAAGCGTGTTAAAGAGCACAAGAACCTTATGTCTTCTATGGGCAAAGGCGATGAAGTTCTTACAAGCGGCGGCCTAATCGGCAAGATCACTAAGATTGCTGAAGACAGCGACTACGTTGCTATCGAACTGAACGCAAACAACGAAGTAGTTATCAAGAAAGACTTCGTTACAGCAGTGCTACCAAAAGGTACTCTGAAATCTCTATAAACAGCTAGAGGATCCTCGCTGTGCTAAACCGTTACCCGTTATGGAAGTATTTGATGGTGGTGTTTGCCATCGCTATCGCTGCGTTGTACGCACTTCCAAATATATACGGTGAAGATCCGGCAGTTCAAGTTACAGGGGCGCGCGGCGCCTCTGTAGATATGTCTACGCTGGATGCTGTCACCAATGCTCTTGAAGCAGAAAACCTTTCTACTAAATCCGTTGCTCTCGAAAACGGTTCCATTCTTGTTCGCTTTAACGACACAGATACGCAAATTAGTGCCCGTGATATCATCACAGAAGCACTAGGCGATGACGTTATTGTTGCTTTAAACCTAGCGGCTTCAACTCCTGATTGGCTTGAATCTATTGGTGCTGCACCAATGAAACTTGGTCTTGATCTACGTGGTGGTGTTCACTTCTTAATGGAAGTGGATATGGACGCGGCGATGCAAAAGCTGGTTGGTCAACAAGAAGAAGCATTCCGTAGTGAACTTCGTGAAGAGAAAATCCGTTACCGTGCGATTCGCCCATCTGGTAAAGATGCGGTTGAAGTGATTCTGCGTAACGAAGAGCAGCTTGCTGAAGCGAAATCGCTACTGCAATCTAAGCACCAAGATATGACGTTCGTAGATTCTGAATCTAACGGTCGTTTCTCTTTGGTTGCAAGCTTTACAGAGGCTCGTCTTCAAGAAATCCGTAACTACGCGGTTGAGCAAAACATTACCATTCTACGTAACCGTGTTAACGAACTTGGTGTTGCTGAACCTTTGGTTCAACGTCAAGGTTCTAGCCGTATCGTAGTGGAATTGCCTGGTGTTCAAGACACTGCTCGCGCTAAAGAAATCCTTGGTGCTACCGCGACGCTTGAGTTCCGTGAAGTAGATAGCAGTGCTGATTTAGCCGCTGCCGCTTCTGGTCGTGCCCCTGCGGGTAGCGAAATCAAGCAAGATCGTGATGGTCGTCCTGTGGTACTTAAGAAGCGCGTTATTCTAGGCGGTTCAAGTATTACTGATGCAAGCTCAAGTGTTGATGAATATGGTCGTCCTCAAGTTAACATCTCGCTAGACAGCGAAGGTGGTAGCAAGATGTCTGCATTCTCTCGTCAGAATATCGGTAAGCTAATGGCGACGGTATTTGCAGAGTACAAAGACAGCGGTCGTAAAACACCGGAAGGTCGAGTTATCTTAAGTAAGCACGAAGAAGTGATTAACCAAGCGACGATTCAGTCTGCACTTGGTCGTAACTTCCGTATTACTGGTATCGACTCAACGGCTGAAGCTCATAACTTGGCACTTCTACTGCGTGCTGGTGCTCTGATTGCGCCTATCTCGATTGTAGAAGAACGTACGATTGGTCCATCTATGGGGCAACAAAACATCGATATGGGTATCATGGCGATGGTTTGGGGTATGGCTGCTGTAATGCTGTTTACGCTGCTTTACTACCGCAGCTTTGGTCTGATTGCGAACGTTGCGCTAATGGCTAACTTGGTGTTGATTATCGGTGTGATGTCGATGATTCCGGGGGCTACTATGACCCTGCCAGGTATTGCAGGTATCGTATTAACGGTCGGTATGGCGGTTGATGCCAACGTTCTGATCTTTGAGCGTATACGTGAAGAGCTTCGAGATGGACGTAGTCCACAACAAGCGATTCACCAAGGTTACGCGAACGCATTCAGCACAATCGCCGATGCCAACATCACCACGCTACTAACAGCAATTATTCTATTTGCTGTGGGTACTGGTGCTATCAAAGGCTTCGCGGTAACGCTGTCTATCGGTATCTTGACTTCAATGTTTACAGCTATTGTGGGAACACGTTGTATCGTGAACCTGATGTATGGCGGCAAACGCGTTAAAAAACTGTCGATCTAAGGCTAGGAATTAATATGTTTCAGATTCTAAAAGCAGACAAAATGATCGACTTTATGCGTTGGTCAAAGGTTGCCTTTGTTTTTTCTATCTTGATGATTGGTACTGCTATCTTCACCCTAACAACGAAATCGTTGAACTGGGGTCTAGATTTTACTGGCGGTACTCTGATTGAAGTTGGTTTTGAACAACCGGCACACCTTCCTGATATCCGTAGTGCACTAGAAGCCGAAGGCTTTGGTGATGCAACGGTACAGAACTTCGGTTCAGCTCGTGATGTGATGGTTCGTTTACGTCCACGTGATGGCGTAGCGGGCGAAACGCTTGGTAACCAAATCCTTTCTGCTATTGAGAATGGTACTGGTGAGCAAGTTGAAATGCGTCGTATCGAGTTCGTTGGTCCTAACGTAGGTGATGAGCTAACAGAAGCGGGTGGCCTTGCTATCCTAGTTTCTCTTATCTGTATCTTGATCTACGTATCAGTGCGATTTGAATGGCGTTTGGCTGCGGGTGCGGTATTAGCACTGGCGCACGATGTTATCATCACACTTGGTGTGTTCTCTCTAATGCAAATTGAGGTCGACCTTACCATCGTAGCAGCCTTGCTAACGGTAGTCGGTTACTCCCTCAACGATACCATCGTTGTATTCGACCGTATTCGTGAGAACTTCCGTAAGATGCGTAAAGGTGAAGCGCCTGAAGTACTGAACAGCTCAATCACACAAACATTGAGTCGTACATTGATCACTTCTGGTACCACGTTATTCGTAGTTATCGCACTGTTCGTTCAGGGCGGCGCTATGATTCACGGCTTCGCAACTGCCCTTCTATTGGGTATTACGGTTGGTACTTACTCTTCTATCTACGTTGCATCTGCACTAGCAATGAAGTTGGGTATTACACGTGAACACCTAATGCCACCACAAGTGGAAAAAGAAGGTGAAGAGTTTGACGAAATGCCTTAGGCCTTGGCTTAACAAGTTTCGCTAAACCAAAAAAACCGCTAGGCAACTAGCGGTTTTTTTATGGCTGCATTTTGCAGGAAAACTCAATACAAATTTTATGGTCGAAGTGAGTTGTACTTAATACCATAAGCGCTATTCTGCTCGCATCTCGCATCTCGCATCTCGCATCTCGCATCTCGCATCCCTGAACCACAGATATAAAAAAGCCTCGCTATCTAGCGAGGCTTTGGAATTTTTATGCGCCCTTAAAACAGGGAGCTTTAACGTAAGGTCTGAATTATTTCAGCATACCTTCGTTAGCGTTCTCACGAACGTGCTTAAGAATAGACTTAACACCACGTGCGCTTGAAGCAACAACATTACCAGAAGTCATGTAATCAGTACCGCCAGCGAAGTCGGTCATGATAGCACCAGCTTCACGAGCGATTAGGTCACCAGCTGCTAGATCCCATGGCTTAAGGCCTAGTTCTAGGTAACCATCAACACGGCCAGCTGCTAGGTAACATAGGTCAAGAGCAGGAGAACCTGTACGACGGAAATCAGCACAGTCAATGAATAGACCAGAGATGATCTTCATGAAAGATTCTGAGTGTTGTTTTTGCTTGAATGGGAAACCAGTCGCTAGAACAGTACCTTGAAGGTCTTTTAGTTGAGTAACACGCATACGAGCGTTGTTAAGTTGAGCGCCAGCGCCACGTTGAGCTGTGAATAGCTCGTTTAGCATTGGGTCATAAACACAAGCAACTTCTGTACGACCGTTCATGCGAACAGCGATAGATACAGAGAAGTGAGGGAAACCTTTTACAAAGTTGTTGGTGCCATCTAGTGGGTCAACGATCCATTGTACGTCAGAGTCTTTACCTTCAGTCAGGCCTTTCTCTTCAGAAATAATGCTGTGCTCTGGGTAAGATGCTTTGATTGTCTCAATGATCATGTACTCAGCTTCTTGAGCAATGTTAGTAACGTAATCGTTGTTACCTTTTAGAGACGATTCGATCTTATCAGTTGTTTCTAGAGATTTAGCAATATGGTTGCCAGCTTTACGCGCAGCGCGTATCGCAATGTTTAGCATTGGATGCATATGGTTTTTCCCACAAGATGTTAAAGAACAATTTAAAGCGGCGGCGAGTATACCAAAGTTTTACCAAAAGGGAAGTGGTTATTTTTTGAACTCTTGGTTTCACATTGCGCGAAGGGTCTGACCATTTTACTTTGCTATGTGTTAATATCTCGCGATTATTTTTAAAGTGGTGTCATATAGCATGTTAGACAATGTAAAAGTCGTTCTGGTTGGTACGTCTCATTCGGGAAATATCGGATCAGCAGCTCGCGCAATGAAAGTGATGGGTTTGAGTCAATTAGTTCTTGTAGACCCTCAATGTGAAGTTGACGAGCAGACCTTAGCACTGGCTGCGGGTGCTGGTGACATCGCAGAAAACGCGACTATCGTTTCCACACTGGACGAAGCAGTAAAAGACTGTGGTTTAGTGGTTGGTTCGAGTGCTCGTTCACGCACACTTGAATGGCCAATGCTTGAGCCTCGTGAGTGTGGACAAAAATTTGCAATTGAAGGTCAGAAGCACCCAGTAGCATTAGTATTCGGCCGTGAGCGTACGGGCTTGACTAACGATGAGCTTCAGAAGTGCCACTTCCATGTATGTATCCCAGCTAACCCTGAATACAGCTCGCTAAACCTAGCAATGGCGGTACAGACTCTGAGCTACGAAGTGCGTGTCGCCCACCTTGATATGGTCGCTAGCCAATATCAACCACAGCAACAAGATGAGTACCCTCGTCACGAAGAACTAGAAATGTTCTACGAGCACCTTGAAAAAGTGATCATTGATACCCAATTTATCTCTAAGGATAAGCCGGGGCAGGTGATGAATAAGCTGCGTCGTCTGTTTAGCCGAGCTCGTCCAGAGCTGCAAGAGATCAATACTCTACGTGGCATTTTGACTTCAATTGAGAAGAGCAAAAACGATAAATAAAGCCCATGTGAAAACTAAGGGTGAATACCTGACTAAAATAGTCAACTAAATACTTGACCAATTTAGTCGGGTATGGGAAGATTCCAACCACATAAACAATGTGGATACGGTGTGATATGAAACTTACATCTAAAGGAAGATATGCGGTAACAGCTATGCTCGATGTAGCACTGCATTCGCAAAAAAGCCCAGTTCCTCTGGCTGACATTTCAGAGCGACAAGGCATCTCGTTATCTTACTTAGAGCAACTTTTTTCTAAGTTACGTAAAGCTGGCTTAGTTGCTAGTGTTCGCGGCCCTGGTGGTGGTTACCGTTTAGGTGCTGAAGCGAGCGACATCGCTGTCGGAACTGTGATTGCAGCAGTAGACGAATCAGTTGATGCGACTAAGTGTCACGGTCGAGCAGATTGCCAGGGTGGTAGTCGTTGTTTAACTCACACTCTATGGCGTGATTTAAGCTCCCGAATCAGCAGCTTCTTAAACGACATTACGCTCGGTGAGCTAATGAAAGATAACGAAGTTTTAGAAATTTCTGATCGTCAAGATATCGATCTTGCGGTTAATAATGGTTTTGCACATAAAAATACGAGCACTACAACGATTAGTGCAGCACCTCACGGTGTTAATGCCCGCTCTTAGCGGTCAGTTTTTACATTGGAGTAGAAAATGAAACTGCCTATTTACTTTGACTATTCAGCTACATGCCCAGTCGATCCACGAGTTGCTGAGAAAATGGTTCAGTGCATGACGATGGACGGTAACTTCGGTAACCCTGCATCTCGTTCACACCGTTACGGCTGGCAGGCAGAAGAAGCAGTAGATAATGCTCGTGAGCAAATTGCTGACCTATTAAATGCAGACCCACGTGAGATTGTTTTCACTTCAGGTGCTACAGAGTCAGACAACCTTGCTATTAAAGGTGCAGCGCACTTTTACGAGAAGAAAGGTAAGCACGTAATTACGTGCAAAACAGAACATAAAGCGGTTCTTGATCCATGTCGCCAACTAGAGCGTGAAGGTTTTGAGGTAACTTACCTTGAGCCAGAAGCAAACGGCATCATCGATCTAGACAAGCTACAAGCTGCAATGCGTGAAGACACTGTTCTAGTTTCTATCATGCACGTTAACAACGAGATTGGTGTAATCCAAGATATCTCTGCAATCGGTGAATTATGTCGTTCTCGTAAGATCATCTTCCACGTTGATGCGGCTCAGTCTGCGGGTAAAATCCCACTAGACGTACAAGAGATGAAAGTTGACCTAATCTCACTTTCAGCTCACAAAATGTATGGCCCTAAAGGTATCGGTGCACTTTACGTTCGTCGTAAGCCACGTATTCGTCTTGAAGCGCAAATGCACGGCGGCGGTCATGAGCGTGGTTTCCGTTCAGGTACGCTTGCTACTCACCAAATCGTGGGTATGGGCGAAGCTTGTGCTGTTGCTAAGCAAGACATGCAGAAAGATTACGATCACGCACTAGCACTTCGTGAGCGCCTATTGAAAGGTGTTCAAGATCTAGAAGCGGTAACGGTAAACGGTGACTTAGACCAACGTGTACCACACAACCTAAACGTGAGCTTCGCTTTCGTTGAAGGTGAGTCTCTGCTTATGTCTCTAAAAGACCTAGCAGTATCATCAGGTTCTGCATGTACATCAGCAAGCCTAGAGCCTTCATACGTTCTACGTGCTCTTGGCCTGAACGATGAACTGGCACACAGCTCAGTACGTTTCTCATTCGGCCGTTTCACAACGGAAGAAGAAATCGACTACGCGATTGCACAAATTCGTGTAGCGGTAAACAAATTACGCGACATGTCTCCTCTATGGGATATGTATAAAGAAGGGATTGATTTGAACACTGTTGAGTGGGCTCATCACTAATCTCACGGAAATAGAGGATTCGAGGTAACTATCATGGCATATAGCGAAAAAGTAATTGATCACTACGAAAACCCACGTAACGTAGGTTCGTTTGATAAAGAAGACCCAAGTGTTGGTAGCGGTATGGTTGGCGCACCAGCTTGTGGTGACGTAATGAAACTGCAAATCAAGGTAACGCCAGAAGGCATTATCGAAGATGCAAAATTCAAAACTTACGGTTGCGGCAGCGCAATCGCTTCTAGCTCACTAGTAACTGAGTGGGTTAAAGGCAAAAGTATTGATGAAGCGGCAGCTATCAAAAACTCTGAAATCGCAGAAGAGCTAGAGTTGCCACCAGTGAAAGTTCACTGTTCAATTCTTGCTGAAGATGCAATCAAAGCAGCTGTTGCGGATTACAAAAAGAAGCGTTAATCGTATCATTAAGTAATCACAAAAAATAAGCAATATTTGGGAGCATCCTTTGTGCTCCCCCTGAGTTCTCAATTTATATAAAACACAAGGTTGTAGTATGGCCATCACCATGACAGATACGGCAGCAAGCCGAGTTCAAGCTTTCCTAGATAACCGAGGTAAAGGTATCGGGTTACGCTTAGCGGTAAAAACGACTGGCTGTTCGGGTATGGCGTATGTACTAGAATTCGTTGACGAGCTTAACGAAGAAGACGAAGTGTTCGAGCATTCAGGTGTTAAGGTCATTATTGATCCAAAGAGCCTAGTTTACCTAGACGGAACTGAGCTTGATTACGTAAAAGAAGGCCTAAACGAAGGTTTTGAATTCAACAACCCTAACGCGAAAGGCGAATGTGGTTGTGGTGAGAGCTTCAACGTATAAACGCTTCAATCGTTAAGCGTTTATAGTGAGCGAAGAATAAAATTAGGCTCTGATTGAAGAGCCTAAACTTAGGACCACCGTTACATGAATCATTTCGAATTATTTAGGCTACCACTTCAGTTTCAACTGGATGGTAGCCTTCTTTCTTCTCAGTTTAGAGATCTGCAACGCCAATTCCACCCTGATAAATTTGCCACTGCTTCTGAGCGTGATCGCCTGCTAGCCGTGCAAAAAGCTGCGCAAATCAATGATGCGTATCAGGTATTGAAGAATCCAATCAGCCGAGCTGAATACCTGTTAGTGCAACATGGTGAGGATATTCGTGGTGAACAGCAGACCCTGCAAGATCCTATGTTCCTAATGGAGCAAATGGAATTGCGTGAAGAGCTTGAAGATATCGCCGACAGTTCTGAACCTGAAGATGCTTTGTTTGCATTTGAAGGAAAGGTTAGCAAAATGTATAAACAACAATTAAGCGCTATCCAACAAGAACTCGACAGTGAGGCTTGGCTAGAAGCTGCAGACCGAGTAAGAAAGCTTAAGTTTATTGCAAAATTAAAGAATGAAATCGAGTTAGTTGAAGATCGTCTGATCGGCTAGTTCGTATAACAAGGACACATCCATGGCACTACTTCAGATTGCAGAACCAGGGCAAAGCGCCGCTCCTCATCAGCACAAGCTTGCTGTGGGTATTGATTTAGGTACAACAAACTCATTGGTTGCGGCAGTGCGCAGTGGTGAGGCGAGCACACTGATTGATCAACAGGGTCGCAGTATTCTTCCTTCCGTTGTTCACTATACGTCAGAGTCATACACGACTGGTGATGAAGCTCGTGCAAATGCACAGACTGATCCTAAAAATACCATTATCTCAGTTAAGCGACTAATCGGTCGCTCACTGTCAGATATTCAACAGCGATACCCATCTCTGCCATATCAATTTGAAGAAAGTGATAATGGTTTGCCTGTGATTCGCACAGAGCAAGGTAACAAAAACCCAATTCAAGTATCTGCAGACATTCTGCGAGCGCTAGGTCAACGTGCTGAGTCAACACTTGGTGGCGAGTTATCTGGTGCTGTTATTACCGTTCCTGCTTACTTTGATGATGCACAGCGTGCGGGTACGAAAGACGCGGCGCAACTTGCTGGTCTTCACGTGTTACGTCTTCTTAATGAGCCGACTGCCGCTGCGATTGCTTACGGTTTGGATTCAGGTAAAGAAGGGGTAATTGCTGTTTATGACTTAGGTGGTGGTACGTTTGATATCTCTATCCTATGCCTATCTAAAGGTGTCTTCGAAGTTCTAGCTACGGGCGGTGACTCTGCATTAGGCGGCGACGACTTTGACCATTTAGTTGCGGATCATTTCCAAGAGCAAATGGGCTTATCGGAGCTAACTGCAGAGCAGAACCGTATTCTTCTAGACGCCGCAACAGAAGCTAAGATTGGCTTATCTGAAGCTGAAAGCGTTGAGGTTGAAGTACTAGGTTGGTCTGGTTCATTAACTCGTGAAGAGTTTGAAGAGATCATCAAACCGCTCGTTAAGAAAACACTGCTTTCATGCCGTCGTGCACTAAAAGATGCGGAAGTTGATGCAGATGAAGTTCTAGAAGTCGTGATGGTCGGCGGTTCAACTCGCACATTACTTGTACGTGAAATGGTCGGTGACTTCTTTGGTCGTACGCCACTAACCAGCATTAACCCTGATGAAGTGGTTGCAATTGGCGCATCGATTCAAGCGGATATCTTAGTCGGTAATAAGCCTGACTCTGAGATGCTGCTTCTGGACGTTATCCCTCTGTCTCTTGGCATCGAAACCATGGGCGGTTTGGTCGAAAAGATCATCCCTCGAAACACCACGATCCCAGTGGCTCGCGCACAAGAATTTACCACGTTCAAAGACGGTCAAACTGCTATGACAGTGCACACCGTACAAGGTGAACGCGAAATGGTTGATGACTGTCGTTCACTGGCTCGATTTGCTTTGAAAGGCATCCCGCCGATGACTGCAGGTGCTGCTCATATTCGTGTAACTTACCAAGTGGATGCTGATGGCCTGCTATCGGTTACCGCAATGGAGAAGAGCACAGGCGTTCAAGCTGAAATCCAAGTTAAGCCCTCTTACGGTCTAAGCGATAACGAAGTGGCTAGCATGCTGAAAGATTCGATGACTTTTGCAAAAGAAGACATGCAAGCGCGTGCTCTTGCTGAGCAACGCGTAGAAGCGGATCGCGTTATTGAAGGCCTAATTGCTGCAATGCAAGCCGATGGCGATGAGTTACTTGATGAGCAAGGCAAACAACAACTTGTTCAAGCGATTGAAGCACTGATTGAAGTGCGCAATGGCGATAATGCCGATGCGATTGAACTAGAAATTAAGAATACCGACAAAGCGAGCCAAGACTTTGCTTCTCGTCGTATGGATAAATCAATTCGTGCTGCACTGTCAGGTCAGTCAGTCGATAATATTTAATAGTTAGAGAATAGATAAACATGCCAAAGATTATTGTTTTACCTCACGAAGATCTATGTCCAGAAGGCGCTGTTTTAGAAGCAAAAACTGGTGAGACGGTTCTTGATGTTGCATTGAAGGCCGGTATTGGTATTGAACACGCATGTGAAAAATCGTGTGCATGTACGACATGTCACGTTGTGATTCGTGAAGGTTTTGATTCTTTAGAAGAGAGTGATGACCTAGAAGACGACATGCTAGATAAAGCATGGGGCTTAGAGATGGAATCTCGCCTGGGTTGCCAAGCAAAAGTGGCGAATGAAGATCTTGTAGTAGAGATTCCAAAGTACACATTGAACCTGGCTTCTGAAGACCACTAAGAACCTGTTCTCAGTCATGGCTAATACAGTGATGACAGAGAGAGCTATTGCTTAGACAAACATACTAAGAAAACTGGCCTAGAATATAGATCATAAAGGTGACAGAGCGTCGCTGATAAATATAAGGAAGTGTTATGAGCTTGAAGTGGATTGATTCGCGAGATATCGCAATTGAGCTATGTGATTTGTACCCTGATACTGATCCTAAAACGGTACGTTTTACCGATCTGCATCAATGGGTGCTAGACCTTGAAGAGTTCGACGACGAGCCTAACCACTCGAATGAGAAAATCTTAGAGGCTATTATTTTGTGCTGGATGGATGAGATGGATTAATCCTCTTATCTGATGATTTGGTCGCGGGTTGGTATCAGTCCAATATAAAACGCAGCCAAGTTAACAATTCTTACTAAAAAAAGCGGACCTTATGGTCCGTTTTTTTATCAAAATGACATTTTCCTCCTACATAATGCTAACATCAGTGCGCTAATAAAAAATAATCAGAATCACACACTCAAAGTGGTTCATGACAAGGAGAAATCATGTCTACACAGATGTCAGTATTTTTAAGTCAAGAAGCTGCCCAGCCTCAGTGGGGAGCAAGAGCTATTTTATCGTTTTCAGAAGCGGGAGCGACAATTCACATTGGTGAAGGCCACGATCTAGGCGCAGTTCAGCGTGCTGGTCGTACGCTTGACGGACAAGGTATCGCATTCGTTTCACTTCGTGGTGAAGGTTGGGATCTAGAAAGCGTTTGGGCTTTCTACCAAGGCTACCGTGGACCAAAGAAAAAGAATGCATTGGAATGGGATGCACTTTCAGAAGCTGATCAAGCTGAGCTAGAAGCTCGCATCCGTGCTACTGATTGGACGCGTGACATTATCAACAAAACTGCTGAAGAAGTGGCTCCTCGTCAATTAGCGACGATGGCAGCTGAATACATCAAATCAGTGGCGCCAGCAGGCACAGTAAAAGCAAAAATCGTTAAAGACAAAGATCTCCTAACTGAAGGTTGGGAAGGCATTTATGCGGTAGGTCGTGGCTCTGAGCGCACCTCTGCAATGCTGCAACTGGACTTCAACCCAACCGGTGACGAAAACGCACCAGTGTTTGCTTGTCTAGTGGGTAAAGGTATTACCTTTGACTCAGGCGGTTACAGCATCAAGCCAGGGCAATTCATGACAGCGATGAAAGCTGACATGGGCGGCGCAGCTACCATCACTGGTGGCTTGGGTCTTGCGATTGAACGTGGTCTGAACAAGCGTATCAAGCTTATCCTATGTTGTGCTGAGAACATGATCTCTGGCCGTGCATTGAAGCTTGGCGACATCATTACTTACAAAAATGGTAAGACAGTTGAGATCATGAACACCGATGCGGAAGGCCGCTTGGTGCTTGCTGATGGCCTGATGTACGCAAGTGCACAAAACCCTGAGCTTATCATCGACTGTGCAACGCTAACTGGTGCAGCTAAAAATGCACTGGGTAACGACTACCACGCACTATTAAGCTTCGACGATGAGCTTTCTCATCAAGCGCTAACGGCGGCAAATCAAGAGAAAGAAGGCCTATGGCCATTGCCTCTTGCTGATTTCCACCGTGGCATGTTGCCTTCAAACTTTGCTGATCTTTCAAACATCAGCACGGGCGATTACACGCCGGGTGCAAGTACAGCCGCTGCGTTCCTTTCTTACTTTGTAGACGACTACAAAAAAGGTTGGATTCACATGGATTGCGCGGGTACCTACCGTAAATCAGCAAGTGATAAGTGGGCGGCAGGCGCAACGGGTATGGGTGTTCGTACACTGGCTCGTCTTCTTGTTGACCAAGCAAAATAATAATAAGAGTGAGCGGTATTTTGTGCCGCTCATTCATAAAGCTAAGATTGAAAGATCTCAGTAATTTCAGTATTTAATAA
The DNA here is from genome assembly GCF_003050585.1 of Vibrio sp. ZF 223. Classification (NCBI taxonomy): domain Bacteria; kingdom Pseudomonadati; phylum Pseudomonadota; class Gammaproteobacteria; order Vibrionales; family Vibrionaceae; genus Vibrio; species Vibrio sp. ZF 223. Next base: position 44,594 of record NZ_PIGB01000011.1, read on the forward strand.
CAAAAAAATGAAGTGAAGGAATCCCTATGGCTCTAGAAAGAACGTTCTCAATTGTTAAGCCGGATGCAGTTAAGCGTAACCTTGTTGGTGAAATTTACCACCGAATCGAAAAAGCAGGTCTTGAAATTATCGCTGCTAAGATGGTTCGTCTGACTGAAGAGCAAGCGAGCGGCTTCTACGCGGAACATGAAGGCAAAGAATTTTTTGGTCCACTAAAAGAGTTCATGACTTCTGGTCCTATCATGGTTCAAGTACTTGAAGGCGAAAACGCAATCGCTCGTTACCGTGAACTAATGGGTAAAACTAACCCAGAAGAAGCAGCATGCGGCACTATCCGCGCTGACTACGCAATCAGCATGCGTTACAACTCAGTACACGGCAGCGACAGCCCTGAGTCTGCAGCTCGTGAAATCGAGTTCTTTTTCCCTGAATCTGAAATTTGCCCACGTCCAGCTCAATAATCGACACAGCAAATGATTCAAAAGGCTTCACTTCGGTGAGGCCTTTTTTGTAAGTGGACTTTGCGTTCTCGATAATCAATTTAGTCGTCATTCCTGAAAGCGACGAAGGAGCGTAGTCGGGAATCTTTTGTTTAAATTGGGTAATCTCAGGCTGATAAATACAGTTGTTCAAATTTTAATCGCTTAAGTTTGAATGTCTTAATAAACACAGGGTTTTACAGTGCTTGTTGAAGTTGCGTAAAGCCTGTACAATTCGCGCCCTTAATTATTGTTCCGTCATTGAGAGGCATCATGACCACAGCTAAAGTCAATCTACTCGATTTTGATCGTAAAGGTCTTCGTAAATTTTTCACAGAAGAACTGAATGAGAAAGCGTTTCGAGCAGAGCAAGTGATGAAGTGGATTTATCACTTCGGTGTCGATGACTTCGAACAAATGAACAACATCAACAAAAAGTTACGTGAGAAACTGCAACGTCGCTGTGAGATTGTTGCACCTGTTGTTTCTGAAGCTCAACACTCTTCAGATGGCACAATCAAATGGGCGATGAGCGTTGGCGACCAAGACGTTGAAACGGTATACATCCCAGATGGTGACCGTGCGACGCTGTGTGTATCTTCACAGGTTGGTTGTGCACTTGAATGTAAGTTCTGTTCTACAGCTCAACAAGGCTTTAACCGTAACCTAAAAGTTTCAGAGATTGTTGGCCAAATCTGGCGTGCATCTCGCGAAATCGGCCTAGAAAAAGAAACCGGTCGTCGTCCAATTACTAACGTTGTAATGATGGGTATGGGCGAGCCTCTATTGAACATGAAGAACCTAATGCCATCATTAGAAATCATGCTTGATGATCTAGGTTTCGCACTGTCTAAGCGTCGTGTAACCGTATCAACTTCTGGTGTTGTATCTGGCCTTGACCAAATGACAGACAACATCGATGTAGCATTGGCTATCTCTCTGCATGCGCCAAACGATGCACTACGCAGCCAAATCATGCCGATCAACGATCGTTGGGATATCCAAGACTTCCTAGCATCTGTTCGTCGTTACATTGCCTCTTCAAATGCTAACCGCGGTAAAGTAACGGTTGAGTACGTGTTATTGGATCATGTGAATGATGATATGGACCACGCACGTGAACTTGCAGAGCTAATGAAAGAGACGCCTTGTAAGATTAACTTGATTCCATTCAACCCTTACCCGGGTTCGCCTTATAAGAAGCCAAGCAACTCTCGAATTGATCGCTTCCAAAAAACGCTGATGGAATACAACTACACAGTAACGGTTCGTAAAACGCGTGGTGATGATATTGATGCCGCGTGTGGCCAATTAGTCGGTGATGTTATTGACAGAACCAAGCGTACTAAAATGCTTAAAGCAGCCTCTGAAGCGAACTTGATTGCCGGTGGTGTGATTGAAGTAAAAGCGGTATAAAACGCGATTAGAACCTAAACAAGCCAGAAGTCTTACTTCTGGCTTGTTGCTTTTCTGGGGGACAGTTTTTGATTTTTTGGACTTCTTGCCCACGCTTTCTTACATTTTTCGTCAAATTTTGGACAAAACCATGAGCTGACGGTAAATTTTGTTTAAAGTGTTTTTGCCTTGTAATGGCATTAGCTTATGATTAACTAATCTTAAATTAATTTAAGTGCTCGCTTGCTACTGATCGCCAATATGTCTATTTAGGTTGGCTACTTGATAAACTAGCTTCCTGAGAAGGTCATCCATAACAAATGAATGATGTTCGCCTTTAAGGGTTGATGATTTAGATAGCAGGAAAAATTCCACATAACGTGGGTTGTTAGATTGAGCTTAAACGACAATAAAAAAACGCTCTCCTCAACTTGCGATAATACTTTAGAAGTTCACTCTCTATGAACACAGAACAAGATACACAAACGCAAGAACCGATCGCTCCAGCTTTGGAAGCGGGAACGCTGCTTAAGAACAAACGAGAAGCTCTTGGTTTAACGCAAAAGCAGATTTCTGATCGCTTAAAACTTCGCGTTACGCTGATTCAGCAAATTGAAGAAAACCAATTCGAGTCAGATCAAGTGGCGACGTTTATGCGTGGCTACATTCGTTCATACGCGAAATACGTCAATCTTGACGAAAAAGTCGTATTGAGTGCGCTGCATCATGCTGGTGATGCTCAGCATCAAGAGCAAGAAATGCTGAGCTTTTCTCGTAAGACCAAAACCGAGAAGCACAACAGCCGTATTATGATCCTTACTTGGAGCATTTTTGCGGTAATTGCGGGTATCTCTTCACTGTGGTGGTGGCAGAACCAACAGCAAGACACCCTATCTCAATCTTTAGCGAATACTGCAAGTTCAGAAGAGCTAGCGGTAGAAGAATCACTTGCCCCTGAATTCACCTCTTTAGAAGTGATTGAAGCTGAACAAAACGAAGCAGGTGCTGCTGCTGAAAGTACAGATGACCTTGTTGCTATAAGCGATACGGAAGATACTTCAGATGCAGTTGCTCTAGCTGACGAAACTGCGGCACAACAAGCAACAGAGACAGAATCCGCTACTGAAGTTGCTGCTAAGGCAGAAGCTGTAGAAGCAAGTGCTACTCCTGAAGTTGTGGCTAACGAGCTAGTGATGCAGTTCTCTGCTGATTGTTGGATCCAAGTAAAAGATGCAACCGGTAAAACCCTGTCGACTGGCATCAAAAAAGCAGGTCAGTCATTAAATCTATCAGGAACTGCGCCATATAAAGTGATTCTAGGTGCGCCAGAGGGCGTATCAATGACATTTGCAAGTGAACCTGTCGACCTTTCTGGGTATACTTCAGGCAAAGTAGCTAGAATAACCTTACCTTAGAGTTAATATGCAACACGAATCTCCTATTATTCGTCGCAAATCAACCCGTATTTATGTGGGTGATGTGCCGATCGGTGATGGTGCACCAATTGCTGTGCAATCCATGACCAACACAAGAACAACAGATGTAGCCGCGACCGTTGCTCAAATTCGAGCTTTGGAAAAAGTTGGCGCTGATATCGTTCGCGTATCTGTACCGACTATGGATGCCGCTGAAGCCTTTAAGCTAATCAAACAGCAGGTCTCTGTTCCTTTGGTTGCTGATATTCACTTCGACTACCGTATCGCCCTTAAAGTGGCAGAATACGGCGTTGACTGTCTGCGTATCAACCCAGGCAACATCGGTAACGAAAGCCGTATCCGCTCAGTTGTTGATTGCGCACGTGATATGAATATTCCGATTCGTATTGGTGTTAACGGTGGTTCTCTTGAGAAAGAGATCCAAGAGAAGTACACAGAGCCTACAGCAGAAGCGCTTGTTGAATCAGCAATGCGTCACGTAGATATCCTAGACCGTCTGAACTTTGATCAATTCAAAGTCAGCGTTAAGGCCTCTGATGTATTCCTTGCAGTCGGTTCTTACCGTTTGCTGGCTAAGCAGATTGATCAGCCTCTTCATCTTGGCATTACCGAAGCGGGTGGTGCGCGTGCTGGCTCTGTGAAGTCAGCGGTAGGTTTAGGTATGCTTCTTTCTGAAGGTATCGGCGATACGCTGCGTATCTCGCTAGCGGCTGATCCTGTTGAAGAGATCAAAGTTGGCTTTGATATTCTTAAATCTTTGCGCATTCGTTCTCGTGGCATCAACTTCATTGCGTGCCCGAGCTGTTCTCGTCAAGAGTTCGATGTTATTAACACCGTTAATGCCCTTGAAGAACGCCTAGAAGACGTGATTACTCCAATGGACGTGTCGATCATAGGTTGTGTGGTTAATGGCCCTGGTGAAGCTGAAGTGTCTCACTTAGGTTTAGCCGGTAGTGCTCGTAAGAGTGCCTTCTACGAAGACGGTAAGCGTCAGAAAGAGCGCTTCGACAACGATGACCTTGTCGACAAACTTGAAGCTAAGATTCGTGCAAAAGCGTCAGTGCTTGATAAAGCAAATCGCATTGATGTAGAAAACTTAGAAGATTAATACAACGCGATGGGGTGTGATTGTCTATTCGCACTAACACCTGGTCGTGAGAAATTACGGAATAAATACTGTGGCTAAAAATATCCAAGCAATTCGAGGCATGAACGACTGCCTTCCAACTCAATCACCACTGTGGCAGAAAGTAGAAAGCGCAGTTAAAAACGTGGTGAGTGCATACGGTTACAACGAAGTACGTATGCCTATCGTTGAAGAAACAAACCTATTTAGCCGTGCAGTTGGTGAAGAGACAGACGTTGTTTCTAAAGAGATGTACACCTTTGACGACCGCAATGGCGATAGCCTAACGCTGCGTCCAGAAGGCACAGCAGGTTGTGTACGTTCATGTATTCAAAATAGCCTTATCAACCGTGATGAACAGCGCCTATGGTACATGGGTCCTATGTTCCGTCACGAGCGTCCTCAAAAAGGTCGTTACCGTCAATTCCACCAATGTGGTGTTGAGGTGTTTGGCCTAGACGGTCCAGACGTTGACGCAGAACTTATCATGATGACAGCACGTCTATGGCGTGAGCTAGGCATCGATAAGCACGTTCGCCTAGAGCTGAACTCAATCGGTTCTCAAGAAGATCGCGTAAGCTACCGCACTGCGTTAGTGGCTTTCCTTGAGCAACACATTGATGTGCTTGACGAAGACTGCAAACGTCGTATGCACACCAACCCTCTACGTGTACTTGATACTAAGAACCCTGATGTTCAAGCTATCTTAGGTGACGCACCTCGACTATCTGAATATTTAGGTGAAGAATCGAAGCAACATTTTGCTGGTTTGTGTGAACTTCTTGACGCTGTTGGTATCGAATACCAAGTCAATGAGCGTCTAGTACGTGGCCTAGATTACTACAACCGCACCGTATTTGAGTGGATCACAGACAGCCTTGGTGCTCAAGGTACAGTATGTGGCGGCGGTCGTTACGATGGTCTTGTTGAGCAACTGGGCGGCAAAGCAACCAATGCAGTTGGCTTCGCAATGGGTCTAGAGCGTCTGGTTCTGATGATGGAAACGCTAGAGCTAACAGAAGTTCGCCGTAGCGTTGATGTTTACGTAGTTGCTGCTGGCGAAGGTACTATGATCGCGGGCATGCAGTTAGCGAATCAATTACGCGACACCGTTGAAGGCGTGCGTGTAATGAACCACTTCGGTGGTGGTAACTTCAAGAAGCAATTCAAACGTGCTGACAAAGTAGGTGCTGTTGTGGCGCTGGTACTTGGTGAGAACGAAGTTGCTGACAATACAGTTGTGCTAAAAGATCTGGTTGGCGGCGAGCAAGAAACCGTGTCTCAAACGGAAGTTGCAGAGAAAGTTGCTGCGCTAATCTAATTAGCCATTGAGCAAACGCTCATAATGAATACTAACGTCAGCACTATGCTGGCGTTTAAAGAATTAAAGAGGACAGGAAGTGGAACTTTACGATAGCGAAGAGCAACAAGTTGAAGCCATTAAAGATTGGTGGAAAGAGAACGGTAAAGCCGTAATCTTTGGTGCGGTTATTGGTTTAGGTGGTCTATTTGGCTGGCGTTATTACCAAGATTCAGTCGTTGAAGCGCGTGAAGCAGCTTCAGAAAGCTACACCTCTGTAATTTCAGCTCTTGATACTAAGGGCGTTGATGCTCAATCTGATATTCAAGCTTTCATCGACGCAAACAAAGACGCTGAGTACTCAGTACTTGCAGCTATGCAATTAGCAAAAGTACAAGTGCAAGCGGGTGAGCTAGCAGCAGCACTTGAACAGCTAGAGTGGGCAAAATCGGCAACTAAGGACGCGGCACTTGCGCCACTACTTACTTACCGTGTTGCACGCATTAAAGCTGAGCAAGGTGAATTTGACGCAGCATTGACTGATCTTGCTGCTATGACTGATGAATCTTGGAAAGGCCGTGTTGCTGAACTGCGTGGTGATATCTCACTTCGTAAAGGCGACACTGACGCAGCATACAGTGCTTACACAGAAGCACAGCAAGCTGTTGATGCTAGCCAAACGCTTCAAATCAAACTTGACGACCTAGCTAAATAAGGCGCTTTGAATGAAGAAGATGTTTCCAAAAGCGGCGTTGTGTGCGATTGCTCTTGGCCTACTAGCTGGCTGTGCGGGTGAAGAAGACACCGTAATCATGGCTCCAGTACCAACGGTAAACAGCGAGTTCACTCCTAGTCAGGAATGGTCTACGTCGGTTGGTGATGGTGTTGGTCACTACTTTTCAAAACTAACGCCAGAATTGGCTTACGACAAAGTGTTTGTTGCAAGCCGTGAAGGTATGGTTAAAGCGCTTGATCCTGATACAGGTAAAGAGCTGTGGAAAGTCGATCTTGAGAAAGACGTACTGGCTCGTTTATCGGGTGGCTTAACGGCGGCTTACGGTAAAGTATTTGTTGGTTCTGAAAATGGCAAAGTGATCGCACTGGAAGAATCGACCGGTGAAGAGCTGTGGCGTGTATCAGTGAATGGCGAGGTGCTTGCATCCCCAGCAACTGATAGCAACATGGTCATTGTTCATACCAGTCGCGGTATGTTGATCGCGCTAGATCAAGCAAGTGGCGAACAAAAGTGGACCATCAGTACTGAAGTGCCAAGCCTAACACTCCGTGGCGATAGCTCACCGGTTGCGGTTTCTGGTGGTGTATTCTGGGGTACAGCAAATGGTCGTCTAGCTGCGGCTATCGTTGACCGTGGTCAGCTTATTTGGCAACAGCCAGTAGGTACGCCAAAAGGCGCAACGGAAATCGATCGCTTGGTTGATGTTGATGCATCTCCAATTGTTCTCGGTGGCACCCTGTATACCGTAGGTATCAATGGTCAGCTGATTGCAATTGACCTTCGTTCTGGTAAGCCAATTTGGAAGCGTAACTACTCGTCAGCGATTGATTTAGCAAGTGATGGCAGCCGTTTGTTCGTTGTTACCGACAAAGACCATGTGGTTGCGGTTGATGCTCGTAGTGGTACTGAACTGTGGAGCACTCCATTGTTAGAAAACCGCTTACTGACAGCACCTGCTATTATTAATGGTTATGTAGTCGTGGGTGACACAGAAGGTTACCTGCACTGGTTAGATCGTTCATCGGGTGAGTTTGTTGCTCAACAGCTTGTCGATGATAGCGGCTTTGCGGTTGCACCAATTGAACTGCCTGAAGGCTACTTAGTGACGACTCGCAATGGCGATGTAAAGAAACTAACGATTAGCCAATAAAAGCGTGATATAATTCACAGTCGGCTCCTGGTTGGTAACAGCCAGGAGCCGTTTTGTTGTTAAAAATTAATAAACCGTGTGGTTATAGGTAAGAGTTTAAACTTGCGAACAAGTGCTTACCTATAACTACATTTAGAGAAGAAATTGTAGAGGTTGTTATGGTACCTGTTGTTGCTCTAGTAGGGCGTCCGAACGTAGGTAAATCTACGTTATTTAACCGATTGACTCGAACTCGTGATGCATTGGTTGCGGATTTCCCTGGCTTAACGCGTGACCGTAAATACGGCCATGCTCATTTTAGCGAGCATGACTTTATTGTTATTGACACTGGCGGTATCGACGGTACCGAAGAAGGTGTTGAAACTAAAATGGCTGAACAGTCGCTAGCAGCGATTGATGAAGCTGATGTTGTTCTATTTATGGTAGATGGCCGTGCTGGTCTAACACCATCTGATGTAGCGATTGCTAAGCACCTACGTCAACTAGAAAAGCCTTCAATGCTAGTAGTAAACAAGGTTGATGGTATCGACCCTGATGCTGCAAGTGCTGACTTCTGGCAACTAGGTGTAGAAGACATGTACCAAATCGCTGCGGCGCACGGTCGTGGCGTTACTGCACTGATTGACCTTGCTCTTAACCCATTCGCAGAAGCGCTAAAAGCGGAAAATGGCGAAGTAAGCGATCTAACTGAGTTTGAAGACGAAGAAGAAGAGCAGGTTGAATTTACAGAAGAAGAAGCTGAAGAAGAATTCAAGCGTCTTCAAGATCAACCAATCAAGCTAGCGATCATTGGCCGTCCTAACGTAGGTAAATCAACACTAACTAACCGTATTCTTGGTGAAGAACGTGTGGTTGTTTACGATATGCCAGGCACAACTCGTGACTCTATCTATATCCCAATGCAACGTGATGAGCGTGAATACGTTCTAATCGATACTGCGGGTGTTCGTCGTCGTAAAAACATCAACGAAACGGTAGAGAAGTTCTCAGTAGTTAAAACACTGAAAGCGATTGAAGATGCCAACGTTGTATTGCTGCTTATCGATGCTCGCGAAAACATCTCTGATCAAGATCTAAGCTTGTTAGGCTTTGCGTTGAACGCGGGTCGTTCAATTGTTATTGCTGTAAACAAGTGGGATGGCCTAGATAACGACGTGAAAGAACGCGTTAAGAAAGAGCTAGACCGTCGCTTAGGTTTCGTTGATTTCGCACGTATTCACTTTATCTCTGCACTTCACGGTACTGGTGTTGGTCACTTGTTTGAGTCTGTACAAGAAGCTTACAAGTCAGCGACGACTCGTGTTGGTACTTCTGTGCTAACTCGTATCATGAAGATGGCGACTGATGATCACCAACCGCCTATGGTTCGTGGCCGTCGTGTGAAACTGAAATACGCGCACGCTGGTGGCTACAACCCACCGATTATCGTTATCCACGGTAACCAAGTTCGTAATTTGCCAGATTCATACAAACGATTCTTGATGAACTACTACCGTCGTTCACTAGAAATTATGGGTACACCTATTCGCATTCAGTTCCAGAACAGCGAGAACCCATTTGAAGCTAAGACAAACAAGCTGACAATTTCTCAAGAACGCAAACGTAAACGTATGATGAGCATGGTTAAAGGTCGTAAGTAAACCTTTCCAATAGATTTGATACCCGAGCCTGTCTCGGGTATTTTTTTAAGCAAAATTCACGTTAAGCCATAAAAATATATTTTTATCATCATGGCTTAACGAATCAGACTAGATTCCCAAAGAAGAACGATATGACTACTAGCGATTTGATTACACCTGCGTCAGCAATCACACCAACCATCACTAAATTTTGTCATCAGGCCTGGCAGTTCAATGCTAAAGCGCTGTACGTTGAAAGTGATGACAGTAAAACTTACTTGATCACCGACGTAACACCTTTCCACCCTGTTAGCCATATTTGGCCTGATCATCCGGCAGACCAAGGCTTTGTGACTGTTGGTGACGTTCAATATCCAGTGGAGGAGTGCCTTGTTGGTGCAATAGAACAATCTACTGACAAGCTTCATATCGCAGCAGATATTCCTGTTAAGCGTGATACGGAAGGGTGGGCGTTTGTGGTTGTCCACCAGCTACCCGCATCTGCTTCTATGATTAAGGTTAGCGACGAAGTCGTGTTGTCGGTTGATAAAGAATATCAAGCCAGTTTGAGCCGTGGTCACAGTGCTGGCCACATCGCTTTTCTAGCCCTGAATAAAGTATTGGCTGAAAGCTACTGGCGTAAAGATGCGGACAGAAAAGATCCGCTTGGCAGCTACGATTTCAATAGCTATGCACAGGTGACGAGCTTTGTGACTCCAGAGCTGTGTACCGATAAGTATCGTTTAGGCAAAACCCTGAAGAAGCGCGGTTTGAACGTTGCAGACATGCTAGCAAACCTAGATGGCATTGAAGCTGACATCAACCAGATGATTGCGGGCTGGCTTGCAGAGCCGACACCAGTTGCGATGCGACTGGAAGGCGAGACATTAACAGACTCTCGCTATTGGGAATGGCAGTTGGATAGCGATACTTTGGTGTCTATTCCGTGTGGTGGTACTCACATCGAGAACACCTCAGAACTTAAGACATTATCCGTTAAGTTAACCCAGCTAGATGACCAGCATATTGAAATGCTGACGCATGTAATTCGATGATTTAGACTACAGATCGAAATGGGTTGTGCTGTATATTCTGTTTTAAAATGTCACTTTTGATATAAATGACCATTTAAAATTGAAATGCAGCACATGTAACTTATGCTTTCGGTGTGTGGTGATATAAATATTCTTTTTGGGGTAGATCGCTGATCAAAATAGATAAAGCGAAAGATCAACCTATGATCTTCGGTTGTGTGTGGTACTAACTTAGTGTGTTATTATTAACCAATAACAAGCTTGCATAAGAACAAGCTGTACCCAATTACACAATTGAAAGCTTTAGCGAATGGAACAACAATTTTTATTAGAAGGCCACCGAGCAGTCAATAGTTTGCTTCGGAAGCTTGCCCTTGGGATGGATCGCAAGGACTTAAACCATAAGATCATTCAGCTTACTGAGCTGCTTTTTGGTCAGCGTATGGCTTCAATCTTACTGCTCAACTCCGAATCAAAGACTCTACATCTTGAATATGCCCCCAACCTGCCTGATTTCTACAATCAACAGATAGAAGGGGTGGGAATTGGTGCCGGGATTGGTTCCTGTGGTGAGGCAGCTGCGCTTAAGAAAGCAGTGATGGTCTCCAATATAAATGCACACCCAAACTGGGCGCCTTTCTTAGCCTTAACCAGCCAAGCCAATCTGCATGCCTGTTGGTCGGTACCCATTATCTCGTCGCGCGGTAATGTTTTGGGTACCTTTGCTATTTATAGTCAGTACATCTCTGAACCACATGAATTTGAGCTCGAGATCTTAGAGCTATTAGCGTCTCTGTATTCGGTCGCACTAGAGAAGTTTGAGCTGGAGAATCAGCTTAACTTTTTCGCCAATCGTGATTCTCTAACTCACTGTTTGAATCGTCGGGCATTGTTCAATGAAGCCGAAAAAGTGTTAACTAAGCGCTGTTTTGCACAAAAGGTGATGGCGTGTCTGTTTGTTGATGTCGATAAGTTCAAATCGATAAATGATACCTATGGCCACAGTTTCGGTGACGATGTGTTGTTGGCGGTTGCTGAGGTTCTTGATGAGGCAACTACAGCCTGTGCCAAGATAGGACGTTATGGTGGTGATGAGTTTGTGGTGTTCTCTTGTTTTGATGATCAAGAAAGCGTTGTTAGCTTCTATCACAGCTTAGAAAAAGCACTGCAACAAGCGCTTTATATCAATGATGTGCAGTTTTCAGTGAGTGTCGGGCTTTCTTGTGAGAAAGAGCCTCAAGGATTAGACCAGTTGATTGCACAAGCTGATAAGAACATGTACCAAATCAAGCAAGCTAAATCCCAGCAGTAGTAGATTGTAAACAGAGTAGTGAATTAGGAAATGCTAATGAGTGAAAATATCTGCCCTAAGTGTCAGTCTGAGCTTGGTTGGGATGGTAAATATCATTGTGAAACTTGTCAGGCTCACTTTACTAAAGTTGGGTTTTGCCCTGAATGCCGCTGCCAACTTGAGAAGCTTCAAGCCTGTGGTGCCGCGAGCTATTTTTGCAATGGCGATTGCAACGAGCTTAAGTCTAAATCGAGAGTAAAATTCGAATTCCAACCAGCGGAATAGCCTTAAACTGCATGGTTTGAACGACTATCGGTGATGTTATACCAGAGACTCAATACTAAAGTGTTGGGTCTTTTTTGTATCTGAAGAACAGGAATGTGTCATCTTGGTTCATTCTTATCGCCGCTGCACCAGTATGAAACATAGTTACATGATTACTATGCACTCTACTGGTGTGAGTTAATTTTAAATTCTATTAATACAATAGCTTATAAATAAACTTGTTGATTTATAAGTTTGGCACTCTTCTTGTAACTCTGTAATTGAATAACAAAAATACAATTATGGAGTACTATCATGAACAAGGTGTTCAATTTATCGCTAGCTGCACTGTGTACAACACTTTCATTTTCTTCTGCTACCGTGCTTGCGGCTGATGAGACCATCAAGGTCGGCGTTCTACATTCACTGTCTGGTACTATGGCGATCAGTGAAACAACGCTAAAAGATACCGTGCTAATGCTTATCGAAGAGCAGAACAAAAAGGGCGGTTTACTTGGCAAGAAGCTAGAGCCTGTTGTGGTTGACCCTGCGTCAAACTGGCCGCTATTTGCTGAGAAAGCGCGTGAGCTTATCGAAAAAGAGAAGGTCGACGTGGTGTTCGGTGGTTGGACATCGGTATCACGTAAATCGATGCTGCCTGTCTTTGAAGAACTCAACAGCATCCTCTTCTATCCAGTTCAGTATGAAGGTGAAGAGTCTTCTAAAAACGTTTTCTACACCGGCGCAGCGCCAAACCAACAAGCAATTCCTGCTGTGGATTACTTGATGGAAGAGCTTGAAGTTGAACGTTGGGTACTAGCAGGTACCGATTACGTTTACCCACGCACGACCAACAAGATCCTTGAGGCTTACCTAAAAGATAAAGGTGTCACAGAAGAAGACATCATGATCAACTACACGCCATTTGGTTACTCTGATTGGCAGTCTATTGTTTCGGACATCAAAAAATTCGGTGAAGCGGGTAAGAAAACCGCAGTGGTTTCTACTGTGAACGGCGATGCGAACGTACCTTTCTATAAAGAGCTTGGCGCACAAGGCATTTCATCTGAAGACATCCCTGTTATTGCATTCTCTGTTGGTGAAGAAGAACTTTCAGGCATGGACACAGAACCACTAGTAGGCCATCTAGCCGCATGGAACTACTTCATGAGTGTTGATACCGAAGCCAATGAAGAGTTCGTTGAAACGTGGCAGTCGTTCATAAAGAGTGAAAAGCGTGTCACCAATGACCCAATGGAAGCGCACTATGTGGGCTTCAACATGTGGGCTCAAGCGGTCACTAATGCAGGCACAACCGATCCTGAATCTGTGCAAGATGCCTTGATTGGTGTGTCTGTTCCTAACCTTTCTGGCGGCTACTCAACCATGCTGCCAAACCACCATATAACTAAACCAGTCCTGATCGGTGAGATCCAAGACGATGGTCAATTCGATATCGTTTGGGAAACCACAGGTCTAGTTGCGGGTGATGCTTGGTCGAGTTACTTACCTGAATCGGCAAAATTGTTCTCTAGCTGGTCGAAGCCATTCTCATGTGGTGCGTTTAACGTCGAAACCAAGAAGTGTTCTGGCGGTAACTAGATCCATAAATATGAGCCTTTTCTTTAGCAAACTGAGAAGGCTCATTACTTTTCAGATAACAATAATTATCCACGTATCCATCAAGCAAAAATAACAATATCTAGCTCGATGGATTAAGGAAGCAGGGATGAAAAACCTATTGAACGTATTTAAGGCGCTATTGCTTATGGCAGTCAGTGCTCAGTTGGCTTTTGCTGGAATAACGGATGAAGCTAGCTTTACCAAGGCGCTAGTTGGTAAGAAAACATCGGATAAAGAATTAGCTATTGATTGGGTGATTGAGACGCAAACGGAAGATGTGTCGAAACCTATTCTGGATGGTTGGTTAAACGGAAACCTTTACTATTTTGGTGATAAACAGAGCGAGCAGTATAAACAGCTCTACCTCATTCAAAGCATCAAAACAGCGACGTCAGCTCAGTCGGTGTGGGATGAATCAAGCCTCAGTATCGAGAATGCTAGACAGTTTAAAAAGGTTCGAGTAAATAACAAACTTCGCGGCATCTTGCGCGGGGAAATTGCTTCTATTGGACTCAACAGCAGTAACCCAGACGTACGTTATAAAGCGGTTCTGGATCTGCTCGGTACCAAAGATTCTAACATCATCGATCGTTTAGCTGTGCTGAGAACCAGTGAGTCAGAGGGCAAAGTCGCTGAGTTGATGGACTTGTCGTTAGCCATTTTCACTTCTCTTGATAAGAGTGCCACGGTTGACGATCGTGTGGTTTCGATTGACCGAGTCGGTGACTTCAAACATTCAGTAGTACTCAAAACCTTGAATCAATTGCTCAACAGCGAACAAGACCCAAAAGTCTTGGCGGCAGCAGAGAGAGCGATGGATGATTATCAACAAAGCCAAGCACTCTATTCGGGTGTAGAAACAGTATTCTTCGGTTTGAGCTTAGGCTCGGTATTGGTGCTGGCGGGCATTGGCTTAGCGATTACCTTTGGTGTGATGGGCGTTATCAACATGGCTCATGGCGAGCTGATCATGATTGGCGCTTACACCACTTATGTATTGCAGTTGTTGATGCCGAATCATATTGGCCTAGCGCTAGTACTTTCCATTCCAGCGGCATTCATTGTGTCTGGCTTAGTGGGCATTGCGATTGAGCGAAGTGTGATTCGTCATCTTTATGGACGCCCATTGGAAACCTTGCTCGCGACCTTTGGTATTAGCTTGATCTTGCAGCAAGCCGTTCGCTCGATTTTCTCTCCTTTGAACCGCTCAGTGAGCACACCTGAATGGATGTCTGGCGCACTTCAATTGAACCCAATGTTATCTCTGACCTACAACCGACTTTATATCATCTTGTTCTGTGGTTTGGTGTTTATGGGCTTATTAATGGTTCTGAAAAAGACACCACTAGGTTTGCAGGTTCGTGCCGTTTCTCAAAACCGTGGTATGGCGCGCGCGATGGGCATTCGTTCTGAACGAGTTGATGCGATGACCTTTGGTTTAGGTTCTGGCGTGGCGGGTGTCGCGGGTGTGGCACTTTCTCAACTGACTAACGTTGGCCCGAATATGGGGCAAGCGTATATCATCGATTCTTTCATGGTGGTGGTGTTCGGCGGAGTAGGCAACTTGTGGGGAACATTAGTCGCAGGCTTAAGCCTTGGTTTGTTCAATAAGATCTTAGAGCCTTGGGCTGGCGCAGTACTTGCCAAGATTCTAGTGCTGGTTTTCATCATTCTATTTATTCAAAAACGCCCACGCGGATTGTTCCCGCAACGTGGTCGTGCGGCTGAAGGTTAAGGACAACATCATGCAGTCTAAATCATTTGTACTTTCGGCGATGCGTGGTGATAAAGGTGGCCAACTGACCATCCTTGCCATTCTTGCGGCCGTGATTCTTATCCCACTGGCTAATACCGTGTTACCAAGTGGACACCCGCTTCATGTCGAGACTTTCACTATCTCGCTGATGGGCAAATACCTAAGCTATGCGATGTTGGCGTTGGCGCTCGATCTGGTGTGGGGCTACCTCGGCATACTGAGCTTAGGCCACGGTGCTTTCTTTGCGCTTGGCGGTTATGCGATGGGCATGTACTTAATGCGCCAGATTGGTGATCGTGGGGTTTATGGCGATCCTATTTTGCCTGACTTCATGGTGTTCCTTGATTGGTCAGCGTTGCCGTGGTTCTGGCAGGGCTTTGATCAATTCTGGTTTGCTTGCTTAATGGTGGTGTTGGTGCCGGGCGCATTGGCCTATTTGTTCGGTTATTTGGCTTTCCGATCTCGCGTGTCTGGTGTCTACCTTTCGATCATGACTCAAGCGTTAACTTACGCTTTGATGTTGGCGTTCTTCCGCAACGAGATGGGCTTTGGTGGTAACAATGGACTGACGGATTTTAAAGACATCATTGGCCTGAGTTTACAGAGTGATGCGGTCAAGATTGGTCTGTTTGTCGCGACGGGTATCTTGCTCATCCTTAGCTATATAGCGTGTCGCATGGTCGTGACCAGTCGATTAGGACGTGTGGCCTTAGCGATTCGTGATACTGAATCTCGCACCCGCTTTATGGGTTACGACGTCGATGGCATTAAGCTTTGGGTCTTCGTTTTGTCTGCGGTTATCGCGGGTATTGCTGGCGCGCTCTATGTGCCTCAAGTCGGCATCATCAACCCAGGTGAATTTGCACCGCTTAACTCGATTGAAATTGTGGTTTGGGTTGCCTTAGGCGGCCGCGCCACTCTGTTTGGTGCCATTGTTGGTGCCCTGATCATCAACTACGCCAAGAGCTGGTTTACCGTTGAGTTCCCTGAGGTGTGGTTATTTGCCCTCGGTGGTCTATTCGTTCTCTCGACTATGTACTTCCCACAAGGTGTGATTGGCTTTGTTAGCGAAAAATGGCAACAGCTGCGCAAGGCATCGAACTCGAAAGGCGAAGGACAAGATAAGGATGATCAACATAGAGGAAAGGAGGCGATCGCATGACCACATTTAATAGCGTAAAGGAATCGGTTCAGGCGTTCACTCGTCGAGATGAAGTGTTTGATTATCTTAAACCTGATATTCATCCTGCCATCGATACTCGTCATAACGTGCTGTTGTATGTTGAAGGCGTCAATAAAAGCTTTGATGGTTTCCAAGCGATAAACGACCTCAATCTCTATATCAAAGAGGGCGAACTGCGCTGCATCATCGGCCCTAATGGCGCCGGTAAAACCACCATGATGGACATCATCACCGGGAAGACTAAGCCAGACGCTGGCGAAGTTTGGTTAGGTTCGAACATCAATCTACTCAAGATGAACGAAGCTGAAATTGCTAATGCAGGTGTTGGACGCAAGTTCCAAAAGCCGACCGTGATTGAATGTTTAACCGTGTGGCAAAACCTTGAATTAGCCATGGCAGGTGATCGCTCGGTGTGGGCGACTTTCACTGCCGGGATGTCTGGCGAGCAGAAAGACAAACTGACCTCTGTGCTTGAGCTGATTCATTTAAAAGACGAAGCGGCTAACTTGGCAGGCAACCTGTCTCACGGGCAAAAGCAATGGTTAGAGATCGGCATGTTACTGATGCAAAACCCTAGGCTGTTGCTGGTGGATGAACCCGTTGCAGGTATGACTCACCAAGAGATGGACCGCACATCTGAGTTACTTAACTCACTGGCAGGTAAGCACTCAGTGGTCGTGGTTGAACACGATATGGATTTCGTGCGCTCTATCGCCAGTCATGTGACGGTGTTGCACCAAGGTCACGTGTTGGCAGAAGGCACCATGGACCAAGTGCAGGCTCACCCTGAAGTTAAACAAGTTTATCTTGGAGAATAGGATGCTAGAGGTTAAATCAGTTAATCAATATTACGGTGAGAGCCACACCTTATGGGACTTGGATATGAAGATCCCAGAAGGCAAATGCACGGTGTTAATGGGCCGCAATGGCGTCGGTAAAACCACCTTGCTGCAATGTATCATGGGGCTGATTAAGGTTGAAAGTGGTGACATCTCTTTATCGGGTGAGTCGCTACTAAAAACCGACGCCGAGGATCGTCCTCGCCAAGGGATCGGTTATGTGCCGCAAGGTCGTCAGATATTCCCGATGCTCACGGTTCAAGAAAATCTAGAGGTTGGTTTGCCGATTCGAGAGAAGGGCGATCGTAAGATTCCAGAGTTCATCTTCGATATCTTCCCTGTCTTGAAAGAGATGCTGCATCGCCGCGGTGGTGACTTATCTGGTGGTCAGCAGCAGCAACTCGCAATTGGGCGTGCGTTGGTGGTTAATCCAAAGCTATTGATCTTGGATGAACCAACAGAAGGTATTCAGCCCAATATTGTACAAGAGATTGGAGACATCATTCGTATGCTCAACGAGAAGATGGGGCTCACGGTTCTGTTGGTAGAGCAGAAGCTGCCATTTGCGAGAAAGGTCGGTGACCGTTTTTGTATTCTCGACCGTGGGCGTCAGGTGGCTGAAGGTGAAATGAAAGGGCTCAATGAGTCCTTGATTAAGGAGTACCTAACCGTATGAATTCTCTCTTTTCTCCGAATGAAGTAAGGAACGCTTCTTTAGTAGAAGCCTTGTCTCTGAATGAGACCATCGAACAAGATATTCGAGATGGTTGGCAAGCGAGCTTAAACCTCACCTTTGTCGACCGTGGTGACAAAACCGTATTAAAGAATCGTCAGCAGTCTGGTCCGCTTGCGGTGCAACGTCCCTTGTATCCTGATGGGGAAACGTGTCACACCTACTTACTTCATCCCCCCGGCGGAGTGGTAGGTGGTGACACTCTTAATATTGAGGCAACCGTAGAAAGCGGTGCTCATACGTTGATCACCACACCCGGTGCGACCAAGTTCTATCGTTCTAACAATAAGTACGCCAAGCAGAAGCAAACCCTGCGCGTCAAGAAAGGTGCGCGCTTGGAATGGATGCCGCAAGAGAACATCTTTTTCCCCAATGCACACGTGCGCCTAGACACTGACATTCGTCTAGAAAAGGGTGCACAGTTTTGGGGGTGGGAGATGCACTGTTTTGGACGACCTGCACAGAATGAGGGATTTGAGCGAGGTCACCTTGTTGGGAAAACGGAAATCTATCTTGATAATCAAAGGCTTCTTACTGAAGGTTTTAATTTTCATGGTGGAGATAAGTTGATGATAAATATGGGGTTACTTGATTTTTCAATGATGGGAACCTTTTATATCACCTCAAATGAGAAGCAAGATTTAGAGTTGGTACAGAGCTTGCTCTTATCTATTACACAGCAAGCTTCACAGCAATCAGTTACATCAAAAACGTCGAGTGAACCCACATTAATATTGGGCGCTACTCAGATAGAAGGATTGATTGTGGTGCGAGCCTTGGGGAATTGGAGTGAGGATATCCTCCAAGCCTTTGGTCAGATTTGGCAAGCAACTCGCTCTCATTTATGTGGTACGACTCCTGATTTACCAAGGATTTGGGCGACTTAGCGATTAGCCCTATTTGTACCGGGGGCGCCTTCCGGCCCTCGGTACATTTTTTCAAGCTTGCTGTAATTGAATCCCACTTACTGCTCATGCTTTTTGAGCAATAAGAAAACAACACTAACAGCGGGTGGCTAAATGGAATTAACACCAAGAGAAAAAGACAAGTTACTTATCTTCTGCGCAGGAATGCTGGCACAGCAGCGCAAACAAAAAGGCTTAAAACTCAACTACCCAGAATCTATTGCGCTGATCAGCAGTGCCATTCTTGAAGGTGCCCGTGAGGGTAAAACCGTTTCGGAATTGATGGATTTTGGACGCACACTGCTTACCGTTGATGACGTTATGGAGGGGATCCCTTCCATGATCCCAGATGTACAAGTCGAAGCTACTTTTCCTGATGGCACCAAGTTGGTGACCGTTCATGAACCTATCGTGTAGGGAGAAGTAATATGGCTGGTTCCACCAAACAATATTCAGGCTTCGTACCCGGAAAAGTAGAAACCGCTCCCGGTGACATCACTCTCAATGAAGGTCGAGACACGACGTCCGTAAAGGTTCAAAACATTGGCGATCGTCCTGTTCAAATTGGTTCTCATTACCACTTCTATGAAGCAAACCCTTCGCTGATTTTTGATCGAGAAGCCACTAAAGGTTTTCGACTCAATATCCCAGCAGGCACCGCCACCCGTTTTGAACCGGGTCAGTCGCGCAGCGTCGAGTTAGTGCGTTACACCGGTAAGTTAGAGATCTACGGCTTCCAAGGGAAAGTGATGGGCAAGCTCTAAGCGCTCTCACGGAAACAATGAAAATAACAAAGGATTGAACATGGCGACGATATCCAGACAGGCTTATGCCGAAATGTTTGGGCCAACAGTCGGAGACCGAGTGCGTCTTGCTGACACCGATTTATGGCTAGAAGTTGAAAAGGATTACACCGTATACGGTGACGAAGTGAAGTTCGGCGGCGGTAAAGTGATTCGTGATGGACAAGGGCAAAGTCAACGTCCAAGTGCCGAAACTCCTGATTTGGTGATCACCAATGCGATTGTTTTGGACTACTGGGGCATCGTAAAAGCCGATGTCGCTATCAAAGACGGCCGAGTTCAAGCGTTGGGTAAAGCGGGTAACCCCGATGTTCAACCGGGCGTCGATATAGTGATTGGTCCGGGCACAGAGATTTTAGCAGGTGAAGGTTCGATCCTCACGGCAGGTGGCATCGACTCACACATCCACTTTATCTGCCCACAGCAGATTGAAGAAGCGTTGGCGTCGGGTGTTACGACCATGATAGGCGGTGGCACGGGGCCAAACACCGGTACTAACGCGACCACATGTACACCGGGACCGTGGAACATGCATCGTATGTTGGAATCACTCGATCAATTCCCAATGAACTTTGGTTTACTCGGGAAAGGCAATGCTAGCCAACCGGAAGCACTGCGTGAGCAAGTGGCAGCGGGTGCTGTGGGTTTGAAGTTGCATGAAGACTGGGGAACAACACCCGCTTCAATTGATACTTGTTTGAGTGTTGCAGACGAGATGGACGTACAAGTTGCGATTCACACCGATACTCTGAACGAATCTGGTTTTGTGGAATCGACACTTGGTGCCATCGGTGATCGCGTGATTCATACCTATCACACTGAAGGTGCGGGTGGTGGTCATGCTCCTGATATTATCCGCGCGGCAGGTGAACCAAATGTTCTGCCTTCTTCGACTAACCCAACGCGACCTTATACGGTCAATACGGTCGATGAGCACTTAGACATGTTGATGGTGTGTCATCACTTGTCACCGTCAATTGCTGAAGATGTCGCGTTCGCTGAATCGCGCATTCGCCGTGAAACCATTGCCGCAGAAGATATTCTTCATGACTTAGGAGCCTTTTCGATGATCGCTTCGGATTCGCAAGCGATGGGGCGCGTAGGTGAGGTAGTAACACGTACTTGGCAAACCGCACACAAGATGAAAGTGCAGCGTGGCAACCTAAAAGAAGATTCTGACTACAGCGATAACTTCCGCCTAAGACGTTATGTCGCTAAGTACACCATTAACCCTGCGATCACGCACGGCATGGCACATGAGATCGGCTCTATCGAAGCAGGAAAGCTCGCGGATCTCGTGCTGTGGAAACCAGCTTTCTTTGGTGTGAAGCCGAGCGTGATTTTGAAAGGCGGTATGATCGCCATGGCGCCGATGGGTGACCCAAATGCTTCAATCCCAACACCTCAGCCAGTTCACTATCGCTCGATGTTTGGTAGCTACGGCAAGGCATGTCAGAACACATCAATGTTGTTTGTCTCTAAAGAAGCCAAGGCACAGAACATCGACAAACAATTGGGTCTGCAG
The DNA here is from genome assembly GCF_003050585.1 of Vibrio sp. ZF 223. Taxonomy (NCBI): domain Bacteria; kingdom Pseudomonadati; phylum Pseudomonadota; class Gammaproteobacteria; order Vibrionales; family Vibrionaceae; genus Vibrio; species Vibrio sp. ZF 223. The sequence goes on from NZ_PIGB01000011.1 coordinate 65,791, forward strand.
AGCTTGATTGGTGTTGTGAGTAACTGCCGAAACATCAGCAAAGCCGACATGAAGCTCAATGATTGGATGCCAAAAATTGAGGTCGACTCTCAGACTTATCAAGTGCGTGCTGATGGTGAACTGCTGACGTGTGAGCCGGCTGAAGAACTGCCAATGGCTCAAAGATATTTTTTATTTTAATAGCTCGGCTGAAGGCTTTTATTTTAAGTCCTTTAGCTGAAGCTCGTATTTTAGCTCTTGGCTGAGGGCTCCTAATTTGAACGTTATAAATCTCACAAGGAGATTGAGGTAATAGCATGATTGAACTGACTCAACTAAATACTCAAATACAAAATGCACCGGACGGCTATTTAAGTCTGCCGATCGATAGTCGCATTAAAAGCCGTCTTAAGGTGATGCTTGATGACGGGCGCAATGCTGGATTGTTTCTACCACGCGGTCATATTTTGCGTGGTGGAGAACAATTGACTAGTGAGTGTGGCTTAACTGTCGAAGTGAAAGCGGCGCCGGAAACCGTGTCGACCGTTTACTGTGAAGACTCGCATCTGTTAACTCGTGTTGCTTATCACCTTGGTAACCGACATGTTCCGCTGCAAGTGGAAGCGGGCTGGGTTCGTTATCAACACGACCATGTTTTGGATGAAATGGTTGAAGGTTTGGGCGCGACAGTGACGACCGAAAAACAACCGTTTGAACCAGAAGGCGGCGCTTATGGCGGTCGCTCTGGTGGTCATCATCACCATCATTAATCGAGTCATTTGAGACTCATCCATTTATAGATACAACCACGATATCAATAATTATAAACGCAAGGAACTCGCGATGAACTTTAAAACAGCTGCTGGCTTTTGTACTTTCACACTGGCTTCTCTAACAACATCCACGATGGCTTTCGCTCACCCGGGGCACGGTTCGCATTCGGTTCATGAGTCTCACTCATTTATGTCTGGCTTAACTCACCCTGTGACAGGTATGGATCACCTGATTATGCTGATCGCTTTTGGTCTGTTAATTGGCGCACTGTCGTTTTCAACCAAGATAAAAGCCGCTTTGATTGGCGGTGGATTGGCTTCGTTGGTGGTTGGGCTTATCGCAGGCCAAGCCTTAGGTTTCTCTGTAATTGTTGAACCAGCCATTATCGCTTCTCTGTTCGTCGTCAGCCTTTGCCTATGGCACGTATTCTCACCATCAACCAAGCGTGTAAACAGCGTATTAGTCGCTTCTATTGCTATGTTGTTTTTCCATGGTTACGCACACGGCGTTGAAGCTGCGAGCAACCTAACTCAGTTTGCAGCAGGCATGAGCATCACTGCTTTGGCTCTTATGGTTATCGGTACATCGGTTGGACGCGCGGTTTACTCTAAATGGATGTCGGTTGGTGTGGCTTCAGCTAGCGCATTATTACTGTTAGGCGCGTAAGCTCTCGAACTTTTTCGATTCTAGAAGACTGAGGGCGCGATTATGAACACAACAGAAAATGTTGCCATCTATCGTCTGTTTCAATTGATCAGTCCGTCACTGCCGATTGGTGGATTCACATACTCGCAAGGCTTAGAGTTAGCGGTTGAAGCGGGGTGGGTAACCAATCGCGATAGTATGGAACAGTGGCTTAATACTATCGTCAGTTCCAGTGTCGCGACCTTGGAATTACCTATCTTAGAGCGCCTTTATCATGCCCTAGAAAAGGGTGAACTCGATGAAATTGAGCATTGGTGTAACTACTTGTACTCAAGCCGCGAAACCAGTGAATTGCGAGCAGAAGAAAAGCAGCGTGGGCATGCATTGAATACCTTGTTGAAGCGCTTGGATATCGATATTTCGCTGGTGGACTCTGTTGATAGTCACCCAAACCAACTGTTGGGCATGTGTATGGCGGCTCAGCATTGGGGCATTGATTTAGAAAGCCTCAAGCAAGGTTACTTATGGAGCTGGCTTGAAAATATCGTTACCGCAGGAGTCAAATTGGTGCCTTTAGGCCAAACCGACGGGCAGTTGGCACTGATTAATATCACTAACACCTTTCCCGAGGTGATTGAGAAAGCACGCACGATTGAAGATTGGATGATAGGTAGCTTTTCGCCATCAATGGCATTAGCAAGTTCACTGCACGAAACACAATACACACGACTATTTCGTTCATAGCGGTCAGCTTGAACGGTGTAGTAAAAAGAATATAAGGAAGTAGACAATGGAAAGTTATAAGCAACCACTTCGAATTGGTATTGGTGGCCCGGTAGGGTCTGGTAAAACAGCGTTGTTAGAGGTGCTATGTAAGGCGATTCGCGACAAGCTCAACATTGCGGTGGTAACCAACGACATCTACACCCAAGAAGATGCCAAGATACTCACGCGAGCAGAAGCGCTAGAACCGGATCGTATTATCGGTGTGGAAACAGGCGGCTGCCCACATACCGCGATTCGTGAAGATGCCTCGATGAATCTCGCAGCAGTCGAAGAGCTGGCTAAGCTACATAAGAACCTCGATGTGGTATTTGTAGAGAGTGGTGGCGACAACCTCAGTGCGACGTTCAGCCCTGAGTTAGCCGACCTGACTATCTACGTGATTGATGTAGCGGAAGGGGAGAAGATCCCACGTAAAGGTGGCCCGGGTATTACACGCTCTGATCTGCTGGTTATCAATAAAATCGATTTAGCACCGTATGTTGGCGCGTCACTGGAGGTGATGGAACAAGACACACAACGCATGCGTCCAACCAAGCCGTACGTATTCACCAACCTCAAAGAGAGCCAAGGGTTAGACTTCATCATCAACTTTATCGTGACGGAAGGGATGCTAACCATGAAAGAGCCTTCTACTACTGAGTAGGGTTAGAATTATTGATTTTATAAACCGTTAGAGACTAAAAAGCCCTGTCGATTATCGATAGGGCTTTTTGATTTTAAACGTTCGAGTCGAACTTAAAGCTCGCTCTTAGCGACTCTTGTGGTCACTTGCGACTCAATAACACCGTCTTCAACTTGGGTGGTGATCACTTCGCCCACTTCGACATCGTTAATCGATGATACCGTCTTGCTCGATGCTGAATGAGTAATGCTGTAGCCACGCTTTAGGGTAGCTAGTGGACTAACGGTTTCTAACTTCTCTGCAGCCATAGCGAGCTGGTGGCGAGTCGTTAGTAACGTTTTATCCATCGCATCCAATAGCTTTTGCTCTGAACGTTGTAGATGTAGCTTCTGTTCGCCAAGGCGCTTTATTGGCGAGTTCAATTGAAGCTGGTGCTGTTTACGTTCAACACGCTGTGCATGCTGCTTTAGGTATTGAGTCATACCACGACGCAAACGCATATCTAGGTCATCAAGCTGCTGACTCTGCTTTTGCAGTTGGTAGCTAGGATGTTGCTTCTCTAAGCGGTACTTCAATGTTTGAGTTGATTGCGCTTGTTTGATTAACACATGACGAATCGCACTGACTAAGCGAGCACGTTTAGACGCAAAAGCTTGTTCTTTATGGCTGTTATCACGGCTAACCAATTCAGCGGCTGCTGATGGTGTTGGAGCGCGCATATCTGCGACGAAATCGGCGATAGTGACATCAACTTCGTGGCCAACTGCACTGATAATCGGGATTTGGCTTGCAGCGATTGTGCGAGCTACGATCTCGTTATTGAAGCACCATAGGTCTTCTAACGAACCGCCGCCACGACCCACGATCAACACATCACACTCATTGCGCTCATTGGCACGCCCAATCGCCTGAGCAATCTGAATTGCCGCCTCTTCGCCTTGAACCATGGTCGGGTAAACCACAACAGGCAATGAAGGATCGCGTCTTTTCAGGACATCAAGAATATCAAACAGTGCTGCACCGGTTTTAGAGGTGATGACGCCAACGCGTTTTGGATGTTCAGGAAGAGCTTGCTTACTGGACTGAGCAAATAAGCCTTCCGCCGCCAAGTTCATCTTAAGCTTTTCAAACTCTTGCTGAAGTTTACCGTCACCCTCTGGCTGCATGCTTTCGATGATCAGTTGGTAGTCACCGCGTGGCTCATAAAGCGACAGGCGAGCTTTGACTAACACTTGATTACCGTTCTGAGGCTTAAAAGTGACTCGGCGGTTATTGCCACGAAACATGGCGCACTTAACTTGAGCGCGAGAGTCTTTAAGCGTGAGGTACCAGTGACCAGATACAGGTGCAGAGAAGTTTGATATTTCACCAACGAGCCAGACTATTCCCATTTCGTTTTCTAATAGGAGACGAACCTCTGAGTTGAGGCGAGAAACAGTAAAGATGTTTGGATTAGTCATAGAAGCACTATCTTTCCTTGAAGGAAGGTCTTTCTTGGAATCTCACAGGGCGTGAGTATGGAAGATAGCGGCAATATAATACATAGCAAGGGGGTAAATGCAAATTAAAAATACAAAAATGTGTAGCCAAGCGATTTCGTTGGCCGTATAATCCGTCCGCAATATCTAATCCAAATGCAGTTTGATTTTCCTTAATTGGCTGCCCTCATTAGGCGAAACGATGAGATTGGATTGTTTCTTTTTACTCCTATTATTGTGAGATATTGCAAATGCTAAGAATTGCCAAAGAAGCGCTGACATTCGACGACGTACTGCTAGTGCCAGCACACTCCACCGTTCTCCCTAATACAGCTGATCTTCGCACTCAGCTGACGAAGAATATTTCCCTAAACATCCCAATGATCTCTGCATCGATGGATACTGTGACAGAAGCTCGCCTAGCGATTGCACTGGCACAAGAAGGCGGAATAGGCTTCATTCATAAGAACATGTCTATTGAACAGCAAGCTGAAATGGTTCGCCAGGTTAAAATTTACGAAGCAGGTGTGGTTTCTCACCCAGTAACTGTAAACCCTGACGCGACAATCGCTGATGTTGTAGCCCTAACTGAAAAACACGGCTTTGCCGGTTTCCCTGTTGTTACTGAAACAAACGAATTGGTTGGTATTATTACTGGCCGTGACGTTCGCTTTGTTACTGACCTTTCTAAGAAAGTTGATGTAGTAATGACGCCTAAAGCTCGCCTTGCTTCTGTTAAAGAAGGTGCAACTCGTGAAGAAGTTCAAGAGAAAATGCATGAAGCGCGTGTTGAAAAAGTTCTTGTTGTAAATGATGACTTCCAACTAACTGGAATGATCACTGCAAAAGATTTCCACAAAGCAGAACGTAAACCAAACGCTTGTAAAGATGAGCGCGGCAGCCTACGTGTAGGTGCAGCTGTTGGTGCTGGTGCTGGTAACGAAGAGCGCGTTGCTGCTCTAGTTGAAGCTGGCGTAGACGTTCTACTTATCGACTCTTCACACGGTCACTCTGAAGGCGTACTTAACCGTATCCGCGAAACTCGCGCTGCATACCCTGATCTACAAATCATCGGTGGTAACGTAGCAACTGGCGCTGGCGCTCGTGCTCTTATCGAAGCTGGTGTTAGTGCGGTTAAAGTAGGTATCGGCCCTGGTTCAATCTGTACGACTCGTATCGTTACTGGTGTTGGTGTTCCTCAAGTGACAGCAATCGCAGATGCAGCTGAAGTCGCTAACGAATACGGTATTCCAGTAATCGCAGATGGCGGTATCCGCTTCTCTGGCGATATCTGTAAAGCTATCGTTGCTGGCGCATCTTGTGTGATGGTTGGTTCAATGTTCGCTGGTACTGAAGAAGCTCCAGGTGAAGTTATCCTTTACAACGGTCGTTCTTACAAGTCTTACCGTGGTATGGGTTCTCTTGGCGCTATGTCTCAAGGTTCTTCTGACCGTTACTTCCAATCTGACAACGCTGCAGACAAGCTTGTTCCAGAAGGTATTGAAGGTCGTATCGCATACAAAGGTCGTCTAAAAGAGATCGTTCACCAACAGATGGGCGGTCTACGCTCAAGCATGGGCCTTACGGGTTCTGCAACTATTGAAGACATGCGTACTAAAGCTGAGTTTGTTCGTATCTCTGGTGCGGGCATGAAAGAATCTCACGTACACGATGTTCAAATCACGAAAGAAGCACCTAACTACCGTTTAGGTTAATAATACGTCCAAACGTTTGAATAATGTGCTGATTGAGTCGGCACATTAATATACCAACCGTAGTAAATAACTGGTCATCCTAGCTTGTTAAAAACCTCGATAACTTCGTTAGAATTTTTGATTGTGGAATAACTACTTATCAGAACTCTTTGTTGAATAGACAGCCTTGTTCTCAAGCTTTTTTCCAGCGCTACTACTGAACACTTACTTACTGTGATTGGTATTATATCTACCGCCTGTTTTGCTGAAATTCTGATTTTCTCAAAACACGAGGTTACAGATAACCAACGAAAACGTTTGCTTTATTTCTTGAAGAGTTAATCAGAGGTGAGTAAACTCGCCTCCGTTTTATCACATAGCCAATAAGACTGCTTACAATGACTAAAAATATTCATGACCAACGTATTCTAATTCTAGACTTCGGTTCTCAATACACACAGCTAGTAGCTCGTCGTATTCGTGAGATCGGTGTTTACTGTGAACTTTGGAGCTGGGACGTAGAAGAAGCGGATATTCGTGAATTCAATCCAGACGGCATCATCCTATCTGGTGGCCCTGAAAGTGTAACGGAAGAGAACTCTCCACGTGCACCTCAGTACGTATTTGATTCAGGTGTTCCTGTATTCGGTATCTGCTACGGCATGCAAACTATGGCTGAGCAACTTGGCGGTAAAGTAGCAACGTCTACTGAGCGCGAGTTCGGCTACGCAGCGGTACAAGTGACTGGTGAATCTGCACTTTTCGCAGACCTTGAGTCTACTCAAGATGTTTGGATGAGCCACGGCGATAAAGTGGTTGAGATCCCAGCTGATTTCACAAAGATCGCTGAAACAGACACTTGTCCATACGCTGCAATGGCAAACGAAGAGAAGAAGTACTACGGCGTACAATTCCACCCAGAAGTAACACACACTAAGAACGGCCTAAAAATGCTAGAGAACTTCGTTCTTAACGCATGTGGTTGTGAAGGTCTGTGGACTTCAGCTTCAATCATTGAAGATGCAGTTGCACGTATTAAAGAACAAGTAGGTGACGACGAAGTTATCCTTGGTCTTTCTGGTGGTGTTGATTCATCTGTAGTTGCAATGCTTGCTCACCGCGCTATCGGCGACAAACTAACATGTGTATTTGTAGATAACGGCCTTCTTCGTTTGAACGAAGCTGAGCAGGTTATGGAGATGTTCGGCAACAAGTTTGGTCTAAACATCATCAAAGTAGATGCTGAGCAACGCTTCCTTGACGCTCTTGAAGGCGAAGCTGAACCAGAAGCTAAGCGTAAGATCATCGGTCACGTATTCGTAGATATCTTCGATGAAGAGTCTAAGAAACTGAAGAATGCTAAATGGCTTGCTCAAGGTACTATCTACCCAGACGTAATCGAGTCTGCTGCATCTAAGACAGGTAAAGCACACGTAATCAAATCTCACCACAACGTTGGTGGTCTTCCTGATGATATGGAAATGGGCCTTGTTGAGCCTCTACGTGAGCTATTCAAAGATGAAGTACGTAAGATCGGTCTAGAGCTTGGTCTTCCATACAACATGCTTTACCGCCACCCATTCCCAGGTCCAGGTCTAGGTGTTCGTGTACTTGGCGAAGTGAAGAAAGAGTACTGTGATTTACTGCGTCGTGCTGATGCAATCTTCATTGAAGAGCTTCACGCTGCTGACCTTTACCACAAAGTATCTCAAGCATTCACGGTATTCCTACCAGTACGTTCAGTTGGCGTAATGGGCGATGGCCGTAAGTACGATTGGGTTGTATCTCTACGTGCTGTAGAAACTATCGACTTCATGACTGCTCACTGGGCACACCTACCATACGACTTCCTAGGTAAGGTTTCTAACCGTATTATCAACGAAGTTAACGGCATTTCACGTGTTGTTTACGATATTTCTGGTAAGCCACCGGCAACTATCGAGTGGGAATAATCTCTTAGAGATTTAACCAGCGTTGATTAAGATCTTAAGCCTCGAACTCAGTTCGGGGCTTTTTTCTTTTCGATTCATTATATTGACTCATAGCATTAAAGGCTTATGAGCCATACCTAGAAATCAAATGAACAATGCCTAGAAACCAAATGAGTTGGAAACTAGATATCAGCTCAAGAAACTATGAGACGCTTTGTTGTGTTGAGCTATATATCAAAAATATCACTCGCACTTTTTATAAATTCACACAGCAACAGCTAGGCCATTTCTCACGCGCCGCATACTCTTTGATGGACTTATTAAGGACAGATAAGAGAATCCATCATGTTAAAAATCAAATATTTGGCGACAGTACTGGGCTGCACCTTGGCAGCGCAAAGTCATGCGTCTTTGAACATTCAACCTGATCCGCAAAACCCGAATGGTTACCTTGTTGAAAAGTCGGCATTACAAGCTGCTGAACAAGCAAAAACATCCGATCCTATGTATGCGATCTGGTCACAAGCATTACAAACTCGTTCGAACACCATCGTTGAAGCGATTGAACCCGGTTCCCCATCTAACCCTGAAAACGTAAAGCGGGTTGAGCGTGTGTTCCCTCAATCTGAATGGGATTTCCTTACTCAGATGGCGGCGCCAGAATACACTTACACTCGTTTCTTACGTGCGATTGGTAAATTCCCTGCGTTCTGTGGAGAGTACACTGATGGCCGTGATTCTGATGCTATCTGTAAGAAATCCATCATCACCGCTTTTGCTCACTTCTCTCAAGAGACAGGCGGTCACATCGCGATAGACAACACCTCAGATAACCCATTAGCTCTAGAAGAGTGGCAGCAAGCGCTGGTACATGTTCGTGAAATGGGCTGGTCAGAAGGTCAAGAAGGCTACACCACTGGTTGTGGTCAGAACGATTGGCAAAATGCTCGCTGGCCATGTGCCGCGGGGCAGGGCTACTTCGGTCGTGGTGCTAAACAGCTTTCTTACCACTTTAACTACGGTGCTTTCTCTGAGGTGATGTTTGATGGTGACGCGACAGTGCTTCTCAACAATCCGGGCTTGGTAGCGGACTCTTGGTTGAACTTAGCGTCAGCTATCTGGTTTTTCTTAACACCACAAGCACCTAAGCCTGCCATGTTGCATGTCATTGACCGTACATGGACACCATCTCAACGTGAACTGGATGCTGGTATTGGTTATGGGTTTGGTACCACAATCAACGTGATCAACGGTGGTATTGAGTGTGGTGAACAGAATAAAGACAAGGGCCAACCAGTTAACCGTATTCGTTACTGGGAAGGGTTAGCGGCTCACTATGAAATTCCTGTAGAAGCGGATGAAGCCAATACCTGTTGGCAGCAAACACCTTACGGAAGCTTGAACCTCAACGGCGCGACTGATGTGTTGTACACCAACTGGGATGGCAACTGGAAATACTACGCAGATCGCCCAGAAGGGTATTCATTTGAGTGCGAGTTGGTTGGTTTCCAAACTGCTTATTCCGCGCTGGTGGCGGGCGATTACGAGAAGTGTGTGACCAATTTCTATGGCTCTCATGCAAGCTGGCCGGAAGTGAAAGTGGTCGATAAGCTTGATCCGGTAGACCCAGGTACTGATCCCGGTGGTAATGGTTGGAGTGCGACTAAGGTTTACAATGCGGGCGACCAAGTGACTCACAACGGCGCAACCTATGAAGCGAAATGGTGGACACAAGGGGATGACCCTGCCAATGGTGGCCCTTGGAAATTGGTTGCTGGAGAGCCAACACCGCCGGTTGTTACTGATCCAACTCCTGTTGATCCTGTGCCTGTCGATCCTGCTCCGGTAGACCCAACACCAGTTGAACCGCCAGTTACCGAGCCACCTGTCGTTGTTGACCCATCTGTGTTTATCACATGGCAAGCTGGCGTTAGCCAAGTGAGTAATGGCGATAAAGTGACGCATAACGGTAAGTGCTTCGTGGCTAAAAACGGCCCTGGTGTCTGGGAAAGCCCAGTTCAATCGAATTGGTTCTGGGATGAAATCAGCTGTCAATAATTACTCAGCTAATTAAGTACCTCAACTGACGAATCAAAGCCGAAAGTGATTGCTTTCGGCTTTTGCGTTTCTGCTCTGCGTTCCTCGATTATCTAACGCAAAACTTCTTAGCTGAATGCTAATTTTCCATTTAGAGAATAAAGTCCTGTACAAATGCCGAGTGTGAATTTATATTCACTTTTAAATTATACTTATTCTTTATTTTAGGGTTAAGGTTTACCTATGGAACAGACAGATATCACGTCACTCATCCCCATTGTGATTACTTTGGTGTTGTCGTTGGCGACAAGGAATGTAGTGATTGGCCTTTTTGCTGGCGTACTCAGTGGTGTAGCTATGCTCACCGGAATGTTTAGTGAACTAAATCCTCTTGATACCTTTGGAACCATGGTCAAAGGCTACCTAGTACCACAGCTTACGGATAGCTACAACGCAGGTGTGATTATGCTGTTGGTGTTCATCGGTGGTTTTGTCGCTTTGATGGAAAAGTCCGGTGGCGGCGTCGCGTTTGCAAAGCGAGTGACTCAGTGGGTAAGCAATAAATGCCAAGCTCAATTGTCAGCATGGCTGGGTGGAATCGTTATATTTTTCTCAGACTTAGGTACTCCGCTAATTGTTGGCCCTGTTTTTCGTCCTCTTTTCGATAAACTAAAACTTTCAAGACAGAAGCTAGCATTCATCATCGATTCTACGTCATCACCAGTCGCAATCCTTATCCCTTTTATCGGCTGGGGTGTTTACATCATGAGTCTGATTCAAAAAGAGTTTACGGCTTTGAATGTCAACATGTCTGACTGGGATGCCTTCATCGGTGCGATTCCTTTCCAGTTCTACGCATTTCTCGCGATTTTCATCGTTCCGCTCGTGTCCGTTAAAGGTTTAGACTTTGGACCAATGGCAAAAGCCGAGCGTGATTGCCAAGCGGGGATTAACTCTGGCGTGAATAACGAATCACTCAATGCGTTCTCGCATAAAAATGCAAAGGCTTCTTTTGTCTAGGCACCATTGTTAGTGATGTTGGTGGTGTTGTGCGCCATGTTGGTTCCACAAGGCTTCCCATTCCAAAAGGTCGCAGGCTCATCATTCAGAGCAGCATTATCTTCGGCTTATTTCTTTGCCGCGATTACCTTGATCTCGCTGATGGCTTACTACGGCGTGAGAAAACTGTCGGATGGCGTTTCTGTGTACCTAAAAGGCATGGGAAACATGATGCCAGTGGCAATAATCTTGGTACTGGCTTGGGCGTTAAGTACTGTCGGTAAAGAGTTAGGAGCAGCGGCTTATATTGCTGAACAAGCACAGAGTGGCTTTCCATACTGGTTAGTACCTGCGGTCGCTTTCTTGCTGTCGGCTATCATCTCATTCGCTACGGGCTCTTCTTGGGGAACCTTCGCGATAATGATGCCATTGGTTATTCCAACCGCGATTGCAATAGATGCTCCGCTACTCGTCGCAATTGGTGCCGTGTTATCGGGTGGCTTGTTTGGTGATCACTGCTCACCGATCTCTGAAACCACGATTCTTTCTTCAACAGGTGCCGGGTGTGACCAGTTTGAGCACTTTAAGACACAACTGCCTTATGCATTGATGAACGGTTCTATCGCTTTAGTGAGCTTTATCGTGGCTGGCTTTACTGGTAGCTCGTTGGTTGTGTTAGGTGCGCTTGTCGCTCAATTGATTATCGTTACGTTGTTAGCCAAGCGCGATGCGAGTAAAAACGCTTCTTCAGACGTTCAATCTCAAGTGTCAGAGTCTAAACAACAACAAGCGTAATTTAATATGTCTAAGTAGAGACGAGATTTAATGGACAGATACGGGATGCGAGTAATCGAGTAACGAAAAGCTAGCTCTCTATTGTCTAAGTTTGATGCTAAGGGTTCTCGCTTACTCAAATCTGAAGACTCTTTTCGCATCCCGCATCCCGCATCTCGTTACCCGCAACTTTTTCATATGCATATTACTAACTTCAATCTCAACACGCTCTTCGTATCCCGCTTACTCGAATCTAAAGACTCTTTTCGAATCTCGCATCTCGTTACTCGTATCTTTTTTATAGCGCGACAGGGAATTCGTTCACTTATAGGTTCTATGAATTAATTAGCGCTGTTATGAAACTAATTTTCCATAAGATCATTTACACAATCTTAGTTTTCGATAACTGGATTACCTAGTTGAGCGGTTTATAGATTAAAATTTTCTTACAAATTTTATCGATTTTTTTTAATCAACCACTTTAATAAGGTAAATTCGCAATGTCGACCAAACTAGCTAACCCAGCGCCACTAGGCTTAATGGGTTTCGGTATGACCACTATTCTTCTTAATATCCACAACGCAGGTTTCTTTCCAATCGATTCAATGATTCTTGCTATGGGTATTTTTTACGGTGGTTTGAGCCAAGTTATCGTGGGCACAATGTGTTTCAAACGTGGTGACACGTTCGGTACAACTGCGTTTACTTCTTACGGCCTATTCTGGTTGTCTTTGGTTGGTTTAATCGTAATGCCTTACATGGGCCTACCAGCAAGCCCTGCTGCATTCATGGGTTGGTACCTACTTCTATGGGGTATCTTCACTGGCTTCATGTTCATCGGTTCTCTATGCTACCCAGTAGCGAAGCAAGTAGTATTCGGTTCACTAACTATCTTGTTCTTCCTACTTGCAGCTCGTGATTTCACTGGTAGCGAACTGATCGGCACTATCGCTGGTTTTGAAGGTATCTTCTGTGGCGCTTCAGCTATCTACTTTGCAATGGCACAAGTAATCAACAACGAATACGGCCGCACAGTTCTGCCTATCGGTGAGAAGAAAGCACCTCAACTGGCAACACAAGAAATCGCTGCTTAATACTCTAACTCGGGAACAGTTAGTTTGTTATAAGCCGTTTATTGGTTATGAATAAAACAAAAGGGGTTAGCCGAAATGGCTAACCCCTTTTTTATGCGTTATTAATAGCGCGAGTTAAAGCGAGCTATTTGCTAAAGCAATCCATTTGTTAAGGCACAAGCTTAAGCTGAAGGTTGCTCTACAGGTTTAGTGTCTGCAGCTTCTGTTTCAGGAGACTTGCCTGTTTTACGTTTGTACTTCTCTTCCCAGTAAGTAGCACCTTTAATGCCTAGTTTTACAGGGTTGAACGTGTACTCAGTTACGCCTTGTTTCTGCTGTTCTTCGTAGTCAGCTAGAGCTTTAAGCGCAGGCTTAGACATGAAGAAGATGATCAGAATACCCACGATGTTTAACCATGCCATCAAGCCAACACCAACATCACCCATTGCCCATGCAAGGTTAGCTGTTTTAACTGTGCCATAGAAAACTGCAGTGATAAGAACAAGCTTAAGTACGAACATCATGCCAGGGATCTTGATGGTACGACGTAGGTAAGCAATATTCGTTTCTGCGATGTAGTAGTAAGCAAGAATCGTTGTAAATGCGAAGAAGAACAGAGCAAATGCGATGAATGGCTTACCAATGCCTGGTAGTGCACTTTCAATAGCAAGCTGTGTAAATACAGGACCATTCGCACCAACGTTTGCTGCTAAGTTCTGAACAAGGAACACACCTTCTGCGCCGCCGTGAACGTTGTAAGCACCAGTGATGATGATCATGAACGCTGTAGCAGAACATACTAGAAGAGTATCGATGTAGATAGAAAACGCTTGTACCAAACCTTGCTGAGCTGGGTGATCAACACTTGCAGCTGCTGCCGCGTGAGGACCTGTACCTTGACCCGCTTCGTTTGAGTAAACACCACGCTTAACACCCCAACCAATTGCAGCACCGAAGCCAGCCATAGGTGTGAATGCATCACCAACAATCATTGCGAAAACAGTTGGCACTTGGCTGATGTTTAGCAGAATGATAACGAACGCGATGATGATGTACGCCAATGCCATGAAAGGAACAACGATTTGTGTGAAGTTCGCAATACGTTTAACACCACCAAAGATGATGAAAGCAAGGATGATAGCAACAACAGTACCGGTGAAAATTTTAGCGAAACTGAATGTACCGACAGCTGTTTCAATCATATCACCTGAGCCAAATGCAGCTTCTACAGCATTACCAATACTGTTTGACTGAACACCTGGAAGCAAAATGCCACATGCAAAAATAGTCGCGATAGCGAAGATCCATGCGTACCACTTCTGACCCATTGCTTTTTCAATGTAGTAAGCCGGACCACCACGGAACTGGCCTTCGTCTTCTTCTTTGTAGATTTGCGCTAGCGTAGATTCTGCGTAAGCAGTTGCGGCGCCAAAGAAGGCTACAACCCACATCCAGAATACTGCACCTGGGCCACCGAAACCGATAGCGGCAGCAACACCAGCAATGTTACCGGTACCGACACGGCCAGATAGCGAAACGGCTAGAGCTTGGAAAGACGAGATGCCTTTTGATGAGCTTTTACCTGATAGTAGCAAGCGCCACATTTCAAAGAAGTGACGGATTTGAACAAATCGAGTCATGATGGAGTAGAACAAACCTGCACCTAAACATAGGTAGATAAGTACTGGGCTCCAGATTATTCCATTCAAAAAATCAACGAATGACTGCATGAGTATTTTCCCTGTTAGTTTTGCTTATGATTGTTTTTCGAACAACACAATACTTCACTTGTAACCCAAGTGTTAAATTATTTAACTGCGCATTAGGATTACTGTGACATAAAGCAAGTTATAGAGGGGGTTTGTTAATGCTTAGTGCTAATTCGATAATCGTTTCATTTAACTTGATATGCAACTAGTTTTGTCTTCTGGTGTTTTGCAAAGTGAATAAATAGTGATTAATACAAAAAGGGGTATTTGAGATGCGAATAAAATACGAAATTAAAAAAAAGCAGCGTGTAAAGCCGCTAGCATAAACGGCTGATATAGGGGGGGTGGGATAAGTAGATTGGAATCTATCACCTGCATCGTATGATCTAGCAGATGCAAGAAACTGTGTTTTTTGAAGATTCGATAATTGCGGCTTTAAGAATTACTTAGTGAAAGTTGTTAGTTTGATGACTGTTTCAAACAACTACGAACCCTCGCTCTTGTAATTCTTGAGCGAACTCCGACTGAGTATTTGGCTCGCCGTGAATCAAATGCACCTCTTTCGGTGGAGTCGCGATACCCTCTATAAATCGGTAGAGATCCTCTTTATCAGCATGAGCAGAATAGCCAGACATGCCATGAATTTGAGCATTAACCTCAACGTCTTTGTTATCAATAGAAACCTGCATTTCGCCTTGTTGCAGCTCTCGTCCGAGCGTTCCGTGCGCTTGATAGCCAGCTAAAATTACATCAGTTCGTTTATCGGGAAGCAAGGCGGATAAGTAGTTCATGATCCTGCCGCCCTGACACATTCCAGAAGCTGCGACCACAATCGCGGGTTCACCTGTCGACTTAAGGCGATTAACGATTTTCTTGTGCATTCTATGCCCATCAACAGTAATGCACTGCTCAAAAGCGAGTGGGTGACGTTTCAGTTCTAGCCGTTGCTTTGCTTCTTGTCCCCAGAGTTCTTTAAAGCGTCGATAGGAACGTGTCACTTTCTCTGCCATAGGAGAATCGAGGATGATAGGAATATCGGCGCTGAGCTGATGCTCAAAGATCAGGTGTTCGATATCAAATAGCAACTCTTGTGTTCGACCGATACTGAAGGCCGGAATTAGGATGACACCCCCATCAAGTAGCGAACGATCTATGATGCTTTTGAGGCGCTCTGCTCGTGTCGCAATATCATCATGTGTACTGGTGCCATAAGTGGATTCGATAAACAGATAGTCGGCTTGTTGTGGTGGCTTAGGATCGGGCAGTAGTGGTGTGTTACTTGGGCCCAAATCGCCAGAGAAGACTACCACCTCTTGGTTGGGTAATTTAATCTCGATATAGGCAGAACCTAAGATGTGCCCAGCGGGTTGAAAGCGGGCATGCAAAGTATTTGGCCTATGATGATCCTTTCCGTTTTTTTGCTGTTTAGACGTGATTGGAAACCATTCCCCGTAAGGCTTGGGAGCAATTAACGAATGAATCTTTTTGAGTATCAGCTTCGACTGTTTATTACTGAGTCCTTGCAGCTTTAAGCCATCCTCAATCATTAAAGGGGCGAGTTCAGCGGTGGCTTGCGTGCAATAAATCGGTTGGTTAAACCCACTGGCGAGTAACCAAGGTAATCGGCCAATATGATCAATGTGAGTATGAGTCAGCAGCAGAGCGTTGAGGTGGGATGTTTCAAATTCAATATCGAGAGGGTGGGTGTCCGCACCTTGAAGCTTTTTACCTTGAAGATCTAAACCTTGAAACAGGCCACAATCGATGAGTACCGCTTGGCCTGAATCTCTTAATTCGTGACAAGATCCTGTGACAGTATGTTTGCCGCCATGGTGAATCACTTCCATCGTTTACTCCCATTGCTCTATAAAGCCGTTAACGCCTGTTTTTATTTTGCGGGTAAGCGCCAGTAAGTAAAACAAGAACAATGAGAGTTGCGATCGTTGAGTATCTTTTTAAGTAATTGAGCGATAACTCAGTGGGTTCGTTGTGAGTTAGTTCGTAGAAGAGCGGTCTGAATCCAACTCTGGGTTTTGCTGCGCCTCTAAACGAGCCACTTCGGCATCAAGCTCTGCTATTTTCTCTGCCATGAGTGCGTGACAGCGATTGGCCAACTCCCTTGCATCGCTGAGCTTGTATCCGGATACATCGATAGGTTCCAGCATCTCGGTAATCGCAATACCGTTGTTTAATCGATTTAAGTCGATCTTATTGTGTGTGGTGCTGGTACACATCGGGGTGATAGGCACACCAGCTTCAATCGCCATTCGGAAAGCGCCTGTTTTGAATGGCAGTAATCCACGTCCTTTACTACGGGTTCCTTCAGGGTAAACCCAAACAGATAGATCTCTCTGATGAATCGCTTCCGCCACTTGTTTGATGGTATCGCGTGCTTTGGACTTGTCTTCACGGTTAATCATGATGTTACCGGTGATCCAATACAGCAGACCAAAGAAAGGCACGTACAACAAATCGCGTTTGCCCAATGAAACAGTGCGTGGTCTTAGCATTCCTGGGTCGGTCACAAAGTCCAATATGCTTTGGTGGTTAGAGATGTAGACGCTGTTTTCTGGTGTCGGGGCATTGTCGAGGCCGCGCTGCACCAGTTTTACACCGATGATCTTTTGGAGTTGGTTGAACCAACGACAGAAAACGTACACATGCTTGGGGTTCTTGGGGCTAAACAAGCAGTAAACAAAAGCACATAGAGTGGTGAGAATAATAAACACCGTAGCCAAAATAATACGAAGAACAGCAAGCACAATTCACTCCTTACTCACCACAGATGGCAGTGATTAAATAGTTTTAGATGCTTGAAGTTTTCACTCTATTTAACCGAATTGCAACAATTAACTGTGTTAGGGGGCTATTTTTAGATCTTTATATAAAACAAGGACTAACAATGGGCATTTGACACACTTATCGAGCTTACACGTGTTCACCAGTAATGGCTCATGATCACCAATACTGTTTATTTGGATCCGATTTTTCTACCCATTCAGGATCTTGACGCGATTCCAAGTAGAGTTGTAGGCCGTTATAAGACATGAAAGCTGCAGGGCCGCCGAGGTGTTCGAAATAGTCGAAATACTCATCTTCGAGCGCACATAGGTGGGCCAAATCTTCAACCTTGTTAGCTAACGCCCATTGAATGGCAAATACAGGCGCAACTGAGCCTGAAATATTCACCTCTTCGACGTTTGGGTTAAACATTGAATTAGCTTGCTCAAGCAGTATCTCTTCTTGTTCAGACTCTTGTTGTAGCACCTCTTCGACGATCTCCGAGCGCTTGGTATTAGAGACACTTTTGTTCAGCTTAGCGATTCGCAGTGCGTAGCTAAATCGGTCTGATGAAACGATGTCGACAAGCTGCGACAACAGCTCTTTGTCTACGCCTGCAGCCTTGGTGAAATAGTCTATACACGAATTGATTGAGGCATAACGAGTACCGTCAAACTCAAAGCCACTGGTTTCGTCGTATACCTCAAGTGGGATGTCATCAACCGACAAAGGCCAGCCTTTATAATCGACGCGTTGCTTGGCGATTTGATACATTTTCCACGCGCTGCGCCCAAACCCGCCAAGTGTCGAGCCCGAGAAATCAGAATCAATAAGTTCTTGCTCTGTCCAGTTCTCACCGATGCCAAGGTGCTTAGCGTACTTGTCTATCAGAGTGTGTTTTATCTGATCGCGCACAGACCAAATTGAGGTCAGATTCTTTGAATAGTTAATTCTCGCACACTCATTACAAGCCGGCAGTGCTATCGGTGAATGGCCAATCTTGGCAACAGCCTGCGCTGTCTTAGGAAATTCAACAAGGTTACTGGAAGGTTCACCACAAAACCAACAGGTGTGGCGCAGGTTGAATGGGGTATCTATGTGTGAGTATGTGTTCATTAGTCTTTATCGGCTAGGTGCTTTAGGTGAGTTAATCATCTTCAAACAATTATCTCTGTTCGCACGTCAGCTTGCACCTTGTTTGTTTTTGTTTTGCTGACGAAACTGATTCATGATGTGACTCGCCTGATGAGCTCATTAGGTAGATATTGATATAAAACAGTCACTAACGATAAATGTTGATTGGTGTGGCTGAACTTACATGAGCTGCTAGCAATCGCCCAAGCTCCCCATTACTATTGAGATAGACTCCTTACTCCAATAACGCATATGTCCTCATCGATTCCATTTTACGATAAAAATGCTCACACACTTTGCCAGCAGTACAACTCAGTGACGTTCGAGACGGTACATAAAAGCTGGCAAGCTTATTGGCCTTTAGAGGGCGATAAAGTACTAGATATCGGTGCAGGGAGCGGTCGTGATGCGCTATGGATGCACAAAGCCGGAGCTGATGTTATTGCGATAGAACCAAGTGCTTCATTACGCGAACAAGGCTCGAAATATACAGGCCCAAGTGTTACCTGGATTGATGATTCACTCCCCTCGCTTAGCCGCACTGAAAACCTCGGAATGCGTTTTGACTTGATATTGGTGAGTGCGGTTTGGATGCATCTCGCTCCGTCTCATCGAGAGCGTGCATTTAGAAAGTTGTCTAACTTGCTAGCTCCAAATGGCAAGCTGGTGATCACTCTGCGTCATGGGGAGTTTCAAGACAGTCGACAAGGCTATGAAGTCTCAGTTGAAGAGCTCGAGCGTTTATCAAAAAACAGCGCCTTGTTGGTTCGTCATGTTGATGATAGCCAAGATAGGTTGAACCGCAATGAAGTGTGGTGGCAAACCGTGGTGATGACATTGCCAGACGATGGCTCCGGTGACTTGAACAAGGTGCGCCACATTATTGTGAATGACAACAAGTCGGCCACATACAAGTTGGCTTTGTTGAGAACATTACTGCGAATTGCGGATGCTCATTCAGGCGCTGTGATTGATCGAACTGATGGGAAAATTTCTCTACCATTGGGCTTGGTCGCTCTGTATTGGGTTAGGCAGTTTAAGCGCTTGATTGATATCGATATAGAAGGCGCTGGGATTCAGCAAAATAGCAACACGAGTAAAGGCCTCGGATTTGTAAAAACGGATGGTTGGAACAAACTAAAGCATCTTAGTGCCGATGATCTAGCTATTGGTACTATGTTTTTAGGCGAGGAAGCCAAAGCATTGCAGAAGCTGTTTTCACAAACGATCAGTACTATTAAATCGGGCCCAGTGACCTTTATTTATCATGGCTCTAAAGAGAATAAGCTGTTTGAGACACTCCCACCTCAGCAGCGACGTAAGAGCCGAGAATCGCTGGTCATTGATAGTGAGTTCCTAGAAAGCTTTGGCTATTTCACTCTCGATGAAAGCCTGTGGGAGTGCTTTAGAATTTACCATTCTTGGATTGAACCGCTGGTGGTGAATCAATGGGTGATGGAGATGCAGCGTTTTGAGTTAAATCGACAGCGCAACATATCACTACAGACCTATCACGACTGTTTAGTCTGGATTGACCGAAACCATGATACTCGAGATGTACGCAAAAGAGTTGAACAGCTTAGAGCTGATCAGGCAGACATTGTCAGTGTTTGGAGTGGAAAATCATTAAAAAACGAGTATCACGTTGATCACTGTCTGCCTTTTGCTTATTGGCCGAATAACGACAAGTGGAACCTCTTTCCCACCACAAGCAAAGAGAATCTAAGCAAAAGTGACAAAGTTCCTACTGCTGAAAAACTTCGTGCGTCTAAGTCTCGTATTCTCGAATGGTGGCAATTGGCGTGGAACGATTCCGCTCATTTTGAACAACAGTTCTTTTCGGAAGCGGCTCTTTCTTTACCCAATATTCCACCACAGTGTCGAGATTTCGAAGAGGTGTTTGACGCTATGGGTTTGCAGGTACGCGGTGTGAAAAGCCGACTATTAATCAATGAGTGGCACTGATCGCAATTTACCCTCTAATTTAATCCTTTGAGTAACGGTAGAGTAAACAATGAAATACATCGGAATTGATGGCTGCAAGGCGGGTTGGATCGCTTGGATTGTCTCTGGCAATGAAACACCTGAGTTCAAGGTGGTGATGACCCTCGAAGAGCTGGTTGATGATTTTACGGGATCAACAACATTAATCGATATGCCGATTGGCTTTAGCGATTCACTGACTCCAGATAGATTATGCGATAAAGCAGCAAGACGTTTCCTCACCAGCAAACGTGGCTCTTCCGTGTTTCCTGTTCCGTGTCGAGAGGCGGTTTACCAAACCGATTACATTGCGGCGTGCAGTGCTAATGTTGAGCAGCTTGATAAGAAGTTTTCTAAACAGACTTGGGGAATTGTGCCCAAGATTCGCGAGCTTGATGAACTCATTGAATCTCACCCAAGCCTTTCGATAAGGGAATCACATCCTGAGGTGGTGTTTGCAGCATTGAAAGGTGAACCGCTGACGTTTTCCAAACGAACGCAAGAAGGCAAAGAGGAACGGCTTTCTATTATTCAGCAACTCGCCCCTCAATGGTGTGACGGCTTGTCTTTGGCCATTTTAAATACCAAGCGTAAAGACGTCGCGATAGACGATATTTATGACGCATTCATTTTGATGTTGATTGCTTATCACGCTCCAACATTGTCGTGCTTGCCTGAGCTTTCTGAAATCGGCGGAAAGGCTGATAAGGATCAGAACGGAAGAGTTCGAGAGATTGTCTATTGGGACAAAACGCGCTAACAAAGCGTGCGCTCCACTTGGCTTAATATGTTACTTTCCAACTTCTGCTACTTTTCACACTTACTATTTTGAGTCTTTGATATGAAACGTTTTATTGTCGGCTGGCTGGCCACTGTTCTCAGTGTTGCGAGTTACGGCCAAGTTGCCCCTATATCTCAATGGCAATGCGACATGATGAAAAAGAACAATGTCTTGAGTAGTGGTGCGCCTGTCGGTTGTGAGCGACTATCCAAAGTGGATTTCGATTTCATTAATTTCAAAGGGGAAACGCAACAGGGCAATATGATCGTGCTTGATGTGGTTGCACCTGCTGTTGAACAAATTTTTTCGGAGCTCAAACAGCGCAATTTTCCTCTTCATTCCGCTCGCCTAATGCGTGAATTCAGAGGTGACGATAACGCCTCAATGGACGCGAACAACAGCAGTGCGTTTAATGCTCGTCCTATTATAGGTGGAGGTGGTTGGTCGAAGCATGCTTATGGTGTGGCGATAGACATCAACCCAGTTCAAAATCCTTTCTTAGCGTTCGATAGCAACGGAAAGATCACGGTAAAGCCTTCACAATCTGCGACAAGTTATGTGAACCGTACTCGCTTTCGTGCGCGTGATGAAATAGAACGCCGCGGCATGGCTGAAGATGTGGTTGAGCTTTTTGCCCATCACGGATTTATGATCTGGGGAGGGGATTGGAATAGCCCAATCGATACTCAGCATTTTGAGGTCGGCTCAAGAAAGTTTGTTAACCAACTGCTCTCTAAACCACAACCTGAAGCTAAGGTGTTATTTGAGCGCTACGTCGAATCTTATAGACAGTGCTATCTCAAAAATAAAGGTGAGGACGCAGAAAAAGCTCGAGCTATCTGCGCAAAGAAAACAGTCGGGACTTTTTAGTGCTATGTTTATCTAGAACCGTTTGTGTTTTAGCAAGTTAAACTCGCTTCAGGTGTGTTTTGAATAGCTAAGGTCAGCGCTTGTCGTTGGCCTTTTTTGTATTCATTTCTCCAATAGAACACCGAGCATTGAAAAGGTTATTGGGTATCCATTAGTCAATAATCGATAAGCGAATGCAGCGCAAAGTCATCGGTTTGTCATTGAAAAACTCATAGCGTTAACGTTTTGTGAGAACCATTACTGGTGGGGGAACTCTTCGCTGAAACGCCAGTATTATTAGTGAACTGATCACAACGGACCAACTAATGAAAAAGATACCTTTGGCTCTAACTCTTTTAAGCACTCTACTTTTTTCACAATACACTTTGGCTACTGATACTTCACATACCACTCAAAA
Organism: Vibrio sp. ZF 223; assembly: GCF_003050585.1. Classification (NCBI taxonomy): domain Bacteria; kingdom Pseudomonadati; phylum Pseudomonadota; class Gammaproteobacteria; order Vibrionales; family Vibrionaceae; genus Vibrio; species Vibrio sp. ZF 223. Next base: position 88,238 of record NZ_PIGB01000011.1, read on the forward strand.
TCCTACTTACGAACTCGATGGTAAGTCGGTATTAGGCCGTACTGAGAACGTGTACCTATCTAGCGTTCAAGGGCTAAAAGACGTTCCTTTCATTGGTAAAATTGATACCGGTGCAGAAACCACTTCTATGCATGCTGAAGACATTCATGTGAAGAGCTCTAATCCCGATTACCAAAACCTCAAAGACAAAGAGTTGATGGCGGCGTTAACCGAAGACCTGTTGAACAATTCTGATGTTGATTACGATGATTGGGATGGCAGCACCTTTGCGAAATATGAAGCTGTGGTGTCTTTTAAGGTCCAAATCCCACGCACGGGAGACATGGTATTAATCGAAGCGCCTTTAGAGCGTGTCAGCATGATACGCAGCCGCACTAGCAGCACGCCTTTACTTCGTCCTACCGTAAAAATGTCGCTGACCATTGCAGACCAAGAGCTAAAAACAGACGTTAACCTGACCGACAGAAGTCACTTCTCTGCGCCAGTATTGATCGGCAAAACCTTCCTTGCAGATAACGCTTTAGTGTTTGCGGGCTACGACTACTTACAAGAGCAAGAGAACGCAACGGTGGTTGGCCGTAAAGAGGTGGTTTCTATCTCGGGAATGGCGATGAATGCGACCTTCTCTTTAAAGAACCGCTACAGCATTTTGCATGCAAAAGACATCGATGTAGATAAGAAGAACAGTGAAGTGACGTTTGATATGTTCGACAACGATGGCAAGCAGAAAGAGATGACACTGCCATTAGTTCGTATGTTAAGCGTAAGTGGTAAGAAAAGGCCTTTGGTGTATGTGCCGGTTCAACTCGATGAAAACACAACCAAAGACGTTCTGGTGTACCTACGTGAGCGCTCGAGTAGTGAGTCGCAGTTGAGATTTGGTACCAGCACTGCCAGTGAACTTTTCATGATTGACACCAATGCAGAAAATATTCTTTCTGAAGGTTCAGAGAGCTTTAGTGATGTTGCTAAAAAGAGTGAACCTTTGGTTATTTCTCCAGAAGAGGACATCACCCTTGATGACTTCCCACTCAAGGCCGTTGCCTCTTTCATTGTCAACACGCCTCTGTTGAAGGTCGACAGTTTTGAAATGACAGGCAAAGGCAAAGATGCTTCCGTTGAATTTTATCTTACGGATGTAAATGGTGAGAAGCAGAAGGTGACCAAGCCAATTATTAAGAAGCTTAAAGTCGGTGATGATACTCGTCCGGTTGTCAGTGGTGAGTTTGCGGTGTCTGGAAACGTTCGTACGCAAGAGTTTGCCATCGATGTGCTCAATACGAATGAGAAAGAAGCGTACTTTATTTTAGGCAAGAAGATGGCAAAAGACGGTGTGTATGTGAACACTCGCTCTGACTACCTTTTGAAAGCTGAGCCGCTGTTTAAAGTAGGGCACATCGAAGTCGTTGAAGTGAACGGCATGAAGTTCCCGGCCAAGCTCGACACTGGCGCGGATGTGAGCTCAATGAACGCAGTCAACATCAAACGATTTAAGAAAGATGGTCAAGACATGGTGAGCTTTACTTATCAAAACAACCAAGGCGATAAGCAAGACTTTACCAAGCCCGTGATTGATGTAATGCGTATTAAAGCCAAGAAAGGCGAAAAGGTGAACATTCGCCCTGTCGTAGAAATGAAGGTGAAGTTAGGCGACCTAGAGAAAGAGGTGAGAGTGAACCTTCAAGACCGCTCTCGTTTCGAATACAGCATGATCCTAGGTAAGAACTTCCTGAAACACGGCGCGGTAGTGAGTAGCGATGAAGATTACTTGCTAGGTGATATGGAGTAATGCCTAAACTTATCTAAGTTCGTATCAGAACAGTTCTAAACAGCCACACATTTCAGTAATGGGATGTGTGGCTGTTTTATTAGGTGTCTGTTTTTGACGTTGATGGTTTGAGTTCTAAACCTTTGTTATTTAGAAATTTATCTACTACTACTCAACCTTTAGACAAACAAAAAGGGCCAACTCTTTCGAGTTGGCCCTTTCCAAACGTTTGGTGGAGCTGGCGGGAGTTGGTTTGATTAATTAAGTTGATGATTTTATAAATTAAAATATCTTTGTTTTTCTATCTTGGTGTTAATTGTGGTGTTAAATTTTAGTGTGTGAATAGTTCTAAGTCATCGAACTACCTATTCCACTTTTCAATTAATGACATGCCTTTTTCATTGCCTGCCTTCGAGCAATTCATTTTTCCTGCTTCGCGAATTAGTATCATCTGGCCCTCACGGGAAAGCACTGTAAGTGTGTCCAAAAAGGCGTTCCGATCAGCTAAAGTATCTTCAGTAAGACTTAAAATTTTGGCTATGGTCAAAGTTGGCTCATTTAAATAAAGAGTAAAAGAACATAAGTGATTTGAATCATCGTCAAATAGCCTGAGGGTGTGTGGGTAGGCCCGACAAATCTCAATCAACGAACAGCAAGCACGTTTTAAGTCGTTTTCAGATATTTTGTTTCCTTCTGACGTGGGACTTCCCTCATATACTTTTAATAACTGCTTAGCAAAGTGTTTTTGCACAGCTTGGTGTTTAGCCCAACCTTCTAAGCGTGTGCTTTGGTCTAAGGAGCACATTTTACCAAAAGTATTTTCGAGTTCTGTGTTTTGAAATGCTTTGTCTAGCTTTCTCTTTAATGCTCTGATTTCTGAATCATACCCTGAGTTTCTAGTATGTTTTCTGCATTTAGATTTATCTTTCGAGGTAGCGGGCATAGAGCAAAATATGCAATATCCAGTTGTGAATAGCTGTGAGATGGGATTCTTGTTTTTATGGTATCTCTCTGGTCTTGTTTTATGAGACTCAACCACATGTTTTAAGTCTCTTAACAGAAACGTTAGATCTTCTAGGGTGTCTTTATCGCTGTCTTTGATATCAAAAGGAAGCTCAGATAAATCATCTAAACTAACTAAAAAAGAAACATAGCTGTCGATGGATGTAATCGCACAATCTATGTCACCTTTGCAGTGTTCTTTTACGTAGTGGCCTAAGTCAACTTCACTACCCTTATGATTGATACTTATCCCAGTTAGGTAAGTCCACAGAGCTTTTCTGCCGAACAACACTTTCCGCTCGTTCACTACCACCTCCGAACTTTTTGCTGCCTCCTTTACTTCGTTGAATGTCTCGCGCAGTTTTCCGTCATATGAGTAGCCCTTATTAGCCATTTTTGTCCCATTTTGGTTATGTGAACTCTTGTAACACTTAATAGCATATCTCTCGCAACGTTAAGAGACAGAGAGAGTATCTGAGATATGAATCGAATAATTAGACCTGCAGAACTGAGACAAATACTGGGTGTCAGCGCCTCTACCCTATGGAGAATGCAAAAATCTGGCGCGTTACCACGGCCATTTAAACTAGGGCTAGGGGCCCGAGCTGTTGGGTGGAAGAGCAGAGTTATAGAGGATTGGATTGAATCGCGAAGCAACAATGAGGAAGAGAATAATGTGGAAGTATAAAAATGAAAAGCTCATTAAGTCTATTCTGCTAGATAGACATGTCGAATCACTAAAACAGATAGCTGAGCACAATTATCACGAGGTTGCTCAGTTGTTGGCACGATCTTTTTGTGCTGTAGAGCACTGTCTTAAAATTCAGCTCAACGAAGCAGATGTAAGCAATTCATTGAGTGAGATTTTTGAGCTGTTTTACGAAGGTAAACAGCGCTCACTCACGAACGAAATCCCTTCCTTTTCAGAGTTGGTCATTGATCTTTATCGAGATGCAGCCATTCCAGAGCTTGGGGGATATCAGACCCCACTCACCATTGGTGAAATCGATAATAAATGAAATCCTTCAAATACCACAGAGCAAGGTGCTCTAACCTGATTTCAAGCCTGCACCGTCGATGTGTGTGGGCTTATTTCAACCCTATGTTTTAAATAGTGATTTCATGGATTTCAAAATGTCTAAAATAAATATGAGTAAGGCAGTTACAGCGCGGTTTCCGCTTCAAGAATACTTAAAGCTACAACAAGAAGCAGAACGACAAGGCTGTACGATAGCCGATGTGATCCGCCAAGCCTGGGTACAGCTCCAAGCACAGCAGCAAATACAACAACAACTGTTGAACCTAGAGCAGCGCCAACGCGAAACTACATTTGAGATGTTATGTGCAGTGGTGGGGCTACAATCCAGTGAACGAGAGCAGGCTCTGCATCAGTTGAGGCAGCTGGGAGTAAATTGGTAATGAATGATCAACACCCCCCAAGTTTTCGGAGTCAGCCTTGGTTCGTTATTGTACTGGCTTCATTTATGGTCTTTTTCCTCAGTTTAGTCATTTTGCTCTATTTCTCATGGCATATAGGCTCTTCATGGGGACATTTCAGTCAGCATTGGCCTCACTGGAAACAGATAGTAGCCGAATACCTCTTTCACAATCATTTTCAACATGGTCATAACTATTGGCAATGGATCGCTGAGCATAACTTTGAGTGGCATTTTGTAGTCCACACAGGACTCGCTCTGGCTGTCTCACTGCTATTGGCCTTTGGTGGTGGGCGTTGTTTCTACTTTCCAGGCGGTCGTGACAGACTACGTCATATTTCAGGCCCACAGCTTTACTGGAAACGTAATGCGATCAAGCATGCCCAAAGACAGCTAAGCAGAGAACGGCGCGATCATCCGCAACTGGGGTTGAAGCTACATCCAGATATTACTATTTCTCGTGTGAGAGAGAGCGGTAACGTCTTTATTGGTGGTGCCCAAGGAACAGGTAAAACCGTAGTGATTACGCCTCTTATCCAACAAGTGATTGAACGCGGAGAGCGTGCCTTTATTTATGATGAGAAGCGCGAGTTTACGGCCCTATTCTATGACTCGAAGAGCTGCCTGTTGGTTGCACCTTGGGACGAGCGCAGCCAGGCCTGGAACATTAGTGCCGATGCGAGTAACGCGCCTCAGGCTCAGTTGATCGCTGAACGCTTGATTCCTGATTCCAGCGATCCGTTGTGGTCTAATGGTTCTCGAATGATTCTAGCGGGAATGATCGAAGTTCTAAACCACACCCAAAAGCAATGGGGTTGGTCAGAGTTAGCCGACATACTGTCACTCGATGAAGTCGATCTACACGAGAAACTAGCTAAACATCACCCTCGTTCTGCAAGATTCATTGCCGAGAACAGTAAGACAACGCAGAGCTTTTTTGCTCAATTACTAGGTTCGTTGGGTTGGATTTATACGCTAGCCGATGCCTGGCCAAGAGCGTACCAAGATGGCTTCTCTATTACAGAGTGGACAGCTCAACCAAGCATGCAAAAGTCAGTGATCATTGTACAGGCCGACAAGCGTTTTAAAGACGTTGGTGCACCGCTAGCAAATGCGCTCATTGCTTTGATGACTTCAAACATTCTTTCACAAACTAATACAACTACGCGTGAGCTTTGGCTGTTCTTGGATGAACTGGCAAACTTACCCCGAAACGATTCTTTATATGAGTGGATGTGCTTGGGGCGTTCGAAGGGGTGCCGTATTGTTGCTGGTACTCAATCAATCTCTCAGCTTAAACAGATTTATTCAGAAAATGGCGCTGACTCATTGCTTAATATGTTCACTATGTTCATCTCCATGCGTGTCGGCTCTGCGGGCGAGACTGCCAGCTATACCGCTAAGGCGTTTGGTGAACGTGAAGTCGAACGGCCAACCAGTAGTGCCGGGCCGCAAGATCATCCCGTTTTAAATTGGCATCGTGAGACGCTGCCGCTCATTACTGTTTCTGACTTGGTACATTTGCCTCAGGCTAGCCGAAGAGGCGTAGAGGGCTTTTTACTGATTCCTGGCTGGTTAGGTGTTTATCGGTTGCTTTGGCCTATAGCGTCTCTTCCTATACAAGCCCTTGAGCATTGCCCAGCCGCTTGGCTAAGTAAGAAACCGCCTTCCAAAGCGACCTTAGAGGTAGCATCAAGTCGGCGCGAACAGCTGCGCAGGAGAAGGCATCATGCTGTCGATGAACGCTATTAATAACCTGGATTACTACAGTGATTTAGCCGTAAAGGATTACTATTTATCAGGGGGGGAACCTGTGGGTGTCTGGTCTGGATTGGGGGCTCGGCTATTAGGTTTGCAAGGCCAAGTAAACACGGATGACTACCGTAAGGTGTTTCTTGGTTATGCCCCCAATGGTAAGCCTCTTTGCGAGTCTCCTGGTGAAAAGCATCGTGCTGGCTGGGATCTAACTTTTTCCTCCCCAAAATCAGTTTCAGTTCTTTGGGCTCGATCACAGCCAAAACTCCGCCAGCAAATTCAGGCTGCTCAGTTAAACGCTGTTCATCATGCACTTAGTTTTTTAGAGCAACATGCTGCGATAACTAGAAGAGGCCATGCAGGGTGGCAGAAAGAGCAAGTTATTGGGCTCGTAGCCTCCTTATTTGAACACTCAACAAGTAGAGCCCAAGACCCACAGCTTCATACTCATTGCCTAGTTGCAAACGTAGCTCCCAGAGGCGACGGTAGCTGGGGGACGCTGGAATCTCGGTACTTGTTCTTATGGCAGAAAGCCGCTGGTGCTGTATATCGAGCAACACTCGCAAGTAAGTTGCGAGAGCTAGGTTTTTCTATTGAACATCCTGATGGAGAGGCACACTTTGAAGTGAAAGGCATACCTAAATCAATTTGTGAATTTTTCTCGAAACGAGCGGAAGCTATAGAAGATGCACTTGATGCACTGAGTGTGAATAGTAGTGCGACTAAAGTGGGGGATAAAATTAAGCTCACAACGAGAAAATATAAGCAGAAGATTGATAGGTCAGATCTTTTTCGTGAGTGGGCAAGTGTTTTGGATGGGTTGGGCTTCAAAGTTGAACATCTGGTAGGTCTGCGAGAGGAATATTCAGAGTTTGTACCATCACCGTTGCCTTTGTTAACTATTACTGAAAAGGTCGTTGAGAAGCAGTCCGTTTTCCGGTTGCAGGATCTTTATGCCACAGTCGCTATGGAGGCCCAGTGGCAACATACAGATCAGCAATCTATTGAAGGGGCTGTTCAGTACCTTGTTAAGCAAAAAGCTGTGGTTTACCTTGGGCGTGATGAGGCGAACAATGAACTGTTTTCTACTCCGGCAATGATTGCCTTAGAACGAAAAATGTTGCAAAGAGCAGGCCGACTCCAGAGTCAAGGCCAGTATCAGCTTTCCGAAAAGGCAATAATTGAAGCAATTGATAGACAGGCAATTGAACAGGGGTTTACGCTTTCAGAAGAGCAGGCTGAGGGGGTGTTCAATGTTTGTCAGTCAGGGATTGATATTCTGCAGGGGGCTGCTGGGGCTGGGAAGTCTTCTGCCATGCAAGCGGTCAGGCTAGCCTATGAGGCTGCTGGTTTTTTTGTGCGTGGTGCCACAGTAGCGAAGCAGGCTGCTCTTCAACTCGAAGCTGAAACAGAGATAAAGTCAGGTACCCTCGCTAAACTGCTTGATGAGTTGGAGCGTAATCGAACATCACTAGCGAACACTGTTTTAGTTGTTGATGAAGCTGGACAACTTGCAACACAAGATTTGCTTTGTCTAATGACAGCAGTGGAGGAATCTGAAGGGAAACTGATATTGGTTGGTGAACAGCAACAGATGGATGCCATTACCCACAGCGGGAGTCTTCGATTCTTATCCCAAATTCAGGGGTGTGCACGGATCGAAACCATTAGGCGCCAGTCCGAGCCATGGGCACGTGAAGCGGTTCGACAGTTGAGGACTGGTGACGCCACGAGTGCCTTAATGGCACATCAAAAACGTGGTTTGATTCACTTTGCCGACAACAGCCAGTCCACTCGCGAACAACTTGTGCAACATTGGCAACAGTTCCGACAGAAAAACTCAGATAAGCACGCCATGATTCTGGCTCAACGCTGGCGTGATGTGAAACAACTGAATGAGTTAGTACGTCAGGTTTATCAAGCAGAGGGTAAAGTGGGGCAGGAGAATATTGAGGTCGACTGCGCGATCAGTAATAAGGTTATGCGGTTTCAGTTTTCTCGTGGTGAGAGAGTCCGTTTTACTCGTAATGACTACCACCGAAACTTCACCAACGGTGAGCAGGGCATTATCGAAAGGATTGAGCAACACGATAAGGATATTCGCTTTACAGTGCGCTGCAATGATGGGCGTAAGGTTATCTTTAATCGGTCAGAGTATTGCAATGAGAAGGGGCGACTGTATTTGGCACAGGCGTATGCCTCTACTGTATACGGTAGTCAAGGCACTACTGTTTATGGTGACGTGTTTGTCTATTATACCTCTGGTATGGATCGTTCTGCTTCGTATGTCGCAGGGTCTAGGCATAAAGGATCATGCCATTGGTATGTGAATAGGGAGGAAATTGATTTGCTGAGCGGTTCTCTAGCTTGCGAGAAAGAGTTTACAGATGATCAGAGAATGTTAACTCTTGCTCGCTGTATGAGTTCTAATAAACAGAAGCTCTTAGCATTGGAGTATCTTGAAAATCATGAAATTTTTGAATATCAGTCACTTATTGAGGTACGCCAAGGGAAATGGACTCAACCTGAGATAATTCGTTGAAAACGAGAAGCTATATAAACTAGTTTTAATCGTTTCCTTCTATCACAGATATTATTAAAACTTTAAAGCCAACGAGTACTGAATTTCTAATATATAAATACTAATGTTTTGTCTTTTGGATGGATTGAATTATTGATATGTGACTAGTATCTATGCGCTCACATACATTCCGTGTTATTTATTCCATCAATAGTTAGTTCAACATAAGGTATTGAAATGGAACATAATCAGCTTTGTGAGGCAATTTCTCAAATCATTCTAGGTTATGCTGATAATTGTTATGGCAATAATGACGCAGCACATGTTAATCGCTGGGTTGAGCAATTTGATGAGTGTGAGCGCCAACTAGTTTTAGAAGAGACGCTTCATGTATTGCAGAATCAGTACATCACAAGAGATAAGTTTACTGAGCTTGTATCCACAGTCATTGACTTTGATAAGATCCATGGAGGGAACCCGCGCGATTTTTGGCAAAATGCGTCGCTTTTGCAAATTCAACTTAATGGAAATAGTCAAAGTGAACTCAACGACATCTTTTCCAATATCCTACAAGATAAGTATCAAGTAGGCAGCATTATTAATAATCGGTCATTAAATTATTTTTATATAGACGATTTTATTTTCTCTGGAAATCGACTCTATAGTGATTTAAGTGATTGGTTTGAAAGAGAAAGCCCGAGAGATTGTAAGCTTAATATTGTAACTCTTGGTTACTACACATCAGGACAATACTCAACAGAGTGTAGATTGAAGGAACTATTCGCAGATAGGAATATTGCGTTAGAGTTTTATCGTTACGAAGAATGTACTCTTGAAAACCGCCTTAGATACCGCAACTCTTCCGAAAGATTTTGGCCAACAGAAAATGTACTAGACGATACTACTGTTCAAGCTTATGTGGAGGAAAAAAGGCCAAACTTTACATATAGAGAGGTTACTGTCCACGAGAACAAAGTGTTCTCTTCTGATAGACGGGAGCAGTACGAAAAGATCATGTTAAAATATGGGATTAAGATTGTAGGGTTCCCAAGAACTAATAGCGCTGTAGTTAAGCCGCTAGGGTATGATACTTATCGGACTTTTGGCTTTGGCTCTGCGGTTTTTACATTCAGAAATTGTCCGAATAACAACCCATTAGCGTTTTGGTGGGGAGATCCTGAGGCACCCGAGTATCATCCATTCAGCAAATGGTACCCTTTATTACAAAGAACCACGTATAGAGATTAGTAATGAAAGAAGAGTTAAAGCAGTATGACATTAGAAATGCTGCTGCTTTTAAAAAGACAACAGAGCAGTGGGGAGAGCTATCAAATATGTGCGCTGGCTTCCCCATTGTTGTCAATAACGTTTCTATTAAAAGTGTTGAGGCTTTATATCAGGCATGTAGGTTCCCTTATCATCCAGATATTCAACAGAAAATTTTAGAACAAAATAGTCCTATGACCGCAAAAATGGTTGGTAAACCTCACCTAGATAAAACTAGGAGAGACTGGGACGAAGTTCGGATTCTAGTTATGAAGTGGGTGCTCAGAGTCAAGCTTGCTCAAAATATGGAGCGTTTCTCTAATATTTTGAAAGAAACTCAAGATATGCCAATTGTAGAGCTTTCTAACAAAGATGAATTTTGGGGAGCTAAACCAGTTGATGGCGACGTCTATGTAGGAGTCAATGCTCTGGGGCGTTTACTAATGGAGTTAAGACAGCAACTATTTACGCACGGTGAGGAAAGATTCCTGTCTGTAGCACCTTTGAAAATCAATGACTTTTTGCTGTATGGAAATCCAATTGACTTTGTATACTCATCACAAGCATATCGCGAAGACACGACACAGATAGACTTTTTCAACTAAGTCCATACAGAGAGAGGAAAGACGTATTGGGATATAAATGAGTTGAATGTGAGCTTTCAATCACACAATTCATATTAGGAAGAGTCAGCCGAAACCTTAGAGTGGTTATTACGATACCTTCCTGTTGCAACGGTCTAACTTGCAATCTTCGGCGTGTATTATTGATAGTCCATGCTCCCTTAGCGCATGTTTGACGACCTTGTTATACTCGTTGAGATAAAATCTCAGAAAGTGAATTTTCCAAAATGCCCCATTTACCTTCAGGATGCCCTGCTGGCAATGGCAATAAGTCTCCATTGGAATAGTTTAACTTGAGAGATATATTATGTAGCGAGACTTCACTGTCTTGGCTTACGGACAATTCACACTTGGTGACTGCACTACTTGGTGTGTCGTGTGAGATGTTTACTATCTTGTAGTTTTCTAGCGAAAATAAATGGTAAGCATCTTTGACTTCGCCAGCCGCTTTTCCTCTGTGCTTACCAACAAGATGAGACGTGAGTGGGACAATTTTTCCCCATTGACAATGCTTCCATCCTTCAAGAAATTTAGTTGCAACATTCAATACGTCAAAATTATCTCTTTCAGAAGTTAGTTTATTCTGCTGGTAGAATTTGTCTAAATAATAAGCAAAATTGTCGTTTTCACTTTTCTGGAGTGCACGTTTTTGATACAAATCTTGTTTGTAAGATTCATCTTTTTTATCTCGATACCAAGTGCGTAATACAAATAGTACGTTCCAACATTTTGCAGATACTAGAGGGTTTGCAAAGTTCACATCTCTACCATGTAAAATTCCATTTCTATATGGTTGGTTAATCTCTTCTAGATTTTTCTGGGTACGATTCTTGGTAAGAAAATTCTTTTGGATATATGACAGAGCTTCATCGTATTGAGTCAACGAATCCCAAACTTCAAGGTTCGAATTTTGTGCGAATAAGCCTAAATTCATAATATCATTTGATATGCCATCCAATGCGATTAGTAGCAATGGAACTGCTGCACAATGATTCCCTTTTAAATATAAGTCTCTCGCACAAACTAAAAGTTCTTTTCTTTCATTGAACTCTTTCGCACTAACTAAGTGAGACATGAACAATTCAATCCCTTCCGACACTCCTCCAACTAATATGTCATTGGCATTATCAATATTTCCACTTTCAGCCTCCTCTAGAGCTGAACTACAACAATTAACGGAGAGGTAATCATTTAATGCCCATGCCTCATCCTTGAAAGTGCAATTAAACTTCTGTATCACTTTCAATATATTAGTCTCTTTTCTAAGATTTTCATCTATCAGCCCTATGTCATATAGAGCTTGATATGTCATAAGCAGTTCATCTATCGTTGGGTTATTTGTTTCACTAGTAGCCATATTTAACTCCTTATAGAATATAATTTTATTATTAACTTTCAGTTGCCATACCTTTTTCAGGTTTGTAGTTACCATCTTTTTTTCATAAAAATCTCCTTCGTAAATGCGTACAAACGCCCAGCTCGGATGCAAAAAGCTAGCTGTAATTTGATATAGGTGGAATGCTGATAAAGGTAAGGGAGGCAGATGAAGGTAGTAGTTGCTTCTGCATAACTTATATTATGACATGGATGGCATAGAAAGACAACTTAAATGATAATTAATCTCATTTAAGTTGTCGCAATGACTGGTGTAGTAAGCTCAGTGTTGGACAAAAGCGCGTTAGAGTTGACGTTTAAAGCCGACTGCTTTGGATAAGTTGTAAAGTCATACGAAGTTGGTCTTTTATCAGCTCAATCGATAAATTGAATGTTATGCTGTTCTAATATCCTTCTCGACTCTTCAGATATTTTTTCCTTGCAGGCTATAACTAGTAATTTTTTAGCACGAGTGATTGCGACATAAACCAGTCGCAAATCATCATCAGTTGCAGATTCCATGAGTGTTTTCTGGTTGAATGATTTTTTTATATGGTTGTTTGTTTTAAATAGAAGTAGAACAGATTCGGCTTCCAACCCTTTACTTTTATGAATAGTTAAAACTCTTGAATTCACATCATCATGCTGAATCTGTATAGATGGTTCTCCTAAAGTTTGCTTCACGTAGGTTAAGTTTTCACCAAACTTTGACTTAAAAACCAATTTTATTTTTTCTAGATCAACGTCAATCTCTTTACTCAAAGTAATAGCTAAAGATCTAAATTGAATACGAGAAATGTTATTTTCAGAACAAATACTGGTAATACTAAGACCAACATATTGAGCTATACATTTTTCGAATGTACGAATACACTTCCTGTCTTTATTCTCTAATTTATTTTTAAGGCTTTCTTCATAAGGTAACAAGGATTTGTTATTTGTTGACAGAAAAAAAATGCTTCCAGATAGTGCTAATAATCTTCTTCTTTCATGAAATAATTGAAGTATCTGAGCTGTCTTATTCGTTTCAATTGCGAAAATAGGGCTAAAAGATCCGCGATCAGATTTTTGCTGAAATGATCTATTGTATGTATTAGCTAAAGTTACTATTTCTGTAGAGGATCGGTAGTTTATATCTTTCTCAGTATACCTATTACAAGAGTTTTTCAATTGACATATTGGGAAATCTTTGAATGATTTTGGTCTTTGAGCACCATTTTCTGAACTTCCGTATGAAAAGCCATAGATAGATTGATTGGGGTCTCCAATAGCGTGCAGTTCAGTTCTCCCCCCGCGATATATATTAAGAAAAATCTCGTGCAACCATTTATATGTATCTTGATACTCGTCTACAAATATAAATTGTAGCTTTCTAGATAAAGCATTACGAACTCGAGATTTTGATACTAACTCTTTGGACTTCTTTACTAGTAGATCATTAGTGATCAAATTCGAATCATCGAGTGCTTTGTAGATTTTATCTTTGTGGGTATTCCACTTTTTAGTTATCACTCGTTCACGATGAACTGGGTCTTCTATAGTACGTTTGGCCCATTCTATGTACTTAGATATCTCATCTTCTTTCTTAGGCAGGCCAGAAACTATTGAATAATCAGAACCATTAGAGAAATGAGGTTTGAAGATAAACCGAAACAAAAAACTGTGAATAGTGCCAACAAAGATATTTGGAGGAAGTTGAATTTCTTCTGAAAGCTTATTTTTAATACTTTTTGTAGCATCATTTGTATATGTAATTATACATAAAAATCTATGATCATTTAAGTCAGGTACTTTCTCGATGATAGATTTGACCATACTAGTTGTCTTACCTCCACCAGCTCCAGCATAAGTAACGGATATCATTTAATGTCTCCTGCTATAAAATCAAAGGCATCGATGATATAAGGAGGGATAGTGAAGTCATTATTTCCCTCCAGTTCACTCAATAAATCAAATGAAAATTCAGACTTATGCTCATCAATCAATTCAAAAATATCTTGGGTTACGAGCTTTCGTTTAAATTTTGCTTCAACTTCAGGTTCTTTATACTTATTAGGACGCGTGTTTTTAATTGCATTCTTAATTTTAGTTCTACCAACACCGGTTGAATTCGCTGATATTAGGTCTTTTTCAAAGGTTGTTTCCTGTGAAATACAGACTTTAATGTGCTCACTGTCAAAATCTTTTTTAAGTTTTATAGCTCGATCTTTGGTCTTCTTTTCTGAGTCGCTATCTGTTATCACAGTCGATTTAATGAAATATCCATTACTTACAATTTCTAGAAAATTTCTAAACGCAACTCCGTTGACGTTAACAATTTGGCAGTTCATTTTTTCTGGTTTAAAACCAAAGTGTATTTCAAAAAACTTTGGGATGAGTATCTGCTCAGCAATACCCTCAACAAAAATCACCCGCCTGCTTAAAAACATGATTGAATTTGTAGCATTCAACCATTTTTTTAAATAGTTTTTTGTTCGTTTGCCGACAGCATTATTAGCTATACCATCAAGGAGGTAATGAGAGTCAAGCTTTCCATTATTGTTAAAAATCACAACGGTACTTTCTAAATCTAAGTACGATGATATATGAGTTGAGTGACTGGTTAGAATTATTTGTCTATTCGACTTGTCATTAAAAAATCCATCACTAGTAACACTTTCGGCAAAATGCTTTTGTAAAATTGGACTTATGTGAGCTTCTGGTTCTTCAATTGCTACAAGACGAAAATCTGGTGTATCTGCTTTACTTTGTATATGGGATAAAACAAGTGCCATATACAATAGATTGTTTCTACCTAAACCATTATTTTCAATAGTTATTGGTTTGTCACCATATTCTAGACTGATTTTTTTTAGAAGTTCACTTAGATTAAGATTTGAGAAGCTGAAATTAATATTGTTCTTGTTTGTTTCTGTTTCTAATGAAAGTACCTCTAAAAGTTCAGTAATGTTACCTTTTATTGTAGATAGAGCATTTTCGTCAGCATTTATGGACTTATTAAGATTATCTGCACTTGATTTTATATCAATATATTCATCATCATTCCGATTATTTAATATTCTATACAAAAGTCTATTTTCTCTAGAAGATGACAATTCAGTTTTAGCATCTCTTAGTGCATCAAGAAAATCTATTTTAATAGGAGCAAGCTGAAAACTATCAGGTTTGACTCTACCTAATCCAGCTTCAATTTTATATTTGTAATCTTGAACTGGTAGTTCAACGCTATCTGTTCTTAATTGATAGAGTTTTACTTGCTCTTCCTGCTCTAATTTATCATTAAGTTCAGGAAGAGACTCTCTAACACTTTTAACCCACTTTTCCTTATTTCGCAGATTACAGTAAAATTCGTACTTTAATGTTGCAGTTTTGTGGGTCTCATCTTCGTACCATTCACTAACTAAAGCCTCTTCATCATCACTTTGGAAGTCAGTAAACGTTGATTCAATTATAATTGAAGGGAAATTAATGTCCTCTGGATTTATAGCAACATTAGCTACCGACTTCTTAAATTCTTGCAATGTATCATAATTAAAATCAACTAAAGATAAACCTCTATTCTTATAGCTAACAATTTCATTATTTAGTATTAGCGATAAGGCACTCAACAGGTTAGTTTTTCCTATGTTGTTTTCACCAATAATTAAAGTAGCTGGTTTTAATTTGATAGAAAAATCTTTAAGAGATCTGTAATTCTTAACTGTTAACTTACATATATGCACTAATTTTCCCTCATAACAATGAACTAAATCAATAGAGTGAATAGCCACAAAGTGAGCAGCTACTTAGTGCATATAATACAGGTACTAGAAAAAGCAGGTCAATCAGCATGATTTCGAATTGTTACGAGCAACCACTCTAAATGGAAAGAGCAGAAGTGTTTTAGGAAAATTGTACAACAAGCTGTTGCACAATTGGGGCTGGCGGTAGCTGTTGCATAATCAGCAACAACTGAACTTTTTCATCGCTCAGGCAAGTATTGCAAATTTGACAACAGTTCAACTGCGAGGAATTCTTATGAGTTGGAAAGCAACTGAGAAGGATTTCTTCCTAGTTGCTAGCACTGAATAGGGCTGAAATGAGCTAGAGTTATTTGTCAGTTATTGTTAAACCTCAAATTGGAGCCTGGAAGGCTATATATCTACAACCCCTCTTGAGTACTTCGAACCTTTCATTCTTTAGTGGCGAGGTGAATACAAAGCCTTGTCTATATGCTGGCTCCACCAAGCCATTAGCTCTCTGCGCTTTTCTAAGTAAGTAGCCCTATTGTAGGCCCTTCGCACCTCATTTGGGTCGACATGTGCTAATGCGGACTCAATTACAAAAGGATCAAACCCTTGCTCATTCAGGGTTGTACTTGCAATTGAGCGAAGTCCATGAGATACCAAAATCCCCCCATAGCCCATTCTCTTTATCGCTTGATTGGCTGTTTGACTATTAGCATGGGTGTTAGGATTTCTATCCCCTGGGAAAATAAATTCTCTATGGCCACTAATTTCTTTTAACTCAGAGAGTAGGTTTAAAGTTTGCAGTGTGAGCGGAATGTAATGCTCACGCTTTTTACTTTCCTTACCTTTCATCCGTGAAGCTGGGATTTTCCAAAGCTTTTCGTCCCAATCAATTTCCTCCCACCGAGCACCAGCCGTTTCATTCGGCCTAGTAATTGTGTGAAGCTGCCACTCAATCATACATCTAGTTATATGGCTAATACTTGCTCGAGAGAGGGCACGCATGAAGGAGGGTAATTCTTCTGGCTTTATAGAAGGCATGTTTTTCTTTTTGGGGGATGCAAACGCAGCACTGATTTTGGCTAAAGGGTTTGCTTCAATTACGCCTGTATTGACAGCGTAAAACATTACCTCATTAATGCGTTGGCATACCCGTTTGACTGTTTCTAAGTTCCCTTTTGCAGCTATGGGCTTGATTGCGGAAATTGCGTGAGTAGCTTTAAGACGCGCAATTGGCATACTGCCGATAGCAGGGAATATATGTAATTCTAGTGAGCGCCAGATGTCGTTTGCATAATCTTTAGAAACCTCAGATGTTTTAACTGCTATCCATTTCTTCGCTATAGACTTAAGTGTGTTTTCAGCCTCTTCAATTCCCTTACGCTGCTGGTCATGTCTGTGTTCGAGTGGGTCAATATCTAATGAAAGTAGTGAGTTAAAGTCTTCACGTTTGTTTCTTGCTTGTGCGAGAGTGATGGTAGGATACTGACCAATGGTGATCTTTGTGCGTTTTTTAGTGAACGGTCGTTTGTACGTATACAACCACACTTTTTTTCCTGAAGGTCTAATCGATAAAGTGAGATTATTACCATCGTACAGAACATACTCTTTAACTTTCGGTTTTGAGTTTCTAATTTCTGTGTCTGTAAGAGGCTTTACGAGTTTTGCCATAATCTATCCCTCATCGCATAAATAACACCAAGATTCAAACTGGCTCTTTTCTTGGTGTCACTTTTGGTGCCAAGTTTGAGAGATGTTATGAAATGTTATGGAATAGTATAGACACAAAAAACCCGCAATTCCTTGAGGGAATGCGGGTTTTTGAGGATTCATGACATCTCATGAACCAAACGTTTGGTGGAGCTGGCGGGAGTTGAACCCGCGTCCAAAAATCATTCATCATTGGTACTACATGCTTAGTCGATCTTTAATTTCACCAGCAACCTGCGAACCGACACGCTAGTTAAAGGCTAACCTGAATTGTTATTCGCGCTTTTCCTCTCAGGTGGGAGAATCCGCGCTAGCTAGTTTGGGTTTGATCTCTTATTGGTCCCCGTCTTACGAGCGGAAGCTAGGGTAAGAGAGCTCTGAGCAGGTTATTAAGCTGCTAGTGCGTAGTTTTCGTCGTTTGCGACTATTTTTTTGCGGCTTTTAACGTGGCCAACCGCCCCACGGCATGCACCTCAGACTTCAAAATTCCTGTCGAATCCTAAATCAGCCCCAAGTGTTATTTGCATAGTACCAGAAAAGCTTACCCTGTCTAGCACTGTGCGTTTAAGTGCTTAAAATTAACGCAAATTACTCTTCATAATTCGTGCTTTATCTCTCGCCCAATCTTTTTCTTTCATATCAGTACGTTTATCGTGCAGCTTTTTACCTTTCGCAACGCCAACTTTAATCTTCGCCCAAGAGCGAGACCAGTAAAGTGCGGTTGCGACAAGTGTCATGCCTTCACGGTTAATACGACCGATAAGGTTGTCGAGTTCTTTTCTCGACATAAGGAGTTTACGAATACGTGTTGGGTTCGCCACGATATGAGTACTCGCTTGAGTTAGCGGAGTAATCGTCATACCACTGATGAATGCTTCGCCATCTCGGATGTAAACGTAGCTTTCTGCGATATTGGTTTTGCCTTCACGTAGGGATTTTACTTCCCAGCCTTGTAGCTCAAGCCCCGCTTCTATCTCATCATCGATGAAATATTCGTGGCGAGCTTTCTTGTTAAGCGCAATGGTATTACTACCGGCTTTTGATTTTGATTTATTCTTTGCCATAATGGCCTCATTATACGGATTGCGCCCTAGTTGGGGAATCCTTTTTATTTGCGCTCTGGCCCAATACAATTAAAATTGCAGTTTGTGTTAATGTAACGCTGTCTTTAACAGGAGTCTATATGCCAAAGGTTACTCGTTCAGCATTAGTGTCGTTTAGTGCCGACCAGATGTTCAGCTTGGTCAATGATGTTGCTCGTTATCATGAGTTTTTGCCAGGGTGTTCTGGTTCACGTGTGATCGAATCTTCAGATTCAACTATGGTGGCTTCGGTTGATGTCTCTAAAGCTGGTATCAGCAAAACATTTACTACATCGAACCGTTTAGCGGATGGTGCAGAGATTTTGATGGAGCTGGTGGACGGCCCGTTCAAGAAGCTGCAGGGTGGTTGGTACTTTACTCCGCTTGATGAGCAAGCTTGTAAGGTTGAACTTAAGCTAGAGTTTGAGTTCTCTAGCCGAATGATTGAAATGGCATTTGGTAAAATTTTCAATGAGCTGACGAGTAATATGGTCAGTGCTTTTACTCAACGCGCGAAACAGGTTTACTAAGCCATGACTATTGAATCGGATATGATCCACGTAGAGGTTGTGTTTGCACTTCCGCATGAACAGCGTGTGTTTACTTTGGTAGTGAACAAGCACGCAACCGTTGAAGAGATCATTGCGCAGTCTGGTGTTTTGGAATTGTATCCAGAGATCGACTTAGCGAAAAATAAGGTTGGTGTATTCAGCCGTAACGTGAAGCTTGATGCGACGGTTCGTGATAAAGACCGTATCGAAATCTACCGTGCGCTATTGGCAGATCCAAAAGAGATTCGTCGCAAGCGTGCTGAACAAGCAAAAGCGGCCGCAGCTAAATCGTAATGCTAAACAAATTTAAGTTAGAAGAGAGCTCGCATCTGCGAGCTTTTTTGTGCCTGTTAGTTAGACACAGCAGCTAATTTGTTAGCAGATGTTAAAAAGCCTGCTCATATGAGCAGGATTTTGCGATTCTTGCTTTGTCGACTGATAGCTTTATCGGCTGAGGGTTTTGTTGACTGGAAAGCTAGCGAAGGCTTTCGAAGAACTCATCACTGGCTTCAAAATCACCATTGATCGTTACTAGAGTGCCCGTAGCATCAAAGTTTACGACAAGGTTTTTCTGAATAGGGTCGTTGTGACCTTTCTGGTGGTGGTAAATGTAGTACCACGTATCTGGGTAGCCATTTTCGATAAGCATAGGTGAGCCCATAACGTAACGAACTTGTGTTTTTGTCATGCCAAACTTGAGCTGGTCGACAGCTTCTTGTTCAACATAGTTACCCTGATTGATGTCAATTCGATAAACCAACTTCTCTAATAGAGAGCAACCGGTCAACATTGTTAGTGCAAGTGGAACTGCAACTAACCACTTTTTAATTCGCATAGTTTGAGATCTTTCTTCGCTAAAATACTGCCTGATAATAAACAAGCTCCAGCAAGAAGTAAAAAGCTCCTTGCGCTTTGAGCTTGTTATGACTGGCAATTTTGAATTAAGTTGCAAAATTGCCAAGACTTTTCGGTAAATTATCAGAAAGTTGCTGAATATGTAACCTAAGCTGCGATTAATAGCTCTTTTGCGTTGGCAAGCGTCGATTCGGTAATTTGGCTGCCACCAAGCAGTCGAGCAAGCTCTGAAACACGTTGTTGCTCATCAAGCGTGTGCATTTGAGTCTCTGTTTTGCCCGATTTCGTGTTTTTCGCTACAAACAGCTGTTGGTGACCGCAACCTGCCACTTGAGGTAAGTGAGTCACACACATCACCTGTGTAGATTCGCCCAGCTTGCGAAGCATTTTTCCGACAACCGCAGCGGTTGGTCCACTGATACCCACATCGACTTCATCGAAAATCAGGCTTGGTGTATCCACTTTTTGCGCTGTGATTACTTGAATCGCTAGTGAGATTCGTGATAACTCACCACCAGAGGCCACTTTCGCAATCGGCTGCATTGGCTGGCCTGGGTTGGTCGAAACAATGAAGGTCACGTTATCCATACCCAATGGAGAAGGGTGTGTGTTGGTGTTGTTCACTTCAATGGCAAACTGCGCTTTTTCCATGCTCAGTTCGTGCATGCTTTGCGTGATCAGCTTGTTGAG
This sequence comes from Vibrio sp. ZF 223, assembly GCF_003050585.1. NCBI lineage: Bacteria > Pseudomonadati > Pseudomonadota > Gammaproteobacteria > Vibrionales > Vibrionaceae > Vibrio > Vibrio sp. ZF 223. Next base: position 108,599 of record NZ_PIGB01000011.1, read on the forward strand.
CTCTTTTGCGTAACGAGTTCTAGATTTATGAAGCTTCTCTGATTTAGCCACGAACGATTGGTATTGGTTTTCTACCTCGCTGGCTAATTCTTCCAACTTTTCATCTGAGCAATCAAGTGCTTCAACTTGTTCTAATAAATCTTGATGGTGCTTATATAGCTCTTCTGGCAACACGTGGTGTTTACGAGACATTGACATCACTTTTGAGAAGCGTTCTTCAACGTAAGCCATACGACCGGGATCAACATCAATGCTGTCTAGGTATGTTCTTAACTCGTTGTTGGTTTCTTCAATCTGAATAATGGCTTCAGAAAGCAAGTTCGGTAACTCGGCCAATCTTTCATCGAGCTCAGCTAACTGAATTAAGGAGTTATTGGCCGATTGCAGAATACCAAGCGCATTAACTTCTTCGCCTTCATAAATAAGCTCGATAGCTTGCTGACAGGTTGTGGCCAGTTCTCCGCTATTGGAGAGGCGCTTATGCTCTTGTTCGAGGTCTTCATATTCTTCCTCCCCAATAGACAGCTCATTTAACTCTTTGATTTGGTATTCAAGAAGTTGTTTTTGAGCTTGGTTTTGCTGGCTATTTTCACGTAACTCTTTTAAGTGGTTATCCGCTTGTCGCCACGCTTGGTAAGCATTACGTGTTGATTTCAATAGGTTCAAGTGGCCTGCGTATTGATCAAGCATGGCCATTTGGTAATCGCTTTTCATCAACTGGTGATGCGCATGTTGACCATGAATGTTGATCAATAGTTGCCCTAGCGATTTCAATTGTGAAAGAGGGACAGGGCTACCGTTGATGAATGCACGAGAACGACCTTCTTTTGAGATGGTTCTGCGCAGGATGCACTCACTGCCATCAAGCAATTCGTTGTCTTCTAACCAGCGGGTTGCATGCAGATTGTTCTCAAGTAAAAAAGCGGCACTGACTTCGGTTTTTTCTTCACCTTGTCGAACCATTCCTGCATCGGATCTTCCTCCAAGGCACAAGCCTAAAGCATCGATAGCGATAGATTTACCCGCACCAGTTTCACCGGTGATTGTTGTCATGCCTTTAGAGAGTTCTAGCTGTAAAGACTTAACAATAGCGAAATTATTAACACTTAAATGAGCCAGCATTTTTATTTACCTGTATAACTGAACAATACTGTATATAAGCTCAGTATATACTGTTTCTTTATACAGTAAAGTCGGCAGGTGAAAATTTTTTGCGACAGCTCTCAGAATTAAGCTTGTCTGTAGACCACTGAAACCGCTATAGATTCCCAACTCGGTCGTTCCTTCCTCTTGGGAATGACGATGTGGTGGATTGGCGTAAAGACGAGATGGTGGGCTTTTAATCGGCAATAAAAAAGGCTGACGAATGTCGTCAGCCTTTCAAAATTATTCACTTTTACTTAGAACAGCTTACTCGACCAGCCTAGTTTGTTACGTAGAACGTGGTAGTAATTGTAGTCCTTAGGATGGATCAGTTTGAGTACATTTGGGCTTTGGTAAATGTGGATCTCATCGCCAGGGGAAACAGGCAGCGAGATTTGACCATCACAGCTCACTTCCTGAGTTCCGCGGTTATCAGGCGATACGATCAGCTTGATACGACGCTTGCCATCCACCACAAGTGGTCGACTTGAAAGGGTGTGTGGGAACATTGGTACTAGTGAGATCGCATTTAGGCTTGATGACAGGATAGGGCCGCCACCAGAAAGTGAGTAGGCGGTAGAACCTGTTGGCGTCGACACGATTAAACCATCAGAACGCTGCGAGAAAGCGAAGCTGTCGTCGATATAGACTTCAAACTCGATCATGTGTGCAACTTGACCTGGGTGAAGTACCGCTTCGTTTAGTGCTGCATTATGGCTTTTTATTTGGCCGTGACGGTGAATTTCCGTTTCAAGCAGGAAGCGTTCCTCTTCCATGAACTCGCCTTTGAGAACATCAGTAAGCGCACTCTGGAAGTTTTCAGGGTTGAGATCGGTTAGGAAACCAAGGTTGCCTCGGTTAACACCAATCACTGAAATGTCGAAACGTGACAAGATTCGAGCGGCACCGAGCATATTTCCGTCGCCACCGACCACAATGGCGAGATCGGCGCGTTTACCTAATTCAATCAGGCTAGAAAAATGTTCTTTTGGGATGTCGTCTAAAATAGTGGCGAGTCTGTCATCAACAAACACTTGATAACCCTCAGCACTTAACCACTGATAGAGCTCTCTATGAGTCTGAATTGCTTGCTGATCTCGAGGTTTACCAATAATGGCGATGACTTCAAATGGCTTTTTCATAACGTTTCCAAACGAATTAGGCTTGAATCAAAATTCTTCATCCCCATAATAAAGGCAAGTTGAACGTCTATGCGAGTGTTTTATATCAATTTGGGGCGCAAACACGCCTGTCACTTGCATTGAAAACGAATTCTGGAGATATCATGAGCAACGAAGAAAACAAAGTAACCGAAGAAGAGCTAGATCAGATCATCGCTGAAGCTGAGAAAGTTGAAGAAGCTGAGCTGAATGAAGACGCTGCTGATGAGCAGGAAGCAAAAATCGCTCAACTGGAAGCTGCACTGCTTTCTAGCGAATCTAAAGTGAAAGAGCAGCAAGATTCTGTTCTTCGCGCGAAAGCTGAAGTTGAAAACATGCGTCGCCGTAGCGAACAAGAAATTGATAAAGCGCGTAAATTCGCTTTGAACAAGTTTGCTGAAGGTCTACTTCCTGTAATCGACAACCTAGAGCGTGCAATGCAAGCGGCAGACGCTGAAAACGAAGTGGTTAAGCCACTGTTTGAAGGTGTTGAGCTAACGCACAAGACGTTCGTAGATACAGTTGCTAAGTTTGGTCTTAAAGAGATCAACCCTGAAGGTGAAGCGTTCAACCCTGAATTCCACCAAGCAATGTCTATCCAAGAAAGCCCAGATCATGAATCAAACACGGTTATGTTTGTGATGCAAAAAGGCTACGAACTAAACGGTCGTGTGGTTCGCCCAGCGATGGTTATGGTTGCTAAGTAATGACTTATTACGTTACCAACTGATTGACTGGCGCATTGACTGAATAAGTCGTGGCGGCAAAATAAATCACTGGTTTACGTGAAATGAAAAGAGAGGCATATGCCTCTCTTTTTTTATGTCTATAGCCTGAGAGCCCACGTAAATAAGCATCAAAACCGCATTAAGAATGTCGTTCTTTTTATTTCATTCAGATCATCGATTTAGAGTTTTGTGTTATGAAACTTGTTGTGATTGAGTAAATGTTTTGATGTCACATTTGTGATGTTTTTGTAAATAAATACTTTTAATTGTTATCTTTGTATGTAAAATCCACTGCCATATAGCGATTTTGGTCGCATATATAACTATAAAAGTATAAATTTTAAACACAACAAACTGGAGAAGAACGATGGATAAATCGCTCTCAAGTAAAATTTTTGTAGGCTTGTTCGCCGGTCTACTTATTGGTACTGCTATTCAGTACCTATTCAGCGGTATTGCTATTTTTGATACGTATCTACTTGGTGCTGCCGAAGGTGCTGGTGGTATGTTCGTATCACTTATCAAATTGCTTGTAGTTCCTCTTGTATACGTATCTATTGTTTGCGGTATTGTTGAGCTAAAAGATATTCGTTCATTTGGTCGTCTTGGTGGTAAAACCTTTGGTCTTTACATTATTAACACCATCATCGCGATTTCAGCAGCGCTAACGATTGGTCTTATTTTCCAACCAGGTGCAGGTGCGAATTTAGCCGGTACGGTTTCTGAGACAATTGCGCTTACAACAACTGAAACGCCAGACATCTTCTCTCTTGTTGTTAACATCGTTCCTAGCAACCCTGTAGAAGCTTTCGCAAGCGGCGATATGCTACAAATCATCTTCATGGCAATTTTGACAGGTCTTGCTATTCAAGCGCTTGATTCTCGTGGTGGTCCAGCTATCAAGACATTCAAGATGGCTAACGAAATCATGATGAAGCTTATCGGCCTAGTAATGAGCTTGGCGCCTTACGGTGTATTTGCTCTGATGATTCAACTGGGCGCAACACTGGATGCAGACACGCTAATGTCAGTTGCTGGCTATGTGGCACTTGTGGTTGCAATGCTTGTGTTCTGGATTTTCTTCTTCTACCCAATGATGGTGGGTTCATTCACAGGTATTTCTCCAAAGCAGTTCCTACGTGCAACTCGTGAGCAAGTTCTATTCTCACTATCTACAGCAAGTTCGAATGCAACAATCCCAGTAACAATGCGCACTCTAACTGACAAACTAAACGTATCTAAGTCAGTAGCGGGTTTCGGTGTACCACTAGGTGCAACAATGAACATGTCTGGTGTATCTATCTACATCGCGCTAGCAACTATGTTCGTAGCAAACGCGTTTGGTCAGCCAATCAACACTGCTGATATCTTCACTCTAGGTCTAACTATCCTGCTATTGTCTATCGGTGCTGGTGGTGTTCCTGGTGGCGGTGTTGTGATGGTAGGTGTTCTATTGCACCAACTAGGTTTACCACCAGAAGGTCTAGCAATCGTTGCTGCTGTTGACCGTATCTGTGACATGTTCTGTACTTCTTCAAACGTAGTTGGTGATACAGCGGTGAACACTATCGTTGCTAAATCTGAAAACGAAATTGGCGTTGAAGCTAATGAAGAAGCTGAGTTACAAAAAGCAGAAGCTTAATTCAGAGATTCTTTCCGCTATAGATTTAATCTGAGCTGAAACCCTGAGTAGATAAACGGAGCCCAAGTGGCTCCGTTTTTTATTGAGTGAGAAGGTCACCTTATCTATTTTTACTCAACAAACGATAGTGCAGTCTGAATTGCTGTGTGAGGGGAGCCTCTTTGAGAGTCAGTTTACAGAAATAAGACTTTGCTACAAAAAAGGATAGTAGAGGGTGAATAAACCCAGTTATGGGACTTATATAGGCGGTAATGATATGTATTCGTGCCTAATCATTCCTTTTATTAAAATAAATGTAAAAAAATCCCTTTTCACCCTTGAAAAGGCTTCGTGAGCCCTTATCTATGGTGCATACGAAAGCAAATTACATTTGCACTTAAATTTTGTGTATTAGGGTTGAATCCCTGATTACCGCCCCCCACATATGTGGGTATAGCAAAAACTAATATAGATTATATTTCGGAGATAGCCTGATGGGTCGAATCATTGGTATTGATTTAGGTACTACTAACTCTTGTGTTGCTGTTTTAGACGGCGACAAACCACGCGTACTAGAAAATGCTGAAGGCGAACGCACAACAGCATCGGTAATCGCATACACTGACGGCGAGACGCTAGTTGGTCAACCTGCGAAACGTCAAGCAGTTACTAACCCTCAAAACACGCTATACGCAATTAAGCGTCTAATCGGTCGTCGTTTTGAAGATGAAGAAGTTCAACGCGATATCGAAATCATGCCTTTTAACATTGTTAAAGCTGATAACGGTGATGCATGGGTTGAAGCGCAAGGCCAAAAAATGGCTGCTCCTCAAGTATCTGCTGAAGTTCTTAAGAAAATGAAGAAAACAGCTGAAGACTTCCTAGGCGAAGAAGTAACTGGCGCAGTTGTTACTGTTCCTGCTTACTTCAACGATGCTCAACGTCAAGCAACTAAAGATGCTGGCCGTATCGCAGGTCTAGATGTTAAACGTATCATCAACGAACCAACTGCTGCTGCTCTAGCTTACGGCCTAGATAAGCAAGGTGGTGATCGCACTATCGCTGTATACGACCTTGGTGGTGGTACATTCGATATCTCTATCATCGAAATCGATGAAGTAGAAGGCGAGAAGACTTTCGAAGTTCTTTCAACTAACGGTGACACTCACCTTGGTGGTGAAGATTTCGATAACCGCATGATCAACTACCTAGTAGATGAGTTCAAGAAAGAGCAAGGTATCGACCTTAAAGCTGATCCACTAGCAATGCAGCGTGTTAAAGAAGCAGCAGAAAAAGCGAAAATCGAGCTTTCTTCTACTACTCAAACTGACGTAAACCTACCTTACGTTACTGCTGATGCGACTGGTCCTAAGCACATGAACATCAAAGTGACTCGTGCGAAGCTTGAGTCTCTAGTTGAAGACCTAGTTCAACGTTCTCTTGAGCCACTAAAAGTTGCTCTAGCAGATGCTGACCTATCTGTAGGCGAAATCACTGACGTTATCCTAGTTGGTGGTCAAACTCGTATGCCTATGGTTCAAGCTAAAGTAACTGAATTCTTCGGTAAAGAGCCACGTAAAGACGTGAACCCTGACGAAGCTGTTGCGATGGGTGCTGCTGTTCAAGGTGGTGTACTAGCTGGTGACGTTAAAGACGTTCTACTACTAGACGTTACTCCTCTATCTTTCGGTATCGAAACGATGGGCGGCGTGATGACTAAGCTTATCGAGAAAAACACAACTATCCCTACTAAAGCGGATCAAGTGTTCTCTACAGCTGAAGACAACCAAAACGCAGTAACTATCCACGTTCTTCAAGGTGAGCGTAAGCAAGCGACTTACAACAAGTCTCTTGGTCAGTTCAACCTAGAAGGTATCCAACCAGCACCACGTGGCATGCCACAAATCGAAGTAACATTCGACCTAGATGCTGATGGTATCCTGAACGTATCTGCTAAAGATAAAGCGACGGGTAAAGAGCAGAAGATCACTATCCAAGCATCAGGCGGCCTGTCTGAGGAAGAGATCGAAGCAATGGTACAAGAAGCAGAAGCTAACAAAGAAGCGGACAAAAAGTTCGAAGAGCTAGTAACTGCACGTAACCAAGCTGACCAAATGATTCACGGCACTAAGAAGCAAGTAGAAGAAGCTGGTGAAGCTCTACCTGCAGACGAGAAAGCTAAAATCGAAGCGGCTATCACGGCACTAGAAGAAGTTAAGTCTGGTAACGACAAAGAAGCTATCGACGCTAAAGTTCAAGAACTTATGCAAGCAGCTCAAAAGCTAATGGAAATTGCTCAACAGAAAGCTCAAGCTGAACAAGCTGGTGCTGACGCTGGTGAACAACCTAAGCAAGACGACGACGTGGTAGACGCGGAGTTTGAAGAAGTTAAAGACGACAAAAAGTAATTTTTCGTCGCTATAACACGTGATTTCTACGTCGAAGGTACTCACTTACATCCGTAAGCTCCGTGCCTTCTCCTTGAACTAACGTGTTTTAGCTTAGAAAAGTCGTTTTTCGATTTCTAAATATACGGGCGTCAGAGGTAACTCTCACGCCCGTAAATTTGTATTTAGACTTGTCGATCTAGATAATAGCTTTATTCGGCGTTTCAGCCGGCAGAACTTTTATCTAGATTGATACACAGACTACTGAAGTGATCATTCGGTAGTAGCAATTATTTTGGTGACCTAGAACATGTCAAAACGTGATTTTTACGAAGTATTAGGCGTAAGCCGCGATGCATCAGAGCGCGATATTAAAAAAGCGTACAAACGCTTAGCGATGAAATTCCACCCGGACCGTAACCAGGGTGACGAGACCGCAGCAGATAAGTTTAAAGAAGTAAAAGTAGCGTACGAGATCCTAACTGACTCTCAAAAGAAAGCAGCTTACGACCAATACGGCCACGCAGCTTTTGAACAAGGCGGCATGGGCGGCGGCGGTTTCGGCGGCGGTGGCCAAGGTGACTTCGGCGATATCTTCGGTGACGTATTTGGCGACATCTTCGGCGGTGGTCGTCGTGGTGGCGGTCAACAGCGTGCACAACGTGGTTCAGATCTACGTTACAACATGGAACTTTCTTTAGAAGAAGCGGTTCGTGGTGTTTCTAAAGAAATTGAAGTACCAACACTTGTAGAGTGTGATACTTGTGACGGCAGCGGCGCGAAAGCGGGTTCTTCTGCACAAACGTGTGGCACTTGTCATGGCCACGGCCAAGTACAAATGCGCCAAGGTTTCTTTGCGGTTCAACAGACTTGTCCTACGTGTAACGGTAAAGGCAAGATCATCAAAGACCCATGTAACTCATGTCATGGTCAAGGTCGCAAGCAGAAGACGAAAACACTTAACGTTAAGATCCCTGCTGGTGTTGATACTGGCGATCGTATTCGCCTATCTGGCGAAGGCGAAGCGGGAGAGCAAGGTGCTCCAGCTGGCGACCTGTACGTACAAGTACACGTAAAAGAGCACAACATCTTTGAGCGTGACGGCAACAACCTTTACTGTGAAGTTCCAGTAAGCTTCTCTATGGCTGCTCTAGGCGGTGAAGTTGAAGTTCCAACACTAGATGGTCGTGTAAACCTTAAAGTGCCAGAAGAAACACAAACGGGCCGTATGTTCCGTATGCGTGGCAAAGGCGTGAAAGGTGTTCGTGGCGGCGGTGTGGGTGACCTAATCGTTAAGCTAGTGGTAGAAACGCCAGTTAAGCTAAGCTCTCGTCAGAAAGAACTACTACGTGAATTCGAAGAAACATGTTGTGGCGAAGCGGCAAGCAAGCACAAGCCAAAATCTGAAGGTTTCTTCAGCGGCGTGAAAAACTTCTTCGATGACCTAACTAAGTAATTAGATAGTGATTTGAAAATTTTAAAGCCTGCCAGTGTGCAGGCTTTTTTGTGCCTGTAGAAAGGGTAAAAGGGTAACGCATGAGATTGATTGGCTTACCTCATTATTTCCAACACGCTTCTGGCTCTGAGATACCTGAGTGGTGCAATTCCAAAAAATCAGTCGTCGAATCTAAACAGTCATCACTTGTCTGTGGTGCATGCGGCTCAGCCTGAATTGAATAGGTGCTGCTGCTTGCTGAGATAGCGAGCGTGTATCGGCTAGAATCGGTATCACAAAACAAGCATGTTCCTCCAGAAATAATATTCACTGCTGCCGACGCATAGTTTCCCGTGTATAGGGTTTCTATCTCCAGTTGTATTTTGGTCATGTCGGCCATCGCTGTAACTCGATGAGCCTTGGTAACATGGTTGGTATAACTTGGATAGGCAATGGCACCGAGTATCCCCACGATTACCACAGCCAGCAATAACTCGATCAATGTCATCCCTCTCATGCTTATGTTGTTGCTGTTGCATATATTTCTTCGAATCATCGCGAGTAGTTTCCTTTCATAACTCTGTCCATTCTTCTCTGGTGGTAGCATCGCTGCAAGATTAAATACGGTTACGCACTGAATTACATAGGAATTTGGGAAATGACTCGCGGGTTTACTTTATTAGAGCTGTTAGTAACGGTATCGGTGCTGTCGATACTGATAGCTGCGGCTGCCCCGAGTTTTAGTTCGGTTACTGAAACCGTCAAGATGCAGCGACTCGCCGGAGAGTTGAATGGCTTTCTTATTCAGGCCAAGTCTGAATCGGTTAAAAGGAATCAAGATCTTTGGGTGCATTTTTCTATGGATAAAAATGAGGAGCAATCAACAGGGGAATGGAGTCTGTTGTTGAAGCCGACCGAAGATCTCTCTGGCGAAACGCTGGTGATGTTATCGGGTCAACCGTTTCGAGATGTGTCGTTTTCTCACAACTATACGGGGGCGAGAATCAGTTTTGAGAGTGTCAGGGGGAGACCTGCCAGGGGCACGATCTATCTTTCTCCTAATGCATCTTCAACCGACCGTTTATTGATTAAGTTATCTAGTCCCCCAGGGCGAATTAAGGTTTGTGGCGAGTCGAGCGCTCTGTATGGCTATTATGCGTGTTAAGCCGATTGTGGCTGCGCCTAGCAAGCAACGAGGCACATCATTGATTGAGTTAATGGTGGCGTCTGTGATTGGTATCTTCGCGATCTCGATCATGGGCAGTGTTTTTATCACCGGTCAGAGAATAGCTAAAGACAAAGGTATCGAGTTACTGCTACTACAAAACCTAACCAGCACAATGCAAGTGATGAAAGAAGATATTCAACGAGCGGGCTACGATGGATCTAATGGTTATTCAATCAAGTTGTCTGGCGCGACGGATACCATTCAAGTGAGCGGTGGTGTTGCCGTTGGTTTTATTTACTTCCGAGAGGGGGCGAGCGCAAGTAAAGATCATCGAAATATCGTTTACAGAAAAAATGGAACCAAACTACAAATATGTGAGAAGGGCACCACTGTATCGGAGGCAATTCCTACATTTCATGAGGTTACTGGATGTTACTCACTTTTCGATGACAACCTCATTGATGTTGATGAGTTCAGCATTAATTCCCAAGTATTAGAGCAGAACTCTATCAAGAGCACATTTACTGACATCAGTATCACAGCCTCAATTCCAACCGCAGGTGTTTCCAAATCGGTTTCGGTTTCCGTTAAACAAAGGAACTGGCAATGATGATATATAGAAAGCAGCGCGGCGTGGTGACCTTGCTGGTGACATCGGTTCTTTTAGTTGGAGCTTTATTGGTGACGCTAGGCACGTATCGCAGTGTTTTTCATCAGATCAAAGTTGCTCAAAACGAGGTTCAAGGCAGGCAAGAACATTGGCGTTCGGAAGGGGGGTTAGAATGTACTTATTCTTACTTACTTGAATTAGACAAGACTATTGCTGATATCAAAGACGTGAGTGCTCGCCCGGCGGATTTTGCAGATTGGTGCTCTCCTTATCAAAATCAGCCAGAAATCGAGATCTCCGATAGTGCAATTTCTAGTGCTTACATCGTAACGTCATCCTCAAACGCACAGTCACTTTTTAAGACAATAAAAGAAAGATCTCAGTTCGGCAGTGGGGCGATTCAGTCGACGGGGCCTATTGAGCTTATTGGTACCTTAAGCTTGAAGCCGACAGTAAAAGAAGACCCAATTAGCGGCAATGAATATGAGTGTGTCAGTGTCTCTTTTGCTGACCTGTTCACCTATCAATATAACGAAACTCATAGTAATTCAGGACAGGCATTGGGGTTAGAGGTTCTCGATCCTAGTGCTGATGGTCCATTTTCTGGCTTTGATGGTATATGCCATAGTGATTATAAAACGGAGATCCCGAAAGGTGCTTCCGGTAGCACTCATTCAATCTATGCCCCTGATTACTATCAAGGTACTAATCCACCGCCTTTCCAAAAAGACTTTAATCCAGATCCGAATATGAATCCGTTTTACACCTTTTTTGGTGTTGCTAAAACTGATCAAAACATTGTCGATTTATCACAAGATACGGATTTGTTTAAACATGTTCAGCTATTGAATGCGACTGAGTGCGGCACTGAGATCATGGACCACTTCACTGCAGGGCAAACCAAGGGGCTGTGGATTGAAGGCAACTGCCATATCAACGCTGCGGTTGCGGCCACAATCAATCCGTCACAGCTGTTGGTTGTGCAAGATGGTGTGTTGGCCCTGAATGGAGCCATGGCTTACAACGGAGTGATTTATCATTTGGTCGATTATCAAAAGAGCCACGTGAAAAATCGAGTCGATGGTTTCTGGAATGCGCTCGCTGCTAATAACGTGTTTGCGCCTTTTATCAAAGATATTGATGAGGCCAGTGTCGTCAAAAAAAGTGTCGGGATTCAGTTTGCCTCTGGTTTACCTTCTGGTGGTCTTATTTTTGATTCCCCCTCGGGAGTGACGACCATAGTGGGCGATATGGACATGGATTTTCGTGCGGATTCGAACCCAAGTGACCCACCTTCAACGTACCAATGGCAGCGAGGTTCGTGGAATGATTTCTAAGAGTTCTGGCTTCAGTTTACTAGAGGTACTTATCTCTTTTCTGCTGATTGGCGTTGCGTCGTTAGCGCTGGTTAAATTACAGGTGTATGCGGAACAAAAGTCGGATCATGCGCTCCAGAGTGTCGAAGCTTTGCATTTTGCAGAAAGGCAGATGGAGCATTATCGAACTCGCGCGCTCAATGTTAGTGGCGCGGTAGGGCTTATTCCTTTTGAGGAACTAAATCAGTCGAGTTACTGTCTCAACATCGCGAGTTCAGATCCCCTATCCGGTTTATCTGGTTCTGTATATTCGATGACATGTGAAGTCACTAATGCGAGCGGAGCCTTATCTGGCGCCCTCAAAAACATTGTTGTCACAATTGCATGGCAAGATCGTATGAACCGCGCGCAAAGTATTTATCTCGAAACTATGCTCTCCAAATACAGTGAGTTTGACTGACCCCTAAGCAAACGTTTACTGCATGCCAAGGCTTACGCCACTCCTTTTACTGATAATTTTCACTCCTCGGACATTGTTTGCGTGCTAGTTAAAACTCTGTATATGGAATGGTGTTTTTTGTGTTTTTATATTGTTGTGGTTGTATGGTATTTTTGCAAAATATGTCTCCATTTATGGAAAATTAGATGGAATCTTGTGCTTTTTAATAACGACTTTAATAGAATATGTGCTGTACCAATAGGCCGTGGTCAAAACTTATATTAGGCCTAAACAAAACAACATCACATATGGAGTTACAATGAGTAACCAAGCCGTAAAAAAAGCACCATCGACTGAGAAAATCAGTGGAATGGACCGCTTTCTAAACTTCATTGAACGCGCCGGCAACAAAATTCCAGATCCAGCAATCCTGTTCTTCTGGGCTCTAGTTATTGTATGGGTAGCATCTGCACTTTTGTCGAACTTTTCATTCGACCTCATCAACCCTCAAACGGGTGCTGCTCTTGAAGTTAACAACCTACTTACTGGTGAAGCGCTTGCTAGCTTCCTAGCGAATATGGTTACTACGTTCACAGGCTTCGCACCTCTAGGCATCGTACTTGTTGCTATGCTAGGTGTTGGCGTTGCAGATTCTTCAGGCTTCATTACGACTGGCCTTAAGAAGATGCTTAACTTCACGCCAGCTAAGCTACTAACGCCAATGCTAATTCTTGTTGCTATCGTGTCTCACACAGCAGCAGATGCAGGTTACGTTCTAGTAATCCCTCTTGGCGGTATCATCTTCCACGCTGCGGGTCGTCACCCCCTAGCGGGTATTGCAGCAGCGTTTGCTGGTGTATCAGGTGGTTTCTCAGCGAACTTCATTCCTTCAGGTATTGACCCGCTACTAGCTGGTTTCACTCAAACTGCGGCAAACGTTCTTGACCCTGAATACGTGATTAACCCTCTAGCGAACATCTTCTTTACTGGCCTATCTTCAGTTCTTATTGTTGCTATCGGTTGGTACGTAACTGAGAAGATCATCGAGCCTCGCCTTGCTAACACGCCAGTTGATGAAGATGCAGAAGCAGCACCAGATCTTGGTACGTTCACTGCAATTGAATCTAAAGCATTCAAGTTTGCAGGTTGGGCTATGGTTGCAGGTATTGGTCTGCTGATCGCGGCTCTTATTCCTGAAAACTCAGCGCTTCGTTCGCCTGAAGGTGAGCTAACAGCATTCTCTGCACCAGTAATGAAGTCTATCGTTCCTCTGATCTTCATCCTGTTCATCATTCCAGGTATCGTCTACGGCCGTGTAGCGGGTACTTTCAAGAACAGCAATGACGTAATCAAAGCAATGTCTGAGACGATGGCAACGATGGGCGCATACATTGTAATGTCGTTCTTCTGTGCACAGTTCCTATCTGCATTCGGTCAATCAAACATCGGTACTATGCTGGCACTTTACGGTGCTGAAGGCCTGAAAGCGATGGACCTTCCTGGTGAAGCAACGGTTGTTGGTATGATTCTACTAACAGCTTCAGTGAACCTGCTTGTAGGTTCTGCTTCAGCTAAGTGGGCTCTTATCGGTCCAATCCTAGTTCCAATGCTAATGGTTGTGGGTATCTCTCCTGAGCTATCTCAAGCGGCTTACCGTGTAGGTGACTCAGTGTCTAACATCATCTCTCCACTAATGGTGTTCTTCCCACTGGTTGTTGTTTACTGTCAACGCTACGTTAAGTCCACAGGTATCGGTACTCTAGCTTCTCTAATGATGCCATTCTCGATTGCTATGCTAATCGGTTGGTCTATCTTCTTGCTAGCTTACTGGGCTCTTGGTATCCCACTAGGTATCCAAGCACCTTACACTTACACAATGTAAGATTGAACTAAGCAAAATTAAGCTTTATTCATTGCTAAGCCCGCACCGAAATGTGCGGGCTTTTTTTTCGCTATTTTTTATATCTGAGACTTTTTATATCCAAGGTAAAGGCACTCAGCTTATACTCCGGATTACGGCTAATTGTTGGCCGGTAAATTTAGGAAATCCAAGCCACATGAAGATTCTGCTTTTAGTAGGGTTAATTGTTTTAAATGGTCTGTTTGCCATGTCAGAGATTGCATTGGTAGCAGCAAAGAATAGTCGGTTAAAACGCTTAGCCGAAAAACACCGTTCCGCTCAGGTTGCGCTTGAGCTCAAAGAAAACCCAACCCGCTTCCTCTCTACCATTCAAATCGGTATCACGGTAATAGGCCTGCTCAGCGGTATTGTGGGTGAGGCGACGCTATCGGCTCCATTGGCCGTTCAACTTGAACTGTGGGGATTAGACCCAACACAAGCGAATATCTTGTCTACCGCGGTTGTGGTGGTGGGTATTACTTATTTCGCTATCGTTGTCGGTGAGTTGGTACCAAAGCGTTTTGCTCAGTCTCAAGCTGAAAACATTGCTGTGTTAGTCGCGCTGCCAATCTTCTGGCTATCTAAAATCGCGACGCCGTTTGTATTTGCGTTGTCGGCTTCAACGGAAGGTATTCTTAAGTTGATGGGGCGAGGCGGTGAAGAAGATAGCGTGACTGAAGATGATATCCATGCACTGGTGAAAGAGGGCTCGGAATCGGGTGTGATTGAACGCGGCGAACAAGAGATGATTCGCAATATCTTGCAGCTTGATGATCGCCTTGTGAGCTCATTGATGACTCCGCGTCGAGACATCGATTTTCTGGATATCGATCAGCCTGTCGAGAATATCTTTAAGCAATTGCGTTCATCAAAGCACAGTGTGTTTCCATTGTGCCAAGATCACCTCAATAAAGTGGTCGGTACGGTGTCAGCCAAAGCCTTGCTGAATCAGGCGGGTAATCTAAGCATTCAAGTGATCATGGGGCTGTCTCGCTCGCCGATCTATGTTCCAGAATCGATGAAAGCTCTGCGTTTACTTGGCTACTTTAAAGAGTCGGGTACTGAGATGGCATTCATTGTCGACGAGTATGGCGATGTTCAAGGCCTTGTGACTCATTACGATATTCTTGAGGCGATTGCTGGCGAGCTATCGAATAACCCGAACGATCTTTGGACTGAGCAAGTGGAAGATGGTTTGCTGGTGGATGGATTGATTCCTATCAGTGAACTGAAAAACCGTTTAGAGCTGTCGGATCTTGAGGGCGAAAGCGAGAGTTTCCAGACGTTGAATGGCCTTGTGACTTGGTTAATCGGGCGTTTACCTGATGCCGGCGAAGTTGTTCAATACCAGCAGTGGCAGTTTGAAATTATCTCTGTTGAGAACAATCGCATTGTGAGCATCAAAGCGACGCAAATAGCCAATGATATAGAAGACGCCAACAGCTAGCGACTCAACCAACTAGCAAGCGGCTATTGTTCATTGTCTGTTGTTGTCTATTATCTCTTTATTGTTCATTATCACGAAGATTAGGTATGCTTCACCGCATGCCTATTTTCGTTTTTGTCCTTTGTTTTTGGAGTTCCCTTTGTCAGACCATCAATTCACCCCTCAAGATGAAATCTTCATGCGACGCGCCATTGAGGTGGCCAAGCAAGCTGAGAGTGAGGGAGAAGTTCCCGTGGGTGCCGTGTTGGTCAAAGATGGTGAGATTATCTCTGAAGGGTGGAACCGTTCGATTGGTAGCCACGATGCCACGGCACACGCAGAAATCGAAACCTTGCGTAAAGCAGGTCAAGCTCTGGAAAACTACCGTCTACTCGATACCACTTTATACGTCACGCTCGAGCCTTGCCCAATGTGTGCAGGGGCTTTGTTACATAGCCGAATAAAGCGCATTGTGTTTGGTGCGCCTGATTTAAAAGCGGGTGCGGCGGGTACGGTGTTGAACTTGTTTGAAAGCCAAGCTTCTTATCACTATGCCGATGTTGAGCACGGGCTATTAGAGGAAGAGTGTCGTGAGCAGTTGCAGGCATTTTTCAAGCGTCGTCGAAAAGAGATAAAAGAGAAGCGAAAGCAAGAACGTCTGTTGGAAGAGCAGCGTTTAGAAGCAGAGATGAAGGCTAGCAACAAGAAATAGCAGCGTGCTTTCGGCACTCTCAATCGCAAGAGTGCCAAGCAAACTGACTGAGTAACTACATTTACTCAGCAATCATCTGCATGAAAGCGCGATTGCGCCAAATGATCTTCTTTTTATTATTTGAAAGCATACGCTTACGACGGTTTGCAGCAACGGTCTTATCAAGGCGTTTCGATTTCAGTTTCTTCATCATTTCAATGATTTCCTATTTGTCGTCTGACTTTTTAGTTTGGACTAACGATTTAATTATAGTGTTATTCGTTTGTTTGGCCTGTCGCACGCTTGGCTTAAATAGAAGAGCAGTTCTAGTCTAAAGCCAGCACTGATGTGCAACAGAACGTAATTTTTGATTATGGTGTGCCGTTATAAAGTTCGATTGTTACTGCAATATGACACATCGAGTTTCATGGCCTTTTGTCGAGCTTGTTCTTTTTCGCGCAGTTATAAAAAACACAATAAAAAAGAGCAATGCTTAATGGCATTGCTCTTTTAGTATCTACTGCGAAGGTTCCGAACTGCTTACTGTCGATTGAGCAGCACTAATGCTTGATTCAGCACCTGAGGTTTCTAAAGGCGGGATCACCACCAAACCTTCAAGGCTCGCTTCTTGCTCTTTATTGCGCTTATTCACATGGCCAATGATGCTCTGGTAATAACGGCGAATGTTCTCAACGTAATTCCTTGCTTCATCACCACGAGCATACCCATAACGAGTCTTACTGTAGTACTTCTTCTGTCTCAATAGAGGCAATCGGTCTTTTACATCGCCCCAAGCATCAGGATCTCCGCCTTGTGCTTTGGTTAAGCGTCGAGCATCCATCATGTGTCCGTAACCTACGTTGTATGAGGCTAGGGCAAACCAGATCTTTTCATGTTGTGTGATTGAATCTGGCACTCGGTTCACGATCCGACGCAGGTATTCAACACCACCTTGTACCGACTGTTTCGGGTCAAGACGGTTGGTTACACCAACACTCTTAGCAGTAGGCAGTGTTAGCATCATCATGCCTCGCACACCAGTTGGCGAGCGCGCAACAGGGTTCCAGTGTGACTCTTGGTATGCCAATGCAGCAATCAAGCGCCAATCAAACTCTTGCGAGTACTTCTGAAACAGCGGTGACCATTTTGGTAACTTGCTGTCCAGTGCACGGATAAAGGCACGAGTATCAACATAGTCAAAAGTACCGATGTGGCCGATGTATTTCTCTTCCAGTGAAGCGAGTTCACCAGACTGTTTTAGGTTACCGAAGAACTCAATCAACAGAGCATAAAGGCTTTCATCTTCAGACTTCTGCAAATACCAAGAGATAGGTTGGTCTTCTGTCAGTTCAAAAGCCAAAGCTACGTCTGGGTATAAACGTTGTGCAAGTGACAGCTCAATTGAGTCAGCCACAGTGAATAAGCGCTCCCCAGTCGAGACTTCTTTAAGCAGGTCGTTGATATCAGCATTGCCGACCGCATCATAGATAAAGTCATCGTGTGTTTTTTGCAGCTGCTTTAGTGTTGGCTCAAAGTGTGAGTCTTTCACTACAACCAAAGATGGCGTTAATGTGTCAGTAGACGCCGCCTCTTCTGATTCAGTTTGCGCTTTTACAAATTCAGCCTGACGCTCATTCTCGAAATTGATCAGTTGTTCAAGATTTCTTGGTCGCCACTGGCCTTTTTTGTATACGACCTGTTGGCTTACATAGTAATAAGCAGGTGCGGCACGATAAGCGCGTGTCAGTTTATTGTTTTGCGTTAAGCCGGTTGCGATAAGATCGATTTCGCCTTTCTGCAGGGCAGGGAACAGGCCAGACAAACGGTAAGCGGGTTTAACCTCAAGCTTTACACCAAGCTCCTGCGCAAATTCACGCGCTAATTCGTAATCCAAGCCAGCAGGGCCATCAGGACCGATGTAATAAGAGAGTTGGTTATTGAGGGTGCCGACACGAAGAACGCCACGATCTCGTATCTGCTCAAGGACACTTTTAGGTTCAGATTCAATCTGACATCCAGCCAACCCAAAGAGGGCGATGGCGAGCAGAAGGAACTTAGACGAAAAGATGAGCGTAAATTTAGGCATCAAAATGAAATCTCGAAAAGTGGAAGCCCCTTTATACCAAACCCCGCAAGGCTGGCAAAGTAGGTTTAATTAAACAGTTGTAAAAGTGGTGATAAATGCAGCAAAAGTACCATTTACGCAGAAAGATAAAAAAAATCACGCAAACGGTTGCTTTTGGTGTTACGTCACAAAAAGAAATGCTTTATAATGCGCTCGCATTGAAGAGGTGGAATCGGCATAGGTTTGGCAACCTTCGGGAATAGCTTCGAAGAAAACAGTTAGGTTGTTCCTATAACCCACTGAATTTATTCCAATACTACCTTAATCAACTGCATAAGAGACGTAAGCACATGAGAATTTTGCGTGGCTCCCCAGCTCTATCTGAGTTTCGTGTTAACAAGCTTTTAGAGCTTTGTCGTGAATTAAGCTTACCTGTAACAGGTATTTACGCTGAGTTTGCCCACTTTGCTGATCTAACGGCAGACCTAGATGAGTCTGAAGTTGAGAAGCTAGAAAAGCTACTGACTTACGGTCCAACGATTGAAGAGCATGAACCTGAAGGTTTACTGCTGCTTGCAACGCCACGCCCGGGCACTATCTCGCCTTGGTCTTCAAAATCAACAGATATCGCACACAACTGCGGGCTGGCTAAAGTGTCACGTCTAGAGCGCGGTACTGCTTTCTACATTGAAACCTCTTCTGAACTTTCTGAGCTTCAACTTGTTGAGCTGAAAGCGATTCTGCACGACCGTATGATGGAAGTGGTTTTCACTGACTTCGAATCAGCGGCGGCACTATTCACGGTTGCTGAGCCTGCTCCTTATGCGGAAGTTGACCTATTAACTGGCGGACGTAAAGCGCTTGAAAAAGCAAACGTTACCCTAGGTCTTGCACTTGCAGAAGATGAGATCGATTACCTTCTTGAAAGCTTCACTGAGAAGCTAGGTCGTAATCCGACTGACATCGAGCTAATGATGTTTGCACAAGCGAACTCAGAGCACTGTCGTCACAAGATCTTTAACGCTGATTGGACTATCGATGGCGTTAAGCAAGAAAAATCATTGTTCAAGATGATTAAGAACACCTTTGAAACGACACCAGAGCACGTTCTGTCTGCTTACAAAGATAATGCAGCGGTAATGACAGGTTCTGAAGTCGGTCGTTTCTTCCCAGATCCAGAAACTCGCCAATACAACTACCACCAAGAAAAAACACACATCTTGATGAAAGTTGAAACGCACAACCACCCAACGGCAATCTCTCCATGGCCGGGCGCATCGACAGGTTCAGGCGGTGAAATCCGTGATGAAGGCGCGACTGGTATTGGTGGTAAACCAAAAGCTGGTTTGGTTGCGTTCTCTGTATCTAATCTTAAGATCCCGAACTTCGTTCAACCTTGGGAAACAGACTTTGGTAAGCCAAGCCGTATCGTTACTGCTCTGGATATCATGCTTGAAGGTCCTCTTGGCGGCGCAGCATTCAACAACGAATTTGGTCGTCCAAACCTGCTAGGTTACTTCCGTACTTACGAAGAGAAAGTTAACTCTCACGCTGGTGAAGAAGTACGTGGTTACCACAAACCAATCATGCTAGCTGGTGGTCTTGGTAACATCCGTGATGAGCACGTTCAGAAGAAAGAGATCCCAGTAGGTGCAAGCCTAATCGTTCTTGGTGGTCCTGCGATGAACATCGGCCTTGGTGGCGGTGCGGCATCTTCAATGGATTCGGGTTCTTCTTCTGAAGATCTAGACTTCGCTTCTGTACAACGTGAAAACCCAGAAATGGAACGTCGTTGTCAGGAAGTTATCGACCGTTGTTGGCAGCTAGGTGATGCGAACCCAATCGCATTTATCCACGATGTGGGCGCTGGCGGTATCTCTAATGCTCTTCCTGAGCTAGTAGACGATGGCGAGCGTGGTGGTATCTTTAACCTACGTGATGTGCCAAACGATGAGCCGGGCATGAGCCCACTTGAGATCTGGTGTAACGAATCTCAAGAGCGTTACGTAATGGCGGTTGCTGACGAAGACATGGCAACGTTCGACGCTATTTGTAAGCGTGAACGCGCACCTTACGCAGTGGTTGGTAAAGCAACGGAAGAGCGTGAACTTAAACTTGAAGATTCACACTTCAACAACACGCCAATCGACATGCCAATGGACATCCTTTTAGGTAAAACACCTAAGATGCACCGTGACGCGAAAACGCTAAAAGCAAATAACCCAGCGATTGACCGTTCTGGTATCGAGATGAACGAAGCGGTTGACCGTGTTCTTCGTCTACCAACAGTGGCTGAGAAAACATTCCTTATCACTATCGGTGATCGCTCGGTAACTGGCCTTGTGGCTCGTGACCAAATGGTTGGCCCATGGCAGGTTCCTGTTGCTAACTGTGCTGTAACTGCGGCAAGTTACGACTCTTACCACGGTGAGGCGATGTCTCTTGGTGAGCGTACGCCAGTGGCACTACTAGACTTCGGCGCATCTGCTCGTCTAGCGGTTGGTGAAGCAATCACAAACATCGCAGCGACCAATATCGGCGATATCAAACACATTAAACTGTCGGCTAACTGGATGTCTCCAGCGGGTCACCCAGGTGAAGATGCAGGTCTTTACGAAGCGGTGAAAGCAGTTGGTGAAGAACTATGTCCAGCGCTAGGTCTAACTATCCCTGTGGGTAAAGACTCAATGTCGATGAAGACTAAGTGGGAAGAGAATGGCGAGCAGAAAGAAGTAACGTCTCCGCTATCTCTTGTTATCACTGCGTTCGCACGTGTTGAAGATGTTCGTAAGACGATTACGCCTCAACTTCGCACTGACAAGGGTAATACAAGCCTAGTTCTTATCGACTTAGGTAACGGCAAAAACCGTATGGGTGCTACAGCACTAGCGCAAGTTTACAAGCAGCTTGGTGACAAGCCAGCAGACGTAGACAACGCAGCACAACTAAAAGGTTTCTACGAAGGCGTTCAAGCACTTGTGGCTAACGACCAAGTTGTCGCTTACCACGATAAAGGCGACGGTGGTCTATTCGTAACGCTAGCTGAAATGGCGTTCGCAGGTCACTGTGGTGTTAACGCTGATATTGCAGCGCTAGGCGAAGACACACTAGCAGCACTATTCAACGAAGAGCTAGGTGCGGTAATCCAAGTTCGCAACGACGACCTAGACGCAGTTCTTTCTACTCTTGCAGCAAATGGCCTAGAAGCGTGTTCACACGTAATTGGCTCTGTTGAAGCATCTGACGAGGTAGTGATTAAGTCAGGCGCAGACGTTGTAATCCAACGTAACCGTACTGAACTACGTACTATCTGGGCTGAGACAACGCATAAGATGCAAGGTCTACGTGATAACCCAGCATGTGCTGACCAAGAGCACGAAGCGAAGAAAGACAACTCAGACCCAGGTCTGAACGTGAAACTAAGCTTCGACGTAAATGAAGATATCGCTGCACCGTTCATCAACACTGGCGCTAAGCCTAAGATGGCGATTCTACGTGAGCAGGGTGTTAACTCTCACGTGGAAATGGCAGCAGCATTCGACCGTGCAGGTTTCGAAGCGACAGATATTCACATGAGCGACATCCTAACGGGTCAAGCGGTTCTTGAAGAGTACAACGGGCTTGTGGCTTGTGGTGGCTTCTCTTACGGTGACGTACTAGGCGCTGGTGAAGGTTGGGCGAAGTCGGTTCTGTTTAACGATTCGACGCGTGACCAGTTTGAAAACTTCTTCAAGCGTGAAGATACCTTCTCACTAGGTGTGTGTAACGGTTGTCAGATGCTTTCTAACTTACGTGAACTTATCCCAGGAGCTGAGTACTGGCCACGTTTCGTTCGCAACGAATCTGAGCGTTTTGAAGCTCGTTTCAGCCTAGTTGAAGTTCAGAAGTCTGATTCCGTATTCTTCAATGGCATGGAAGGTTCTCGTATGCCAATTGCGGTTTCTCACGGTGAAGGTCGCGTAGAAGTGCGTGACAACGACCACCTAAACGCGATTGAAAACTCAGGTACAGTTGCCCTACGTTACGTTGATAACAACGGTAACCAAACGCAGCAATACCCGAACAACCCGAACGGTTCGCCAAACGCTATCACTGGTTTAACAACGACGGATGGCCGCGTGACAATCATGATGCCTCACCCAGAGCGTGTATTCCGCACGGTTGCAAACTCTTGGTCTCCAGAAGGTTGGGGCGAGAATGGCGCTTGGATGCGTATGTTCCAAAACGCTCGTAAGAATGTAGGTTAATCACTTTCTTACAGGTCGCATTAATCTAGGCTAGGTTATGCAAAAATGAAAAGCGCAGATCGAAAGGTCTGCGCTTTTTTATTTCCTAAGATTTAGGAACCGGTGCGAAACAATTGAGGTTTGCAGTTTGCTGTTCTAAAAATCTCCACTACGCTAAATGTTATGGAATCAATTTGTTAGGCGAATAATTCTTGCACTCGAGCAAGGAAAGCTTCGTTCGGCTATGCAAAAACTGAATCAATCATCGTGGCATAAGAGGGATCTATGAAAACAACAATTACAAAAGCCGTTGCAGTGGCAGCGATTGTTATGTCGTTAGCTGGGTGTGTAGGTAGTAACGCGGTTACTGGGAAATTAATGAAGTTCAACGTCGAGGTGGTAGATAACCGTTACGCTCGTGCAGGCGTCAACTTCTTGCTTGCTCCGGTTTACGCACTAACCACCGCAGCCGATTACATTGTCTTTAACTCAATCGAATTCTGGGCGGGTAAAAACCCACTCACAGGCGCGCCTCACATCTTTGATAGCAAAGTCGACACCATGATTGATGTGAACGACAGCCTTGATGATTCACTAAAAGAAGCGCCACTTGGTTTCAATAATCGCCAGATTGAATGGGGTGAGATGCAACAAATCGATGAGAACACCATTCGCATGGACATCACCTACAACGATGGCCAGAAAGCCGTTCTGACGGGTGTTCGTGATGGCGATAAGGTCAGCTACTACATGGATGGCACGCTAGTATCAGAGACCTCTATTCAAGCGCTTGAACAGCTAGCCGCAGAGAAAGCGTAACCCTTTCAGCTAGAGACTAATAAAAGAAAAGCCGCTGGAGTTAACCCCAGCGGCTTCGTATTTTTTAGTATCTAGTAATTTAGCATCTAGCGCTTAAATTAGTTGTTGCTGTGTAGCTCGCTGTTCAGTTCAACAGCAGACTTGTTCGCTAGACATTCAATTTGACCAGTGATCGAGTTGCGACGGAACAGAAGATCAGAAACGCCAGCTAGGTCACGCGCTTTGATGATTTCTACTTCGTTGCCTTCTTTATCTAGCATGCGAACTTTCGTACCAGCAGTCACATATAGGCCAGACTCAACAGTACAGCGGTCGCCCATTGGGAAGCCAAGACCTGCATTTGCGCCTAGTAGGCAGTTTTCGCCGATAGAGATAACCATAGTACCGCCACCAGATAGCGTACCCATGATAGAAGCGCCGCCACCGATGTCTGAACCGTTACCTACAACAACACCAGCAGAGATACGACCTTCAACCATGCTTACGCCAGTTGTACCTGCATTGAAGTTGATGAAACCTTCGTGCATAACCGTTGTGCCTTCACCCACATGTGCGCCAAGACGAACACGAGAAGTGTCAGCAATACGAATACCTGTTGGTACCACGTAATCCACCATTTTAGGGAACTTGTCTACGCAATCTACAGATAGAGCACGACCAGCTAGGCGAGCTTCGATTTGACGCTCAGCTAGTTCAGGAAGATCGATTGGGCCTTCGTTTGTCCATGCGATGTTGTGCAGTAGGCCGAAGATGCCGTCCAGTACTGTACCGTGCGGTTGAACTAGGCGGTTAGAGATAAGTTGAAGCTTTAGGAAGCCTTCAGCAACCGATGCTGGCTTCTCGTCAGTCGCAAGAACAACAAGAACAAGTGGCTGCTCAGATGCTGCTGCTTTTTCTGCGAAAGATGCGTTTGCTGCATCGTCGTTTGCTGCGAATGCTCTCGCTAGTTCCGCGCTCTGTGCAGCAGAGATTTCGATAGCTTGGTTGCCTTCAGTGTAACCTGATACTTCAGCCACAGCCGCAACAAGAGCGTCACTTGGGTTTAGAAGTGGGTTAGGGAAGAACGCTTCAATGATTTTATTGTCGCGGTTTTTGGTTGCCGTACCGAAGGCTAGTGAAAAGTAAGCCATGTTGAATCTCCATGTGTTGAGTCTTGATTTTGCTATTTCATAACAGCGGCTCGAATAACAAGCGCTGCCGTTAGCAAAGTTAATTTAATTGCGTTCATCATAAAGAGAGCGCTCTCGTTATGAAAGGGCGTATCGGGATAAAGTCTGTAAAATGATATTGCTTGTCTTTCTGGCGATAGTTTTCATTATCCGGATATTACTCTCTGAGCTTATTGTATTGATCATTGCTTAAGCTGCTTTGCACCGCTCCATTCTCATCCCAAATCTGCACTTAGAAAGAAGTCTCTTGTTCGCTATATCAATAGAGCTAGTCACAAATTCTTTATAAATATCTGTTTAGTATCGGAATTAATCGAGTTCTGTTGATTAATCGCTTGTGCCTACAGTCCGAGTAATTACTCAGTTTTTCCGCTGTGTAATTAAGATAGCGATCACTAAAACACTTAAGGATATAAGTATATTTCCAGCCATAACGACATTAAAACGATTAATAAAGGATCTTCTATGAATTTTACTAAGTCTTTACTGGTGCTCTCTATCGGCGTAGCGATGGTTGGTTGTGGCTCGGACAGTGACGATATTATTGTTCCCGATATGACATTGCGCATAGCACATGTGAATGACACTCACTCAAATTTTGATCCTGTAAAATCCAGTTTTACTATGGGTGCTGATGGCAAGAAGGTTTATAACGAATTTGGCGGCTATCCTCGCCTATTGAAAGCCGCTGACGATATCAAAGCAGGGGCTAAAGCAGACAAAGAACCTTTGTTATTCTTGCATGGTGGTGATGCATGGCAAGGTACCGCTTACTTTAAGCTAAATGAAGGTGCTGCAAACGCAGACTTATTGTCCCAGATGGGGTTAGATGCAATGGTACTTGGGAACCATGAATTCGACTTAGATACCGACAAGCTCGCATCGTTCATCAATACGGTTAGTTTTCCGATATTAGCAAATAATATGGATGCATCAAAAGATCAGTCTTTAAGTAATGTAGATAATTTATACCCTTATCAACTGTTTGCATTTGAAGGCTCAGAAAAAAGAGCAATTACCTCTGTTTCTGATGCAAGTGATGATGAGAAAGTTGTTGCGGTAATCGGTGTTGTTTTGGGGGATATGCCAACGATAGCTACCGGGACTGGTGATGTGACATTTAGTGACCAAATTACAGCAACTCAAGCCACTATAAATGATTTAAAAACCAAGGGTGTGAATAAAATCATTGTTCTATCACATATAGGAAATGCTGCCGATAAGGATCTAGCTGCCAATACAACGGGTATCGATATTATTGTTGGCGGTCATTCTCATACTTTACTTGGTGATTTTACCGACCTTGACCAAGGTAATAATGGTATTTACGCCGAAATGATCCCGCAAAAAGATAAGGCACAAAATACTTGTGTGGTTCAAGCTGGTCAGTATGCCGAAGCTATCGGAGACGTTGATGTAGCATTTGATATAAATGGCAACCTCCTATCATGTGTTGGGAATAATACTTTATTATCAAATGATGAGTTTTATCATGATTCTCATCGAGAACATCAAATGGTTAGCTCTGATAAAGATGATGTAACTTCGTTTATTGATGATAACGATAAAATCACGATTAAAAATGAAGATGTTGATTTAAGAACCCGTATCGACGCGACTTATAAGCCTGCTCTTGAAGCTGCATATGGTGATGTTGTTGCAGCCGCACCGACTGAAATCAGTCATGAGCGTCGTCCTGGTGATGCTGGAACAGATGTGCACGGTTCTGATGTTGCACCTATGATAGCTCAAGGTATGATTTATTGGGCAAATCAAGCGTCGGTAGCAACTGTTACCGGTAAAAATGTCCAGATTGGTTTGGTGGGAGCTGGTGGTGTTCGAACGGATATCGCGTCAGGTGATTTCAGGGAAGGTAACGCTACGCTAGAATTATTACCATTCTCGAACTACCTGTCGATTTTAACAGTGAAAGGCGAGGTGATTCGAAACCTTATTGACAGCACAATTGAGCCGACGCTTGCTGAAGGTGCTCATGCTGGTAAGTTCCCGTATGTATCGGGTATGCGTTACACGTTTACAGAAGATGTGAAAGGTGTATCAGGTACAGTTACGAATCTAGAGGTAAATACTGGAACAGAAGTAAACCCAGTATGGGCGACAATGAACGATGCCGCTGACTACACTGTTATCGTTAATAACTATAATGCAAGCGGTAGTGATGGTTGGAATGTATTAGGCGATGCTCAATTAACATCAACAGATCGTCAAGACATAGTTATTTCAGGCGATAGTTTTAAAACTTACAAAGTTAACAACTTGTCATACGATGGAAGTACCGAGAAGTATAGCGTCATCTATGACGGTGGTATTAAACCATGTGCGGAAGGCTCAGGTGACATATGTAATACTGATGCTGAATCATTTATCTCTTGGGCTGAGCATAAGAAAGTACTAGAACCACTAGGGTTTGAAACAACAACGATGGAATATAAATAGTACTGATACCGCACTTGTCGGAGCGTTATTTATTGTTATTCAAAGCCTTAAAAGACAAGGGTATAGATTAACAGTAAAAGAAAATAGCCAGCGAATCGCTGGCTATTTTTGTTTTAGATTTTTGTAGTCTGAGCTTAAACAAACAGCGCCTTATGAGCTTGTTCAATACCTTCAATCAACATCTGCATACCGATTACCGCTAGTATCAAACCCATCATTCGAGTAATCACATTCAGTGCACTTGGCCCAACGGCTTTCACGAAGCGTTCGCCGAATACAAATAATACATAGGTTAAAGTACACAGTAGACCAAAGGCGACGATGGTGATGATGGTCTCGTAAATCCCCTCGGTACTGGCAAAGTTCATCGCAGTGGCAATGGTGCCCGGGCCGGCCAGTATTGGCATAGCTAAAGGTGAAACTGCGATACTTAGCGCCGCGTCTCGTTGGGCATCTGAGTTGACCTTCTCTTTCGCTTTGGCGTGTGTTGAGTCGCCTTGTAGCATGTGAAAGCCAATCAAAAAGACCAGAATACCGCCCGTGATACGCAGTGCGTAAAGCGTGATACCAAAGAGGTCAAAGATCAGTTTGCCAGAGAGTGCAAACGTACTGACGATGACGAATGCGATAAACACTGAACGGAAGGCGATGGACTTGACCGTTTCCCTGTCATTGTCACCGGTTAATCCAAGAAAGATTGGCGTATTAGCGATTGGGTTCATGATGGCAAAAAAGCCCATGAACACGGTAATGGTATGAATGATGAGCTCTTTCATATTATTCCTTTGAAAAGATGCAGTTAAATACTAATGGCTAGTGTATTTAATCTTAGATACAAATAATTATTAGAAATAGATAGTAGAGCAAGTGTGAATAAAAAACAGCCAGCATAAGGCTGGCTGTTTGATTTTAGTGATAGGTGTAGAGTTTTGGTCGCGCGTTATTGCGAGTTTCTCAATTATTAAGCTCGACACAACTGCCTCTATACAACAGGCCGACGGTGGAGATCGTTTTGGCGCTATGCGTTTTGAGATTCACTCACAGCGACAGCCAATGCAACTGTAGCACCGACCATTGGATTGTTACCCATGCCGATGAAGCCCATCATGGCGACGTGAGCTGGAACAGAAGAGCTACCTGCAAATTGAGCGTCAGCGTGCATTCTGCCCATGGTATCTGTCATGCCGTAAGACGCAGGGCCAGCGGCTACGTTGTCCGGGTGCAATGTACGACCGGTACCGCCGCCTGAAGCTACTGAGAAGTATGGCAAACCTTGGCGAGTACGTTCTGCTTTGTAGATACCCGCTACAGGGTGTTGGAAGCGAGTAGGGTTGGTTGAGTTACCCGTAATACTGACATCCACTTCTTCTCTGTGCATGATAGCCACACCTTCACGTACATCATCAGCGCCGTAACACAAGATGTCGCCGCGAGGGCCTTGTGAGAAACGGCGACGTTCAGTTTCAACAAGTTCACCTGTTTGGTAATCGTATTGAGTGCGCACGTAAGTGAAGCCGTTGATGCGCGAGATAAGATAAGCCGCATCTTTACCTAGGCCATTTAAGATCACTTTCAATGGGTTTTTGCGTGATTTGTTGACGTTTAGCGCAATTTTAATCGCACCTTCTGCTGCAGCAAAAGATTCGTGACCCGCTAGGAAGGCGAAGCAGTGGCTCTCTTCATTGAGAAGACGAGCGGCTAGCGCGCCATGTCCAATACCAACTTGGCGTTGTTCAGCAACACTGCCAGGTTTGGTGAATGCTTGAAGACCTTCACCAATAATATTAGCGGCTTGTTCTGCGCTGGTGGCTTTACGAAATAACGCCAGTGCTGAGCCAAGGATATAAGCATCTGCAGCGCTTTCAAAAGCGATAGGTTGGGTATCCATCACTAGCGCTTTTGGATCAACGTTGTGGGCTTTACAGTATTGGTCAGCTTGCTCCAAAGAGTCGAAGTTCATTTCTGCCAATACGCGAGTTACTGATTCATTAAATTGAGTGTTCATCATATCTTTCCTCTAAATTGGCAATTAGTGTTGGCGTGGGTTAATAGTGGTCACGGCTTCATCGAAGCGGCCATAGGTCCCTGTCGCAAGGTCGGCCGCTTCATTCGCTGGCACGCCTTGGTTAATCGCCTTCATCATTTTGCCGAGGTTGAGATATTCGTAGCCAATCACTTCGCTGTGATCATCAAGTGCAAGCTTGGTCACGTAACCTTCTGCAAGCTCTAGGTAACGTACGCCTTTTGCAGCGGTTGAGTAACTGGTACCCACTTGGCTGCGCTGTGTTTGACCTAAGTCTTCTAATGCAGCGCCAATTTCTAGACCACCTTCAGAGAAAGCTGATTGAGTTCGACCGTAAACAAACTGCAGGAAGATTTCACGCATGGCTACGTTAATAGCGTCACATACTAAGTCTGTATTAAGTGCTTCTAGGATAGTTTTTCCGGTGAGGATTTCAGCGGCCATCGCGGCTGATTGAGTCATGCCTGAACAACCAATCGTTTCGATTAGTGCTTCTTCGATGATGCCGTTTTTTACGTTAAGAGTCAGTTTTGCAGCACCTTGTTGTGGTGCACAAGTGCCAACACCGTGGCTTAAGCCAGAAATAGCGATGACATCTTTTGGGCTAACCATTGCGCCTTCAACTGGAATTGGAGCTGAATTGTGAAGGTCACCCCTTTGAATAGGGCACATTGATTGAATTTCTGAAGAGTAGTGCATAATGTTTTCTCACTTGTAGAGCCATTTAAGACCTAGGGCGTTGAGAAAGCAGGACGTGTTGGAAGAGGTGCGGCTAATTCACTACAGATCTTGAGTATCGATAATCCAAAGGTGTCATGGGTCTTGGTCTCAATAGACTAAGTCCATTTCAAAATGGAGGAATAGCGATACATCCAACAGTATTACCTGTTTTCGATTCTGTAGGAGTCATTAGCACTGTTCGAAAAGAACGGGCGGTTGAAGCAAAAGCTTAGGTGGAACCCCATCACCTGATGGCTATAGATTAGATCTTTATCACACTTTTGTGCAAGCGAATGTTTAGAGCGATTTCGACTATAAACAAGCTTCATTATATTTCGAAAAGTATAAAAAAACGCCAATAACGAACTCTGATTAGAGGCGTCATTGACGTTTTTTAGAAAGGTATCAGCTAGTTAAGCTGCATCTTCTTCTGCGTCTTCAACAGCTTCAAGCTTCTTAGCTTTTTTCGGAGCTGGCTTACGCTTAGCACCTAATGCGTAAAGAACTTCTTCTTTGTTCTTCGCTAGGTACATTGCAAGTTCTTCTTGCTTGCCTTCATCTTCAACTAAATCGCTTTTGCCTAACAGTTCAAAAAGCTCATCAGCCATATCCAGCATTTTGTCGTATGCGTCAGCTTCGGCTTTAGAGGTAAAAGTCATTTTCTCTTCTCCGTTGCGTTCCACCACGTACTTGACGATAACAGCCATGGTTAATCCTCTAAGTTTGATAAATTTTACTGGCTTTTTATACAGTTTCTGATGTTAAAAGTCCAGTTGGAGCCCCAACTATGCGGCCTCAATCTTGATGTGTAGCCCAGTCTTCACAATAACTCATGAAAGATTTCAGCAGCGGGCTCTGGTATTTGTCTTTATGTACCAGCATCCAGAAACGTCGTTTCATGTCGAGTGGCACATCGAGCGCTTTCACCCGGCCTGAATCAATCGCTCGTTGCGCCGCCAATCGTGATAAACACGCGAATCCAAGATTGGCAGAAACCGAATTGATGATCGCCTCTGTCGTGTTGAGTTCAAAAGATTCATACCAGTGTTCGATACGTGGTGCGACGGCACGAAGGAAAAACTCGCGAGTCCCTGAGCCTGATTCACGTAGAATCCAATGGCTGCCTTCTAAATCGCTTAAAGTTACTTTTTCTTTTGAAACGAGAGGATGTTGATTACTAACAATAATACACATTTCATCGCTGCTAAACTGACTCGAAATGAGTTCAGGGTGTAATGTTTTTCCTTCAATTAGCGCGATATCAAGTTCATAATCCACCAACTTTTGACAGATCAGTGCACTGTTTGAAATGAACAAGCTTTGATCCTGGTGCTGAGTTCGTTCACGAAAACCTGACAAAATAAACGGTGCGACCTGATTACCAATCGTGTCACTCGCGCCGACCTTTAAATTGCCACTTAAAGGCTGGTCGTCACGGAACAAAACATCAATACCCGCAGCTCGGTGAAGTATTTCATCAGCCAAAGGAAGTAACTTATGTCCCTCTTGGTTGAGAATTAATCGGTTGTTGACCCGGTCAAATAGAGAGTGGCCGAGTTGTTTCTCCATTTCGCCTAGTGCCATGCTGACCGCAGCTTTAGACAAAAACAGCGCTTCTGATGCTGCGGTAAGCGTCGAATGCTGGGTAATGGTGACAAACACTTTGAGTTGTTTAATTGAAATATTAGCCATCAGATTCCTAGTTTTGCTCTGCTGGTGAAAACGGGTTCTGTTCAGTATTGATGAACACTTGTTATATATAATTGGATATTGTTTAACGAAGCGCAAGCGTATTATGGCTTCAACAAGCTGATGAGTTCACAAGTTTAGTGAATTAAGTTTAAGAGAGGCTGACATGATTCAACGTATTAAATATAGATTAACAGGAGCTCCAACACCCATGGCAGGGTTAGCACTAGCAATCGCAAGCTTAGGCTGGTGCTGGGATGGCGTTTTAGTCGCACAAGGTATTTTGCACACCCCAGGCTTAGTCCAGTGGATCAGTGCAGCTATTGCAGCGGTATTGCTTCTTGTTTTAGCTGTGAAATTTTTGATTCACGGTCATTTACTTCGTGAAGATCTTGCTCACCCTGTTGTCGGCAGTGTGGTACCAACATTTGCAATGGGGTGCATGGTGGTGTCAGCGTCTTTGGCGCCAATCTCTCAATTCTTACAAGAAGCTATGTGGTTAGCTTCTGTGGCTTTGCACGTTGTGTTTCTAATGAGCTTTTTGTACCACAGAGCTAAAAACTTTGAGATTCACCACATGGTGCCAAGCTGGTTTGTGCCACCGATCGGTATTATCGTCGCTGACGTCTCTTTCTCTGGTAATCCAGTTTTAGAGCCAGTAGCTAACGCGACTTTGGTATTCGGCTTATTGGTTTACGCAGTAATGCTACCACTGATGATTTACCGTTTGATCTTCTCTCACGAAGTGCCAGATGCTGCAAAACCAACGATTGCGATTATGGCAGCACCGGCAAGCCTATCTTTGGCGGGTTACTTAACCGTTACTGCTAGCCCTTCACCTGTGATCATTGGTTTACTATTTGGTATTGCAGTGTTGATGACGTTCATTATCTATATGGCGTTTTTCAAACTACTTCGTCTTCCATTTAGCCCTGGTTATGCAGCGTTTACCTTCCCAATCGTGATTGGTGCAACAGCCTTGTTTAAACTGGCTGCGTGGATGCAAGCACAAGGTATTGAAGCGCATTACATCAATCAAGTGTTTGGCCTAGCGTATCTTGAATTGATTGTGGCTACGTTGGTTGTGGGTTATGTCGCTGTTCGTTACTACATGAACTACAAACCTCATCGTGTTTTAGGCGCGGTAGCGGGTAGATTGTAAGAGGCAATAGTTCAAAAGATAAACGAAGCTTAAGCTTTCGGTATTTCATAAGCTTATATTCCTCATCCAAACTCAGCACTTATGCTAATCTGGCTGTATATTGTGGCAAGATTAGCGTGAGTGCACTTTGTTTACTGTTTATCATTCCAATAAAGTTGATACTTTAAAAATCCTTCTCGTTCACTTAATCAAAAGTGACCCTTTAGCCAATCCTTTCGAAAAAGAGCAGATCTTGGTTCAGAGCCCTGGTATGTCTCAATGGCTTAAGATGGAACTCGCCAAAGAGTTTGGTGTAGCAGCAAATATCGATTTCCCTCTCCCAGCAACCTTCATTTGGGATATGTTTACCCAAGTGCTTCCTGATGTACCGAAACGCAGTGCTTTTAATAAAGAAGCGATGACGTGGAAGCTGATGAGTTTGTTACCCGCGAAACTTGACCACCCTGATTTCTTACCTCTACAGCGCTATCTTGAAAACGACGAAGACGGCTCTAAGCTGTATCAATTGGCAGAGAAAATTGCCGATATCTTCGATGGTTACTTGGTGTATCGACCTGAGTGGATGGCGATGTGGGAAGCGGGAGAACCCGTTGCAGAATTGATTGATAGTGAAGGGCAACAAGAGCACCCTTGGCAGCCAATTTTGTGGAAGGCACTCTACGAGCAAACGCTCTCTCAAGGCCAATCAAAGTATCACCGTGGCAACTTGTATCACGACTTCATTGAAGCGTTAGCTAATCAACAAGGCCAGTTACAACACCTGCCGAAACGTTTGTTTGTATTTGGTATTTCGTCACTGCCTCCTCGCTACATGGATGCCTTGAAAGCGCTTGGCGAACAGATTGATGTCCACCTGATGTTTACCAACCCAAGTAAGCCTTATTGGGGAGACATCAAAAGCCTCAAAGATTTAGCAAGGTTTGAGGCTAAGCAACGTAAAAAACTCGCTTTGTCTAACAATATGCTCTCATCAGCTGGCTCGTCTTCCCTAATGGAAGGGGGGAAATATGAAGTGCATGATGAACTACATATTGATAATGCCATTGGAAATAACTTATTAGCTTCGATGGGAAAATTAGGACGAGATAACTTACTTTTGCTCTCTGAGGGAGATATTGAGGAGTATCAATTTTTTATTGATGTAGAGCGAGATGGCTTATTGCATCAAATTCAAAGAGATATCCTTGAATTGGAAGAGCATCGCAATGATGAAATTTTAGACTCCAGCAACCACAAACAAGTGGTTGAGCTGGGCGATCGCTCGTTGACTGTACATGCTTGTCACAGCCCAATGCGTGAGGTTGAAGTTCTTCATGATCAGCTGTTAGCAATGTTTGACGCTGACCCGACACTAAAGCCACGCGATATCATCGTGATGGTGGCAGATATCAATGCCTACAGCCCTGCGATTCAGGCGGTATTTGGTAATGCCCCGGGTGAGCGCTATATCCCATATTCAATCTCAGATAGAACCGCAGATCAAGAGAGCCCAATTTTGACGGCGTTCATGCAGCTAGTCGCGCTACCAAACACGCGCTGTTTAGCTTCTGAACTTCTAGAGTTATTAGAAATCCCAGCGATGATGGCACGCTTCGGTATTGATGAATTTCAATTTGAACAAGCTAAGCAGTGGGTTGAAGAAGCGGGTATCCGTTGGGGTGTCGATTCTTCTACCGCAACTGAATTTGACTTACCTGCTACTGAACAAAATACCTGGCTATTTGGTATCCAGCGAATGCTACTGGGCTATGCGATGTCGGATTCTGCAGGTTTGTTTGAAACTGAACACTCTCCAATTGCCGCTTATAACGAAGTTCAGGGCATTAACGCCGAACTTGCAGGTAAGTTAGCGCATTTTATTGACCGCATTGCTCATTACCGTCAACGCCTTGCTGAGACGCAATCTATCGACATGTGGCGTGAAACCTTGCTGCAAATGATTGATGATTTCTTTGCGGTTGAGTTAGAAGGTGAGGTGGTGCTTAAGTCGATTCGCGATGCACTTTCTCAACTGAATGAACAGCTTGATGATGCCTTGTACGAACAAGAGCTATCGCCAAGCATTATCTATCAGTACTTGAATAATAAACTGTCGGGCGCGCGTATTAGTCAGCGTTTCTTAGCGGGACAAGTTAACTTCTGTACCCTGATGCCGATGCGTTCTATTCCGTTCAAAACCGTTTGTCTATTAGGCATGAATGATGGTGTTTACCCGCGCTCAATGCCACCAGAAGGGTTTGATTTGATGAACGGGCGCACTCGTCCCGGAGACCGTTCTCGTCGTGATGATGACCGCTACCTATTCTTAGAGGCGATGTTGTCAGCGCAAGAATGTTTGTACATAAGCTATGTCGGCCGTTCGATTCAAGATAATACTGAGCGAGTGCCGTCGGTATTGGTTTCAGAGTTGATTGAGTACTGCCAGCAGAACTACTGCCTAAGTGAAGACCAAGCGCTACCAAGTGATGATTCTGGTATCAAGCTGACTCAAGCGATCAGTTTTGAACACACCATGACGCCATTTAGCCCGGCTGCCTTTACTCAAGGTGATTCAAGCCATGTGCTGAGTTACGCCAAAGAATGGCTTCCTGCGGCTAACCGTTCCGGTGAACGCAGTGGTGAATTCAATCGTGCCTTGGATGACTATTTGCTTGGTGCGACCTATCCATTGGAATTGGATTTGGTTGAGCTACAGCGTTTCTGGCGCTTGCCAGTGCAATACTTCTTTAATCGCCGCCTAAAAGTGGTGTTTGAGCCCCCGCTTCCGGTAATGGAAGACGATGAACCGTTCGTGCTTAATGGTTTAGAAAGTTTCCAACTAAAAGACGCTTTGCTTCAAGTATTACTCGATCATCCTGAAGGGGCGGATGAAGCGGTTCGCTTGTTTGTCTCTGAGCAAAAAGCTCAAGGTCGATTACCGGTTGGCGCTTTTGGTGATATCGAATTTGAAACCAACCGCGTTCAAGCAGAAGACTTAGCCAAAGAGATTCGATTTGTAAGTGGGCAGCCACAACAAGATCTCGAGGTAAATATTGAATTTGACGTACTAGATGAGGGCAAACCGGTTCGTTTGATGGGTTGGCTGACTCAAAACTATCAATCGGGTTTAGTGCGTTTCCGTAGTGGCAAAATTCGCTCGCAAGATTACTTGGCTGCGTGGGTCGATCACTTGTGCTGTGCGGTGATGGGGCACGGCAAAACGACTCATATTATTGGCTATGACAGAAAAGAAGGCGTGGTTCACCAAACGCTACAACCTATCGGCGATGCGCAGCAGGCGAAGAGTTTATTAGCTGAGTTAGTGCGACTGTTCTATCAAGGTATGACTGCACCACTGCCGTATTTCCCGAAAACCGCCTTGGCCGGCGTTGAAGCGGGCTTTAGCCGTGGTAAATGGGTCGATGATGAAGAGAAGTCGCTCAAGAAAATGGCTGATACTTTTAATGATAGCTTCGCTTTCACGGGCGAGGGTCGAGATACCTACATCTCGCGTATTTGGCCTAAGTGGGACGAGGAGCTGGCGGCTGAGTCGCGTATGTATTCAACGCTTGTGTTACAGGCGGCAAGGTTGGCTGCTGCCGATCTGGAAGATCAGGAGTAAGTGGCTGTGATCGACAAGATCAGTAGCGTGTGCGCTGAATTAATGAAAAACGAAAGAGAGTCGCTGGTAAGCATTTGGGGTTCTTACTTTCCAGGTGAAGGGAATCAAGGTGAACAGAAGCAAGGTACAGGAAATAAAGTGGCCGCCAGTAAATCATTATTAGTGTAGGGCGTTCGCTGTACGGCCACAGGTCAGAGGGACCATTATTCTGTGGTTCAAAGTAACGCCGTAAAGTACAAAACTCGTACGCGCTCCTGAACTCGTGGGCGCATAGTAGCGAGGCGATCTGAATTGATCCGTGAGAGAGATCGCACTAACTATTAACAAATCAGCGTAGGACGTAAATTGAATGACGTTTTCCACGCTAGGTCACATTTGTAACAACATATTTATCAGAAGGCAGTAAGGCATGACGACCACAAGCAGTGTTCAGGTAATTGCTCCACAGACACTCGATACCATGACGTTTCCACTTCATGGCGCGCGTTTAATTGAAGCATCAGCGGGTACGGGTAAAACATTTACCATCGCTGGTTTGTACTTGCGCCTACTGCTCGGGCACGGCACGGTAGCACCACAAGGTGAGCTTACAGAAGCTACCCGACACCATGAGCCACTGACCGTAGATCAAATCCTGGTAGTGACCTTTACCGAAGCGGCAACCGCAGAGCTGCGAGATCGTATCCGTGCACGAATCCATGATGCGCGCATTGCGTTTGCTCGCGGGCAAAGTGATGACCCAGTGATTGCGCCTCTGTTGCAAGAGATCGAAGACCACGCTGGCGCTGCGAAAACACTGCTTAATGCCGAAAGGCAAATGGACGAAGCGGCGGTATACACCATTCACGGTTTCTGTCAGCGAATGTTGACTCAAAATGCTTTTGAGTCTGGAAGCCGTTTTGATAATGAATTTGTGACCGATGAAAGCCATCTGAAAGCACAAGTAGTTGCCGACTATTGGCGTAAACAGTTCTACCCGCTGCCGAATCAATTAGCTGGTGAGGTTCGTAATATCTGGGGTTCTCCCGCTTCGTTATTAGCTGACGTAAATCGTTATCTGACGGGATCTCCACTAAAGCTAACCGTCGAAGCAATGTCGGGCGATTTACAAACTCTGCACAATCAAAACCTAGACAAAGTGAAGCAACTTAAAGCGCTGTGGTGTGAATCTGAAGCGGACTTTTTGGCTTTGATTTCAGGTTCAGATGTGAACAAGCGCAGCTACACCAAGAAGTCTTTGCCAACATGGCTAGAAGCGGTAACAGCATGGGCGCAGAGCGACACCCATGATTACCAGTTCCCAGATAAATTAGAGAAGTTCTCACAAGCCACTCTAATTGAAAAAACACCCAAAGGCACCGCGCCTCAGCACGCCGTTTTCGAAGCGATTGAGGACTTCTTAAATTCTCCAGCAGATCTAAAAGCTCCATTGCTGGCGCATGCCATTACCCATTGTCGAACTATGCTAGCCAAGGCTAAGCAACAAAAGCAGTGGTTATCGTTTGATGATTTGTTGACTCAGTTATCCGCGTCAATCGATGTCGATGAGCAATCACTGCTGGTGGAGAGAATTCGCACCTTATACCCAGTAGCGATGATCGATGAATTCCAAGATACCGATCCGCTGCAATACAGTATTTTTAGTCGAATCTACCTAGATAACCCGCAATGTGGCTTGTTTATGATCGGCGACCCGAAGCAGGCTATCTATGGCTTTCGCGGCGCAGATATCTTTACCTATATCAAAGCGAGAAACCAAGTTAGTGCTCACTACACGTTAGGCACTAACTGGCGTTCGAGTGCGGATATGGTCAGCGCGGTAAACCAAGTGTTTATGAATTCGGATAGCCCATTTATCTACGACCAAGATATTCCATTTTTGCCCGTCGCAGCCAGCCCATCGGCCGACAAACGCCAATGGGTGATGAATGGTGAAACTCAGCACGCGCTCACCTTTTGGCTGCAAGAGGCGGAAGAAAAGCCCTTACCGAAAGGCGAATACCACAAGGCAATGGCCGAGGCGACGGCGAGTCAAATTCAAACCATTCTGACTGCTTCTCAAAACCAGCAAGCCTATTTTGATAACGGTAAAAAACAACATGCCGTGAATGCAGGTGATATTGCTGTCTTGGTTCGAACCGGCAGTGAAGGGCGTCTAATTAAAAATGCATTGTCGGAACAAGGCATTGCGAGCGTGTATTTGTCTAACCGAGATAGCGTGTTCACCAGCTTGGTCGCGCAAGATATTCAACGCCTATTGCAAGCGGTGCTGACTCCTGAAAACGACCGTGCATTGCGCGCGAGTTTAGCGTCGGAGTTGTTTGCTTTGGATGCCGCATCATTGGATGAACTCAATAACGATGAAGTGGTTTGGGAAAACGTCGTTAACGAATTCCGAGAATATCGTAAGTTGTGGTTGCAACGTGGCGTATTACCAATGCTTCGCAGCGTGATCAGTAAAAGGCACCTCGCCGAACGCTTACTAGAAGAAGAAAATGGTGAGCGCTCACTCACTGATTTGATGCACATTGGCGAATTGCTGCAACAAGCTAGGCAAGAACTCGACAGCGACTATGGCTTGTTACGTTGGTTAGCAGAAGCGATATCAGATGCGCAAAATGGTTTAGGTGGCAGTGAAGACGACATTCAACGCCTTGAATCAGAGAGAAACTTGGTTCAAATCGTTACCATCCACAAATCAAAAGGCTTGGAATATGACCTCGTATTTTTGCCGTTTGTCGCGAGTTACCGTGAAGCGAGTGAAGGCAAGTTCTACGATCACGAATCAGATACCACAGTGCTTGATATTACCGGTAGCGACAGTGCTTTGGCGCAAGCCGATAAAGAGCGACTCGCGGAAGACCTGCGTTTGATTTACGTGGCGCTTACTCGTGCCGTTTATGGCTGTTTTATTGGTATGGCTCCTTTACGTAAAGGGCGTTCAACCAAAGAGCCGACCGGCGTTCACTTAAGTGCCATGGGCTACTTGGTTCAAAACGGACAAGAGCAAGGCATCGCTGAGTTACATCAAGCTCTGTCAGCGATTGAGGGTAAGAATTCAAGCGTATTGCTGTCTGAAACACCAACCGCTCACGAACAAGTTTTTGTGCAAACAGAGCAAGTGAGTGACGACTTACAGGCCAATGAACTTAAAGCTTCAATTGACCGAGCTTGGCGTATCACCAGTTATTCAGGGCTTGTAAAACAAGGCAGTCACGGCGCGAGCCATGACGCTACCATTGAGGTGTCTGGTTTCGATATTGACTCGGCTGATGAACAAGATGAGTCGGAACTGATTGAACCTGAACGTTCTATATTCACGTTCCCTCGCGGCGCTCGCCCAGGTACCTTCTTGCACACCTTGTTTGAGGATGTTGAATTTACTGAGCCAGCAACCAGTGAACATAACACGCAAGTAATCACTCACTTATTAGAGTCGGAGCAATACGAACTAGAGTGGTTACCTGTGCTTCAACAACTGGTTGATACGGTGCTGAACACCGCGTTGGATGGCAAAAATCTAAAGCTAAGTGAGAAAGACTCGACTCAACGATTAGTCGAAATGGAGTTCTTGTTGCCGATCGAAGTGTTGGCCGCATCTGAATTGAATCAAACCATTCAATATCACGATCCGTTATCGGCCAAAGCGGGTGACTTAGGCTTCCAAACCGTGCAAGGCATGTTGAAAGGCTTCATCGATTTGGTGTTCGAGCATCAAGGTAAATACTATGTGCTCGACTGGAAATCGAACCATTTAGGTGATGACGTTGCCGTCTACCATGGTGAGGCATTGAAATCGGCGATGGCCGACCACCGTTACGATCTGCAATATCAAATCTACGCGTTGGCTCTGCACCGTTTCTTACGCAGCCGCGTTGCAGATTACAGTTATGAACAACATTTTGGTGGGGTTTATTACTTGTTTTTAAGAGGAATGGACGGCCAATCTCAACAAGGTATTTTCTCGGCTAAACCTACATTGGCTTTGCTCGATGAAATGGATCAATTGATTGACGGTAAAGTGATAGACAGACGTTCAGCACAATTGAATGACAATGAAACTGGACAGATGGGGCTTCTATAATGACAACAACGACCACTAATACCAGCATAGAAGCTGCGAACACAGTTAAGCCAGTTTCACTTATCCCTGAGCAGCTCATGGATGTATTAAAGTTCCTAGCGGACAAAGGTTCGATTCGTCAGTTGGATTATCAGTTTGCCCGTTTTATTGCTCAGCAAGCCACGAGTTACTCTCAAGAAATCGGCTTTCTCGCGGGGGTAGTGAGTCATGAATTAGGCAAAGGGCACATTTGTTCTCAGCTTATACAGCAGCATACGATAGGCCCTGCACAAACGGCAGATCTAGCCCAGTTACTTGGGTTGTATGGTGAAACGGCGCTGCAATTGAATCAAAAGCTGTTAGGTATTGATTGGTTGGCGGTACTTCAATCGTCCAATTTAGTTGGAGCAACCAATGACTGTGTTAAGCCGCTGATGTTTGATGGACAGCGTGTCTACTTACAGCGTTACTGGAACTACGAGGTTGTACTGGCTGACACCTTAAACCGTTTAAGTAAGCCTGTAGAGTTCAATATTGAACAGAAAAAGGCGCTGACGGAAACACTCAATCAGCTCTTTGCACGCAGCTATCACTTCCTGTTTAACGCCTTAGCCAAGGCTGAAGCAAGCCAACAAACGTCTCAGGTGTTACGCCAACAATTGGTGTGTGATCATCTTGATATTGTGAATGAGCAGGCTCTAGATTGGGGAGCAATCGACCAAGCGATTATCCAAGCCAAGCAGGTAACAGACTTAGATGTCCTAGATAGCTTG
Organism: Vibrio sp. ZF 223; assembly: GCF_003050585.1. NCBI lineage: Bacteria > Pseudomonadati > Pseudomonadota > Gammaproteobacteria > Vibrionales > Vibrionaceae > Vibrio > Vibrio sp. ZF 223. Next base: position 149,390 of record NZ_PIGB01000011.1, read on the forward strand.
GTACCGTTATCGGCATGTTTGAATTGGCAAAAAGTGGCGGCAGCGGTGGCGCTGAGTCGTCGCTTTGCGGTGATTTCCGGTGGGCCGGGTACTGGTAAAACGACCACAGTAACCAAGTTATTGTCGGCGATGGTCGAGCAATCATTAAGCCAAGGAAAAACACCTACGATTAAGCTAGTGGCACCAACGGGTAAAGCGGCGGCGCGTTTAACTGAGTCGATTGGTAAAGCGATTGAACAGTTGCCATTAGCGCCTGAAGTGAAAGCCAACATACCAACTGAATCGAGTACCTTACACAGATTACTCGGCGCGATTCCTAACCGTGCTGAATTTAGACATAACCGACGCAATCCACTCCACCTTGATATCTTGGTGGTGGATGAGGCCTCTATGGTTGATTTATCGATGATGTATAAGCTGGTGGATGCACTTCCTGAACACGCAAGGCTTATCTTGTTGGGTGATAAAGACCAACTCGCTTCTGTTGAGGCGGGCGCGGTGTTAGGTGATATCTGCTCATTTAATTCAACAGGCTATAGCACAGTGCAAGGCAACTTGATTGCGGAGATGACAGGCTTTGATGCGATAGCCAATACACAACAAGCAAAAGCGGGAGCCGTTAATCCTCCGGAGATTGCAGATAGCTTGTGTATGCTGCAGAAGAGTTATCGTTTCGATGCACGTTCAGGTATCGGACAGTTAGCAAAAGCAATCAATAACGGCTCTGCGAATCAAGTAGACCAAGTGTTTGCCAAAGGGTTTGGCGATATTGAAAATCATCCTCTATCGAGTGACAGCTACAACTTGATGCTACGTACTTTGGTTCATGAGTATGGTGCGTACCTCAATAGAATGAACGTGCCGTTGGAAGAATTAGAAACTCAAGAATCGAGAGCCAAATTGGTACTCGATTTGTTTAGCCAATGCCGACTGTTGTGCTCTATTCGTGAAGGTGATTTTGGTGTTAAAGGTCTCAACCATCGTATTGAAAGAGCGCTTGCCGCAAGACGTTTAGTGAATCCACACAACGATGAATTGTGGTATCACGGGCGACCTGTGATGGTAACGCGTAACGATCATGGCTTGGGTTTATACAATGGTGATATTGGTATCTGCATGCTTGAATCGGATTCAAGCCAACCTGATTCATCACCTCGCTTGAAGGTCTATTTTGAGTTGCCTGATGGTAGCGTAAAAGCGGTGTTACCAAGCCGAGTGCCGGATCATGAAACCGCTTATGCGATGACGATACATAAATCTCAGGGTAGTGAATTTGATCTGACCTTAATGATCTTGCCGCCGGATTTCAGCCCTATTTTAACGCGAGAGCTTATCTACACAGGTATTACGCGAGCGAAGAAGCAACTGATGATGTTCAGTGATACTAATGTATTAAAGCGTGGGATTAAGGTGAAAACAGAGCGAGTGAGTGGTTTAGGAAGCCGCTTAACTAGCTAAAGGTGATTGAGGTACATGTACAAAGCAACCATCCCTGGTTGCTTTGAGCGTGCTAGGAATCAGTGCCTAAAAACGCTCGAGTAAACGATATGTGGTTTATCTTGTATTTTGCTTGGCAATTCAAAATAAACTCTTTTAGATTCTCGCTCACAGGGAACACGCAGTGTACGTCTAGCCCTTCTAAGAATTGGTTATCAGCCATATCCCAAAAACTTTGCAGCGAGTTACAAACAATGGTTCTCATATCAATGTTGCTCTTTTTGCTGTTTATATTAACGAGCAGAGCTAATGTTAGCGTGCTGACCGTCAACGGGTATAGCAATCCGTGCAGTGACCACCTCAATGCATGTGATATGACAACCGAGATGGTAATTCCAATAAAAACATTTGTTATTTTGTTAAAGCGACTAAATTCTATACAATTTTGCGTGTGAGTTAAAGTGCATAGTTAATAAATCTCATATAGAAAACGATTACGTTTGCAATTATTTTTATTTTGAAGTGAGATTCCGCTCCAAAAAACTTTATTTATACGTTGAGCGCCAGGATCTTTGAGTTTCTCTGATAGTTGTATAGCCCTTGTTTTTCCATCGGTAACTCATCAACTGCTATCTCGTAAAAACCTTGTTCACGAAACCAATGAAGGCTGTGTGTCGTTAGGACAAATATTTGGTCGATATCGCGAGATTTTGATTGGTGGCGCATGTAATCCAGCAGTAATTGCCCACGATTTCCATCACGATAATCAGGGTGGATTGCAACACACGCCATCTCTGCCATGTGATCTTCCGGGTAGGCGTATAGCGCCGCGCAACCAATGATCAGTCCGTCTTTTTCGATAATGGTAAAGCGGTGGATCTCCTGCTCTAATTGCTCTCTTGAACGACGAACCAAGATGCCTTGTTCTTCTAAAGGACGAATGAGATCAAATATGCCACCAATATCGTCAATCTGAGCTTGTCTTACTTGCTCTGCACTCGCCATGACCACTTGGGTGCCAATACCATCAAAAGAGAACAGCTCTTGGATTAATGCGCCGTCGACTTTGTAGCTGATTAGATGGCAACGAGGGACTCCGGCACGACAAGCCGAGATCGCACCTTTCAAGAAGCGCAGTGTTCCTGTGCTCATGTCTTCGGCAGGTTTTTGAGATTCTGTTAAGCGTTCTAGAATTTGTTTGGCGTCTTTAGGGAAGAGTTCGGCGAGTACATTGCCGCTTTCATCTGTTACCCCTTGCTCGGAACAGAACCCAATCAGCTTGTCGGCCTTTAAACGAATAGCAACCTGAGTTGCGACTTCTTCTGAAAGCAGGTTAAAGCTTTCGCCAGTCACGGAGCTAGCTATGGGCCCAAGAAGGACTATGGAACCTTGGTCAAGTGTGCGATTAATCCCTTCGATATCGATTCGACGAATACGACCACTGTGGCAATAATCTGTACCATCATCGACACCTAGCGGTTGCGCGGTGATGAAGTTACCACTCATCACATTGAGTTGAGTGCCTGCCATAGGGGTGTTGTTCAAGCTCATTGAAAGGCGAGCTGTTATGGCTAGTTGTAGCTGGCCAGCTGCCTGCATAGCGACACCCAGAGAGTATTCATCGGTGACTCTAATATTCTTGTGATAAGGCGTATGGCAATCTTGTTTTTCTAACAGTTGGTTGATCTGTGGTCTTGCCCCGTGAACGAGAACAATCTTCACGCCAAGACTATGGAGTAGGGCAATGTCGCTAATAATGTTACCAAAGTTTCTATCGGCAACAGCTTCGCCTCCCAGCATAATGACCATGGTTTTGCCACGGTGAGCATTCACGTAAGGGGTTGATTGTCTGAAACCTTTTACTAGCGCTGTACTTCTTAATTTCACAGAACAAGTCCATTTGTGTTTATTTATTCGTTAATTTAGCATTTAAATTCAAATGTAAACAACACCTTTTTGGAATAAAGCGCAAACTATTCTTATCTAGACTTCAATATATAAACTGTCTCAGTGTAGAATGCGCATAGCATCCTTATGAGTCGTAAACGAATGCAGCAAGTTCCAGCTACAAAGAACAAAATCGATGAGATAACCAAAGGCCTCTACAGTGAAGCAGATCAGCGCAATCAATCTAAGTTGAAGCGTAAGATCATTGAGCGCTGCTTAATGGTTTTAGCCTTGGTGGGTTCATTTGCTGTGGTTTCTTTATTCGGTGATGTGCTTTCCCGAGTGCAAGATGCGGCGACGCCTGATCATCTAATATATGGTACTTGGATAGAGCAGGATGTTGCACATTATGCGACAGATGAGTTTGTACTGAATGCTAATGGTGTGTCAGTTCGTGGGTCTGTTATCTCGACGAACTTTGACTTTGATGGCCACTACTTCGAATATAAGGCCGGTGAAAAGACCTATCGCTACCGCATGACTAATTCTGACAATACAGAAATTGTGCTCGATTCTGACAGCCACTATAACCCTATCTTCCGCCTTAAAGGTCACATCGATAACTCCGTCCGGTAGGTTATCTTATTGTAAACTCTTACAATCTAAGATTGTGTTATCTGACTGTTTTTGTCATCCTCGATGCATAGAATTTTTAGGATGACTCTTGTGATTAAAAAATGGCTTCCCCTTGTTGCCGCCTCTTTACTATTTGGCTGTGCTCAACCCACCGATCTTGCTCAACAACATCTTGATGATGAATTTCCTCGCACCTTAAATAAGGTCGATCAGGTTGAATCCAATAAGCCAAGAGACTACACCGCATTCGCTGAACAAGCTGAGATGGTGGTATCTAAATCTCCTTCGATGGCGAAAATCTATGAGCCGCTTTATCAGCAACTCAATGAGTGGGCGCTGCAAAGCGGTGATCCAAGCCAACTAGCAAACTTTGGCGTTCAGACTGCTCAACTGGGTGGTGGCGATAAGCAAGGCAATGTTTTGTTCACGGGTTACTTCTCTCCTGTAATGGAGTTGCGCCATGAAGCCAATGAAGAATATCGATTCCCTGTTTATGGGCTTCCTGACTGCGATAAAAATTGTCCAACTCGTGAAGAGATCTACAATGGTGCTTTAGAAGGTCAAGGTCTTGAACTTGGCTACGCTGCTAACCGAATCGACCCATTTATGATGGAAGTGCAAGGCAGTGGCTTTGTGCATTTCGGAGATGATGACACGTTGCAGTATTTCGCTTACGCGGGTAAGAACAATAAGGCGTACGTGAGTATTGGCCGTGTGCTGATCGAACGAGGTTTGGTTCCCCGTGAAAAAATGTCGTTGAAAGCAATCAAAGAGTGGGTATTGGCGAACGAGCCTGAAGTTGTCAAAGAACTGCTTGAACAAAACCCTTCTTTCGTATTCTTTAGCGCGAGAGATGACTTATCGGTAATGGGCAGCGCAGGCATCCCACTGTTACCAATGGCCGCAGTTGCGGGTGATCGCTCTATCTTACCAATGGGAACGCCGATTCTTGCAGAAGTACCGCTGCTAAATGCCGACGGTACTTGGAGTGGAGCACACCAATTAAGATTGTTACTGGTTTTAGATACGGGTGGTGCGGTTAAGCAAAACCATTTGGATCTCTACCATGGCATGGGCCCACGAGCAGGTACTGAAGCGGGTCATTACAAGCATTTTGGTCGTGTGTGGAAGCTCGGGTTAGATGGCAGCGCAACCGAAGCTCCTTGGGCTTTGCCTCCTGAAAAGGTTGAGTAAGCGACAATAAAATAGGGCATTGAAAGCGAATCGTTAATCCCCTAGACTTTTTATTCAAGAGTGCGTATAAAACGCACTCTTTTCTTTTTCTCAGAAATAAATTGGCGGCAACAATGCGTGAATTGACCACTCCAGCTTCAGAAAACTATGACCAACGATTTGGTGGCACTCGTCGCCTGTATGGCAATAGTGAAGTCGACATACTTAGAGGAGCACACGTGTGTGTAATCGGTATTGGCGGTGTAGGTTCATGGGCGGTTGAAGCGCTTGCTCGTACTGGTTTAGGTGAGCTGACGTTGATCGATATGGATGACGTTTGCGTGACCAACATTAACCGTCAGATTCATGCTATGTCGGGTACCGTTGGTAAGAGCAAAATCGAAGTGATGGCAGAGCGCGTCAAGCTGATTAACCCTGAATGCAAAGTTAACCTGATTGATGACTTTATCGGCCCAGACAATCAGGCTGAATACCTATCGAAAGAGTTCGACTTTGTGTTAGATGCTATTGATAGCATGAAAGCGAAGGCTTCGCTGCTGGCGTACTGTCGTAGCAACAAAATTAAGGTGATCACTACTGGTGGTGCTGGTGGTCAAATCGACCCAACGCAAATTAAAGTGGCCGATCTGACCAAGACAATTCAAGACCCGCTAGCGAAGAAGCTAAAAGACACCCTTCGTCGTCATCATAATTTCCCTAAGAATCCAGCACGTAAGTTTGGTATCGATTGTGTGTTCTCAACTGAACAGCTGAAATATCCTCAAGCTGACGGCAGTGTATGCGCTGCGAAAGCAACAGCAGAAGGTCCAAAGCGCATGGATTGTGCGACGGGTTTTGGTGCGGCAACGGTGGTAACGGCGACGTTTGGTTTTGTGGCTGTTTCACGTATTGTAGAAAAGCTGATTCAAAAGCACGCTAAGTAACGTCTTCTATTCAATTAATAATCGACTGGATATTAAAATGACCACATTCCCAAGCTCTCCATTCGGCACTGAAATTACCAGTGATGATATTGTCGCGAAAATGCAGACATTCAGCGGCTGGGAAGACCGTTATCGCCAAGTGATTCAATGGGGAAAAAAACTACCTAACATGCCTGATGAACTGAAAAGTGAGCAGGTGATTGTCTCTGGTTGTGAAAGCCAAGTGTGGTTGGTTTCTCAAAATATCGATGGTGTTTGGCACTTTTGTGCTGACTCTGATGCTCGCATCGTTCGCGGTCTGATTGCATTAGTGATGGCTGCGTATGATGGAAAAACATCAGTGCAGATTCAAGGGTTTGATATTGACAGCTACTTTGAAAAAATCGGTCTAATCATTCACCTAAGCCCATCTCGCGGTAACGGCTTAAAAGCGATTGTTGCTCAAATCCAAGAGCTCAGTGCTTAACATCTCTTAGATACACAGAAACAAAAAGGGTTGACGCTAAACGCCAACCCTAAATAATTTCGCTCGTGACTCGGCTAAAGCATATCAACGGCTTTTTCTATCGCCGCTACGAGCCTTTCAACATCATCCATGTTGTTGTAAATGCCAAATGAAATACGAACCGTTCCTTTCACATTAAGAGCATCCATCAATGGGTGAGCACAATGATGCCCTGCACGTACTGCGATACCTTGCTGATCCAGTAGAGTCGCTATATCTTGATGGTGAACGCCATCCATTACAAACGTAATCACACTGGCGTTGGGTTGATAGCCCAAAATCTGAATGTCATCCAGTTTACTGAGCGCAAGGTAAGTCTCGTGCTGTAGCTGGTGGATATGATTTTCGACATCTTGCTGTGTAAAACCACTTAACCATTCTATTGCAGTACTTAATGCTATCGCTCCGGCAACATTTGGCGTGCCTGCTTCAAACTTGCCCGGTAATTCTGAAAAAGTGGTACCAGAAAATGATACTCGCTCAACCATTTTACCTCCACCGTGCCATGGTGGCATCGCTTCGAGCAATTCAAGCTTGCCGTAAAGTACACCAATGCCGGCGGGAGCATAGAGCTTGTGCCCAGAGAATACGTAGAAATCAGCGCCTAAAGCTGCAACATCAATTGATTCATGAACGATACCTTGTGCGCCATCAACCACCACAACCGCATTCATCTTGTGAGCTTTTTCGATGACTTGTTCAATTGGCTGACGAGAACCTGTGACATTGGTGATCTGAGCTAAGGCAACAATCTTGGTCTTATCATTAAGAAGATGATCAAAAGCTTGTAGATCAAATTCGCAATCAGATGTCATTGGTACTTTAACGACTTTAGCGCCGGTTTGTTCTGCCACAATTTGCCAAGGCACTATGTTGGCGTGATGTTCCATCTCACTCACTAAGATCTCATCACCAGGTTGAAGCGTGCTTCTTGCATACGTTTGAGCAATTAGGTTAAGTGCTTCGGTGGCACCACGAGTCCAGATGACCTCTTTTGAAGAGCTTGCACCAATAAACTGAGCAATCTTATCTCTTGCCGCTTCAAATTGACTGGTCGCGTTCGCCGTTAAGCTATGACTACCACGGTGAACATTGGCATTTTGTTTGGAGTAATATTGGCTAATGGCATCAATAACTACCTGAGGTTTTTGTGTTGTTGCCGCGCTGTCTAAGTAGATCAATGGTTGTTGATTGATGGTTTGTGCTAGCGCAGGAAACTGCTCTCGGATGTGATTGATATCAAGCATCTATTCTTACCTAAAATCTTGGAAATTGGTGCTAGCGTTGTGCTTAGCGGTATTGTTATTTTATCGCGACTTGTTAACCGTTGCTGACTAATCTTGATGATTCCAGCTATTTTCTTGCTCTTTGACCTGATCGAACAGCTTTTGGTTAACGGGAACTTTTATCTGATGCTTAAGCGCTGTTTTTATTAGGTGACCAGTGATGAAGTCGATCTCTGTCTTGCGTTGGTAAAACATATCCTGCTTCATGGATGAGTTGTTCTGGGCTGTGGCTTGGATTACCTGTTTGACGCTGGCTTCTAATTCGTCGAATGAACAAGCGATCTCTTCGGCTTGCATAACTTTTGTGAGCTCTTCAACGATAGAGCTTAAAGTATCCCCAAACTTTTGGTCTGCAAGTTCGCCATTCTTGACTTGTTTCAACCCAGTCAGTGGGTTGATAGCACAGTTGATGGCGAGCTTAGTCCAAAGCGCGGCTGTTATCTCTGGGTTCCAATTCACGGTCGGTAGGGCGTGTTCCAACACATCAACCAAAAAAGTGCATTGCTGACCTTTGAGGTTAAAAGCACCCAGTTGAGTTTGTCCTAACCCTTTATGACAAACATTATTCTTGTCGGGCTTGAATGCTGCTTGGGTGGTGGTTGCCAATACTATCGGGTGAGCATCAATCTGAGTGGCTATCTCATCTACTGCTCCCATTCCGTTGTGCATGAACATAAGAATGGTATCAGGGTCGAGATATTGAAGTAACGGAGTGGTGGCTTCTTTTACTTGCCAAGCCTTGACCGTGAAAATCACTAAGTCACTCGCTGATAGCTTTTCGATATTGTTGTTACTGAAGTGAAGTGAAGTTTGCTCATCAAGTGATAGGTCAATTGAGGTTTCAGGGGAGCGGCTCCACAAAGAGACATTATGACCAGCTTGAAGTAGTTTTATTGCCCATAAAGAGCCAATTGCTCCAGGTCCAACAATCGTGATGTTCACAGCAATACCAAGATAAGAAAGTGATGCTGCAAGGATAGCGAGGCATTAAATGAAAGCAATAAAAAATGGCACCCGAGGGTGCCATTTTGGAAATTTTCTTAGAAGTTTGATTAGAACTTGTAAGTTACTGCTAGGTAGTGGCTCACACCTGAAGTTTTACCTGCGAATCCACCGTCTTCTAGACCGTAAATAGTTTCGTAAGCTTTAAGACCGTAACCTACAGCATAACGGTCTGAGTGCCAGTAGATACCGTTAAACATTGCGCCGCCGCTGCTTTCTGCGCTGTACTCGTCTTCCATCGCAAATTGCCAATCAATGTAACCTTGGTAAGAGATGAATGAACCGTTCTCAAAGAAGTAGAATGGTTTGAACCAGTTAGTCGAGATTTGGAAACCGTTCCAGTCTTTAATGTTTGAATCGTATGTACCGTAAAGGTTTAAGCCAATTTTGCCTAACCAAGGAACCATTACGTCAGAACCTAGACCGATTTTTTGTTGGTTAACACCAAAAGTAGTGTCAGTTGTGTTAACGCCGTCCCACGTGATTTCAGATGCAACGTAAAGCTCTTGTACTGGACCAAATGAAAGGTCTTTACCTGTTAGTCCGTCAAGAGACATACGTGGAGCAAACTTCATGAACATTTTTGCTTGGCTGTCTGCTTTATCGCTACCTGGATCCGAAAGTAGGTTAAATACATCAACATAGCCATATAGGTCGAAGATTCCTGAACGACCGCCAAATTCCATCTCTAGGTAATCATGTGATGATTCACCTGGAAGCTCATCAAATGCACCCATAAGGTTGAATTGCATCCATTTGTAATCGTTCTTATGGATGTCGCCGTCAGAATAATCCGCTGCCATTACAGGAGCAGAAGTTGCTGCAAGTAGGCCAAGAGTTAAAAGTGATTTACGCATAATGGAACTCTCTATGTTTGAAATAAGTAACCCGCTAATCCGTGCGTGTTTATGATGTCCGAATGCCGAGCATAATAGCGATTTTGTTCTCAAATAAAAGTGAGACAGAGTGAAAACTACAATTATTAAGGTGAGGTTGATCACACTAACGATCTAAATGATGGAACTTTAAAGTGGCAATGCATCTAGATGCACCTCTAATTCTATTGATTTTGTGAAATTTGATTATTTTGTGGATAAATAGGTGAAATACTACGCTAAGCAAACGATTCTACTAATTAGAGTGACATGCATATCAAAATCAACAGTATTCTTTTCTATGTAATTTACCCCCAGAAAACGACTAAATCTCTCCTCAGTTAGATCCACTCTTTGATCTATTTTTAACCAGCTCCGTAATGGTGGGGGAATCAATTGATGAACAACTCATGTGATGAGTAATTTGGAATGTCAGCCTTATTACTTTTCCCATCACAGATATTATTGAGACAGTTCACTGCACTAAATACTGAGAGAGTATTTAAAGATTTTTTACTGAGCTTATCTTTTGTGTGACGAACTGGTCTAACTTTTTGGAGAGAAGACCGATGAAATATTCACCATTACTAGCGGTAGCAATATCAGCGCTGTTCATTGTTGGGTGTGACGATGACGATGAACCTACTACACAACTTCAAGCCGTTCACGCATCACCTGATGCACCTTTGGCTAATGTTATCGTCAACAGTCAAGCTCGTTGGACTGGCGTCGATTATGCTCAAGCGTCTGGGTACGTGTCAGTGTCAGAAGGGCAGACTTCAGTGCAAGTTGACGTTCAGCTTCCCGGAGAGGCCGTCGCAACCGTCATACCTCAAAGCCAATTTAACCTGAGCCCAGACCTAGATTACACCGTGATGGTGGTCGGCGATGCTGATGGTTCTAATAACCCGGTTGAGGCGTTAGTTGTTACTCGTCCTGCTGCGGGCACGGCAACAAGTTCAAGTTTAGATGTGCAAGTAGTCCATGCGGCGACAGGTGTCGGCGATGTAAACTTGTATGTCACAGGTCCTAGCGATCCATTGGGTGCACCGTTGGGGACGTTGGCTTATAAAGATTTTACCGATGTGCTCAATATTCCTGCTGGTCAATATCGCGTGAGACTTGAAACAGTAACTGGTAGTGCTATCGCGTTTGATTCAGGAGAGATCACTCTGTCTGGAGGTAGCGAGCTAACGATTGCAGCTGTGCCAAGAGCTGACTCAAACAGTACATCTCCAGTTAAGTTGATGGTGATGGATGGTAGCGGTTCCTCTTTAATATACGACATGTCAGAAACTGCCGAAGTGAGAGTCGGGCATTTGGTCGATGGCGCACCAGCTGTAGATGTATTTGTTAATTCTGCTAAGTTTGCTCCTCTTGATGGTTTAATGTTTAAAGAAATTCGCGGTTTCTTAGATTTAGCAGCAGGCAGTTATGATATTGATATATACGAAACGGGAACGACGTCTCCGACATTTATTGATGTTGATGGATTAGCTGTATTTGCTGGCATGGATTACAGCATCTATGCGGTAGGGACAGTAAGTCCACTGAATTTGGAACCTTTGGTTGTTCCTGAAAACCGTCGTCCGGTTGCGACCAGTGCGGTGTTAAACATTACCCACGCCGCTGCTAACCCAATTGCGGCATCGGTGGATATCTACTTAACAGAAAACGCGGGGATCTCTGGTAGCACTCCGGCGCTGAGTGATGTGAAATTCAAAGATTATGCGAATGGCATTTATGTTGCAGCGGGAACTTATTATGTAACGATTACCGTTGCAGGTGACCCATCAACAATCGCTGTTAATTCAGCACAGGCGACCTTGGCTGATGGCGTGGTGTATCAAGTTGTGGCGATCGACGATTCGGCTGGCACAGGCTTCAACCTTATTGTGAGTGATACAACAGACTAGCGTTTACTAAATCAGTAGTGACAAAGTAAAAGAGGGTAGCGTGAAGCTACCCTCTTTCTATTCTGTCTTCTTTTTCTCTTATTCGTGGTTGGTTTTGGCTTTTTCTAGTAAATCTGTGAAAAAGTGGCGCAACGAATAGAGCATGATCAAACTTGGTATCACCATGAGAGCAGTCAATATAAAGAAGGTTGACCAGTCATTGAGGTAATCAACCAACTCACCGCTGAAGGAAGCTAGTGTGGTGCGACCGAAGTTACCTAAGGATGCGAGTAAGGCGTATTGTGTTGCCGAAAACGCTTGGCCTGTTAATAACGTTAGGAAAGAGACAAACGCAACGGTAGAAAAGGCAGTTGTGAAGTTGTCGACAATAATGGTTGCCAAGAACAAGGTTTCACTCGGGCCTGTCTGAGCGATCCACGCAAACATTAGATTACTTGCTGCCATTGCCACACCACCGATCATCAGTCCGCGTACAATGCCAAATTTCACATTGAAGACACTGCCTACCAAAGTGAAGAATATGGTTGCTCCCCAGCCAATTAACTTGGAGTAGTGACCGATCTGTTCGTTACTGAAACCTATCTCTTTATAGAAGGTGATCGACATGCGACCTAAGAAGGCTTCACCTATCTTAAATAGGAACACAAACAGCAATAGAGTAATGGCAACTTGAACGCCGTTTCTTTTGAAGAAATCATAAAACGGTTCAATTACCGTTACACTGAACCAAGCGACAAGCTTTGAGCCGACCACTTTCTTGTGGCGCTGCTGTGCTTGCTCTTGTAGGGCTTCACGTTGTGTGTTTGGCTCTCCGACAAAAAGAGTAAACAGCATTAATACAACAACGACACCTGCCATGCCGTAATACACGCCATTCCAACCGATTGAGTCTGCATTAATAAAGGCAAGGTAGCCTGGTAGAGAATACCCTGTCCACCAACCAATGACGGCCATTGCAGAAGCTTGCGGCAGTTTTGATGCTTCGGATTTTGGGAAGGTATCAATACGAAATGCATCAATCGCGATATCTTGCGTGGCTGAGGCAATAGCAATAGCGAGCGCCAACATTGAGGTAAACGCCAAATTTTCTGCGGGATTGACGCCTGCGATGAATAAGGTGCCAATCAAAACAATGGTTTGGCAGAAAAAGATCCAACTGCGGCGCTGGCCGAGTATTGCGTGAAGCACCGGCAGTTTTACTCGGTCTACCAATGGTGCCCATAGAAAGTTAATCGCATAGACGGCAAACACACTACCAAAGTAGCCAATGGCTGCTCGTGTTAAACCTGCATCTTTTAACCAACCAGACATGTTGGATCCAATAAGAACCCATGGGAAGCCGCTCGAACAGCCGAGCATAAACACCCAAAGTAGGCGTTTATCTAGGTAGCTGCGAAAAGTCTGCATCCAAGAAAGAGAGGGAGTGCCTGATGACATAGGGCGTCCTTGTATAGAAAAACGCCCTTAAGAAATAAGGGCGTTGCATTGGATTACTTAAGAAGGGTCACTTTAGTGATGACGATTGGGTCGACTGGAATGTCTGACATGCGGCCCATTCGTTTAGTTGGAATTGTTGCCATCTTTTGTACAACATCAAAACCTTCAGTTACTTTGCCGAATACAGCGTAACCTGGGTTACCACCTTTTGCGTTCAAAAAATCATTATCAGAGAAGTTAATGAAGAACTGACGAGTTGCAGAATCTGGCGCATTAGTGCGAGCCATAGCGATCGTTGCTGTATCATTCTTTAGGCCGTTGCTGCCTTCATTTTTGATAGGAGCATAAGTCGCTTGTTGATTCATCTCTTGATCGAAGCCGCCACCTTGCGCCATAAAGCCAGGAATAACACGGTGGAAGATAGTACCTTCGTAGCTGCCGTCAGCAACGTACTTTAAAAAGTTCTCAGCACTAACTGGTGCTTGCTCTTGGTTAAGCTCGATAGTGAAGTCGCCTAACGTTGTTTCTACGTTCACTTTAGGACCAGCCCAAACGCTCACGCTCACTAGCATTAATGCAATAAAAGATAGAATGCGACCCATTAGAAACGTTCCTTCATGTAAGTTTGTAGCTCTTGGTCATTGGCAATCTCTTTCAATACCAAGTTGATTACATCGTTAAGCACCATCGCGATATCATCGTTTGAAGCGCTTAATGCACCTGTGCGAGTAGCAGTACCGTTGAATGTTTTAACGAGCTTACCTTCCGGTGTTTCAGCGGTAACTTCAAGCGTTACTTTACCGTCCATTTTGTTTTCCATAATGGTGTGTTCTACGGTAACGAGTGCTTCTTGAATTTCTAAAACAATTGAGTTTTCACTGTTTACGCTTGCACGAAAACCTTGAGACTCTAACTGTTGAGCCACAGCGTTTTCTAGAGAAATACGCATGTTTTGCTTAGCATGAATTGGCTGAATGTTTGAACGGCCACTATCAACCAATGCAACATATTGAGCGGCACGAACATCTTTACTGGTTAGTGTGTATGTTTTACCTTGTACAAGGTTGCTTGAGCTTAGTGAAGCTTCTGGCATTACATTGATCTGTTCTTGCTGAGGGGCTGAACATGCTGTCAAAGCCATAATAGAAGCAGCCAAAATCAGTTTTTTCATTCCTTTATCCTTTCTAAATTCACACCAGAAGCTCGGTATCTTAAATTCTTGTGAAGTCGTTTCTGCTTATTTATTAAAATTCGCAGGTTCTCTTGTTGCTTGTAATATCTCAAATTTTTGGTTTAGTTCAAGCGTTTCAACGTTAGCTTCACCAAATAGTCTTGCTAGTTTTACATCGTATCCGAGGTGTCGGTTGCCAATAACAATTAATTTGCCTCCATTGCTTAGAACATGCTTTGCATCACAGAACATTTGCCACGCAATGTGATCCGTAATCGCTTGTTGCTGATGGAATGGAGGATTACACATCACTAAGTAGGTGCTGTTTTTCTTGAAGCCATCTAAACAGTTGTTGGCGATGAACTGGAAGTTGCCTTCTTCACCAAGGTTATCCTTGACGTTTTGGCGTGCTGATTCCACTGCCATAAAGCTTTCATCCACACAAGTGATACGAGCTTGTGGGTTCAATTGCCCAGCTTTTACACTCAATACACCGTTGCCACAGCCTAGGTCGATGATATGACGCAGCTCAGGATCTTGAGGGATGTGCTCTAGCATATAGCGAGCGCCTTGATCGAGTGCTTCCCCTGAGTAAACATTTGGTAAATTTTTCAGGCGGATATCTTCACCGTCCACATCCCATTCAACAAAAGGCTCTACCGTTTGAATTGGCTGGCAGTTTGGAGACGAGAATACTAAGCGGTGTTTTTTCTTCGCTAGTGATGTTTTGGTTTCGCCTAGGTACTTCTCGAACAGGTTAAGCGTAGAAGTGTGAATCTCTTTTACCTTGTTGACACCGATCACTTGGCAGCCTTCAGGCAAAGCTTGGCGTAGCTGACTCAATTGCCAGATTAGGTGACGATTTGTTTTCGGCAGCTGCATGATCACAAGATCGATACCGTGTGGGATATCATCCATTGTGTTCAAGAAGTTCACTCGGTTACTTTGATTACGCTGTAAGTTTTTCAGAGCACCACGGTGAGAGATAAATGAGTCGCTCATCATAGTGACATCATGGTCTTTCGAGAACCAAGTCGATAGAGCACCGAAGCTGTCGTTCATGATCAGGATGTGTTTACCAGGTTCAAGGTTCATCTCTTCAACATGACTGATCAGGTATTCGTCGCCCGCATCCCAAGCTTGAAGGGTTTCATTTGAACGTTTAGGGAAACGATGTAAGGTCAAAGTTCTGTCGTGAAGGGTAAGTTCGGTTTTCATTGCTTGAGATACTTATGTAAGAAATAACAAAGATATTGTCTCAAATGCAGCCTGAACAAGATAGAAAAAACTCAACCAAACCTATGCCATTTGCTATGAAATACTCAGACACTCGACCTGTTAGGGTTTATACTCACCCCACGGATAATGCCAATACGTTATTAAGGAATCACAATGATCCAAGAAGTTATCGAAACAAAATTGCACAATGAGTTTTCACCAAGTCATTTAAACGTGGTCAATGAGAGCTATATGCACAATGTTCCGGCTGGTTCTGAGAGTCATTTCAAAGTGATTGTTGTCAGCGATGTGTTTGAAGGTTTGCGTCTTATTGCTCGTCATCGAGCGGTAAATAAAGCCCTTTCAGAAGAGCTGGCGAACAATATTCATGCATTGTCCATTCACACTTATACAAAAGATGAATGGATGAAGCAGCTAGATAACGTGCCAGATAGCCCGATGTGTATGGGCGGCGGTAAGTAAGAAAGCTTACGAATATAGAAGAGGTGGCGATGCCGCCTTTTTTGTCGTCAAATTCATCTGTTTTTCGTTGTTATATCACTCAAACTGATGGTAAATCGAACGGCTGAAAATACCTACAATGAGTAATGTTTTTATTAACAGTGTTTCAACATAACTCGTAAAATATTAGTTTGTGACAGAGTATTAATCTCTTGTTTAAAACACGATTCAAAAGCCAATTTATCTGTGCGGCTCGTCAAATTTATACATATTTGAGAGTCCATATGCTTCAAATCTCACCAAATAAAGGCCGTATTCAAGTTATTGGTCATGGCATCAAGTTGTCAAAAAATGCTAGAATACGGCACCTGATAAATCTCACATAATTAGTGTGATGAATTTATTAAGATAATGTTGCGATTTTGGTATTTCAAATCTACCGAAACCGGACACTGTAATGTCGTGTCTAAGGGCGATTTTAAAACGTCCCGAATTTACGCAATTAAAAGAATCTTTTTCCCGATAAAGTAGTGCAAGTGCGTATGATTACAATAAAGAAGGGTTTGGATCTTCCTATCGCAGGAACTCCATCCCAGGTGATTAATGATGGTAAGTCCATCACTAAAGTCGCCTTGCTTGGCGAAGAGTACGTTGGTATGCGTCCTACGATGCATGCTCGCGTTGGTGATGAAGTGAAGAAAGGCCAAGTTCTTTTTGCAGATAAAAAGAACCCAGGTGTTGTATTTACTTCTCCAGCAAGCGGTAAAGTTATTGAAGTGAACCGTGGTGCTAAGCGTGTTCTTCAATCAGTAGTGATTGAAGTAGCAGGTAATGAGCAAATCACGTTCAATAGCTATGAAGCTAACCAACTAACAAGTCTTGACCGTGAAACGGTTAAAGCTCAGTTGGTTGAGTCTGGCGCATGGACCGCTTTGCGAACTCGTCCGTTCAGCAAGGTTCCAGCAGTTGATTCTGAAACTCAGGCTATTTTCGTTACTGCTATGGATACTAATCCACTAGCAGCTGAGCCAGAATTAATCATTAACGAGCAGTCTGATGCTTTCGTTGCTGGTTTAGATCTTCTTTCAACTCTGACTAACGGTAAAGTGTACGTTTGTAAAAAAGGTACTAGCTTACCTCGTTCAGCTCAGTCTAACGTTGAAGAACATGTTTTTGATGGCCCACACCCTGCAGGTCTTGCAGGCACGCATATGCATTACCTATATCCGGTAAATGCACAAAATGTAGCGTGGAGCATTAACTACCAAGATGTTATCGCATTCGGTAAGCTTTTCCTTACTGGTGAGATTTACTCTGAGCGTGTTGTTTCTCTGGCTGGTCCAGTGGTTAACAACCCACGTCTAGTTCGTACTCAAATTGGTGCTAGCCTTGAAGAGTTGACAGACAGCGAGTTAATGCCAGGCGAAGTTCGTGTGATTTCTGGTTCTGTACTTACGGGTACTGAAGCAACAGGTCCACATGCTTTCCTTGGTCGTTACCATCAGCAAGTTTCTGTTCTACGTGAAGGTCGTGATAAAGAGCTATTCGGCTGGGCTATGCCTGGTAAGAACAAGTTCTCTGTTACTCGTTCATTCCTTGGTCACCTGTTTAAAGGTCAGTTGTTCAACATGACAACGACGACAAACGGTAGTGACCGCTCAATGGTTCCAATTGGTAACTACGAGCGCGTAATGCCTCTAGATATGGAACCTACATTGCTGCTTCGTGATCTATGTGCAGGCGACATTGATAGTGCTCAAGCACTTGGTGCGCTAGAGCTAGACGAAGAAGATGTAGCATTGTGTACCTTTGTATGTCCAGGTAAGTACGAGTACGGTCAACTACTTCGTGAATGCCTAGATACGATTGAGAAGGAAGGGTAATTTTCATGGGCCTTAAAAAGTTTCTTGAAGACATCGAGCATCATTTTGAGCCAGGTGGTAAACACGAGAAGTGGTTTGCGCTTTACGAAGCAGCAGCGACAGTGTTCTACACGCCAGGTCTTATTACAAAGAAAAGCTCGCACGTTCGTGATAGCGTTGATTTAAAACGTATCATGATCATGGTTTGGTTCGCGGTATTCCCAGCAATGTTCTGGGGTATGTACAACGCGGGTGGCCAAGCTATCGCAGCACTTAACCATATGTACGCAGGCGCTGAACTAGCATCTGTTATCAGTGGTAACTGGCACTACTGGCTAACCGAAATGCTTGGCGCCTCCTTAGGAGCCGATGCAGGTGTTGGCAGCAAGATGCTACTTGGTGCGACATACTTCCTACCTATCTACGCAACGGTATTCATCGTTGGTGGTTTCTGGGAAGTTCTGTTCTGTATGGTGCGTAAGCACGAAGTAAACGAAGGCTTCTTTGTTACTTCTATCTTATTTGCGCTTATCGTTCCGCCAACACTTCCTCTATGGCAAGCAGCACTAGGTATTACCTTCGGTGTTGTAGTCGCTAAAGAGATCTTCGGTGGTACGGGTCGTAACTTCCTGAACCCTGCACTTGCTGGCCGTGCGTTCCTATTCTTTGCATACCCTGCACAGATTTCAGGTGACGTAGTTTGGACTGCTGCAGACGGTTTCTCTGGTGCAACTGCTCTTAGCCAATGGGCTCAAGGCGGCGGTAGCGCACTAATGAACGTAACATCTGGTGAAGCAATCACTTGGATGGACGCATTCATTGGTAACATCCCAGGTTCTATCGGTGAAGTATCGACTCTAGCACTTATGATCGGTGCTGCGATGATCGTATACATGCGTATCGCTTCATGGCGTATCATTGCTGGTGTAATGATCGGTATGATTGCTGTGTCTACGCTGTTTAACGTGATCGGTTCTGATACTAACGCAATGTTCAGCATGCCTTGGCACTGGCACCTAGTTCTTGGTGGCTTCGCGTTCGGTATGTTCTTCATGGCGACTGACCCAGTATCAGCTTCATTTACCAACAAAGGTAAGTGGTGGTACGGCATCCTAATCGGCGCAATGTGTGTAATGATCCGTGTAGTTAACCCTGCATACCCAGAAGGCATGATGCTTGCGATTCTATTCGCAAACCTATTTGCTCCTCTGTTTGACCACGTTGTAATCGAGAAGAACATTAAGCGGAGACTAGCGCGCTATGGCAAGTAATAACGATAGCATTAAAAAGACGCTGTTTGTTGTTATCGCATTGAGCTTAGTGTGCTCAATCATCGTTTCAACAGCTGCAGTTGTTCTTAAACCTAAGCAACAAGCTAACGCGGTTCTGGATCAGCAAACTAAGATCCTTGAAGTTGCGGGCATTGAACTTGCGGGTAACATTCCAGCACTGTACGCAGAGAACATTGAACCTCGTCTAGTTGATTTCGCTACTGGTGATTTCGTTGACGGCGATGCTGCTGCATACGACCAACGTAAAGCGGCAAAAGATCCAGCTCAGTCAATTAAGCTTTCAGCTGAAGATGACATCGCTAAGATCATTCGTCGTGCTAACACAGGTACTGTATACCTTGTGAAAGATGGCGCTGAAACTTCTAAAGTTATCATCCCTGTTCACGGTAACGGTCTATGGTCAATGATGTACGCATTCGTTGCGGTAGAAACTGATGGCAACACAGTTTCTGGTATCACTTACTACGAGCAAGGTGAAACTCCTGGACTTGGTGGTGAAGTTGAGAACCCAACTTGGCGCGCTCAATTCGTTGGTAAGAAATTATTCGACGAAAACCACAAACCTGCTATTCAGGTTGTTAAAGGTGGCGCTCCTCAAGGTTCTGAGCACGGTGTAGATGGCCTTTCTGGTGCAACACTGACTAGCGTTGGTGTTCAACATACATTTGACTTCTGGTTAGGTGATATGGGCTTTGGTCCGTTCCTAGCAAAAGTTCGTGACGGAGGTCTGAACTAATGTCTAGTGCAAAAGAAATTAAAAAGAGCATCTTAGCGCCGGTGTTGGACAACAACCCAATCGCGCTACAGGTTCTTGGTGTGTGTTCTGCTCTTGCGGTAACCACTAAGCTAGAAACAGCATTTGTTATGACTATCGCGGTAATGTTCGTTACTGCTCTGTCTAACTTCTTCGTTTCTTTGATCCGTAACCACATTCCTAACAGTGTGCGTATCATCGTTCAGATGGCAATCATCGCATCATTAGTAATCGTGGTAGACCAAGTGCTTAAAGCATACCTATACGATATCTCTAAGCAGCTATCTGTATTCGTAGGCCTAATCATTACTAACTGTATTGTAATGGGTCGTGCTGAAGCATTCGCAATGAAGTCTGCGCCAATCCCATCTCTAATCGATGGTCTTGGTAACGGTCTTGGTTACGGTTTCGTTCTTATCACTGTTGGTTTCTTCCGTGAGCTTCTAGGCTCTGGCAAACTATTTGGTATGGAAGTACTACCTCTAGTGAGCAACGGTGGTTGGTATCAGCCAAATGGCTTGATGCTTCTAGCACCTTCTGCATTCTTCCTAATTGGTTTCTTGATTTGGGCAATTCGTGTGTTCAAACCAGAACAAGTAGAAGCGAAGGGGTAAGGTAGTCATGGAACATTATATTAGTCTGCTAGTTAAATCGATTTTCATCGAAAACATGGCGCTTTCTTTCTTCCTAGGTATGTGTACATTCCTAGCGGTATCTAAGAAAGTTAAAACTTCTTTTGGTCTTGGTGTTGCGGTAGTTGTAGTACTTACAATCGCTGTTCCTGTAAACAACCTTGTTTACACACACATCCTGAAAGAAAACGCGCTTGTTGAAGGTGTCGATTTAAGTTTCCTTAACTTCATCGCATTCATCGGTGTTATCGCGGCACTTGTACAAATCCTAGAGATGGTTCTAGACCGTTTCTTCCCACCTTTGTACAACGCACTAGGTATCTTCCTTCCACTGATCACAGTTAACTGTGCAATCTTTGGTGGTGTATCTTTCATGGTAACTCGTGACTACAACTTTGCGGAATCTGTTGTTTACGGCTTCGGTTCTGGTGTGGGTTGGATGTTAGCTATCGTTGCTCTTGCGGGTATCCGTGAGAAGATGAAGTACTCTGACGTACCTCCAGGTCTTCGTGGCCTTGGTATCACGTTCATTACTGTTGGTCTGATGGCGTTAGGCTTTATGTCTTTCTCTGGTGTTCAACTGTAGGGTAAGCACCCAGTAATAAGGAATAACAAATGCAAAGCATTATTCTTGGCGTAGCGATGTTTACCATTATTGTATTGGCTCTAGTACTAGTGATTCTTTTCGCTAAGTCTAAGCTAGTACCATCAGGTGACATCACTATTGCTGTAAACGGCGACCCTGAAAAGGCGATCGTTACTCAACCTGGTAGCAAGCTACTTGGTGCCCTAGCTGGCGCTGGTATCTTCGTATCTTCTGCTTGTGGTGGCGGTGGCTCTTGTGGTCAGTGTCGTGTAAAAGTTAAGTCTGGTGGTGGCGACATCCTTCCAACTGAACTTGATCACATCACAAAAGGTGAAGCTCGCGAAGGTGAACGTCTTGCATGTCAAGTTGCTATGAAAACTGACATGGAGATTGAACTAGACGAAGATATCTTTGGTGTTAAAAAGTGGGAATGTACTGTTATCTCGAATAACAACGAAGCTACTTTCATCAAAGAACTTGCTCTAGCGATCCCTGAAGGTGAAGAAGTTCCGTTCCGCGCGGGTGGTTACATTCAGATTGAAGCTGAACCACATCACGTGAAATACGCAGATTACGATATTCCTGAGGAATACCGTGGTGACTGGGATAAGTTCAACTTGTTCCGTTACGAGTCTATCGTTAAAGAGCACTCGATCCGTGCTTACTCTATGGCTTCATACCCAGAAGAGAAAGGCATCATCAAGCTTAACGTGCGTATCGCAACTCCGCCGCCAAACAACCCTGACGTAGCTCCTGGTGTGATGTCTTCATACATCTGGTCTCTTAAAGAAGGCGACAAATGTACTATTTCTGGTCCATTTGGTGAGTTCTTTGCTAAAGACACAGACAATGAAATGGTATTCATCGGTGGTGGTGCAGGTATGGCGCCAATGCGTTCACATATCTTCGACCAACTTAAGCGTCTTAACTCTACTCGTAAGATGTCTTACTGGTACGGTGCACGTTCTAAGCGTGAGATGTTCTACATTGAAGATTTCGATGGCCTAGCGGCTGCAAACGAGAACTTCGTGTGGCACTGTGCTCTGTCTGATCCTCAACCAGAGGACAACTGGGACGGTTACACAGGTTTCATCCATAACGTATTGTACGAAAACTACCTGAAGGATCACGAAGCTCCTGAAGACTGTGAGTACTACATGTGTGGTCCACCAATGATGAACGCGGCTGTTATCGGCATGCTGAAAGATCTTGGTGTAGAAGATGAAAACATCCTACTAGATGACTTCGGTGGTTAATCCATTTAAGTGATTGATATTATGGCTGACTCTCACGAGTCAGCCATTTGTTTTTCTAAGACTATTTTTGACAACATACTGGCTTATATAAGAAAGAGTAAGGCATTCAAAATACCTATTTTTTACTCTTATTTTTCCTTATATAAATCCTTAACATTAGACAGGAGTAAGCAAGTGAGAATTTGGCTTGTTGCATTAACTTCTTTGATTTTTCTTGCGGGCTGTGATCAGGCAAGAGAGCAAGTGCATTTAAGTGGCCCAACAATGGGTACCAGTTACAATATTAAATATATCAAGGGTGATGAATTTCCTGAATCTAATGAAGTTCATACTGAGATCGATCGTCTACTTGAAGAAGTGAATGATCAAATGTCGACTTACCGTGAAGATTCAGAGCTGAGCCGTTTCAATCAACACAAAGGTGCGGACGCATTCGAAGTATCTGAACAAACTGCTATCGTTGTGAAAGAAGCCATTCGTTTGAACGGTCTTACTGAAGGTGCGTTGGATGTTACGGTTGGCCCATTGGTTAATCTTTGGGGTTTTGGTCCTGAAGCGCGTCCGGAAGTCGTTCCATCAGATGAAGAACTTGCTGCTCGTAAAGCTAAGGTTGGTATTCACCACTTGAGCGTTGAAGGCAACAAGCTAACTAAAGACTTGCCTAATTTGTATGTCGACCTGTCAACTATTGCAAAAGGTTGGGGCGTTGATGTTGTTGCCGATTACCTTGATTCAATTGGTATTCACAACTACATGGTAGAAGTAGGCGGTGAAATCCGTTTGAAAGGCCTAAACCGTGAAAGTGTAGGCTGGCGTATTGCCATCGAAAAGCCAAGTATTGACGAACGTAACATCCAAGAGATCATCGAGCCTGGTGATATGGCGATCGCAACGTCTGGTGACTACCGCAACTATTTTGAGCGTGATGGTGTTCGTTACTCACACATCATCAACCCAGAAACAGGAAAGCCTCTTCATCATAAAGTGGTTTCTGTGACTGTTTTAAACCCGTCTTCAATGACTGCAGACGGCTTATCTACTGGCCTTATGGTCTTAGGTGAGGAAAAAGGAATGGAAGTCGCAAACCAGCATAACATCCCAGTGTTCATGGTGGTAAAAACAGCAGATGGCTTTAAAGAAATTGCTTCTGAAGCATTTAAGCCATACTTAGGTAAATAAGGTAAGCGAGATAATTATGAATACATTTCTGATTACATTTGGTGTTTTTCTTGCAGTAATCGCAGCGATGTCAATTGGCTACATTATCCAAAAGAAAGTTGTGAAAGGTAGCTGTGGTGGCTTAGGTGCTGTTGGTATTGATAAAGTATGTAACTGCCCTGAACCTTGCGACGCGCGTAAGAAGCGTGAAGCACGTGAAGCTTACCGTGAAGAGAAGCTGGCTGAGCGCCAACAAAAAGAAGCGGCTTGGAGTAAAGACCGTATCGCTTAATGGGTGACAGTCATAAGGGGTAGAGTTATCTATGCCCTTAAATTGAAAAGCTCAAGATTATCATCTTGAGCTTTTTTGGTTTTGAGGCTTAGTCATTTATCTTGGCAGATTAACGATGGAAACAAAAACGAATGACTATTGTTCGATTTGCATGCTGTTACGCGCAAACACTAGCTGATTCCTACCTTGCTCTTTTGCCGTATAAAGAAGCTCATCAGCGGCTTTGATCTGCTCATCTAACTTGGCGTCTAAATCGGTTACGCCGATGCTAATACTGACCTTGATTCTTTGAGAGTCATGCTCAACAACATGGCTTTCAATGGCTTCTCTCATGGACTCTAAGTTGTCAACAAAGCTCTCAAATGCACCGCATGACTGAATACAAAACTCTTCACCACCGAAGCGCACAGCGACATCGTCTTTGAAATGATCTTTGATGATTTTCCCTACATCGATCAGCACGGCATCACCACCATCGTGGCCAAAGGTATCATTCACTTTCTTAAAGAAGTCGATATCCATCATCGCGATGTTTCGTTGATCGCAGCCCTTACAAGGATGATTAAACAGGTAGCGACGATTCCATAAGCCAGTAAGAGCATCCTCGTTGGCATGTCGAAATAGCTCATTGGCCGCTTCTTTCATATCAAGCAGTTGATGGATACGGCAGAAAAACTCTTCTTGGTTAAAAGGCTTGTAAAGGAAATCGTTAGCACCCGCTTTAAGGAATCGCGCTGTCATGGTGCGGTCATCGCTACCTGATAGCCCTAAAATAGCCAACTGGTTTCTATCGTGATCGCGTCGAATTTCACGGATCATCGCTATACCGTCTTTGTTCGGCATATCATGGTCTGTAACAACGAATGTAATATCGGGATCGTTATGAAGAAGCTTTAATGCTTGTTCGCCGTCTTCGGCTTGGATAGTTTGGATATATTGGTGTTCTAGAAGTTGAGCTATGTAACGGCGAACAACCGCTGAATCATCGACAACCAATGCTTTGTGGTGGCGATTATTCGAAATTCTTTGAACCAGAGGGAGTAGGTAGCTTACTGATGACATACTGTCTTTAAGTATGTAGTCAATAACGCCTTTTGCTAGGACTTGCTCTCGCAGTTGATTGTCGAACATCCCGGTAAGAACAATTATTTTCTGTTGATAGCCTAATACGAGATCAATGATCTCACCGTCTTGCCCGTCAGGTAAGCAGTAATCTAATACGGCACATAAGAAATCCGTCTCTTGTTCCAAGATGTTTTTTGCTTCTGCAATAGATTCAGCAAGTGCGACCTCATAACCGCTATTTTTAAGCTGTTGGTACAGGTAGTTGCGGAATGCTCGGCTATCTTCCACCACTAGTATTTTTTCACTCACAAGCGATCCCTACTTATAGACTAAATACTCGTTAACAATAGTATCAGAAGAGCTTATGACTATTGAAGCGAAACCTTTTTAGCTGGACTCGAGATCGTTTTAAATCTGATAAAATTTGGATTATACTGTTTATTGATACAGTTGTAAGGTCGAGTCATTCCTAGATGTGTAGCGCAGGCGAAGAGAAAATAAGAAAAATAATTCATGTCGATATGGATTGTTTTTATGCGGCTGTAGAAATGCGTGATAACCCAGCTTACCGAAATCGCCCGTTAGCTGTTGGTGGGCATGAGAAGCAACGCGGTGTTTTGAGCACATGTAATTATGAAGCCCGCAAGTTTGGTGTTCGCTCTGCAATGCCGACCGGAAAAGCGCTACAGCTTTGTCCTAATCTATTGGTTGTGCCGGGAAGAATGTCGGTCTATGTCGAGATATCTAAAAAGATCCGTGAAATCTTCTCTCGATACACGTCTGTCATAGAGCCTCTTTCCTTAGATGAAGCGTTTCTTGATGTCACCGATTCTACGCAGTGTCATGGTTCAGCAACACTTATTGCTGAGTCGATTCGCCGTGATATCTGGAATGAACTCAACCTGACCGCTTCGGCTGGCATTGCCCCGATCAAGTTCTTAGCCAAAGTTGCCTCGGATCTGAATAAGCCCAATGGTCAGTTTGTTATCCCTCCACAAGACGTACAATCAGTGATTGATGAGTTGCCACTAGAAAAGATTCCCGGTGTCGGCAAGGTGAGCATTGAAAAGCTGCATCAAGCAGGTTTCTTTACTTGTAAGGATATTAAAGAGTCTGACTATCGAGACCTCCTACTCAAGTTTGGCCGTCAAGGTGCATCACTCTGGAAGCGCAGTCATGGCATTGATGATCGAGAAGTTATCATCGAGCGCGAGCGAAAATCGGTAGGCGTAGAGCGCACCTTCACTCAAAATATTTCAACTTACGCTGAATGTTGGCAGGTAATCGAAGACAAGCTATTTCCTGAGCTCGAAACTCGCTTAGAAAAAGCCAGCCCAACTAAAGCGATCATCAAGCAGGGAATCAAACTCAAGTTCGCCGACTTTCAGCAAACCACGATTGAACATATCCACGCCTCTTTAGATCGTGAACACTTCAAAGAACTGCTAAGTGAAAT
Source organism: Vibrio sp. ZF 223 (assembly GCF_003050585.1). Classification (NCBI taxonomy): domain Bacteria; kingdom Pseudomonadati; phylum Pseudomonadota; class Gammaproteobacteria; order Vibrionales; family Vibrionaceae; genus Vibrio; species Vibrio sp. ZF 223. The sequence goes on from NZ_PIGB01000011.1 coordinate 175,692, forward strand.
ACTGAAAAGACAACAGGGGCGAGAGATACGTCTGCTTGGTTTAAGTGTAATGCTGCAACCCAAAGACCAAATGCGTCAGTTGAGTTTCTTTTAGGGAAAGGCTCTGAGAGGTTCGGCTTAGAAATGTTGTTGAAAGTGTTGTTGGTATTTGAATACCGACTAGACTTCACAGCCTAATCGGTTTTTACCTAAGTATGGAAGTTGGCTTATCTAGGAAGCTGTTTAACTCGCGCTAAGGTATCACTGAACGGTTGCTGCTCTAGCTTGCCGTAACCAACCATTTTGCTGGCTTTGAGTTTGGTTGAAAGCGGGGTAGCGATTCCACATAAGAAGCGAGTAATTGCCTCGTCGGTAATCAGTTGTTGGCTAGTCGAAATAAACTCATGTATCCATGTCATCACCGTCTCATCATCGACAGGTTCAACATCAACGGTTGGTAAGATTGCCACTTCTCCTCGACATACAGAGCAATGACCGCAGTTTGCTGGCGCCTTATCATCGGCAAAGTAACTTGCAAGGCGCGAGCTTAGGCAGGTGTCGGCTTCAAAGAAGCTCAGCATCTGATTAAGACGATTGATTTCACTGTTCTCTTTTACCTTAAACAACTCAGTTAGACGCTCTGACAGCTGCATCATATCTTCTGAGGTATTGTGAATCGCATAGACATCTGTGATCTGCTTGCTTTCCAGTTCAATCCAACCTTGTTCATTGAAGTAGTCGATAGCCGCAATCACGCGCTGACGATCAGCTTGGAAATGAGTCCAAAGCGCATCGAAGTCGACTTGGCACCACACTCTTGCCTGAGGAGAGCATTGGAAAATCGCTTCGACAAATTGACGACGTTCACTTTGGAACTGTTCGGTGATTTGCTGTTTCGGGCGAATGAACTTAAATTTGTAGTCTGCGAAGTAGCTGTACTTCGGCTCAATCACACCTTCAATTTCGAGATACACCAGCAGTGTTTTTAGCGGTAACTGACGAATGTTGGATTCACGTGATAGTTGGTTAAGCATGATCTCCCATTGGTTCCAACCAGAAGCGCCAATGTTTTGATTTTCGTAGATCTCTTTTAATACTGCCTGGATCGATATGTTGTCTGGAGTATCGCCAAATACAAAGTTCTCTAGTGTGCTCAAGCCGTGTTTGTTCGCGAGCAATATACACTCAGAAGCTTGTCCATCTCGTCCCGCTCTGCCGATCTCTTGTGAGTAGTTCTCGATCGATTTTGGTAAATCAAAGTGAATCACTCGGCGAATGTTGGACTTATCTACGCCCATACCAAACGCAATGGTTGCCACGATACAGCTCACTTCATCATTCATGAATTGATGTTGAATTGCATCTCGGTTTTCAGGCTTAAGACCCGCATGGTAAGCCACGGCATTAACGCCAGCGTTTCGAAGTTGCTGAGCCACCATCTCTGCTGTTTGTTGAAGGGTGACATAAACAATAGTCGGAGCGAGAGAAGCTTGGTTGACGACATTGCTCAAGGTTTCTAGCTTGCTGGTTTGTTCGCAAGGTTGAATCGACAGGTCGAGGTTTTGACGATAGAACCCCGTAACCACAACGCGTTCCTCATCAATTTCAAACTTCGACTTCATATCTTGGATAACAGATGTCGTCGCGGTTGCTGTCAGTAACAGTACTTGAGGAATATTGAGCTGTTTCTGGTATTGAGGAAGCTTCAGGTAATCTGGTCTGAAGTTGTGTCCCCATTCTGAAATACAGTGCGCTTCATCGACCACAAGCAGTGAGATCGGCACTTGAGAGATAAACTGACGAAAGCGCTCGTTCTTCAAGCGCTCAACTGAGATCATGAGGATCTTTGTGTCACCGTTACGTACCGACTGCATGACCTGTTGTGTGGTTTGTCTGTCTTGGCTTGATTCGATGGCAGCTGCGCTAATGCCTTTACTGTGCAGGAAAGCGAGTTGGTCTTTCATCAAGGCTAACAGCGGTGATATCACTAAGGTTAAGTGCGGCAATTCTAATGCTGGTAATTGATAACACAGAGATTTACCTGAGCCTGTAGGAAATATGGCCGCAGTTGAGTGACCAGATAGAACATTATCAATGACTTGCTTTTGTCCATTACGCAGTGAGTCGAATCCGAATACTTGTTTTAGTTTCTGCTCAATCATTTATGTTCTACCTGAGTTATTAAGTGTCGTATTGATGCTAAAGCGGGCGCCTATTCATGATAGCGTCGCTTGATGAATCAAATGTCTTGCACCTGATTGTACCTAATTCTATTCTGTAGCTCCTATAGAAAAGCACCCCAATAGTATGAATAAGCCTGAGCTTCGACAAATAATCATTGAGCAACTCGAATCCCGATTGCGTATCGCACAATCTGCCACTCAACGTGCCATTGACGCCGCGACCGATGAAGAGACAGTGCCAGAACACAAGTACGACACCTTAGCTCTAGAAGCCTCGTATCTTGCCCACGGACAAGCGGTGAGAGTGCAAGAGTGTGAAGATGATATTCAGTGCTATCGAAACCTTGTATTGCGTGACAGTGAAAAAGTTACTGTGAGTAGCTATGTGGTGGTGATTGATGAGCATGACCAATATAAACACTTCTTTATGGGGCCGAGAGTTGGGGGACTGGCTGTCACGTGGAATGACAATGAAGTAGCTATCGTGACGGCAAATGCGCCTTTTGGTCAGGCGTTAATGGGTAAAGAAGTTGGCGATGAAATTGAGTTTAAGGTCGCTGATAAACAGTTTTGCTACGAAGTGGTATCGGTTGACTGAATAATTGGCTAGGGAATATAAGACGTTGCTCTGACAAAGAAGCATACACCCAAGGTATAGTAATTTGTCAGATTGATGAGAGGATGTTATGAAAAGCAATGTATTTATGAAAAACAAAATGTTTATGAAAAACAATGTATTAATCGCATCGTTAACAGCGGTAATCTCTGTCGTGAGCCTGCCAACTTTTGCTGCTCAGTGTCGAGTTGATTTGAAGAATGAATTACGAATCGATGATCAGAAAGTCGAAATTCATCAGGTAAATGGCAATAGCGCCGTGTTCGATAACAACAACGATCTCTATATTCATGGTGAGAAAGTTGAGCTTGATGCAGACCAACAAGCGGCAATTGAAAAGTATCGTGAAAGTATGAGTGAGTATTTACCTCGCGCAAAGCAAATGGCTAACGAGAGCTTAGCATTAGCCAATGACGTTATTGATGATATTGCCGCTAGCCTAGATTCGCCTGAGTCGTTTGATAATGTAAAAGAGTCAATGAAGACGTATTTTGCTGAACTTGAGGCGCGTTACTACAAAGATGGTGAGCTAGTACTACCAGCAGACAGTTTCGACTCGATGGCAAATGGCTGGTCTGAAGATTTCGAGAAGGCGAAAGAAATCTTTAACCAAGAATTTATATCTAGCGCTTTTAATGCGATGTCAGAAAAGATGAAACAAGACGGTGGCCTAAACCTGACTGAATTGGCTGACAGCATGGCTGAATTAAAGCTGAAAGTTGAAGAGCGAATGAAAGAACATGCTCAGCAAATGGAAGAAGAAGGCACTGAGTTCTGTGATTCACTTGATGAGATGGCAGAGCAAGAGCAAGAACTGCATGAAATTATTCCGAACCTAAAAGATTACCAAGTATTCACAATTTAATGTGAATCTAATGATGAATAGCAAGAGCACCGGTTGGTGCTCTTTTTGTTTGTATAAATGGAACCACGCAACGAGTATTTATCTCTATTTAATCGATTTGCTTCTCAAGCCCGCCACTTTGCTTTATTGCTTATGATTGAATGATAAGACTGGTTATTTGTTAATTTTGTGGTTCTAAATAGCGCATTGATTGTAAAAATCAGAGAATTGTTCATTTATTGGTTGTGCCTATCATTGCTTTTTATTACTGTACTTCTCAACTAGTTCACTGATTTTTAATGCGGGCAATATGGACCAACAATCTTCCTCTTCAAGAGAGCACTTTAGCTCTCGTTTAGGCTTTATTTTAGCAGCGGCTGGTGCAGCGGTTGGCTTGGGTAATATTTGGGGTTTCCCGACTCAAGTTGCCAGCAACGGTGGCGGTGCTTTCCTTTTGGTCTATTTGATCATGATCTTCGTGGTTGCTTTCCCTATGCTGGTGGTAGAGATGGCTATCGGCCGTCACGGCCAAGCAAACCCAGTTGATAGCATGCGATCTTTGACGACAAACCCTTTGGGTAAGAAAGTCGGTGAGTTTGTCGGTTGGATTGGATTGAGTGTTCCAAGTGCAGTGCTAGCCTTTTATAGCATTGTTGGCGGTTGGTTGATTTGCTTCCTAATTGGAGCTGTTGCGGATCTGATTGGTCTAGAGGCTGCTGCTGATTGGTTTAAAGGCTTCAGTGTTGAGCGCAACGTATTTGGTACCGTCGCGTTCTATGTACTGACTATCTTGATTGTACAGGGCGGTGTTAAGCAAGGTATCGAGAAGTGGTCGACTCGTTTGATGCCTGCGCTGTTTGTTTTATTTGGCTTATTGTTTGTTTACATCATGACGCAATCTGGTGCAATGGAAGGCCTAAAACATTACCTCGTTCCAGACTTTGAGAAAGTGTGGGATAGAAAACTGATTCTGGCGGCAATGGGGCAGGGTTTCTTTTCGCTCACCATTGGTGGCTGCTCAATGTTGGTTTATGGCTCTTACTTAAGTAAGAAAGAAAACCTGCCAAAAATGGCAATGAACGTTACTTTGGTTGATACTGCTGTCGCTTTTATTGCTGGACTAGTGGTGATGCCTGCAATGTTTGTTGCGATGCAAAAAGGCGTTCAAATCTACGCGGAAGACGGCTCACTATTAAGTTCTGACACGCTAGTATTCACGGTTCTGCCGTTGATGTTTGATAGTTTAGGTGTGCTTGGTCAGATCTTCGCAATTGTCTTCTTCTTACTACTAACGATTGCTGCACTGACTTCTTCTATCTCGATGCTTGAAGGCCCGGTAGCGCTAGTGAGTGAGCGTTTCAATACTAGACGAACGCCAACAAGCTGGGTGATTGGTGGTGCTATCGCGCTGTTTAGTGTGGTGATTGTTTACAACTTTGCTGCGATGTTTGGCATGGTAGCGATGATTGCAACTCAATACCTTCAACCTGTAGCGGCATTGATGTTTTGCCTGTTTGGTGGCTGGGTGTGGAGCCGAGCTTCAAAAGTGAGAGAGCTTGAGCAAGGCTGCCCTGATTTTCAACTGGGTTGGTTTGGTAAAGTTTGGCCAATGTATGTGAAATTTGTCTGCCCAATCTTGGTGGCAACGGTTATTTGGGCTTCTTTCGGATAGTGACCAGCTGACGGCTACATCATTATATTTGCTATTCAAGGCCACTCTTAATGAGTGGCTTTGTTGTTTTTAGCGGCACCAAGAAGATAGAAAAAAGGCGCTGAACATAATATTCAGCGCCTTTGTATTTTTAGTTAAGCAATCGTGATTACTTAATTTCCATACCTTGAGCTTGTAGATCTGCATGGTAAGAAGAGCGTACAAACGGGCCACACGCTGCGTGAGTGAAGCCAAGCTCTAGAGCAATCTCTTTTAGTTCATCGAACTCAGAAGGCGGCACGTAGCGTTCTACTGGTAAGTGGTGACGGCTTGGTGCTAGGTATTGGCCTAGTGTCAGCATAGTCACACCATGTTCGCGAAGGTCTTTCAGTACTTGAACGATCTCTTCTTTCGTCTCACCAAGACCCATCATCACACCTGATTTTGTTGGGATATCAGGGTGCTGTTCTTTGAATTTCTTCAGTAGATCAAGAGACCACTTGTAGTTCGCACCTGGACGCGCTTTACGGTATAGACGTGGTGCTGTCTCTAGGTTGTGGTTGAAAACATCTGGCGGGTTGTCTTTCATTAGATCAAGCGCAACATCCATACGACCGCGGAAGTCTGGAACCAGTGTTTCGATACGAATATTTGGGTTTAGCTCGCGAATCTCACGGTTACAGTCAGCAAAGTGCTGAGCACCGCCGTCACGCAAGTCATCACGGTCAACTGAAGTGATTACTACGTACTTCAGTTTCATGTCTTTAATCGTCTTAGCCAGTTTCTTCGGCTCTTCTGCTTCAGGAGCAACAGGACGACCATGGGCAACATCACAGAACGGGCAGCGACGAGTACAGATAGCGCCAAGAATCATAAACGTTGCCGTACCGTGGTTGAAACACTCGGCTAGGTTAGGGCAAGACGCTTCTTCACAAACTGAGTGCAGGTTGTTTTTGCGCATTGCTGATTTGATTTCTTGAATACGATGGCTGTCTGAAGGAAGTTTAATCTTCATCCATTCAGGCTTACGTAGAACTTCTTTCTGTTCAGCAGGCATATTCTTTACGGGAATTAATGCCATTTTGTCAGCGTCACGATATTTAACGCCTTTTTCCATTTGGATTGGTTTGCTCATGATTTTATGCTTCTGCTGTAATGTTACTGGTGGCTTGAATGTCTACTTGGTCATAGCCGAGTAGCTCTACGAGCTCTTGTATTAACTGTTGCTCAACGTTTTCCAGTTCACTTGGTCCGCCAAGTTGGCTTACCTGCGCCATTTCCATACCTTGGTAACCGCATGGGTTAATACGTAGGAATGGAGACAGGTCCATATCGACGTTAAGTGCTAGCCCGTGGAACGAGCAGCCACGTCGAATACGTAATCCGAGTGAACAGATTTTTTTGCCATCGACATAAACACCAGGAGCGTCAGGTCGGGCAGCTGAATCTATATTGTAAGCTTTCAGAGTATTGATTACGAGGTTCTCGATATGAGTAACCAAATCACGTACTCCGAATTTCTTGCGGCGGATGTTAATCAGAAAGTAAGCAACTAATTGGCCTGGGCCGTGGTAAGTCACTTGGCCACCGCGATCGCTTTGTATCACAGGGATATCACCGGCATTTAATACATGCTCAGCTTTGCCTGCTTGTCCTTGAGTGAAGACAGGGTTGTGTTCAACCAACCAAACTTGGTCTACGTCTTCTTCCGTGCGTTCGTCTGTGAACTTATGCATGGCTTTCCATACAGGTTCGTAATCCTGACGGCCTAATTTTTTTACGATTAGCTTATTTTGCAAAGCTGCACTCCCTCAAGGATTAATAAAGTGAACGCATTATAAACGCGAAACATGATTCTAACTACAGACGGACTGCAAGGTTTTTCAACTTTCTTTGTATTTATTGAAAATTAAGTTGAATGAATTTGAACTCGTTAGGGGGCTTTAAACAAAAACAGCGGCAATAAGCCGCTGTTTTTGATGTGTAATCGGAGATTACAGAACCATACGAACGATTTCGATCTCGCCCAGTTCTTTATAAAGAGTTTCTACTTGCTCGATTGAAGTCGCAGTAATATTGATAGAAACAGAGTGGTAGTTACCTTTCGCACTCGGTTTTAGTGTTGGGCTGTAGTCACCAGGAGCATGACGCTGGATCACTTCTAGCACTAGCTCTGTTAGTTCTGGCTTAGCGTGGCCCATTACTTTGTAAGTAAATGAACAAGGGAACTCTAAGAGATCTTTTAGTTTTGCATCAGAATTGATGTTCATGATTAGCTCCAAAAGGCTAGACTCTCGCAAATTGGCGAAATGTCGATAAAAAGCGTGTTCGGTCAACAGACACGAGTAATAAGGCGGAATATTACGTGTAAATATCACTGAACTCAAGATCAACAAAAGCCGCACATGGCGGCTTTTGGCTCACTAATGAGTAAATCATGAACTTACTCATTAGGTTAGCTATACAACAAGCTTAGGTTTTACTTAGAACAAACCTTTGGCTGGTTTAGAATAAACCCTTGAACAGAAGAACTAGGTAGTCCCATAGGCGGCTGAATAGGCTGCCTTGGTCTACATCTTCAAGTGCTAGTAGTGGGTATTCAGCAACGTCTTCACCGTCGACTTGGTAGAATAGTTTACCAACTACATCGCCTTTGCTGATTGGCGCTTCTAGCTCTTTCTCAAGTACGAAGCTTGCTTTTAGGTTCTTAGCTTGGCCACGAGGTAGAGTTACGAAAGTATCTTCATCGACACCTAGCGCAACTGTGTCCTTGCTACCCATCCAGATTTTCTCTTCTACGAAGGTTTCGCCCGCTGTATGTGGCGCCACTGTTTCGAAGAAACGGAAGCCGTAGCTAAGCAGTTTTTTGCTTTCTGTTTTACGAGCATTAGCATTCTTGGTGCCCATAACTACAGCAACTAGGCGCATTTTGCCTTCGGTCGCTGAGCTTACTAGGCTGTAACCTGCATTGCTTGTGTGGCCCGTTTTGATGCCATCAACGTTCATGCTCTTATCCCATAACAGACCGTTACGGTTGTATTGGGTGATGCCGTTGTAAGTGAATTTTTTCTGCGAGTAGATACGGTACTCATCAGGAACGTCACGAATCAGCGCCTGACCAAGTAGCGCCATATCGTAAGGCGTTGAGTATAGGTTCGGGTTGTCTAGACCGTGCACGTTAGCAAAGTGCGTGTCTTTCATACCGATAGAGCTTGCCCATGCGTTCATTAGGTCAACGAATGCATCTTCAGAGCCGGCGATGTGTTCAGCCATGGCAACACAAGCATCGTTACCTGACTGAACAATGATACCGCGGTTCAGTTCTTCAACTTTAACCGTTGTACCTACTTCAACGAACATCTTAGATGAATCTGGGAAGTTTTTAGCCCAAGCATTTTCACTGATTACAACATCGTCGTTTAAGTTGATGTTGCCACGCTCTAGCTCTTGGCCAATTACGTAGCTCGTCATCATCTTGGTTAAACTTGCTGGAGAAAGTTGAGTATTCATCTCTTTCTCTGCTAGTACTTTGCCTGAATGGTAATCCATCAGAACAAAACCTTTAGCGGCGATTTGAGGTGCATCAGGAACAACAATAGGAGCGGCGAATGACGATGTAGCTATCGTTGCAGAAAGAGCAACAGAAGTAGCAAAAATCGATTTAACAAGTTTATTAGATTTAATCATTTTGAATGCAATTATTTGGTGAACTATTCATATATTAACAGAATCACTCTGTCACACCAGAGCGCTGATTACCAGAAGTAACTGTTAGATTAATTAGCGAGTCAGGGTGTGTTTTTTTATATAAGCTGACGGGTAACCCATTAGCTTAACTTGTTCTAATTTTTCTTGAGTCAGAGCATAGTCATGAAATGGCCCAATCATCAGACGGTAGTTGTCATCATTTGACTGCAAGAACGTTGCTACTTCTAGTTTTTCGGCTAGATCTTTAGCTAACTTCTCTGTTCTATCTTCATGTGGAGATGTGGCAACTTGAATAATAAATTGTGGCAAAGCGGCCTTTTTCTTAGCGTCGGTTGGCATAGCTACAGTAATGACTTCTATCTCAACATTTGCAGTGCCGGTTCTTAATACATCGAGCTTGTAAGCGGCCGCATAACTAAGGTCAATGATTCGGCCTTCATGGAATGGACCACGATCATTGATGCGTACAATCGTTGTTTTGTCATTATCGGTATTGGTCACTTTTACGTAGCTTGGAATAGGCAATGTTTTGTGTGCTGCAGACATCGAATACATGTCGTAGATTTCGCCATTAGACGTTAAATGACCATGAAATTTCTTACCGTACCAAGAGGCTTTTCCTTTCTCGGTAAATCCTTCCGTCTCCTTGACGATCTTATAGTCTTCGCCACGCAGAGTGTAATCCGTGTTACCACCTAAACTATAAGGTTCATACTGAGGGTGAGCATCTTCTAAATGCTCTACCGAGATCGGTGCGTCTGGCGCAATATCTGAATCAATATCGTAGCGACCTGTTGGCTTCTGTGAAGAACAGCCATTGATTAAAATCGCTAGCCCTAAGATAGAGGCTATTTTTTTGAATGGCAGCTCATCAACCAGGGATGCTTTTTTTGAGAACGTTGTAATAGACATCGATTAGGTCGCCTTTGAGAATGCTTTTCTGTGTGTATGGATTGACATTAAAATACCAAAACCAGCCATAAGGGTAACCATTGAAGTACCGCCATAACTGACTAGAGGAAGAGGAACACCAACCACAGGTAGAATGCCACTTACCATGCCAATGTTTACAAAAATGTAGACGAAGAAGCTCAGTACAATACTGCCGCCCATCATTCGGCCGAATGCGGTTTGAGCTTGGCTAGCAAGCACTAAGCCACGTCCAATAATAAACAAATAGATAGCAAGCAAGAACAAGATACCAATCATGCCCCACTCTTCGGCAATTACCGCAAAAATGAAGTCGGTGTGGCGCTCTGGGATGAACTCTAGTTGAGATTGAGTGCCTTGCAGCCAACCTTTTCCTGATATACCACCAGAACCTATCGCAATCTTACTTTGAATGATGTGGTAACCCGCACCTAATGGATCTGATTCAGGGTCAAAAAGGGTTCTTACACGTACTTTTTGATATTCACGCATCAAGAAGAACCATAAGATTGGGATAAACGCCCCCAACGCGATTGCCGCACTAGCAATGATTTTCCAACTGATACCTGCCAGGAATATCACGAAGATACCGGATGCGGCGATAAGGATAGATGTACCTAAGTCGGGTTGCTTTGCGATTAGAATCGTCGGTACAAATACCATCACTAGCGAGATCGCTAATGTTTGGAAGGTAGGTGGAAGTGAACGCTTACCGATAAATCGTGCCAGCATCAAAGGCACTGCAAGCTTTAATAGCTCTGAGGGCTGGAATCGAACAAAGCCGAAGTTTAACCAACGCTGGGCACCTTTCGAGGCTTCACCAAAGAACAACACGCCTAATAGTAAGATGACACCACCAGCAAACAGCAGTGGTGCCAAGGTCTCATAAGTGCGAGGTGAGATTTGCGCTAGGAAGATCATTACACCTAAAGACAGAGCCATACGCATTGCTTGGCGATCCATCATAGCAAGACTTTGTCCGCTTGCGCTGTACATGATCAGTAGGGCAAAGCCCATTAAAACCAGAATGCCGAGCAAAAGCGGCAGGTCGATATGCAGCCTTTCGAATAGGGCTCTATTTCGTCCAGTTGAAGGATCAAGTTTCATTATTTAATTGGCTCACTTTGATAATCTTCTGCAAGGATAATATGGTCTAAAATTCTTCTTACTACTGGTCCGCCGTTAGACGAACCGCCACCTGCGTTCTCTAGAACGATAGTCACGACTGCTTCAGGATCTTCAAAAGGCGCGTAACCCGTAAAGAGGGCGTGATCGCGTAAGTGCTCTGCGATTTCATCCGCGTTGTACTCTTCATCTTCTTTTAAGCCGAATACCTGCGCGGTACCCGATTTACCAGCAGTTTGGTAAGACATCTTCTGGAATGAACGTCTTGCGGTGCCTTTCTTACCGTGGTTAGCCAGCCTCATACCTTCCTGAGCGATGTCCCAATACTTCTTCTTAACTCCGGTTAGCGGTGGGTAAGTTTCAATATCCGACATAATTTGTTCATCGAATGGGCGGCCGTTATCAATGGTTGAACGAAGTAGATGAGGGGCTGTTACTTCACCTTCATTCACCAAAACTGATGTGGCTTTTGCAATCTGCATTGGTGTTGCTGTCCAGTAGCCTTGTCCAATGCCAACAGGGATGGTGTCACCTTGGTACCAAGGCACACGGTGTCTTGCCATTTTCCAATCACGAGTTGGCATATTGGCTTTGCTTTCTTCATAAATATCGATGCCAGTGTAGTCACCAAAGCCGAACATCATCATCCATTTGGATATGCGGTCAATTCCGAGATCATAAGCAATTTGGTAAAAGAAAGTATCCACTGACTCTTCAATCGCTTTCTCTATATCAACGACACCGTGCCCCCAACGCAACCAGTCACGGAATGGTCTGGTTTTAGAGTTCGGGATCTTCCAGTAGCCAGGGTCGTTACGTGTGGTATTCGGTGTAATGACACCTTCTTGCAAAGCCGCAACAGCAATGAATGGCTTGATCGTCGATGCTGGTGGATAAATACCTAGCGTTGCACGGTTAACTAAAGGTCGGTCTTTGTCTTGAAGCAGTGCGTTGTAACCTTTAGAGGATATACCATGTACAAATGCATTTGGGTCGTAGCTTGGGCTAGATACCATAGCTAACACGCCATTGTCTTTCGGGTCGAGAACGATAGCTGAACCACGGCGGCCATCAAGTAACTTATGTACGTATAGTTGTAGCTTGATGTCCAAGTTGAGCACGATATCTTTACCCGGAACCGAAGGTACAAACTTAAGGGTACGGATCACTCGTCCACGGCTGTTTACTTCGACTTCTTGATAGCCAGCGGTACCGTGCAACATGTCTTCGTAGTAGCGTTCAATGCCAAGTTTACCGATGTCGCGAGTCGCTTGGTAATTGGCGTCTTTCTCTTCTCGTGCTAGGCGCTGCATATCACGGTCATTGATGCGCGATACATAACCAATAACGTGAGTCAGCACATCACCATAAGGGTAAAAACGTTTTAACGTGCCAGTGACCTCAACACCAGGGAACTTATGTTGGTTTACAGAAAAGACCGCAACCTGTTCTTCTGTAAGTTGGTTCAGAATCGGTACTGACTTGAAGCGTCGTGAATTACGACGATCACGATTAAAACGCTCGACACGTTCTGGTGGGACCTCGATTAACGCTTGTAGGCGGGCGAGCGTGTCATCCATATCTTTTATTTTTTCTGGTGTGATTTCTAGATTGAAAACAGGGCGGTTTTCAGCAAGAAGTACACCGTTGCGATCGTAAATCAAACCTCGGTTGGGTGCGATTGGAACGACCTTGATACGGTTGTCGTTAGAGCGGGTTTTATAGTCCTGATATTGGTTGATTTGAATGTTGTAAAGATTCATAACCAACATCGACATCATCACTATGATCCCTGCAAACGCAACAAAAGCACGGCTAGTAAATAGTCGTGCTTCTGCTTTGTAGTCACGGATTTGGCTACGTTTACGTAACATTAACGCTTATTCTCGATGATAAGGGTGGTTAGCAGTGATGCTCCAAGCTCGATACAAGCTTTCAGCCATGATAACGCGTACTAATGGGTGAGGGAGAGTAAGTGCCGATAGAGACCAACTTTGATCTGCTGCCGCTTTACATGCAGGTGCTAGTCCTTCAGGCCCGCCAATAAGGATAGAAACGTCGCGTCCATCCAATTTCCAACTTTCCAATTGCTCTGCCAGCTGAGGGGTATCCCATTTTTTACCTGGGATATCAAGCGTGACAATGCGGTTACCTTTCGGAACCGCTGCCAACATTGCTTCGCCTTCTTTTTGAAGAATACGTGCAATATCCGCATTTTTACCGCGTTTACCCGCAGTGATTTCAATGAGTTCTAATGGCATATCATGAGGGAAGCGGCGTTTATATTCTTTAAAGCCTTCTTCAACCCACTTTGGCATTTTTGTACCAACTGCGATTAACTGGATCTTCAAAGCTTAGCCCCAAAGTTTTTCTAGTTGGTACAGTTCACGATGCTCTTCTTGCATAACGTGGAGCATGCTTGTGCCCATATCTAGAACAACCCATTCACCTTCTTGCTGGCCATCCATGCCTAGTGGTTGCATGCCTGCTTTACGTACTTCATCAGCAACATGCTGTGCAATAGAAGCAACATGGCGCTTAGAGGTGCCAGTACAAACAATCATGTAATCAGTCACACTTGATTTGCCTTCTACATCGATAGTCACAATCGATTCTGCTTTCATGTCGTCGGCTTTGTCTGCAAGAAAATCTTTTAGTTCTTCACGTAACACGGGGTGTTCCTTTAATCTGAATTTAGCTTTTTAGGGGCTGTTGACCCTAGAATATACCACGCTTTTATGCGTGAAATGGTATTGAAGCTGAAGGGATACAAAACTCTACGCTTAACTGATGAATTAGTGGCCAAGGCGACTGCTCATATTGAGTCTTTGTCATCAATTCAGCTTGGGTGAGCAACGCGAACAAAGAGTGTAATTGAGAAATCGAAACTCTTGTTAGCGCGGCGTTATAAAGAGGCTTTTTAGATTGCCAGATGCGGTGTTTGTCGAAGACTTGACCAATCGGCATCTGTTTCATTTGTTGCTGCATTTGCAACAACAGGGCAAGTTCACGTTGGATACTACGCAGTAAAATGACTGGCTCTATACCCTCGGCTTCTAGCTGACGCAGGATCCGTTGTGCTCGGTTTCCTTTGCCTGCTAATAACGCATCACTCCAATGGAATGGAGTAAAATGGTTATGGCGACTCAGCGATTCTTCTAAGCGTACTAGTGTGAGCTTTCCATCTGGGTATTGGAGAGCCAGTTTTTCTAGGCTTTGGGTTAGTGCAAATAGGTTACCCTCATGCCATTGTGCCAGCATTTGAATCGCTTCAGGATCTGGCGTCAAACCGATTTGACGGCAGCGAGCTTGGACAAACTGAGGAAGTCGACTGACATCTGGAGTCAAGCAACTGACCCAGTGACCTTGATTCGAGAGCGCCTTAAACCACTTCGCGCTCTCTTGAGCTTTGGTTAGCTTAGTGCCGACCAAGATCAATAGGATATCACTGTGGATATGCTCGGAGATCGCGAGTAGCTCTTTTGCTATCGCGGCATTGACGCCTGACTCTGGTAATTCAAGTTCGATGACTTGACGGCTAGAGAACAGGCTCAATGCTTGAGTGCAGTCGTAGACTTGATTCCAGTCGAGGCTGCTATCAATAGCAAAGCGGTGACGTTCTTCAAAACCTTGTTGTTTTGCAGCTTTTTGAATTGCTTCTCGGCTTTCTTGTAATAGCAGAGGCTCGTTACCAAAAATGAGGTAAACACTGCTTAGCTGTTTAGCAAGTTGCTCTGATAAGCGGTCAGCAAAAATACGCATCAAATAAACCTATTACTCAGCCGGTTCGCTAAGTGTTGGTTGCTCTTCTGAAGCCGGTACGATCTCAACGTCGTCAATTTCAACATTCTTGATGTTGTATTGCTTTTCGAGCTCTTTAACTTGAACATTTTCTAATGACTCTAGATTCATGCTACCAGCGGCAATATTGGCTTTTAGTCGAGCCATTTGACGTAGGATTTGGCTTGTTGCCAACTTACGCATCTCATCTTCAATCATGTCTCGTTCAACCGACTTCGCAAGTGCAGTTAATGGGTTGTCTAGGTAACTGCGGGTTACGCTGGTTGAGAATGTCTTTGAGCCTAGATCTGGGATCGTTACGCGATATGAAGCGCGAAATGTCAGTTCTTTTTCTGCTGCACGAGTGTTTTGGTATAGAGAAAGGGTACGCTCACCAACGCTCTCACTAATAATGTGTAGGTTAGGGGTATTTTCAGCAGGTGGCACGATTTCTACATCATTCATGCGTAGCTGACCTTTCATCATACGTGTAAACGTACTGTATTGGTCATAACTGGTTACGGAGATCTTGTTGAGTTCTTCTGGTACGGAGTAATCACCACGCAGGTGGAAACCACACGCACTTAACAGGCTGACGGTTAAAACAACAATAGTAACTTTCAATGAAGATAGTGAAATCAGGCGCATTATTTGATGGCTCTCATGAAGGTAGAATACTTATTTAAAGGCTTTAGCTAGATTGAGTTGTTAGGCTCAAATCTAAAGCGCTTAAATAAGTAGACAGGGCAATTAGCTACCCTGTCTACAGACTGCTTTTAATGAATTAAGTTCGTTAATTCTTTAGCAATTGCACTGTACTAACGAAATTAGTTAGCAACGATGTTTAGAAGCTTACCAGGAACGAAGATAACCTTACGAATCGTTAGGCCATCTAGGAACTTCTTAGCGTTCTCATCGTTTAGACCAAGTTCACGAACTTGCTCTTCTGTCGCGTCAGCAGCAACCGTTAGCTTCGCACGTAGCTTACCGTTGATCATGACAACGATAGTCTTCTCGTCTTCAACTAGCGCTTTCTCATCGAAAGTTGGCCATGTTGCTGAGTCTACGTTTGATTCACCAAGTGCAATCCACATTTCGTAAGAGATGTGTGGAGTCATAGGGTAAAGCATACGAACTACTGCTTTTAGCGCTTCATCAAGAATTGCACGATCTTGTACAGACTCTTGAGGTGCTTTCGCTAGCTTGTTCATTAGTTCCATGATTGCAGCGATAGCTGTGTTGAACGTTTGGCGGCGGCCAATATCGTCCGTTACTTTCGCGATAGTCTTGTGGATATCACGACGAAGTGCTTTTTGGTCGCCAGATAGCGCAGAAGCGTCAACAGATTCAGCTGCACCTTTAGAGGAATGAGCGTGAACCAATTTCCAAACACGTTTAAGGAAGCGGTTAGCTCCTTCAACGCCAGACTCTTGCCACTCAAGCGTCATGTCTGCAGGTGATGCAAACATCATGAATAGACGTACTGTATCAGCGCCGTACTTGTCTACCATCTCTTGTGGGTCGATACCGTTGTTCTTAGACTTAGACATTTTGATCATGCCTGAGTGCTCAACTTCGCGGCCTTGATCGTCGACTGCTTTTTCGATGCGACCTTTACCGTCACGTTCAACCGTTACGTCAGTCGGTGCAATCCACTCTTTGGTGCCTTTTTCGTTTTCGTGATAGAAAGCGTCAGCCAGAACCATGCCTTGACATAGTAGTTGCTTGAACGGTTCGTCAGACGTCACGTAACCAGCATCACGTAGAAGCTTGTGGAAGAAACGAGAGTAAAGCAGGTGCATACAAGCGTGCTCGATACCACCAACGTATTGGTCAACTGGTAGCCAGTAGTTTGCTTTCTCTGGATCTAGAATGTCGTCTGCTTGTGGTGAACAGTAACGTGCGTAGTACCAAGAAGACTCCATAAACGTATCGAACGTGTCAGTCTCACGTAGAGCTGGTTCGCCGTTGAACGTTGTCTCAGCCCAAGATTTGTCTGCCTTGATTGGGCTAGTTACGCCATCCATTACCACATCTTCAGGAAGAATTACTGGTAATTGGTCTGCTGGGACAGGGTGAACTTCACCGTCTTCAGTGGTTACCATTGGGATTGGAGCACCCCAGTAACGCTGACGAGATACACCCCAGTCACGTAGACGGAAGTTTACTGTCTTTTTACCTTTACCTTCAGCTTCAAGCTTCGCAGCAATTGCATCGAATGCTTCTTGGAACGCAAGACCATCGAACTCACCAGAATCGAACAATACGCCTTTCTCGGTGTAAGCCGCTTCAGACACATCTAGCTCAGAACCGTCTTCAGGTTTGATTACTGGGATAATGTCGATGCCGTACTTAGTTGCGAATTCGTAGTCACGTTGATCGTGAGCAGGAACCGCCATTACCGCACCTGTGCCGTAATCCATAAGAACGAAGTTTGCTACGTAAACAGGAACAACACGACCGTTAAGAGGGTGGATAGCCGTTAGGCCAGTATCCATACCTTTCTTTTCCATCGTTGCTAGTTCAGCTTCAGCAACTTTAGTGTTACGACACTCTTCAACGAATGCAGCAAGCTCTGGGTTGTTCTTCGATGCTTTCTCTGCAAGAGGGTGACCTGCAGCGATACCCACGTAAGAAACACCCATCAGTGTGTCTGGACGAGTTGTGTAAACTTCCAGTGGCGCTTCTTCGCCGTTGACAGCGAAAGACAGCTCAACACCTTCAGAGCGGCCGATCCAGTTGCGCTGCATGGTCTTAACCATTTCAGGCCAACCTTCAAGGTTGTCGAGATCGTCTAGTAGCTCTTGAGCGTACTCCGTGATTTTAATGAACCACTGTGGAATTTTCTTTTGCTCTACTGGAGTATCACAACGCCAGCAGCAACCGTCTTCTACTTGCTCGTTTGCTAGTACTGTTTGGTCGTTTGGACACCAGTTAACAGAAGATGTCTTCTTGTAAACCAGGCCTTTTTCGTAAAGCTTAGTGAAGAACTCTTGTTCCCAACGGTAGTACTCTGGAGTACATGTTGCGAATTCACGGTTCCAGTCGTAACCAAAGCCTAGAAGTTTAAGCTGGTTTTTCATGTACTCAATGTTTTCGTAAGTCCATGGTGCAGGCGCTGTGTTGTTTTTAACAGCTGCGTTTTCTGCAGGTAGGCCGAATGCATCCCAACCAATTGGCTGCATTACGTTTTTGCCTTGTAGACGTTGGAAACGAGATACCACATCACCGATGGTGTAGTTACGCACGTGACCCATGTGCAGTCGGCCACTTGGGTAAGGGAACATAGAAAGACAGTAGAATTTTTCTTTGTTTGGGTCTTCACTTACAACGAAAGTTTCGCTGTTATCCCAGTGTTGTTGAACCTTTTGTTCAATCTCTTGCGGGTTATATTGTTCTTGCATCGATGGTATCCGGTTATCTTGGAATTTGTGAGTTCGGTTAGAACAGAATCTTACAGATCGTCATAGAATACCTAAAGGAGCTGAGTACAACAATAGTTATACCCTTCATACTTGCAGTTGCTACCTAGTAGATTGTGTAATTTTCACTGAATTTCGCAGGGCAACTATACTTAAGAGTATGAATTGCATTTGTTTGTGAGCGGGAGTGCATTGCAGCGCACCCGTTTGCTCACTAAAAGGTTGGTTATCTTAAGGAGGTTGTTATGCCGAAGAAAAAAGCGCTCTATGAAGAAGTAGTCGAAGAGGTGATTGAAACGCTGAAGCATAGTCCTGAAGAGCTCAACAACAAAATCGAAACGTCAGGCAAGTATGCGAAAGCAGCCAACGACATGACCAAAGATGAACTATCGCTGATTTCTGCCTACGTGAAGTCGGACTTAAAAGAGTTTTCTGAAAGCTATGAAGAGAGTAAAAGTGGTCCATTCTATTTGATGATTGCAGACTCTATTTGGCAAGGACTGTTGGATATCACTGACCGCACTAAGGTGGAGTGGGTTGAACTGTTCCAAGATTTAGAACATCAGGGGCTGTATCAAGCGGGTGAAGTCATAGGCTTAGGAACCTTGGTATGTGACGAGTGTGGTCACCAAACTGAATATAACCACCCAACCAATATCATTCCATGCATTAAATGTGGTTCTAAAGGGTTTAGTCGTAAAGCCCTTAAGCCGTAAGCTCCTGAACCATAATACAGTATCAACGTAAAACCACAGCAATAAAAAGGGTTGACCCAGTCAGTCAACCCTCCAATCACCTTTCGTCGAATCTCGAATCTCGAATCTAGCTTTTTGGCTTTCTTATTAGCCAACCAATCACCAAGCTGAGCATCGCCCATATATACAGTGGCCAAGTACCTATTGTGTGATAAGGCGTTTGACCATCCGTTGAAATGAGTTCAGCTTTTAATACGGCCGTTTCAAACTGAGGCACTTGTTTGATGATGTTGCCTTTGTAATCTGTCACCGCCGTCACACCATTGTTGGTAGAGCGAATAAGCGGCTTACCAAGCTCCAGAGCCCGCATTTGTGCGATTTCCATATGTTGCAATGGCCCAATCGAACGACCAAACCACGCATCGTTGGAGAGCGTGAGGATAAAGTCAGTCTCATCAGTCACATTCTGTCTAACTTGATCATTAAAGATGATCTCGTAACACAACGCAGGCGCAAGATGACGACCGTTGGCCACGATGTTTGGTTGGATGAAATCACCACGACTGAACGAAGACATTGGCAAGTTAAAGAATGGTGCCAATGGGCGCAATATGTCCTCAAACGGTACAAACTCACCAAATGGCAGTAGGTGATGTTTATGATAGCGCTCGTCTGGATCGTAGCTGTATTCACCGTATGGGTTTACACCAAGTGAGAGAACGCTGTTGTAGTACTTCTTGTCTTCAGACTGATTCAGTACACCGGTGATGATTGAGCTGTTATTCATCTTAGCAGCGCTGTCTAAGTTGCGCAGAAAAGAGGGTATCTCGACTTCAAAAGCAGGAATAGCGGCTTCAGGCCAGATGATGATATCCGCATCCCAGTTTTCTCTGCTGAGGTCGGTGTATTTCATCATGGTCGGCCAGCGATGACTTGGTAGCCATTTACTGTCTTGATCGACGTTGCCTTGTATTAAAACGACTGACGTAGTTTTTTCCGGGTTCGGCGTGACCCAATCGATATTTCGAATACCAAAACCTGCGCTAAATACGACGGCGGGAATGATAGCGATACTCCAAGCCCTGTTAACAATCGCATAAGCGAATGCAGAGGCTGAAACAATGATCGCTAGAGTTACTAGCTCTACGCCGCCAATCGGTGCAAACGAACTTAATGGCGAATCGATTTGGCTGTAGCCCAACCAAAGCCAAGGGAAGCCCGTCATTACCCATCCACGTAGCCAATCACTGACTAACCACAATGCTGGAGCAGCGAGGAAAAAGCGGCTTAGATTATTAACAGGGAAGAACTTGTTCAAACTCCAGGTAAACAGACCTGAATAAACAGCTAGGTAGCCAACGAGCAATGCCATCAAAAATAGATTAGCCGCCAGTGGCATGCCACCAAAACCATCAATGCTGACGTATACCCAGCTGATACCTGTCGTGAATTGGCCTAAACCCCATGCGTAGCCAATCCAAAGCGCGCTTTTAGGAGAGCGGTTGTGGATCAGTAACAGCAACAAAGCTGGGCTGAGAATAGCAAGAGGCCATATGGAGTATGGAGCGAATGAAAGGGTGGTTATAGCGCCAACAAAAACGGCCGCAAGCGGCCGTAATAGGCGATGAATAAAGGTCTTAGTCATCTAATTTCTGTCATCTCTTTAGAGAGAAGTTGTTATTCTTCGATAGTCGGAAGAGGCTGTTCGTCAGGAATGGTTACCTGTAGCTGAATTACACGACGGTTATCTGCTGATGTTATCTTGAAATGGTAGTTTTCAATTTCTACAATTTCGCCACGAACCGGCAGGTGACCGAGTGCTGTCATAACCATGCCGCCTACTGTATCTACTTCATCATCACTAAAGGCAGTGTTAAACGTATCGTTGAACTCTTCAATAGTGGTTAAAGCTTTTACAGAGAAGGTATGCTTACTCAGCTTACGAATATCTAACTCTTCTTCATCGTCGAACTCGTCTTCAATTTCACCAACGATTTCTTCGAGGATATCTTCAATGGTTACTAGGCCAGAAACTCCGCCAAACTCATCGACAACGATAGACATGTGGTAACGCTCTTCTTGGAACTCCTTAAGCAGGCGATCAACTCGCTTACTTTCAGGAACAACTACGACAGGGCGAATCACTTGTTCGATATCAAATGGGGCACTTTCTGAACCCAAATACTTAAGTAGGTCCTTCGCTAATAGAATGCCTTCAACATGGTCTTTATCTTCACTGATCACTGGGTAGCGAGAGTGTTGAGCATCAGTAATAAGCGCAATCAATGTATCTAAATCATCGGTGCGTTCAACTGTAACCATTTGAGAGCGAGGCAGCATGATATCGCGTACTCGCATCTCTGAAATTTCCATTACACCCTCGAGCATGTCGCGCGTGTCGTGGTCAATTAGGTCATTAATTTCTGAGTCGCGGATTACATCCACGAGCTCTTGGCGATCTTTTACTTCACCTTGAAATAGTTGGCCTAGGCGTTCAAAGAAGGACTTTCTACTCGGACCTTCAGATTTTTTACTTCCCTCAGAAGTGGGGGGGTTACCTTCGTTCATGATTTCTCAAAAAATAACGCTATCAGAAGTGTGATAGCACACGTTACAACTCAGATTCCTGCGGAAATCACAGGTTCGATGAGTTATTGTTTCTCTGCAACCTACTTTACTAGAATCAATTTACTTTTCTAGAATATACGGGTCTTCAAACCCCATAGTTTGCATGATTTCTGTCTCGAGTGATTCCATCTCTTCAGCTTCATCATCTTCGATATGATCATAACCTAGCAGATGCAGACTGCCATGTACAACCATATGAGCCCAGTGTGCTAGCAGAGGCTTACTTTGCTCTTCTGCTTCTTTTTCGACAACTTGACGGCAGATAATGAGGTCGCCTAGCAGATCTAGCTCGATCCCTGGAGGTGCCTCGAATGGAAAAGACAGCACGTTAGTTGGCTTGTCTTTGCCACGGTATTCATGATTGAGCTGGTGGCTTTCTTGCATATCAACGATACGAACCGTCAACTCAGCGTTCTCTTGAAACTGAGGAATTGTCTTGTCCAACCAAAGCTGAATATCTTGCTCAGTTGGAAGACCTTGCTCATTTTCGACTGCTATTTGCAGGTCTAGTTCAATAGACATCTATTTATCACCTTGTTCTGTAATCACAGAACTATTTTGTGTTGCTAATTGTGTCGTAACTGCCTGCTGAGCCTCAAGAAGTTTGGCTTCGCGCTCTTCACGTTTACGCTTTTCAAACTCTTTGCGCTCTTTCTGGTCTTTCGCTTCCCATTTCTCGTAGGCGTTGACGATACGAGCAACAACAGGGTGACGAACCACATCTTCAGACATGAAGAAATTAAAGCTGATGTCATCCACTTCACTCAGCACTTCAGTTGCATGACGAAGACCAGACTTCGCTCCACGAGGTAAATCGATTTGCGTAATGTCACCTGTGATAACTGCACGCGAATTAAAACCGATACGGGTTAAGAACATTTTCATCTGTTCTACCGTGGTGTTTTGGCTCTCATCAAGAATGATAAATGCATCATTTAGTGTACGTCCACGCATGTAAGCCAGTGGAGCGACTTCAATCACGTTACGTTCAATTAGCTTTTCAACACGTTCAAAACCGAGCATCTCAAACAGTGCATCGTAAAGTGGGCGCAAATATGGGTCGACTTTCTGGCTTAAATCACCCGGTAGGAACCCAAGCTTCTCACCGGCTTCTACAGCAGGGCGAGTCAGTAGGATCCGGCGAACCTCTTGGCGTTCAAGTGCATCAACTGCTGCTGCAACGGCTAAATAGGTTTTACCTGTACCTGCTGGCCCAATACCAAAGGTGATGTCATGGGTGACCATGTTCATTAGGTACTGTGCTTGGTTTGGCGTACGAGGTTTGATGACGCCTTTTTTAGTCTTAATGGTCACTTCTTTGCCGTAGTCGATTTCAGACTCGACGTGTTGTTCCAAAATGCCAGATTCGGTGACCGCCAGATGCACTTGCTCTGGTTCGATATCGATTATGTTGCCTTTAACTGGAGCCGTTTCAACATAGAGGTGTTTGATGATGTCTAAAGCAGCGGCTGCTGTGTGAGGCTTACCAACGATGGTGAAGAAGTTGCTTCGGTAATTAATCTCAACGCCAAGACGACGCTCAAGGTGTTTGATGTTGTCGTCGAATGGTCCGCATAAGCTAGCCAAGCGCTTGTTGTCGGCTGGCTCTAGATTTATCTCTAAGGTAACGATTTTATTGCTCAAATTAGCCTCTCATTTTGTGCCACTCGCTCTTAAATAAAACAAAGAGCAAAAAGCCCGATTTAGACCGGGCTTTTGATTGTGATATCCCTATTTCTAAGATGGTCACTTAGTTAGGTAATTTCAAGCTTTGTGTTTGCGCTTTGTGCTCAAACAGTTGTATTGCCTACGGTGTAAATGTCGCTACACCTAGCTCGTCTTCACGTTTTGTTTTTTCCATCATTTCTGCTGGAGTCATAACAACGCGTAGACCCATGTCTTTTTCTGTGCGAACTAGCTCACCACGTAGTGAGTTGGTGTAAACCTCAGTGATCTTCACATCTACGAACTGGCCGATTAGGTCTGCAGAACCTTCGAAGTTCACAACACGGCTGTTTTCTGTACGGCCGCGAAGTTCCATTAGGTTCTTTCTTGATGGACCTTCAACAAGGATACGTTGCTCTGTGCCTAGCATTAGACGAGAGAAGCGCATAGCTTGTGTGTTTACCGTTTGTTGCAGTTCGTATAGACGATCTTTCTTCTCTTGTGCTGGTACGTCACATGGGTAATCTGCCGCTGGCGTACCCGGACGAGGAGAGAAAACAAAGCTGAAGCTCATATCGAAATCAACTTCTTTAATTAACTTCATTGTATCTTGGAAGTCTTGTTTAGACTCACCAGGGAAACCAACGATAAAGTCAGAACTGATTTGAATATCAGGACGAGCTTTACGCAGTTTACGGATAATAGACTTGTACTCGATAGCCGTGTGTGGACGCTTCATCATCGTAAGAATACGGTCACTACCACTTTGTACTGGCAGGTGAAGGAAGCTCACTAGTTCAGGAGTATCTTTGTAAACTTCAATGATGTCGTCACCAAACTCAAGCGGGTGGCTAGTTGTGAAACGAATACGGTCGATACCATCGATAGAAGCAACAAGACGAAGCAGTTCTGCGAATGAACAGATATCGCCTTCGTGTGTTGGACCGCGGTATGCGTTTACGTTCTGACCTAGTAGGTTAACTTCACGTACGCCTTGCTCTGCAAGTTGAGCCACTTCGAACAGTACATCATCCATTGGACGGCTAACTTCTTCACCACGTGTGTATGGTACAACGCAGTAAGTACAGTATTTAGAACAACCTTCCATGATAGAAACGAATGCCGTCGCACCTTCAGCTTTTGGCTCAGGCAGGTTATCGAACTTTTCGATCTCTGGGAAAGAGATGTCCATTACTGGCTTTTCGTTAGACAGTGATGATTTAATCATCTCTGGCAGACGGTGCAGTGTTTGTGGGCCAAAGATAACGTCTACGTAAGGTGCACGTTGACGAATGTGATCACCCTCTTGAGTCGCTACACAGCCACCCACACCGATCACCACACCTTCTTTCTTATCTTTAAGCGTTTTCCAACGACCAAGCTGGTGGAATACTTTTTCTTGTGCTTTTTCGCGGATAGAACAAGTATTCAATAGTAGTACGTCTGCTTCCTCAGGTACTTCAGTTAGCTCATAGCCATTTGCAGCGTTAAGCAGGTCGGCCATTTTTGATGAATCGTATTCATTCATCTGACAGCCCCAAGTTTTAATTAGCAGTTTCTTACTCATTATATGTTCGCTCGATCGTTAGTTTAATTTAAGGGAGCAAATCGCCCATTATTCATCCGCTAGCTCCATATGTCATAATTCAGTATTCAATTTTATGACAGGCTCTAGCGGCAAGCGGCGTATTGTACTGGTTTCAAAACCGACTGACTAGTAGTCTGAACAAATCTCTTATGTAGTGGCTTTTATTATCGTTAACGCCATATGCCATAAGGGATAACCCTTTTTTCGAATAAGGTTTTTGGTTACAAGTTAGTTATGAAAAAGTACAATCAAAAACAGTCAAAGAATCAAACTGATAAGTACAAAATATGAACAGTTACGATATTGTAGTAGTCGGTGGCGGCATGGTTGGCGCAGCAACAGCTATCGGTTTTGCAAAGCAAGGTCTGAGTGTTGCGGTAATCGAAGGTTTTGCCCCACAAGCTTTTGATGAGTCACAAACGATGGACATTCGTGTGTCAGCGATTTCTCAAGCATCGGTCGAGTTGCTTGAAGATCTTGGTGCATGGCGAAGTATTGCAGCGATGCGAGTGTGTTCATATAAGCGTTTAGAGACGTGGGAACACCCAGAGTGTCGTACTCGGTTTGATGCTGCATCACTGGACCTTCCTCGTTTGGGCTATATCGTTGAGAACAGACTCATTCAATTAGGTTTATGGTCTCAATTTGCTGAACACGACAACCTCGAATTGCTATGTCCAGAAAAGCTCGATGAGATTGAGTTTGGTGAAATCAATATCGTTAAGCTTCAATCTGGGGCTGAGCTATCCGCGAAATGGGTGATTGGCGCGGATGGCGCCAATTCAGCCGTTCGTCAACAAGCTGGTATCGGTATTACTGCTTGGGACTACCGCCAGCACTGTATGCTTATCAACGTAGAAACCGAGCAGCCTCAGCAAGATATTACTTGGCAGCAATTTTTACCAAGTGGTCCTCGTTCATTTTTGCCTTTGTGTTCTCTAACCTCTGACGGTCAAGAAATCGGGCAGGGGTCATTAGTTTGGTATGATTCTCCACTGCGTATTAAGCAACTGTCAGCAATGACCCCTGAAAAACTACGTAACGAAGTACTTTCTCACTTTCCTAAAGAGTTAGGTGATATTAAAGTCTTGAATTCGGGTTCTTTTCCTCTGACACGACGTCATGCTCAATCATATTCGAAGAATAACTGTATTTTAGTCGGGGACTCTGCACATACGATCAACCCATTGGCAGGGCAGGGTGTTAACTTAGGCTTTAAAGATGTATCAGTACTGTTGGATGTCACCAACGAAAAGGGTGAATTGAATCAGTTTGTAGCAAGACGTTATGAAGTGATGAGAAGAGGCGACAACCTAATGATGCAGAGTGGCATGGATTTTTTCTACAAGACATTCAGCAACGACATTGGTCCGCTCAAGTTTGCACGTAATGCTGCGCTAAAATTAGCAGAGAACTCTGGGCCGATTAAAACCCAAGTATTGAAATACGCCTTAGGCCTTTAATTTATTAGTTCAGATTATCTATATAGAGAAGGAGAGCAGATGCTCTCCTTTTTTGTTTGGTGCTGAGTGCTATAACTGCTGTGTAACGCAAACCGGTGCATCGATCTCTAAAGAGTATCCTGTATAAACCAAAGACCCATCCTCATTATTTCGTTTGAATGAGGTGATGTTATTGGAGTGTTGGTTTGCTGCGATAACCCATCGTCCGCAGTCAGTAATATGAAAATCGCGAGGGAAGTTGCCTTCAGTATTATAGCTATCAATAAAAATAGGCATTTTTGTTGTAGGCTCGATTCTGAAGCAACTGATCCTTGATTGGTGTCGACAAGATACATAGAGGAATTGCTCATCCGGCGATAGTTTTATCGCAGCCGTAGCTTCTCCTTTCTCCATATTGGGAAGCGCATCAATTTCTTCTACGATATTCCATACACCCAAAACCTTTTCCAACATAAGTATTGATTCAGAGAGCTCGCAGATCACATAGGCTCTGTCTTCTGCTTTGTTAAAGATTAAATGGCGAGGTCCATTGCCAGCTGGCACTTTAATAGACTGCATAGGCCCGTCTAGAAACTCTTCCTGTTCTTCATCGAAGTAATAGAAGTTGATTCGATCGGTGCCGAGATCGACAGTCACAAACTGTGGCGAGTTTTGTAAGAACAGACATTGGTGGGCGTGCGGGCTAGTTTGTCTCTCTTTGTTTGGCCCGGAACCAACCATCTTGATTGTTTTGAGGCGCTTATCGATGTTGCCATTGATACTTAAGCTAAAAATATCGAATGTGCCTGATGAGTATTGCGACGTGATAGCAAACTTATTGTGTGGATCTATCGTGATGTGACAGGGGTGACCGCCAGCGATAGTACCGGAGTTCTTAACCGTCTTTGAGTTAGGGCTAGGAATATGAATCAGCTGCGGCTGTTTTGGCTGATCAATTTCAGACGCGGTATAGATGCCAAGTTTTGTCGCTACGACAAAAGACGGGTTAGTGCACTCTGCAACGAGCTCTAAAGGTAATAGCTTTCCGCTTTCCAAGTCTAATTGAGCCTGATATACGCCTTGGCTTTTACTGGGAGTGTCTGTGTAGCAACCGATCGTTAGAGTGAGGTTTTTCATAGGGAAGTCATACTCAATTAGAAAATGGAGCAGACATTACTGCGGGATTTGAACCTGCGACCCCATCATTATGAGTGATGTGCTCTAACCAACTGAGCTAAGTAGCCATAATAAATCTAATAGATTCACTATTTGTTCTCTAATTAAAGAGAAATAATGGTGCGGTCGGAGAGACTTGAACTCTCACACCTCTCGGCGCCAGAACCTAAATCTGGTGCGTCTACCAATTCCGCCACGACCGCAGCAAATCTTTGTAGTCATATCGAATATTGGTGCTTCAATAAGACATTGTATAAGTGGTGGCTACTGCGGGATTTGAACCTGCGACCCCATCATTATGAGTGATGTGCTCTAACCAACTGAGCTAAGTAGCCATAATAAATCTAATAGATTCATTATTTGTTCTCTAATTAAAGAGAAATAATGGTGCGGTCGGAGAGACTTGAACTCTCACACCTCTCGGCGCCAGAACCTAAATCTGGTGCGTCTACCAATTCCGCCACGACCGCAGCA
>NZ_PIGB01000012.1:0-193672 GCF_003050585.1 Vibrio sp. ZF 223
AGTAAGACACACCCTGGAGGGGTTCCCGAGTGGCCAAAGGGAGCAGACTGTAAATCTGCCGGCACTGCCTTCGATGGTTCGAATCCGTCTCCCTCCACCATATTCTTCTTACCTCTTTCGAGAGTTAAGAGAACAACCTAGTTGATGGGCTTATGGGAAAACATCAATTTAGGCTTACTTTGTGAAAAGTAAGACACACCCTGGAGGGGTTCCCGAGTGGCCAAAGGGAGCAGACTGTAAATCTGCCGGCACTGCCTTCGATGGTTCGAATCCGTCTCCCTCCACCATATTCTTCTTACCTCTTTCGAGAGTTAAGAGAACAACCTAGTTGATGGGCTTATGGGAAAACATCAATTTAGGCTTACTTTGTGAAGAGTAAGACACACCCTGGAGGGGTTCCCGAGTGGCCAAAGGGAGCAGACTGTAAATCTGCCGGCACTGCCTTCGATGGTTCGAATCCGTCTCCCTCCACCATATTCTCCTTAATTGGAAGATCGAAAAGCCAGCTCATTGAGTTGGCTTTTTTTGTTTCTGAACGCGTTATTGAAAAGCCCTGTCTTATCAAGACAGAAGTTGAAACCGCTTCTGTCTAAGTTCAACACTTCAAACTTCTATCCGTAGATCTCATAACAAGATTGAATCTCTTAAAGATCATTGAGCACTCAGTCTCTCCAGGCTTCCATGTGGCGTCCACATACCAAGTAAGCAGCGCAACCTAAGCAGTTTGTAGATACATGCTCCTCACACTCATCCGCTATTTGTTGTTTCTGCTGTAGTGATGTTTCAGGTTCTAGTATCGGCTCGAAAAATTCAGTCGTCACGATTAATACCTCTATATTGGTTAGATAGCCTCGATTGAATATCTAAATAAAATGAGTAACTTGCGTTCAGCCTAACTCACTGTTAGCACAAAGTATCACTCTAAATAATTGTCGTGATGGTACTATTTTCTAGCAACGCGAATATCTAAAGAGCCGCATCTTCTGTAAGCCGAAGGCAAACGCCCTTCTTAAAATTTACAGTTCCAAACAACCGGACACAAAAAAGCCCCTACAGATTTCTCCGTAAGGGCTTTCAATAATCAAAGTAATGTCTAGTTAACTCATTTTTAGTTAACTATCGAGATTAACCTTGAATACCAACAATTAACCACGGTGCATTTTGAGTCGTTAAATCACGCTCTAAGTGCCAGATATCAGTGATATCTTCTTTCGTTAAATCACGCTCTAAGTGCCAGATATCAGTGATATCTTCTTCAATGCCGTCCGCTGTATCACGGTAGCGACCGCTAAACTGAAGGCTTAGCTGCGCTTTGCTACCATCATGATCTGCGCGAACGATTTCAGCATCAACGTACATTACGTCTGTGTGCTGATCACCGTCCAGCTTATTACGCTCAACTTTTAGATCTTCAAATAGGCTTGGAGACACGTACTCTTCAATCGTGTTTAGCTCGTTGTGGTTCCATGCACCTTGCAGTGTACGGTAGTGCTCACGAGAGCCATTGATGAATGCCGCTTGATCAAAGCCTGGTGGGTAGTTATGTGGAACATCGCTTTGTGCACCAAAACCGAAACCACCAGCAGCGCCTTGTGATTGAGGCTGTGCTTGTTCGAAGTTATGAACGTTTGGTTGCTGCTTAGGTTGTTCAAACTTGTTCTGACCCATTCCGCCGAATGCTGGCTGCTGGCCACGTGCATTCTGCTGATTCATTGAGCCCTGCTTCGCACCCAACATTCCACGTAGGAATTTAAACGCTAGGAACGCAATCAGACCCATGATAAGAATATCCATAAACTGGATACCTTCAAATGCGCCACCAAAGAATGCTGCTAAAAGACCACCAGCAAGTAAACCACCTAGTAGACCGCCCATAAGGCCTTTCTTGCTAGAGTTAGCTGCTGTGTTCTTACCCGTTTGATCTTGTCGGATCGAATTCGTGTTTTGTTGTTTTGGTGCTGGAGCCGTTTTAAAGCTTTTGCCAAATGACTTACCACCACCAAACTTTTTCGCTTCCGCGATTGGCGTCACCGCGACTGTTACCAACAGGATCGCGACTAGTGAGAAAAATCGTTTCATTATTATCCTTTATAGGGTTCTTTATCTTTCGACACCTTAATCATACTCGTTAACAAAGAACAATGAAATATTCACGGCCTTTACACATGTATCATAATATTGCGGCTATTAATTGATTACTAAACTAGCGAAGGGATTGACGGCACTCTGGGGCAGCATTAAAATATTGAACGATGTTCATTTAATAGAAAGTACCCATGGCAAGACGAAACGATCATACTCGCGAACAATTAGTGCAATTAACCTTAAAAACGGTGACCGACTTCTTAGAAGAGCACTCTTATCACGAGTTAAGTCTACGTAAAATCGCCAATATGATTGGTTACGTTCCAAGTACCTTGGTGAATGTATTTGGTAACTACAACCTATTGCTATTACATGTGGTCGCTCAAACATTAGATGAACTGGCGTCAGAATCTGCTGCAGCGGTTGAACAATCGAGCAACCCTCAACAAGCTCTATTCAACCTTGCATACTGTTACCACGATTTTGCACAAAAACACCCTCACCGTTGGCAGCTTATCTTTGAGCACAACATGAACGGTGAAAACCTTCCTGAATGGCAATCAAACCGCATCGATAGAATGACAGGTATGCTAGAGCAACTATTAATAGCTATTGCCCCTGAACATACTAAAAGCGAAGTCGTTAAAGCTAGCCGTGTATTATGGTCTGGAGTACATGGAATTACTCTACTCAGCGTTGATGATAAATTTTTCGCCGCTGAGCCAATCGATGGTAAAGAGTTGATCAATAACCTAGTCTCAAACTACTTAACCAACTGGTAATCATCCAAGGAAAGACAATGAACAACAGCAGCCAATCTTCGCTGTTAACGCAAAAAAGGTTCCTACCCTACTTTATTACCCAATTTCTAGGAGCCTTTAACGACAACATATTCAAAAATGTCCTGTTACTGTTTGTTGCTTTCGCAAGCGTAGACACGCTGCCTATTTCTAGCAATCTATTCATTAATTTGGCCGCTGGCCTGTTTATTCTGCCCTTCTTCCTATTCTCAGCTTTAGCCGGTGTACTGGCTGATAAATACGAAAAATCGTGGTTTATCCGTAAAGTTAAGCTCCTTGAAGTGGTGATTATGTCACTGGGTGCGATCGGATTTATCTATGAAAGCTACGGAATATTACTTCTGCTTCTGTTCCTTATGGGAACACAAAGTGCTTTCTTTGGCCCTGTGAAATACGCCCTGCTTCCACAACAGTTAGAAACAAAAGAACTGGTATCTGGTAATGCTCTCGTCGAAACAGGTACATTCTTAGCGATCCTGATCGGTACTCTAGGCGCAGGCATCATTGCATCTGAAGAAGGCGCAAAGCTCATTGCCGCAGTGTGTATTGTTTCGTTCGCCGTGCTTGGCTATGCATCAAGCTGCTTTATTCCACAAGCGCCAAGTAATGCACCAGACCTGAAAGTAAAGTGGCAACCTGTAAAGCTCACCCGTGCAACACTGGCGATTGCCAAAAAAGACCGCCCAACCTTTCAAGCTCTGATGTCTATAAGCTGGTTCTGGTTCCTTGGTGCAGCTTACCTAACTCAGTTTCCCAACTTCACCAAACTGCATCTAAACGGTACTGAAAGCTCAGTCGCCTTTTTACTGGCACTGTTCTCAGTAGGCATCGCGATCGGCTCTTTAGCTTGCGATAAGTTATCTAACCACCGCATTGAAATCGGCATCGTGCCAATGGGCAGCTTAGGTATCTCGATCTTCGGTCTTTTGATGGCGATATCCATCCCGGAGTCTTTACCCAACTTTAGCTCTTTCCACCAATTCGTAACCTATTCAGAGCTGTGGCCGCTATTTGCTTACCTTCTGCTATTGGGGATCTCTGGCGGTATCTTTATTGTTCCTCTGTATTCACTGATGCAGCTACGTGCCAAGCCAGATGAGCGTGCCCAAGTGATTGCCGGGCTCAATATTTATAACTCACTGTTCATGGTGGGAAGTGCGGTTTTAGGTATTGTTTGCCTCAGTGTTCTAGAGCTTTCAATTCCACAGCTGTTTGTGTTGCTCGCGTTGGGCAACACTTTGGTGATGCTGTACCTGTTTTATCAGGTTCCTATCTACGCTTTCCGCTTCTTTACGTGGGTGGTCACTCACACCATGTACCGAGTCAGGCATAAAAACTTACATCACCTGCCAGAAAAAGGCGGTGCGTTAATTGTCTGCAATCATGTAAGTTATATGGATGCACTGCTGCTGAGTGCGGTTTGCCCTCGTCTTATCCGTTTCGTGATGGAAGAGGAATACACCAAGTTGCCGCCGATTCGACGTTTCTTGAAAAGAGCTGGGGTGATTCCAATCTCAGCAACCAACCGCAGTTCGATACGAAACGCTTTTAAAGAAGTAGAGCGAGCCCTGCATGAAGGCCACATCGTGTGTATTTTCCCAGAAGGAAAGCTAACCTCTGATGGCGAAGTGGCTGAGTTCATGCGTGGTATGGAGCTAATTATCAAACGCTCCCCTGTCCCTGTGATCCCTATGGCTCTAAAAGGATTATGGGGAAGCTACTTTAGTCGTTACAAAGGCCGTGCCTGCAAAGGGCTACCCACTCGCTTCTGGACCAAATTAGAGATAGAAGCTGGCGAACCTATTGCACCTAAAGAAGCCTCTTGTGAAACTCTTCGACAGTCGGTGTCCAATCTTCGCGGATCTCTACGCTAGCTAACCAGCCCTTTATTCATATCAGCTGAACAAGCGTTAAGTTTTCCTTAACGTTTGTTCAATTCATTTAGACTTACTTATCATTTTATTGAACGTATAGTGGTCTCATTACAATAACATCACTACAAAACAAGACTCTAAATACAATGAACCTAAAAAAGTCCGTTCCGTTTTATCTTGCTGCGCTGTTTTGCTTAACGCCTTGGGTCAGCTCACCGACAGCCCTGGTTATCGGTTTCCTACTTGCTAGTTTAGGTTTAGTCCCTGAACACTTGGAAGTCGGCAAACTCACCAAAAAGCTACTAGCTTACTCGATTGTTGGCTTGGGTTTTGGCATTCAGTTTGAAAAAGCATTAGCGGTAACAGGCGATGGTATTGGTCTCATTGTAACGACGATTATCGGTACATTAGTCATTGGTTGGTTCTTGGCTAAGAGAATGGGGCTAGACCGCACAACGGGTTACCTTATCTCTTCTGGTACCGCGATTTGTGGTGGTAGCGCGATAGCAGCAGTGGCACCCGCGATCAAAGCAGACGATGAACAGATTGGTTTGGCGTTAGCCACTGTATTCGTGTTGAACTCGGTCGCTCTATTCTTATTCCCTATGATTGGTCACGCGCTTGAACTCAGCCAACAAACATTTGGTACTTGGGCAGCTATTGCGATTCACGATACGTCTTCAGTTGTCGGCGCAGCTTCAGCGTATGGCGAAGAAGCACTGACGACAGCGACCACATTGAAGCTCGCTCGGGCACTTTGGATCATCCCAATCGCTTTAATCAGTGCGATGCTCTTCAAGAACGATCAAAAGAAGATTACGGTTCCCTACTTCATTTTCTTCTATTGCGCTGCTATCGCAGTGAGTGACTTACTGCCACAATTTGAGATGGTTTATCAAGGAATCTTTGATGTGTCTAAGCGAGCACTGGTGGTGTGTTTGTTCTTAATTGGCTGTGGTATTTCAGTTGAGAAGTTAAAAGCAGCAGGACCGAAACCATTGATGTTTGGTATTAC
Organism: Vibrio sp. ZF 223; assembly: GCF_003050585.1. Classification (NCBI taxonomy): domain Bacteria; kingdom Pseudomonadati; phylum Pseudomonadota; class Gammaproteobacteria; order Vibrionales; family Vibrionaceae; genus Vibrio; species Vibrio sp. ZF 223. Next base: position 5,775 of record NZ_PIGB01000012.1, read on the forward strand.
AATGTGGGTCATGATCTCGACAGGTTCATTGGCGTGGTTAACTCTCACCTAGACCGCAAGCGAACGCTCTAGATAGTTGCTCGATTACCTAGACACTCAGATTAGCGAATGACACAACAAAAAGGCAAAGCTCAAATGGGCTTTGCCTTTATCGTTTGTGGTAAAAATATTCTTTGTTGCAACAATCACGAATCAAACAGGGGCTTATCACTCTTCTTGCTCTCTCTTTTCATTAAAACGAGTACCACAACCAACACAAATGCGGTGAGTTCAGCCAACGAGCGAGTCAACCCTGACGAAGTAACCGCTTGGCCTATCTGCAGCAAAACCGCAATGATGAGGGCAATTTTCATAATAAGACCTTATTCTATAATCCGTTATTTATATGGCTTATTATGATTGATGGTTATAAAGATAATAAATTCTGTTTTGAACTATCTAATTGCTAAATTAACTAACTGCAGGCCAAGTGAACAAAAAACCTCCGACTCAATTAGTTAGAGCGCCGGTGTTGCAACAACCACTGCGCTAATCCCGCTCTCGATACCTTAATACCTAACTGTTCTTGTTGAGGCATGCGGTAATACTCAATAGGGAACTTAAATCGCTCTAGGCTTCCTTGTAGCTGTTCTGCAAACCATTCTTTGGTTAGAACTTCATCACAGTCCACAATAGCTACTGGTCTAAAACCAAATTCGCTGTCTTCTATGGGCACAATAAAGGCTTGCTTAACTTCGGGCAGCTGGTTAAGTACTCGCTCGACCTCCTCACAGTGAATATTCTCACCGCCAGAAATAAACTGATTGTCGGCGCGACCAATAATCGACACTTGCTCACCAACCCACTCCCCAAGATCCTTGCTATCAAACCAGCCATTCTCACCCACTAATGGGGTTAAAGTGCCTTGATAGTAGTAACCAGAAGCGAGCGTCTCGCCGCCAATAAAGATGCGTTGTTCTTCAATTTTTAGCTGGCGATGATTAAGGACAAACCCTGCAGTGCTGCTAGCATCAACAGGCTTTGCCGTCACCGTAGAGGCTGCTTCCGTCATTCCATAACCAAGCCAAGTCTCAATCCCCATTTGCTGAGCTTCAAGGCCAAGCGCCTCTGGAATATGGCTACCACCCAAAAGTACATGAGTTAAAGTAAGTGCTTGCTTACTCTTTAACAATCGATGTAACTGAGTAGCCACCAATGAGGCATGACTGCAACCTTCTATATCGGTTTCAAGCTGGCCAGAACCTATTTTGATGCAGCCACCCGCAGTTAACCAGCGATGGACAATCGCCAATCCCGACACATGGTACATAGGTAAACTCAGTAACCAAGTGTTACCTTGTTGATAACGAAACACCTCAAGTAGCCCAGACGCAGAACATAAGTGCTGCTCAAGTGTATGGGCGACCGCTTTGGGGTTTCCAGTAGAACCTGAAGTGAATACGATGCTCGCTAGATTTTTCGGATTGAAGTTAGAGTCTTGAGATGTCGAGAGCCGATTGTCATCACCATCGACCTTAACTTCATTTAAGCAAGGCAAGGTCACCAACTGAGCATTCAAGTCCGTAGTATCAGATTGTTCTATGCCGCTACTGCCCAAAAACCAAAGGTAGCTCTGTTGATCTGCTTGATATAAGGCATCGAGCTTTTGCTTCAGGCGTAAACGAGGCTGAGGCATCGTTAATGCACAAACCACACCCAAATTGAGTGCGGCAAGGTAAACAGGGAGCACTTCAGCTTGGTTCTTACCAACAATCGTCAATACATCACCTTCAGATAGGCCTTGATGAGATAGCTGTTGTTGGTACTCACTCACCAACACAAACACTTGTCGCCAAGTATAAGTGCGGTGAGTAGTCACTAGCGCTGGTTGAAGTGGGTTCTGCTGCGCCCACTGTTCCCAAAGTGGGTGATTATTAGATTGTGGGCGCATCATAAGATAACCAAGTTATAGATTGAAAAGTGTCTAAGCCAATCAAACGATCAGCCTAAGAAGACCAAATCAGTTGCTGCTGATCAAGAGTCGAAACAGGAAGTTGGCAACCCGGCCATGAAACTTCCAACTGTTGCTGATACAAGCCAATCGTATCCAGCCCCGGCACTTCATTTGGCAGATATTGCTGCGCCAGACGAGCAATCTGAGTCAGACCTAGGCTCGACTCAATGCTTGAACTCAATACAGGTTTAATCCCAAGTTGCTGTGCACGCTCAATGATTGCCACACAACGCTCTACAGAGCCAATGAGAGTTGGCTTGATAACTACAGCTTTAACACCAGTAAGGTCGCTAAGATCAAACTCTGGATTACGCACAGCTTCTTGCAGTGTTTCATCCCAAGCAATCGCTACGCCGTGGTCAATAGCAAATGCCAAGCTGTCTTCCGGCTTTTGGCAAGGTTCTTCAATAAAGCTGATACGCTGACGTAATGAAGGCGAAATGTACTTAATGAACTGCTTCGCTTTTTCTGGCTTCCACGCACGGTTGGCATCAAGCCTTAGAGTCAAATCCGGAATCGATTCAAGGAATAAGCTAACCAGCATGCCATCGCGAATCGCTTCGTAGAGGCCGACTTTCACTTTTGCAACCTTCTCGCCTTCCATTTCATTTAGTACAGGGATCAGTTCATCTGGATCACCTGTACACAAAGGCGCAGCCTGGTAGTTACCTTCCGTGTTGAGTTCGCCTCGTAATTCCATCATCGCCATCGAAAAACCGAAGGCAACAGAAGGATATAGATCATTAAAAGGTGTTTGAGGGTTGTTGTGACTCCAAAGCTCTAATTCATGTTGCAGTTGAATACCGGCTTGTTCAGCATCTTCTTGGCTGAAGCCTGGCAGAGGCGCCACTTCACCAAAACCTGTTTTACCGTCACACTCTAGTTGGATGACATAGCCAACGCGTTCGTTCAACTTATTGTCACGAAGAACCACTCCACTATCCATAGGTAATTGATAACGGTAGAGTTTAGCGTGACGCTGAGAATTCACTGAGTTCATAAAGTTTCCTAAAAAACGGGGAACATCAAAACAAAACGAGCCGCTATTAGCGACTCATTTTGAAAAGGAGAAAGACTATGGGTTACGCGGGAACTTGTCGAAGTCCGGTCGACGTTTCTCGTTGAATGCGTTGCGGCCTTCTTGACCTTCCTCTGTCATGTAGAACATCATGGTTGCGTTACCAGCCAACTCTTGTAGACCGGCTTGACCATCACAGTCAGCATTAAGAGCTGCTTTCAAGCAACGTAGAGCCATTGGGCTGTGTTGCAGCACTTCACGACACCAACGAACGGTTTCTTTTTCTAGGTCAGCGACAGGCACAACCGTGTTCACCAAGCCCATGTCCAATGCTTCTTGAGCATCGTAGAAACGGCATAGGAACCAGATTTCACGCGCTTTCTTTTGGCCAACGATACGAGCCATGTAAGAAGCACCCCAGCCGCCATCGAATGAACCTACTTTAGGACCAGTCTGACCGAACTGCGCGTTTTCAGCAGCAATCGTAAGGTCTGCCATCATGTGAAGTACATGACCGCCACCGACAGCCCAACCCGATACCGCTGCGATTACTGGTTTTGGACAAGTACGAATTTGACGTTGGAAATCCAGTACGTTCAGGTGATGTGTACCTGAATCGTCTTGGTAGCCGCCGTAGTCACCGCGAATACTTTGGTCACCACCAGAACAGAACGCCTTCTCACCAAGGCCCGTCAAAATGATTACGCCAACCTTCTCGTCGTAACGAGCGTCAGCCAATGCATTGATCATCTCTTTTACGGTTTGTGGACGGAAGGCATTGTGGACTTGAGGACGCGCAATCGTGATTTTTGCAATACCATCGTCAGACTTGTGGTACTGAATATCTTCGTATTGACTGCTTTCATCGCTCCAGTTAACTGCCGCATAAAGTTCTTCTTCTGTGATGCCTACTGTTTTAGCCATGGTGATTCCCATTGTTCTATTAGAGACCACGACTAACGAGTAGTCGTGACGGTGTTGCTCTGCTTTTGATAGTGCTTGATACGAGAGAATCGCTCAGTCAGATTAACGACGACTGGCGATACATTGGATTATCAGGTTGGAAAACAGTTCTGGTTGCTCAAAATGAACATTATGACCAGCGTAATCCACCTGACTATATTCAAAGCCACTATTCTCAGCTAGCTCCATGAATTTACGGTCTTTTTCTCCACACACATAATGCAATAAGTGCTCGTGAGATTTCAATGTGGCACGTAAATCCGGTTGCTTAGCTAACGAAGTAGATAACAACATATTTGCTACGGATACTCCAAGGTTACCACTACGCTTTATGACCAAAGTTTGTCTTTGCTCATGATTTAGTGAAGAAAAGACGCTTTGTTGATACCAATCGTCTAAAACATCTTCAATCGACTGCTGTGCAAAGCGAACAGCCCACTGCGTATCATGTACTAACCTTTGTGCTCTTTCTTCATCACATTCCAAACCAAAGTTGCCACCTTCAATGATGACTTTCTCTAGGTTAAGCGTCTCGAAGCAAGGGCTTGTCACCCCATACATAGCGAGTCTGCCGCCCATAGAATATCCGATCACCACGATAGGGTAATTAGCAGGAAGATCGTTGAGTGCCAGTTGAGATGTGATGCACTGGACAATTTTCTTGCAGCAATGATCAAACCCTACCGGATCGATAAAGCGACTTTGTCCGTGTCCGGGTAAATCTATGCAAAGGAGAGGAAAATCCTCGAGGAATGGATGGCATGCACTCCAATCATCCCCGCTTCCGAGTAAACCATGTAAAAAAACAAGCAAAGGTTTGTCAGAAGAATCTTGTACAGCTGGGTAATAATCGGAGTAAAGCATGTAAAGTCCTTAGGCTAATGCCTCGGTGAGCATTGAACTGAATTGTTTCAGCAAAGTAGACGCTTGTTCGGGAGGCGTCTTAACTTCCACGAGCAAGGTACCCTGACCCTGTTCGAAATGTTGTTCGATAATGGTTTGATAGCAATTCAAGGTTTCTGGCGCAGCGTATCCCAACTGGAATTGCGCAGCAGCGTGTTCAAAACTGAAACCATGAGGCATTTGATAAAGTGACTGTTTCTGCTGCTCTGGCACCGGCAATAAATCAAAGATCGCACCACCATCATTGTTGGTCACAACAATAACCATCGGCGTTAAATTATGAGTCAGCAGAGCGAGTGAGTTGATGTCGTAAAGCAAAGAAGTATCGCCAATCAACATCAATAAGGGATTCTGGTTGGCTTTCACCACGCCCGCAGCCGTCGCCACCAAGCCATCAATGCCCGATGCACCACGATTGCTGTAAACTCGATTCGCAGATATTGACGACAACATATCCACCAGCCTTACCATCAAGCTGTTTCCCACAAACAACTCTCTGTCTTTAAGTCTAGACGACAAGTCAACCGCAACACTCAACTCTGTCAGTTGGTCATTATTGGATATTTGTGCGAGTGCGAGTTGCTGAACGGTATTTGCGACCTCGATTAAAGGCGTCGCCCAACCAGAGTGTTTGCCTAACAATGTTGGCAGATGTTGATCGGTTATCCATGACTCAATATTGGCAACAATATGAGTTTGAGGCAGATGGTCTTGATTTATACGGTGCGCATCAGGTGAAACCACTACATATTGCGTGGAATCGAACGAAGCCGCTTGTGACTTAATCCATTGGTTTAGTCGTTTAGAAACGATACGCTCACCAAACTGAAGAATAAAATCACACTGGTTGAGTTGCTCTTTAACTGAGTCACTCTGTAACCACAGATCATAATGCTTCCAATCACTGTTCATGCCCGATTGAGGGTCACAGAAGATTGGCCAGCCCAAAGCAGAAGCAAACTGCTGCGCTTTTGTTGCCGCTTCTTTATCAATCGAACCAATAATCACGGCACCTTTACGCTCTAGGTAATCGCCCGGCGCTACTGGCTGTACAGTCAAATGATTGGGTAAACAAGTGTTAGAATACGGGTTGGCTGACGAGCTCCACCCTGCGATACTTTTAGTGTAATCCGCATACATTTCAGCACTGTTCTTAGAATAGAGCGGCTCTGGGAACGGACAATTGATATGAATCGCGCCGCCAACATTGCATTGTTTCGCAAGCGCACTATCAACCGATGTTAGCAGCCAATTCAAAGAAACTTGTATCGTAGGGCTTGGAAGGTTAAGCGCCGTTTCAACGTGAGACGAAAAGATACCCTGTTGCTGGATCGCTTGGTTAGCGCCGCAATCCACTAAATCGATAGGTCGATCTGAGGTCAGTAAAATCAGCTTCTCTCGTGTTAACCCAGACTCAGCGGTCGCAGGAAGAAGGTTCGCGACAGCTGTTCCCGATGTCACAATCACCGCAACGGGCTTGTTACTCGCCTTAGCTAAACCTAAAGCTAAAAATCCAAGCCCGCGCTCATCAAAGTGCGTGTGTAAGGTTAACTTGGGATTAGCTTCAGCTTCGAGAGTTAACGGTGTTGAGCGAGAACCCGGTGCAACACAAACATGTTCAACACCGTTGCGTGCTAGCTCTTCAAGTAATGTGTGACACCAAACTCTATTTAATACGGCTTGGTCGTGATTCATGACGCCACACCCAGTGGTGGATGATCGGAAATTAGGCTGAGCAGAGTCGACATCTTCTTGTTCAGCTCTTGCCACTCATGTTCAGCAACCGATCCCGGCACGATCCCTGCTCCAGCGAACAGCTGTACTTGATCGTTTACAATCAAGGCGCTTCGAATCGCCACGCAGAATTCCGCTCTCTGATGGCTGATATAGCCTACAGAGCCTGCATACCAGCCTCGAGCAAACGGTTCGTGTTCAAGAATGAAATCCATCGCTTCTTTACGTGGCAAACCCGCTACCGCTGCAGTTGGCTGTAAGGCAGCAAGCAACTGCACACCATTAACACCATTATTAAGTTGAGCATGGATATTGCGCTTCAAATGCTGCACCTTACGCAAGCGCACTAAGCGGGCATCCTTTTCAACATGGACCGTTTGAGAATGAGGAGTGAGACGCTCAATGATGTCGTCAACCACATACTGGTTCTCATTGAGGTTTTTGCTGTCTTGAGAAAGCCAGTTGGCCAGTTCCATATCCTCAGTAGCGTTCTCTCCACGACCAATGGTTCCAGCAAGCGCTTCGGTATCGAGCTCAGTACCATGTCGGCTATATAAGCGCTCTGGCGTCGAGCCAATAAAGCTGTGTTTAGAGTCCAGCACCAACATAAAGTGGAAACTGTGGTGATTTTGCAGATAGCTGGCTTTAAGTAATTGAGCCGCACAAATAGGCGCATCGAGTTGTAGCGTGGTTTTACGCGCTAAAACAACTTTCTTATACTCTTCGTCGCTAATGCCTTTTAGAACTTTCTCAACCAATCCGCCCCACTGTTCTCTTTCTGGAACGTGGTTAATCTGTTCAATATGAGCAGATAACGGCGCCAATATCGCCGCTTCAACGGATAACTTATTTAAGGCATTGATAGAAGCAACGCGATCAGGAGACAAGTTAACCGCCAGCGACCAAGTGTTGTCAAAGCGAATTAATTCAACCTGAGGAAGGAAGAAAAACGATTCCATGCAGCGACGGTTCTTTGCGGTGTGCCCGTCAAACGAGCGTCCACCCCAGATTCGTTGGTCTTCGCCAAGAATCGCGTACGCAGGTGCAGGATCTGAAAACGTATGTAACTGTCCGAGCGCAACAACCTCTTCACGAGTGTCGCGTGACTGCCAGTAGAACTTAGGAAAGAGCGGTTGAGCATGAAGCCATTCAATAAATGCAAACGATGGTTTTTGCGTTAGAACTTCAACACAACGAACTTCGCTTGCTTGGGCATTTTGTACTCGCTCAATCAAAGCGGAGATAGTTTGCTGGAAATGTGACAAATCGACCTCGTTCACATCTAAATTATTATTATATTAGTTTGATACTTTATGGGCAGTACCCACTTAGATCAAGAATGTACTATATCTTTTCAACATTCCTGTGATTTTAAGCGATCCCGCCCCTTTATTCATCTTAGCCAATAACCAAGAAAGCGATTAATTAAAATTTAGAAAATAGTGACAACAAAAAGACCAAACGTGACACTGAAATGCGACATTCATCAGATTTTTATTCTATCAAACGCCATTTTGCGGTACTTTAATAAAGTATTTAAATTAATTTCAGGAAATCGGCAATGCAAAATATCGGGATGTCGTCAAAACTCAACAGCGTATGCTACGAAATCAGGGGGCCTGTACTCAAACATGCTAAGCGCATGGAAGAAGAAGGGCATAAAATACTAAAGCTTAATATTGGTAACCCCGCCCCATTTGGTTTTGACGCCCCTGATGAAATCCTTGTTGACGTAATCCGTAATCTACCGACATCTCAAGGTTACTGCGACTCAAAAGGCATCTATTCAGCCCGCAAAGCGGTTGTTCAGCACTACCAGAAAAAAGGCCTACGTAACCTTGATGTAGAAGACGTTTACATTGGTAACGGCGCATCAGAGCTTATCGTTATGTCTATGCAGGCGCTACTGGATAATGGTGATGAAATCTTAGTCCCCGCTCCGGACTACCCACTATGGACAGCGTCTGTTGCGCTTTCTGGTGGTACACCGGTTCACTACATGTGTGATGAAGATGCTGATTGGTATCCAGATTTAGACGACATGCGCGCGAAAATCTCTCCAAAGACTCGCGGCATCGTTCTTATCAACCCGAACAACCCAACAGGTGCAGTTTACAGCCGTGATTTCCTACTACAAGTTGTCGAAATTGCACGTGAGCACGGCCTAATCATCTTCGCTGATGAGATTTACGATAAAGTACTTTACGATGGTGCAGTGCATACCTCTGTTGCAACGCTTGCTGAAGACGTATTAATGGTCACGTTCAACGGTCTATCTAAGGCTTACCGTGTATGTGGTTTCCGTGGTGGCTGGATGTTCTTAACAGGTCCTAAACACCTAGCAAAAGGTTATGTCGAAGGGCTAGAGATGCTTGCCTCGATGCGTTTGTGTGCCAACGTACCAATGCAGCACGCTATCCAAACGGCATTAGGCGGCTATCAGAGTATCAATGAGTTGATTCTTCCTGGTGGTCGACTGCTTGAGCAACGTGACCGAGCATGGGAACTGATTAACAAGATCCCTGGCGTTTCTTGTGTGAAGCCGAAAGGCGCAATGTACTTGTTCCCTAAGATCGACACCAAGATGTACAACATCAAAGACGATCAGAAGTTCGTACTCGACTTCCTGAAACAAGAGAAGGTGTTATTGGTTCAAGGTACAGGCTTCAACTGGCCTAAACCTGATCACTTTCGTATTGTGACTTTGCCACACATTGAAGACCTTGAAGTGGCGATTGGCCGCCTAGAGCGCTTCTTGCAAACTTACAGCCAAGACGATCTTATCGACGCTAAATAAACACAACGAGAGATGACTACAATTTGCTGTTTTAAAAGACTTTAACTTGTATTCATTCACTTCTATGCTTAAGAGGCTCCTGTTTAGGAGCCTTTTTTGTATCCGCTGTCTCGTACAGTTTGTGGCAAACACAAGGTACGAGTGGAGCACTCTCTAGATAGGACACTTATGAAACAGAGCCATTTCTTCGCCCATCTCGCACGCATGAAGCTGATTCAACGTTGGCCCCTGATGCGATCTGTTTCAAGCGAGAACATTTCAGAACACAGCCTACAGGTCGCTTTCGTTGCCCACGCTTTGGCGCTGATCAAAAACAAGAAGTTTGATGGTCAACTTAATCCTGAGCATATTGCTCTGCTTGGCATGTACCACGACACCAGTGAGGTACTGACAGGCGATTTGCCAACGCCAGTTAAATACTACAACCCGGATATCGCCCAAGAATATAAGAAGATAGAAGCCGCAGCAGAGCAAAGACTGCTTTCTATGTTGCCAGAGGAGTTCCGAGACGACTTCGCCCCATTTTTAATATCTGGAACAGCGAGTAAAGAAGAGCAAAGCATCGTCAAGCAGGCCGACACCATCTGTGCTTACCTGAAATGCTTGGAAGAGCTCAGTGCGGGCAATCATGAATACGAGCAAGCCAAGCGCCGACTGGAAGAGACACTCGAACAACGCAAAAGCCCAGAAATGGACTACTTTCTCACCACATTTGCGCCAAGCTTTGAATTATCACTAGACGAGATAAGCTAGCTGGGTATAAGTTGTTTTTAATTAGCTAAATAAAATCAATTTGATAGGTGCTATTTTGAATTCTCTACTCGAACCACCCTTTGTACTCGAACAAGAATGGCAGCATCGAAATGACGATGAACATAAAATAAGACGAGATGATCACCGTAGCCCATATCAACGTGACCGAGCGCGCGTGCTTCACTCTGCTGCTTTTCGTCGCTTACAAGCGAAAACCCAGATTCATGGCACCATGGTGAATGACTTTCATCGAACACGCCTTACTCACTCTCTTGAGGCCGCCCAGCTTGGCACAGGTATCGTTGCTCAACTGAAGAAAAAGCAACCCGAGTTTCGAGACCTATTACCCTCAGACAGTTTAATTGATTCACTGTGTTTGGCTCACGACATCGGTCATCCACCATACGGACATGGCGGCGAAGTCGCACTCAACTATATGATGCGCGACCACGGCGGCTTTGAAGGCAACGCTCAAACGTTTCGCATTGTCACTCAGCTAGAACCTTACACTGAGAATCACGGGATGAACCTGTCTCGACGCACGCTACTGGGGTTAATTAAGTACCCTTCGCTGCTCAGTCAAGTCCAAGCGAGATTACAGTCTGAACCGGTAAAGCATCAACGACAGCTCCGAGCCAAAGATTGGATGCCGGCAAAAGGCATCTACGATCATGATGAAGAGTTGTTTAACTGGGTGCTTGAACCGCTTTCAAGCAGCGACCAACAGCTCCTAAAACAGAAAAGAAAAACGCATACCGAGCCACTTGAGCACAATAAGACCAAATATAAGTCACTGGACTGTTCGATCATGGAGCTGGCTGATGACATCGCGTATGGCGTGCACGATTTAGAAGATGCGATTGTGCTTGGTTCTGTGACCAAAGCTCAGTGGATCGAATCGGCTTACCCTCAGCTGAAAGAGATGGCCGACCCTTGGATTTGTGAACACCTAGATTCAATTACAGAGATGCTTTTCTCTGGTGAACAGTATCGTCGAAAGGATGCGATTGGTGGAATCGTCAACGCATTGTTGACCAGTATTTCAATTAAGCGAGTGGATGCTAGCTTTGAGAATGTGCTTTTGGCTTACAATGCGGTGCTTGAACCAAGCATGGACGGCACGCTTGATAAACTGAAACACTTTGTCAGCGAGTTTGTGATTCAAGTGCCTCAGGTTCAAGTCATCGAATACAAAGGCCAACAGATCATCATGGATATGTTTGAAACATTCAGCGCTGATCCTGAACGCTTGCTGCCACTGCCCATCAAGAAGCAATGGCTACAGCATCAAGATGAGTCTCGAAAAATGCGCGTGATTGCGGATTACATTTCATCAATGACTGATGATCTTGCGCAGAAAATGCATCAGCAACTATTCTCGGCTCATACCGAGTTTTAATTCCTGACTCATTTTACTGAAACGGCTTAATCTAAGTAGTTTTTCTCAAACACACCCGGCGGCATTTGATTGATTTGAAACTGAATCATTTGATCAAATGCCGTTAGCAAAGGGCTAAATTCGCCATCACTCTCTAACAAGCTAAGCAAATGATAGCCAGCTTCAACGGTTGAAAGGCTGTTTTCACTGGGTGCTTTGCGAATTCGGTAATTACCCTTGAGATCTTTGGGTAAGTGGACCGTGTTCAACGCATGCAAGTTATTCGACACTTGCCACACCTTGAATGCTTTCTTCCACGTCCCATCCAATAAAATCACACGTAGCTTCTTGCTTGGGTATGTTGCCGACTCAACAGGCACAGAATTTTCACTTGGGTATAAAATCACATGTTGGTACTGTTCATCGGCCAGCAATGCGTTCAGTTGTTCGTTGTCTGAAAAGTCTTCACCAACAAGCGTCACGCTGTTTTTTAGAGATAACGAGAGAATACGCGCGGTTCCCATCGGACGGTGCTCTTCTGATGGGTGCTGAAGAATGATAAGCTCAACATTCGATTCGAGTGGTGTAACCCACTGACAAATACAAGCTTTCAAAGCCTTGCTGCATTGGGGGCAATAACGAGACATGGATTTAATGTGTACCCTGTTTTAATTTTCACTTCACTTTTATGCGTCTTATTCCAATTTGAGCCAATACAAGCTTGGGTCGTATGGGATAGCAATGCGATTGCCGAGGGGCAATGGTGGCGGATCCTAACAGGAAACTTTTCACATACCAACTACTCGCACCTTCTGATGAATCTAGCAGGCTTATGGATCATCAGCTATCTGTTTCAACCGAGTAAAAAACAGCTTGTTCTTGCTCTGCTTGTGATTAGTCTAGTGACTGGGATCGCTCTGTTGTTTTCGAGTATTCAGATCTATGTTGGCCTATCTGGCACTTTGCATGGGTTGTTTGGCTTATTCGCGCTCAGAGAGGCTTTAAACGGCAGGAAATCTAGTTGGCTATTAGTGTTGGGGTTAGTAGCTAAAATCGCTTGGGAGCAGCTTGTTGGCCCCTCTAGCACGACTGGCGAACTGATTAACGCTCGTGTCGCAATTGAAGCCCACCTAGCAGGTGCTCTGGTCGGGGGCTTCATGGCTATCATTTCATTTCTAATCAACAAAAAAATGGATCAAAGCTGAATTCTTTCACGGTTCTTTTCAACCGTCGCTTCACCTATCCCTTTCACACTCGCCAAATCATCAGCAGTAGTAAATGCCCCGTTCTGCTCTCTGTAGTCGACAATCTCTTGGGCTTTTTTGTCACCAACACCAACCAGTAGTGCTGATAGCTCTTCTGCTGTCGCGGTATTGATGTTAACCGTAATCTCAATGCCATCGTAAAGCTCAGCTTTAGTTGGGCTGTCTGCAAACACTGCAGGGCTTAAGAGCATCAGAAATGAAAGAAGTAGTGTTGAATATATCGTGCGCATAAATCGTTCCTTTGTACAAAAAAGGTAACTTATGCATTTGCAGCACTAGATAACACAATCACCAGACAAAAATAAAGCGGGTCTCCTAAGTGACCCGCTTCGTTATACATCTTGTTTTCATCAGTTTGTTTGTTGGCTCACAAATCTGATTTATCGAATAAACCTAATTTGCAAAACAACAACCATCGCATGTTGACTCTCGGTAGTCAGTAACCAAATAGGCTTAACTACCGAGCTAATCGATGCTTACTGACCTTGGCCTACTACGTAGTATTCAACGTCTGCGTTTTTACGAAGTACGTTTAGTACGTTCGTCAGATCTTGTTGGTTACCAACTCGTTCCAACTGTGCACCAATTTGAGTGCTGTAAGCTGGGTTGATTTCAGCCGTTACTTTAGAAAGCTCAACAACAACGATGTTACCGTCTTGGTCTTTAGATTGACCGAACACAGCTTGGCCTGCTTCTGGTTTCGCTAGAGCGAATACAGATGCTGCTAACGGAGAGTTACGGTCAATCGTTTCAAGTTCAGTGAACTCAAGATTGTTGTCCGCTAGCACTGCTTCATTGCCTTGCTTTAGTTCGTTCACTAGAGAAACACCTAGTTCAACCGCTTGTTGCTCAGCTTGTACAGCAGACAATGCAGCGACAACTTGATCTTTCACTTCAGCTAGAGGAAGAACTGTCTCGTCGCGAGTCTCTTCTACACGAACAACGATCACGTGCTCAGGAGCCACTTCGATAACTTCAGAGTTTAGACCGTCTTCTTTCACTTCAGGGCTCAAGATAGCTTGCATAACTGCAGGCGTCATCAGAACTTCTGGAGCGTCAATTTGAGAGATGAAATCTGTTGTTGTGATCTTCGCATTGATAGCTTCTGCAGAATCATCAAGAGAATCTGGGAATTCAAACGCTACTTTTTCTAGCTCAGTTTGTTGCTCGTAGAACTGGTCTACAGCGTGCTGGTCTAGAAGCTCTTGCTTAATCTCTGCCGCTACTTCAGTGTAAGGCTGAGCTTGAGACGCTTTTAGTTCGTCGAGCTTGATGATGTGGTAGCCGAAATCAGATTTAACTAGACCAGTCGTGTCACCAATATTCTCAAGAGCGAAAGCCGCGTCTTCGAATGCTGGGTCCATCACATCACGTTCGATCCAACCTAGGTCACCGCCAACGTCAGCACTGCCAAAGTCGTCAGATTTCTCTTCCGCTAGCGTAGCAAAATCAGCGCCTGCATTTAGTTCGTCTAGGATAGACTGAGCTTTCGCTTCGTCATCGCCTTGAACTAAGATGTGGCTAACTTTACGTTGCTCTTCAGTTGAGTACTTGTCTAGGTGCTCTTGGTAGTACTTCTGCGCTTCTTCATCGCTTACTTCAAGCTGAGACTTAAGTGCTTCAGCAGAAAGCTCAATGTAAGATACCTTCGCTTGCTCTGGACGAGTGTAAGCTGCAGGGTTCTCTTGGTAGTACTGTTCGATCTGTTCGTCAGTTAGCTCGATGCCTTTCGCAAGGTCAGCAACAGACAGTGTCACTGTGCGAATGTCACGAGTTTGTGCGATAAGCTTGCTCTGAGTATCGATTTCACCTTGAAGAACGAATTCACTGCCTTGAAGTGCAGTCACAAGCTGGTTGCGCATTAGGTCACGACGCATGTATTCAGCGAAGCTCTCTGCGCTGAAACCTGCACGACGTAGTGCCGATTGGTAAACTTCTTGGTCGAATTGACCAGCTGTTTGGAACTGAGGCATTTCTAGAATCATGGTACGGATTTGAGAATCACTGATTCGTAGGCCTAAAGACTCAGCTTGCTGCTCAAGCAGTACATCGTTGATCATGCGATCAAGTACTGATTTACGGAAAGACTCTACGTATGCAGGGTCTGCAAGCATTTGAGCGAAGTAATCGCCAAGTTGAGACTGCATGCGATTACGTTCGTTTTGGTAAGCCTGTTCGAACTCACCACGAGCAATTTCTGTGTTGCCAACTTTAGCTGCTGCGTTGTTACCGCCACCGGTGATGTAGCTGCCTACACCTGCGAATACGAATGACAGGATAATCAACCCAAGGATAATTTTTACCGCGATGCTATTCACGCCTTCGCGTAATCGATCCATCATAATTTAAGTGCTCTCCGGATATGAAGCATTGGCTTCAAAATAAAAATCTATTCACGCGATATTATCAGAAAAAGAAATGCGCATCAGTAGGATGCGCATAATTTAAATAAGTTCAATGTGCTTTGTACACATACTGTTTAAAAATGAAACATCATTTTTCAAACAGTAAACGCATTTTACAGCCTTCCCCTCGCAAAACCGAGGTTTCAGCCGTAGAAATTAGTTACATGCGTCTTTAAGTGCTTTACCCGCTTTGAAGCCAGGTACTTTAGCTTCTGCGATTTGGATCTCTTCACCAGTTTTTGGGTTACGACCTGTACGAGCAGCACGAGTACGAACACTGAAAGTACCAAAGCCAACAAGTGCAACTTGGTCGCCTGATTGTAGCGTTGTGCCAACTGCTTCGATGAATGCGTCTAGAGCGCGGCCAGCTGAAGCTTTAGAGATGTCTGCGTTTTCTGCGATTGATTCTACTAGTTGTGTTTTATTCACTGTTTTTCCCCTATGTGTCATCTGTGACTACTTCTTGATGACTGTACGTTCCATTTTGGTTTTAATTTAGCCGCAAGCCTTATTGCAAAAGGGCTGCCGCTTTGATCAATAACTTAGCGTCCAAAAAAAACGCTGACAAGCCTTTTCGGGCCTATCAGCGTAATTCTTTACTTATTTTTGCTATGCATCACTATTTTTTCACGTCAAACTCGACCCCAGACGGATCTCGTTCTAGCGCTACTTTGAGTACTTCATCAATCCACTGAACCGGGATCACCTTCAAGTCAGCGATTACGTTGTCTGGAATCTCTTCCAAATCACGCTCGTTGTCTTTAGGAATCAGTACAGTTTTGATGCCACCACGGTGTGCTGCAAGCAGTTTTTCTTTCAAGCCACCGATAGGTAAAACTTCACCACGAAGGGTAATTTCACCTGTCATACCGACCTCAGCTTTAACAGGGTTACCCGTCAAGCTAGATACTAATGCAGTACACATTGCGATACCCGCACTCGGGCCATCTTTCGGTGTAGCACCTTCTGGTACGTGAACGTGAATATCGCGTTTCTCATAGAAATCTGAGTTAATACCCAGTTTTTCTGCACGAGAACGAACCACGGTCATTGCCGCTTGAATCGATTCTTTCATCACATCACCAAGTGAACCGGTTTGCGTTAGCTTACCTTTACCCGGCATTGCTTCAGTTTCGATAGTCAGTAGATCACCACCAACTTGAGTCCAAGCTAAACCAGTCACTTGACCAATACGGTTACTTTCATCCGCTTTACCGAAGTCATGACGTTGAACGCCTAAGTACTCTTTCAGGTTATCAATATTAACCGTTACAGACTTAAGGTCGCTGTCTAGCAAGATGTTCTTCACTGCTTTACGACAGATCTTAGAGATTTCACGCTCTAGGCTACGTACACCCGCTTCACGCGTGTAGTAACGGATAATGCCGATGATTGCAGAGTCTTCAATCTCAATTTCATGAGGCTTAAGACCGTTGCGTTGAACTTGCTTGTCCAATAGGTGGCTCTTAGCGATGTTCAGCTTTTCATCTTCTGTGTAACCAGACAGGCGAATCACTTCCATACGGTCCAATAGTGGGCCAGGGATGTCCATCGAGTTAGACGTTGCAACAAACATCACATCAGATAGATCGTAATCGACTTCTAGGTAGTGATCGTTAAATGCGTTGTTTTGTTCTGGATCTAGTACTTCTAGAAGCGCTGAAGATGGGTCGCCACGCATATCAGAAGACATCTTATCGATTTCATCTAATAGGAACAGTGGGTTCTTAACGCCAACTTTAGACATCTTCTGGATTAATTTACCCGGAAGTGAACCGATGTACGTACGACGGTGACCACGAATCTCAGCTTCATCACGAACGCCACCTAGTGCCATACGTGTGTACTTACGACCCGTTGCCGCAGCAATCGAACGACCTAGCGAGGTTTTACCTACACCAGGAGGACCTACAAGACAAAGGATTGGACCTTTTAGCTTGTTGATACGGTTTTGTACTGCCAAGTACTCAAGAATACGTTCTTTAACACGCTCTAAGCCGTAGTGATCTTCGTTTAAGATCTCTTCCGCTTTAGCTAAATTCTTTTTAACTTTTGAACGCTTAGCCCAAGGAACACCAACCATCCAATCAATGTAGCTACGTACTACTGTTGCTTCAGCAGACATTGGCGACATCATTTTCAGTTTTTGAAGTTCTTGCTCAGTTTTCTCACGAGCTTCTTGAGGCATCTTAGAATCTTCGATCTTCTTCTTCAGAGTCTCGAATTCATCAGGTGCGTCGTCCATCTCGCCAAGTTCTTTCTGAATCGCTTTCATTTGCTCATTCAGGTAGTACTCACGCTGAGATTTTTCCATCTGCTTCTTAACGCGGCCACGGATACGTTTTTCAACTTGCAGGATGTCAATTTCTGACTCCATTTGGCCCATCAAGAATTCCAGACGTTCTGTCACATCTAAGATTTCTAGAACGTGCTGTTTATCTACCAACTTAAGTGGCATGTGCGCAGCAATCGTATCAGCAAGGCGAGCTGCCTCATCAATACCGTTCAGAGATGTTAGAACCTCTGGTGGAATCTTTTTGTTTAGCTTAATAAAGCCTTCGAATTGATTGATCGCACTACGAACAACCACTTCTTGTTCTTTTTCGTCAAGTTCTGAGGTAACAACGTATTCGGCGTCCGCTAAGAAGAATTCACTTTCTTTGAATTGGTGAATCTTTGCACGCTGCTGACCTTCAACAAGTACTTTAACCGTACCATCAGGGAGCTTGAGTAACTGAAGAATGGTAGCGACTGTACCTACGTTAAATAGGTCGTCGATTGAAGGCTCATCAGTGTCCGCTTCTTTCTGCGCTACAAGTAGTACTTGTTTGTTAGCTTCCATTGCCGATTCAAGGCATGTAATCGATTTTTCACGACCAACAAACAATGGAATAACCATGTGTGGGTAAACCACTACATCACGTAGAGGTAGCACGGGGATTTCGATACGCTCGGAACGTTCCAAGTTCATATATTTCTCTCTTCCGCTTTAACTTATAAAGCAGTATATGGGGCTTAAACGACTGGATTCAATGGAAGAATAAAAAAAAGGAGGTAATTGCTTACCTCCTTTTTCAATTTGAGTGACTTGTCTAAAAAAGACCTACTCTGCAACAGCTGCTTGGTTATCTGAGTTGCTGTAAATCAATAGTGGTTCTGACTCACCATTAATTACCGACTCATCAATCACAACCTTGCTTACATCAGTTGAAGATGGCAGTTCGTACATAGTTTCTAGTAGAACACCCTCCAAGATAGAACGTAGACCACGAGCGCCTGTTTTACGGTTCATTGCTTTCTTAGCAATTGCACGTAGGGCGTCTTCACGGAATTCTAATTCTGTATCCTCAAGCTCAAATAATGCTGCGTACTGTTTTGTCAGTGCATTCTTTGGCTCACATAGGATTTGGATTAGCGCTTCTTCATCAAGCTCTGTCAGTGTTGTTGTCACCGGTAGACGACCAATGAATTCTGGAATCAGACCATACTTCACTAGATCTTCAGGTTCTACTTGAGTAAACAATTCACCGATAGTTTTGGTTTCGTCTTTTGAACGCACTTCTGCGCCAAAGCCGATACCTGAACCTGTTTCTACACGTTGTTCAATCACTTTATCTAGGCCTGCAAACGCACCACCACAGATAAATAGGATCTTAGACGTGTCCACTTGCAAGAACTCTTGCTGTGGATGCTTACGACCACCTTGAGGTGGAACTGAAGCAACTGTACCTTCAACAAGTTTTAGTAGAGCTTGCTGTACACCTTCACCAGACACGTCACGCGTGATTGATGGGTTTTCAGCTTTACGAGAAATCTTGTCGATTTCATCGATGTAAACAATGCCGCGTTCCGCTTTCGCTACGTCGTAATCACATTTCTGAAGCAACTTCTGGATGATGTTTTCAACATCTTCGCCCACGTAACCCGCTTCGGTTAGTGTTGTTGCATCAGCCATAGTGAAAGGAACGTCTAGGAAACGAGCCAATGTTTCAGCAAGTAGTGTTTTACCACTACCAGTAGGACCGATAAGAAGAATGTTACTCTTACCTAGCTCTACGCCTTCAGCTGTCGTGTCACCATTACGTAAACGCTTGTAGTGGTTATAAACTGCAACTGCTAGCACTTTCTTCGCGTATTCTTGACCGATTACATAGTCGTCAAGATGCTCACGAATCTCACGCGGCGTTGGCAGCGATTCCGATTCTTTCTTAGGAAGAACATCTTTAATTTCTTCACGAATAATGTCGTTACAAAGATCGACACATTCATCACAAATGTAAACAGAAGGACCTGCGATTAACTTGCGAACTTCGTGTTGGCTTTTGCCACAGAAAGAGCAGTAAAGCAGTTTACCGCTACCACCCTCTTTGCTTTTATCTGTCATTCGCTAACCTCTTAGCCTTAACTCTCTATGCTTGAGTGTATATCAATTTGAATCACTTTGCGTTAAACAATTGCCCTGCAATTATTGACCGCGATGATTAAGAACTGAATCCACTAAGCCGTATTCTACTGCTTGATCAGCAGACATGAAGTTATCACGATCTGTATCGCGCTCAACAACTTCTAGAGGCTGACCCGTGTGCTCTGCCAATAGTTTGTTTAGCTTTTGTTTGATCGTTAGGATCTCTTGCGCGTGAATTTGAATATCAGACGCTTGGCCTTGGAAGCCGCCAAGTGGCTGGTGAATCATTACACGTGAGTTTGGAAGCACGTGACGCTTACCAGGAGTACCACCCGCTAGTAAGAATGCACCCATAGAGCAAGCTTGACCCATACATACTGTGCTCACGTTTGGCTTGATGAACTGCATTGTGTCGTAGATAGACATGCCTGCTGTTACGCTACCGCCAGGTGAGTTGATGTAAAGATAGATATCTTTGTCTGGGTTTTCTGATTCCAAGAAAAGCAGTTGAGCCACGACAAGATTTGCCATGTGGTCTTCCACTTGACCTGTTAAGAAAATGATACGTTCTTTTAATAGACGAGAATAAATATCGTAAGAACGTTCACCACGGGAAGTCTGTTCAACCACCATAGGAACTAGTGCGTCCATAATCGATGGCATTGTATTTTTTTCTTGGTAGCTCATATTCTTATGTCCCTAAAATAAATGGCCCGAATGATTAAATCATACGGACCATTGTTAGCAGAATTGTTGACCGTACGTCAACCTTCTACGTCAGATATTACTATATTAAGCAGGTTGCTGATTCATTAGCTCGTTGAAGCTAACTTCTTTATCAGAAACTTGAGCTTTAGCGATGATTGCATCAATAGCTTGCTCTTCTAGAGCAACATTGCGCATGTTGTTCATCATTTGCTCGTTTTGCTCGTAGTAAGCAATAACTTCTGTTGGATCTTCGTATGCTGTAGCCATCTCTTCGATGATAGCTTTAACTTTCTCGTCGTCAGCTTTTAGCTCTTCAGTCTTGATTACTTCACCAAGAAGAAGACCTACAACTACGCGACGTTTAGCTTGCTCTTCGAACAGCTCACGTGGAAGTTGGTCAGCAGCTTCAGTGTTGCCACCGAAACGTTGAGCAGCTTGTTGACGTAGAACACCGATTTCTTGATCGATAAGAGCAGAAGGTACGTCGATGTTGTTTTCGTTAACTAGACCGTCGATAGCTTGCTCTTTGATGCGGTTCTTAACAGCTTGCTTAAGCTCACGCTCCATGTTCTTACGAACTTCAGCTTTAAGACCTTCAACGCCGTCAGCAGCGCCGAACTTAGAAACGAATTCTTCGTTTAGTTCTGGAAGTTCACGAGCTTCAACTTTGTTCAGCTTGATAGAGAACTTAGCTGCTTTACCTTTTAGGTTTTCAGCGTGGTAATCTTCTGGGAAGTTTACGTCGATTTCGAATTCCATACCTGCTGTTTTACCAACGATACCGTCTTCGAAGCCAGGGATCATGCGACCAGCGCCCATCTCTAGTGGGAAGTTCTCAGCTTTGCCGCCTTCAAACTCTTCACCGTCGATAGAACCAACGAAGTCGATAGTTGCACGAGAACCAGCGTCAGCAGCAGCTTCAACTTCAGTCCAAGTCGCTTGTTGCTTACGTAGAGTTTCGATCATCTCTTCAACGTCAGCTTCTTTAACTTCTACTGCTGGTTTCTCAACAGTGATGTTTTCTAGACCTTTCAGCTCAACTTCTGGGTAAACTTCAAAAGTTGCGTTGAATACTAGGTCAGCGCCTTCGTTGTTTTCAACTGGTGCGAAAGTTGGAGCGCCAGCTGGGTTGATTTTCTCTTTAACGATCGCTTCGATGAAGTGACGTTGCATTACTTCGCCCATCACGTCTTGACGTACTGCTTTGCCGTACATTTTAGCAACCATCTTCATTGGCACTTTGCCTTTACGGAAACCATCGAAACGACGGTTTTTCGCGATGTTGCGTAGTTCAGCTGTAACTGCATCTTCGATGTTAGCAGCAGGAACAGTAATATTAAGACGGCGCTCTAGGCCTTCTAGCGTTTCAACAGTAACTTGCATTATATAAACCTCAAAACTGGCTCAGTAATCTGAGCATATGAGCCGTAACTTAGCTTTAATTCAAAAGCCGACGTTGTTGGCTGCATCCTTGTGTAGTGCTCTATCCGAACACCTAATTTAAAATCGAGCATTGATGTCTGAATTGATTATTCAACCAAACACCAGACTAATCAGCGATATCTTCGTTCTTCACACGTCGATTAAAACGCAATAAAGCTTGTTTTCAGAAACAAGAAAGGTATCTCCGATTAGCCTCAGGACAGAAATTTTAGACGCGACATTCTAGCGATCTGTTTAATCTCTGTCGAGCCGTTCACCTCTGCATGATGATGAATGCTCTAAATTCGTCCAACTAAGTGATACAAAAACGATCAAATCATCACTTAGCACAACAGAAATGGGGACAATAGCGACTTTTTCAAGGGAATCGAGGGCTTTTTTTGCTAAAAACCTTAAAAAGAGATCTTGCTCTTGTTTTACCCCTCAGAGTCGATAACTTTTTCAACAATCCCCGTTACAAACCCTTAACCTACACCCATCTGTTCACTCTCTGCTTTCAGCAAAAACGACCGCTATTTGCTACCATAAACGAGAGAAGACAGGCTTGATTGTTTACCAAAGACATTAGCGGAGAGCCTTCATGTTTCAAGCTTTTAGAATCCCAATACTCTTAATGGTCGCATACAGTTTACTGATGGTGTTTGGCGGTCATTGGGTGTGGAGCACAAGCCATGAAAGTTTGTTAAATGATCATCAATCTAAGCTAGACCGTTTTTCAGTTCATATTTCAAGTCAATTGGACAAGTTCGCGCACATTCCAGAACTGCTTTCAAAAGACAAAGAGCTGGTCGATGCCCTGCACTCTCCAAGTAACTCTGCGCAAATCGAACTCACTAATCGTTATCTAGAGCACGTAAACTCGGTGATTCAAGCATCCGACACCTACCTACTAGACAGTATCGGTACCACCATCGCAGCCAGTAATTGGAATCAACCGCGTTCTTTTATTCGTCGTAATTTTGCTTTCCGCCCTTACTTTCAAGAAGCGATTCTTGGCAATGAAAATCAATATTTTGCGCTAGGATCAACTTCTGGGAAGCGAGGCTATTATTATTCTTACCCCGTCTCCTATGCCGCCGAGATTATTGGCGTCATTGTTGTAAAGATGGATTTATCGCTGATTGAAGCAAGTTGGAAAGGCAAACAGAGTTTTTTTGTTGCTGACGATAAAGACCAAATCGTATTTATGTCGAGTAACCCTGAATGGCTGTTCAAAAGCCTTCAACCACTAAGCGAAGAACAGCACTCTCAAATTCAAGAAAGCAGACAGTATCTCGATACAAAAATAGAAAGCCTACACTTCTCCGGTGATTTCGAGAGCGCTACTAGCAATATTGAGTCTCAGCACAAGCTCGTCCAAGAACAGTTCTTTAGCTCCTCTCGCTTCTTAGCCGAGCCAAAACTCACCATACGGGTATTTTCTCCGACCCACTTAGTTTGGTGGGACTTGGTTGCTTACCTTGTGGTTCTCAGCCTTATCTTTGCGATTATTTATCTCACAATGCAACTCAACCACCATCGACAACAAAGACGCGCTCAGATAGATAGGCTGCAATCCGAAGCCAAGCAAAAGCTCGAATTTCAAGTGCTCGAACGCACATCAGAGCTGCATGTCGAAATTAAACATCGTATCGAAACCGAACATGTATTGAGGCAAACCCAAGACGAACTCATCCAAGCAGCCAAACTGGCGGTGCTAGGGCAGATGTCAGCGAGCATCAGCCACGAGCTAAATAACCCGCTCGCTGCGATTCGCAGTTATGCCGACAATGGCCGACTGTTTCTTGCCAAAGAAAAAACCGATCGTGTCGATGACAATCTATCGCGAATCTCGGCACTCACTGATCGCATGGCGAAAATCAGCCACCAGCTTCGCTCCTTTGCAAAGAAATCCACCGCGGAAGAACTGCACACCTTGCAAATACTCCCTATCTTACATTCATCGAAAGAGCTGATGAAGCCACAGCTCAAGAGTGAACGAGTTAAGGTCAACGAACTCCCTGAAATCTTTGATGCTTGCGTGCTCGCCAACGCTATTCAACTGGAACAGGTGATCATTAACCTGCTGACTAATGCGATTCAGGCGATGGAACAACAAGATGATAAACAATTAGCTATTCTGTTAGAGATTTGGGAGTCCGACCATCAACAAGCCCAGACCTTGCTGATTCATGTCGATGATAATGGTCCCGGCTTCACCTCCCCTTCGAACGGACACTTTTTTGAACCCTTCCATACCACCAAGAAAAACGGACTTGGACTTGGGCTATCGATTTCTCAACAAATAATCAGCGGAATAAATGGCAAGCTCGTTACAGGAAGCAGCCCCCAAGGTGGTGCTCGATTTAGTATAGAGTTACCCCTTGTTGAACAAGAACAGCAAGCAAAAACGCAGCAATAACCAGAATACAAAGAAGTAAAGGAATCACTATGTGTCACGTCTATTTCATTGATGATGAATCCGATCTAAGAATGGCGATTGAACAGAGCTTCGAGCTCGCCGACATTGATGCCGAATTCTTTCCCGATGCGGAGTCAGCTCTGCTCGCGATTCAAGAAAACGGCTTACCTCACGTGATCATCACTGATATCTGTTTACCGGGTCTGTCTGGGCATGATCTGCTCAACACCGTGATGCACAAAGACAAAGAGATCCCCGTAATTATGATTACTGGTCACGGCGATATTTCGATGGCCGTTCAAGCAATCCAATACGGCGCCTATGACTTCATCGAAAAGCCGTTCGCCAATGAGCGCCTAATCGAAACCACCAAGCGAGCGATAGAAAAACGTCAACTAACCCTCGAGAACCTTGAGTTAAAACGTTCACTCAAGGCCAGCCAAGCGCTTGGCCCAAGGATCATTGGTGACACACAATCAATGACAGAACTGCGGTCTATCATCACTCACGTTGCCGACACCAACGCCGATATTTTGTTATTTGGCGAAACTGGCACAGGCAAAGAATTAGTTGCACGTTCTCTACATGAACAAAGCAGCAGACGAGAACAAAACTTCGTCGCGGTCAACTGCGGCGCTGTCCCTGAAAACCTGATTGAGAGTGAACTGTACGGCCATGAAAAAGGCGCATTCACTGGCGCAGAAAGCAAGCGAGTGGGTAAATTTGAATTTGCTCAAGGCGGAACTCTATTCTTAGATGAAATTGAGTCCATGCCGATGCAAGCACAAATTCGCCTGTTGCGCGTCTTGCAAGAGCGAGTCATCGAAAGGGTTGGATCTAATGGTTTAGTCCCTCTGGACATTCGAGTGATTGCGGCCACTAAAGTCGACTTAAAGAAAGCCGCTGAAGAAGGCACTTTCCGCCAAGATCTCTATTATCGACTTAACGTTGTGACCTTAGACTTGCCGCCGTTAAGAAGCAGACAAGAAGACATCCCAGCCCTGTTCCATCACTTCTTACTGGTTGCTGCGGCGCGTTATGGCAAGACAGCCCCAGCCCTTCCACAAAAGGAACTGCACGCACTTTTGGCTCATGATTGGCCAGGGAATGTACGTGAGCTACGTAACAGCGCTGAACGCTTCATCTTACTCGGAAAACTAGCTCAATTGGGGGATGGTGCGAACTCAGAGATCCATTCAGACGCCAGTATTAGCCTATCGGACCAAGTGTCAGAGTTCGAAAAAGCAGTGATCGAGCGCGCGTTGATTGAGAATGAAGGGAGTATAAAATTAACCATGTCTCAATTAAATGTCCCAAGAAAAACGCTTTACGACAAAATGCAACGCTATCAAATCGACAAAGATAATTTTAAGTAAACAATAGATTTTGAAGTGAAAATTAAGCTACGAAATAAAAGAATCAACAACGAAACAAAACGCAAAGCGCAACTTGATCTGAATGTCTATCGAAACTGGCAGAGATAAGATTCATCTTCCATAATTCATATGTCGACTTTAAGGATAAGTTGCATATGAACGAAAAAACGACCATTCCTGTCATTGTAGATACAGTGCTTATTGATGACCATTATGAAGTAGAAAGAAGATCTGGGCGCGATCGAAGAAAGAAAAAACTGCGCTGGAAAGGCTATGACAGACGCATAAGCGGTACTTTACGGCGCGGGAAAAAGAAAGCGATAGATGAAAAAGTATAACTCTTCATCTATCGCTGTTATTTACATTGAGAATGAAACCGTTCGTTAGACTAGCCGTGTATCTAAACCGCCAACTACTTGGTAATGATCTCCGGCCCCATCAAGGTGGTTGGTAACCATGTTGACACCCAAGGCACGTAAGTGACGATAATCAAGAACAAGAACATTACGCCTACCCAAGGCAGTGCGGCTTTTACCACGTTCATCATCGACATCTTCGCGACACCTGCGGTCACAAACAAATTGAGCCCGACAGGCGGCGTTATCATCCCTATCTCCATGTTCACCACCATCATGATACCTAAGTGAATTGGGTCGATACCGAGTGCAATGGCAATTGGGAATACCAACGGCGCTACGATGATCAGCAAACCTGATGGCTCCATGAACTGCCCACCAATCAAGAGTAGAACATTCACCACAATCAAGAAGGTGATCGGTCCTAAGCCAGCAGAAAGCATAGACTCAGTGATCATTTGAGGAATACGCTCTTCTGTTAGAACATGCTTAAGAATCAATGCGTTGGCAATGATAAACAGCAGCATGATAGTCAGCTTACCCGCATCATAGAGCGTGTCTTTGGTGTCTCTGTGACAAAAGGTTTGGAACACTTTCACCAGCGCAGGCTTGGTATTACTCTTGTCAGCGAAAGGTCCCATATCTTTATAGATAAAGTTGGCTATAAAGAAGGCATAAACCGCTGCAACAGCCGCCGCTTCTGTTGGTGTAAAGATTCCGCCGTAGATACCACCCAGAATGATGACAATCAGTAGCAAGCCCCAACTCGCATCTTTCGCTGCTGCGAACATCTCGCCCCAACCCACAAACGGCTGTGCCGGAATCTTCTTAATACGTGCCGCAATGTAGATAGCTATCATCAACATCACGCCCGCCAACAGGCCAGGAATCACACCGCCTAGGAACATACGACCTACCGATACATCGGTCGCTGCAGCATAAACCACCATCACGATTGACGGTGGAATCAAAATACCCAAGGTACCTGCGTTACAGATAACCCCTGCAGCGAATTCTTTTGTGTAGCCGTTTTTGATCATACCTGCGATAACAATACTACCGATCGCCACTACCGTTGCAGGAGATGAACCAGAAAGGGCTGCGAACATCATACATGCCACAACCGATGCCATAGCCAAACCGCCGCGGAACCAACCCACCATCGCGATAGCAAAACGAATAATCCGCTTCGCCACACCACCCGTAGACATGAAGCTAGAGGCCAAGATAAAGAAAGGAATCGCTAAGAGTGTGTAGTGGCCTGCAAATGCATTAAACAGCGTTTGTGCGACTGAAGCTAATGACGCATCTGAATGCATCAATAAGAATATTACGCTCGATAAACCG
This sequence comes from Vibrio sp. ZF 223, assembly GCF_003050585.1. Classification (NCBI taxonomy): domain Bacteria; kingdom Pseudomonadati; phylum Pseudomonadota; class Gammaproteobacteria; order Vibrionales; family Vibrionaceae; genus Vibrio; species Vibrio sp. ZF 223. The sequence goes on from NZ_PIGB01000012.1 coordinate 33,020, forward strand.
AGGGAAATTGCAATTGGTACACCGACCAACATGAAAGCAATTACCATTAAAAATAGAAATAACATTGCCATGATTAGTCTTCCTTACCGTTAGATTTTGTACCCGACTCGTTCGCTTTGTTCTGCTTAGTCGAATCCAATACTGCTGTCGCGTCTTCATCAGAACCCGCTAACACATCAGCTTTCAAGGCATCCAGCTCTTCTTCGGCTTCGTGTCCTGCAATCATACGGTCAAGCTTGCCTGTTACGACTTGGTAAGCAACTTGAGCAAAACGGAACGTCAACATTGCCATACCAATCGGCAACGCCATATAAGGAATAAAACGTGGCAGTTTCTCGTATCGCTCTCCTTCATTCAGCCAGTCAGCAAGAAACTGAAGCATCTCTGGCATTGGAATATCGTCGGTCTCGTACCATGCGCGATCGGTCGCGAATGGGTACCAATAATTCCAAGAGCCGATAAGAAGTAAGGTTGAAAATGCTAGGCAGCTTGTCACGGCGATTAGCGCGTACACTTTGCGTAGCTTTTCTGGGGCAAGGTTGATGATCACATCAACACCAATGTGGAAATGTTTTTTAACACCATAAGATGCGCCGACCAACACCATCCAAGCAAACATGAACACCGTCAATTCCAGTGCCCACAAGATATTGCCATTGAATGCGTATCGAAATACCACATTGGCAAAAGTAAGTAGCGTCATTGCGCCAAGGAAAAATGCGATTAATGACTCTTCAATCACATCCGTAACTCTTCCGACTTTGGAAAAAAGAGAGGTTTCCAGTGCTGATTCGCTAGAATTTGGTTGTTCCATTTGAGGCTTTTCCATAATTGACTCCGCTTATAATTGTTTTAATAAGGAGTGACGAATACTCGCCACTCCCTTAGCGGTATTATTGGTTTGAAGCTAACGCTGCATCGATAAGATCTGAACCGATGTCTTTTTCAAACTTCTTCCATACAGGTTGAAGCGCAACTACCCATGCTTCACGCTGTTCAGGCGTAAGTGTACGAACCTCACCACCAGCTTCGATGATGTTGTTTTTGTTCGCTAGGTTAACTTTTGAAGATTCTGCGTTACGCGTCTCAGACACTTCCTGAACGATAGTACCAAGCTGTGTGCGTACATCTTCAGGTAGGTCTTTCCAGAAGTCGTTTGACGTTACCACTAGGTAATCCAAGATACCGTGATTGGTTTCAGTCACGCCGTCTTGTACTTCAAAGAACTTCTTACCGTAGATGTTTGACCATGTGTTCTCTTGGCCATCGATAACCTTGGTTTGCAGGCCACCGTACACTTCTTTGAAAGACATCTTCTGTGGGTTAGCGCCTAGTTGTTCAAACTGAGCTACCAATACGTCTGATGCTTGAACACGGAATTTCAAACCTTTTGCATCTTCAGGGCTGATAAGAGGTTTGTTCGCCGACATTTGTTTCATGCCGTTGTGCCAGAATGCTAAGCCTTGAAGACCACGACGCTTCATCGCATTCTTCAGTTTTTCACCAGATTCTGAGTTTTGGAAACGGTCGACGGCTTCTACGTCTTCAAATAGGAAAGGAAGGTCAAAAATGCGGTATTTCTTAGTGAATTTCTCAAATTTAGACAGCGAAGGTGCCGCCATTTGAACATCACCATTTAACAGGGCTTCCAGTACCTTATTATCATCGTAAAGTGTCGAGTTAGGGAAAACTTGCATACAAGCTTTACCATTCATTTCAGTGTTTACTCGCTCTTCTAGTAGAGAAGCGGCAATGCCTTTCGGGTGCTTATCGGTATTGGTTACGTGACTGAATTTAATCACGATTTCACCAGGGTCACAGTTTGCAGCAGCATTAAAACTTGTGAGCGCCAGAGCAGATACAGACAGCAGGGTAAGAGGCTTAAACATTATTATTCTCCTTAGTAAACAAAGCAGCCCTTCAATGGGAACTGCGTGCTTTCACTAAGGCAATTAGCGCGCCACATTAACACAAACCATTAACAAGCCTTTAACCATAAGGCTTCATCAGTTCTATCTGCAGTAGTCGCGAACTCGCGGTAAGAGTTAATGGGTGGAAAATGACACATAGAATATTTGTAAATGGGTGGAAGCTGACCAATGTATTAGTAATGAATAAGGCCGAATGAGGTCTGACCAAAAGCCACATTACCGATGATGCCTTGAAGTAATTTCGACCTATCCTGTAAAGTGCTGCACAACTTAGTCAGATTTACTGATCCACTACTTACCAAGAGTTGCTACCAATGAGTCAGGTCTACCATCACCCAGTACAAATTTACTATGAAGATACCGATCACTCAGGTGTGGTTTATCACCCTAACTTTCTTAAATACTTCGAGCGTGCGCGCGAACATGTCTTGGGCAGCGATAAACTGGCGACCTTGTGGAATGAGCACGGATTAGGTTTTGCGGTGTATAAAGCCAACATGACTTTCCAAGATGGGGTTGAGTTCGCTGAGATTTGCGATATCAGAACCTCTTTTGAACTCGATGGAAAATACAAAACGCTATGGCGACAAGAAGTGTGGCGCAAAGATGCCACTAAGCCTGCTGTGATTGGTGATATTGAAATGGTCTGCCTTGATAAAGACAAGCAACTTCAGCCTGTACCCGCTGAAGTATTAAAAGCGATGCTTGGCGAAACGAGCTAACTTCACCTCACCAAGCTAGCTTAAAAGAGATGAGATGATGGAAAGGTTCTCATCTCTATCTGCATCGGTAGCAAATTTCCGCCGAGCGTAACCGCAAAGCGATACTGCTCATCCAACCGCCCTAAGCAACATTGCCAATCTGTAGAAATATCGGTTTGCTCAGTAACATCCAACCCAACTCCACTGTATATGCTGATTTCACCATGAAATCTAATTTCATCCTGCAACTTTGGTTGAAAATTCGAAGGGTGAATTGGCAATGTTTGCTCCGTCAGATTGGAGAAATCAAACGAAAAGCTTCGCAACGATGTGGCTAGCCCCCTGCCCGTCGCTTTGATATACGACTCCTTCAGCGCCCATAGATCGAAAAAGCGCTCTCTCTGCAGCTCTTTACTAAGTTTAAGTAAATCCGCCAATTCCTTATCTGAAAAATAGTGCTTCATGATCGAATCGATATTGGTCGAGCTTCTTGCATGTTCGATATCGACACCCAGTTGAACTCGCTTCCCTTCTCTCTGGCAAACCGCGACTAACAAATGTTCTTTGCTATGACTGATATTGAAATTCAGGCCGGTTTCTATTTGTTGTTTCTCAATTAATCTTGGCTTCCCTTTCTCACCATATTCAAAGCACCACGCTTCAGGCATCAAATCAGAATAGCTAGACAGCACCTTTCTTAGGTAGTTGCGAACATACAGGGCCTGAATTTGAGATGAAGGCATTCGATAGCGCTCAACTTTGGCTATCTCGTCGGCCGTCAGTCTCTTTTTGAGCTGAGATACAATATCTGGCTGGTCATTCAAGTTACCCAGAGAACATAGCCACAAATCAACAACGGGAGTTTTCATTTAACTCGAACTCACTTCTATAAATCACTCTTCAAAACACGATTGGAACAACCCAATCGAACAAATTTAACTCACCTATGAATTAAGTGGAACCTAGAGAATACGGGAGGGAAACCCCCTTCATATGAGGACTTAAAACTAATTTTTCAAATAATAACAAATTAAAACACAGATCACACTTAGCCTTGCACAAGAGGCATCCATTAAATGTTACTTACAAAAATATGACATAGATCTCACCAACTCAAAATATAGAGCAAAAACACTAAAAAACAACTCATACCCATTAATTATCAATAAGTTAATTAAATTAAAAATACAAAAATCAAAACCATGCCAAATTCATCTGGTCTGAACAGATCATAGTGGCCTCTGGGAGCATTGTATCGACCACTCACCTCGGGTAGCCTGCTCAACCATTAAACAAATTCACACGTTTTCTTTGCGGATACCGACTTGTCGTTTAGTCAGACTTTGAACAGGATTTTAATGGACATCGCCTCAACATTTGAATGCCACCGTCGCGCATGAAACACCTCCCCTACTCTCGTAAGTCAACGCACTTCGAAAGCCTAATTTCTATCTGGTTGCCGTCACTCAGCAACCTGAATTTTCAGCTGCGCTTCCCTAAATCTGTTTCAGATTTTCTTTCTATAGCTTTAAAAGCGCAGCCTCAAAACACGACATCGCCCTCAGTGATTTCAAGTGGAGACTCATAATGAGCCAACCCGAAAAAAATACCCCGGAATCAGTCGACGACACTCGACTTAATAAACGTCTTAAAGACATGCCTATTGCTATCGTTGGAATGGCAAGCATGTTTGCGAACTCTCGTTACTTAAACAAGTTCTGGGATTTGATCAGCGAAAAGATCGATGCAATTACCGAAGTGCCTGATACGCACTGGCGTCCAGAAGATTACTACGATTCAGATCGTACAACGCCAGACAAATCTTACTGTAAGCGCGGTGGTTTCATCCCCGAAGTTGACTTCAACCCTATGGAGTTCGGTCTTCCGCCAAATATCCTTGAACTGACTGATACGTCACAGCTGCTTTCTCTGATCGTGGCAAAAGAAGTACTTGAAGATGCGAAACTGCCTGAAGGCTACGATCGCGATAAGATCGGTATCACGCTCGGTGTTGGTGGTGGTCAGAAGATCGCTCAAAGCCTAAATGCACGTCTTCAATACCCTGTTTTGAAAAAAGTCTTCAAGAGCAGTGGTATCAGCGACGACGACAGCGAAATGCTGATCAAAAAATTCCAAGACCAATATATCCACTGGGAAGAGAACTCATTCCCTGGTTCATTGGGTAACGTAATATCAGGTCGTATTGCTAACCGCTTTGACCTTGGTGGGATCAACTGTGTCGTAGATGCTGCGTGTGCAGGTTCTCTAGCCGCAATGCGTATGGCTCTGAGTGAGCTGGTTGAAGGCCGCAGTGAAATGATGATCACTGGTGGCGTGTGTACTGATAACTCGCCAACCATGTACATGAGTTTCTCTAAAACACCTGCATTTACCACCAATGAAACCATTCAACCTTTCGACATCGATTCAAAAGGGATGATGATTGGTGAAGGCATCGGCATGGTTGCTCTTAAGCGTCTTGAAGATGCTGAGCGCGATGGCGACAGAATCTACTCAGTGATTAAAGGTGTCGGTTCTTCTTCGGACGGTAAGTTCAAGAGTATCTACGCGCCTCGCCCTGAAGGACAAGCAAAAGCACTAAAACGCGCTTACGATGATGCTGGTTTCGCACCACACACGCTTGGCCTTTTAGAAGCGCACGGCACAGGTACAGCAGCAGGTGATGTTGCTGAATTTGGTGGCCTAAACTCGGTATTCAGTGAGAACAATGAAGAGAAGCAACACATTGCGTTAGGCTCTGTGAAATCTCAAATTGGTCACACTAAATCAACTGCGGGTACTGCAGGTTTAATCAAAGCTGCATTAGCACTACACCACAAAGTACTGCCGCCAACGATCAACGTATCGGCTCCGAATCCTAAGTTGGATATCGAGAACTCACCGTTCTACCTAAACACACAAACGCGTCCTTGGATGAAACGTGTCGACGGCACACCACGCCGTGCAGGTATCAGCTCATTTGGTTTTGGTGGCACTAACTTCCACGTTGTATTAGAAGAGTACACACCAGAACACGTTCGCGGTGACAAATACCGTCAACGCCAAGTACCGCAAACTCTGTTATTCAGCGCGGAATCTCGTCAAGCACTGATCAATGAGCTCAAGCAGGTTTCAACTCAAGCTGCAGATGCGGCATTCAAACTAGAAGCGCTTGCTGAGCAGCACGCTCTGCGCGAAGTAGACGCTAAGCACGCTCGTCTTGGTTTAGTTGTCACTGACCAATCAGACCTTCAAGCGCAACTGACTCAAGCGGTTTCTATGCTTGAGAGCCAAACCAAAACACATTGGCAGATGCCAAACGGTACTAGCTACCGTGAGTCGGCACTGATTGCAGAAAATGGTGCAGGTAAAGTGGCAGCACTATTTGCAGGTCAAGGTTCGCAATACCTCAACATGAGTCGCGAGCTTGCTTGTCATTACCCAGAGATGCGTCAACAGCTTGCTCAAGCGGATCAGGTATTTGGTCAGCACAAGAAAACGGCTCTGTCGCAAATTCTGTTCCCAATTCCAACCTTCACACCAGAAGCAACCAAAGCTCAAGAAGCTGTGTTAACCAACACGGCCAACGCGCAAAGTGCGATTGGTACTGTGTCTATGGGTCAGTTCGACATCATGACTCAAGCTGGCTTCAAAGCAGACATGGTGGCAGGCCACAGCTTTGGTGAACTAAGTGCACTATGTGCATCGGGTGTTATCTCGCAAGACGATTACTACCAGCTAGCTTTCGCTCGTGGCGATGCGATGGCAGCGACACCTGAACAAGGCGACAGCGGTACTATGTTTGCAGTCATCCTAGATGCAGACAAACTTCCAGCTGTTGAAAGCTGCATCAGCCAATTTGAAGGCGTGAGTATTGCTAACTACAACGCTCCGACTCAACTGGTTATTGCAGGTCCAACTGCGACGGTTCAACAAGCAGCACAAGCGCTAACTGAGCAAGGCTTCAAAGCGATTGCTCTGCCAGTTTCTGGCGCTTTCCACACACCGCTTGTTGCTCACGCTCAAAAACCATTTGCTTCTGCAATTGATAAAGCTTCATTCAGCGCTCCAACACTGCCGCTTTACTCAAATGCAACGGGCAAGTTGCACAGCAAAGACGCGAAAGCGATCAAGAAAGCGTTCAAGCAACACATGCTGCAATCGGTTCGTTTTAGCGAGCAAATTGAAGCGATGTATGAAGCAGGCGCGCGCGTATTCGTTGAGTTCGGTCCGAAAAACATTCTTCAAAAGCTGGTTGAGAAAACATTGGCTAATAAGAACGAAGAGCTTTACGCAATCAGTATCAACCCAAGCCCTAAAGGCGACAGTGACCAACAGCTTCGTTTAGCTGCAGTTCAACTATGCGTGGCAGGTGTTTCATTAGACAACATTGACCCTTACCAAGCTGACATTGCTGAACCTGCGAAGGCATCACCAATGAACATCAAGCTGAATGCAACCAACTACATCAGCCCTGCTACTCGTAAGAAAATGGATCAATCATTGGCTTCGGGCAACGTCACCGAAAAGACTGAGATTGTTGAAGTGAAAGTTGAAGTCGAGAAAATCGTGGAAAAAGAAGTGATTAAAACAGAAATCGTTGAAGTACCTGTGGCTGCTCCTCAAGCTTCAAATGTACAACAGTCAACTGCTCCAGCACCAAGTGCACAAGTAGCAACAGCTGCTCCACAATCACAAGTGGTTCAAACTGCCCCAGCAACTATTCAGCCAGCAGCTCAAGTAACCGTTGATGAATCTTCACTGCAATCGTTCTTCAATGCTCAACAACAAGCAGCAGAAGTACATCAGCAATTCTTGGCGATTCCTCAGCAATACGGTGACACATTCAACACCCTAATGTCTGAGCAAGCGAAAATGGCAACAGCAGGCGTAGCAATTCCTGATAACCTACAGCGTTCTATGGAAATGTTCCACCAGCACCAAGCTGAAACGCTAAAAGCTCACGCTCATTACCTAGAAATGCAAGCGCACAGCAACAACTCAGCACTTAATATGCTGACGCAAGGTTCAGTACAAACGGCACAACCAACCTTCGTTGCGCCAGTAAATGCTCAACCAGTGATTCAAGCTCCAACTACTCCAGCAGCTATCGTCCAACAGCCTGTAGCTCAAGTACAAGCTGCTCCTGTACAAGCTGCGCCAGTTCAAGCTGCACCGCTTCAAAAGACAGCAGCTCAGCAAGCTCCAGTACAGAAAGCCGTTCCTACACCACAAGTAGCGGCTCAAGCGGCAGCGCCTGTTGCAGCTCAACCTGTGCCAGTTAAAGCGCAACCGGCTCCTGTGGCTGCACCAGTGGCAGTACAATCAGCCGATGCTGAAAAAGTGATGCTAGAAGTGGTCGCTGAGAAAACGGGTTACCCAACGGAAATGCTTGATCTAGAAATGGACATGGAAGCAGACCTTGGTATCGACTCAATCAAGCGCGTAGAGATCCTTGGTACCGTTCAAGACGAAATGCCGAACCTACCAGAGCTGAACCCTGAAGATTTAGCTGAATGTCGTACTCTTGGTGAAATCGTTACCTACATGAACAGCAAGATGCCAGCATCAGCGCCTGTGGCAGCACAACCAAGCGCAACTGCTCCTGTTCAAGCTGCTAACGGTCTTGATGCAAAAGTCGTTCAACAAACCATGCTAGAAGTGGTTGCTGAGAAGACCGGTTACCCAACGGAAATGCTTGATCTAGAAATGGATATGGAAGCAGACCTTGGTATCGACTCAATTAAACGTGTTGAGATTCTTGGTACGGTTCAAGATGAACTGCCTACTCTTCCAGAGCTAAACCCTGAAGATTTAGCTGAGTGTCGCACTCTTGGCGAAATTGTTGCTTACATGAACAGCAAGCTCCCAGCTTCTGCACCAGTTGCAGTACAAACGGAAGTAGGTGCGCCAGCAGCAGCTAACAGCGGTCTAGATGCGGCTGTCGTTCAAAAAACCATGTTAGAAGTAGTGGCAGAGAAGACGGGCTACCCGACTGAAATGCTAGACCTAGCAATGGATATGGAAGCTGACCTTGGTATCGATTCAATCAAACGTGTTGAAATCCTAGGTACGGTTCAAGACGAGCTACCGACTCTTCCAGAGCTAAACCCTGAGGACCTCGCTGAGTGTCGCACTCTTGGCGAAATCGTAGACTACATGAACAGTAAGCTTCCAGCTTCTGCTCCAGTAGTGGCTCAAGTATCTGCACCAGCGCAAGCAGTATCAAACGGTTTAAGCGCAGAACAAGTTCAAAGCACAATGTTGAGCGTAGTAGCTGATAAAACGGGCTACCCAACAGAAATGCTCGACCTAGCAATGGACATGGAAGCTGACCTTGGCATCGACTCAATCAAACGTGTTGAGATCCTTGGTACGGTTCAAGACCAGCTACCAACATTACCAGAGCTGAATCCTGAAGACCTGGCTGAGTGTCGTACTCTTGGCGAAATCGTTGACTACATGAACAGCAAGTTAGCTCCTAACGCAGCAACTGCGACAGTAGCAGCTACAGCCGCCGCAGAAAGCACGAGCAACGACCTAAACCCTGCGCATGTTCAATCCACAATGATGGAAGTGGTTGCCGACAAAACAGGCTACCCAGCAGAAATGCTCGACCTAGCGATGGACATGGAAGCAGACCTTGGCATCGACTCAATCAAACGCGTTGAGATTCTAGGTACGGTTCAAGACCAGCTACCAACGCTGCCGGAGCTAAACCCTGAAGACTTAGCTGAGTGTCGTACGCTTGGTGAAATCGTTACCTACATGCAAAGTAAGCTATCCGCTGCTGCACCCGTAGCGACTCCAAAAGCTGAATCAGTAACGCCTATCGTAGAAACAGCGACAGCGGAACTTCCTCCACACAATGAGGTAGCGCTAAAAAAGCTACCAGCGGCAGATAAACTCGTCGATTGTTTCTCAAAAGATGCTTGTGTCGTGATCACAGATGATGGTCACAACGCCGGTGTTCTAGCAGAAAAGTTGACCGCTAACGGCATTCAAGTTGCTGTAGTGCGTAGTGCTCTTTCTGCCGCGTCACCTTTAAACAGTGAAATCGCAAGCTACACGCTCAACAGCGTCGATGATGCTGGTGTGACTGCGGTTATTAACGACATCGAAGTAGACCTTAAAACGTCGAACAAAGTGATTGCTGGCTTCATTCACCTACAAGCTATCGTTGATGCTAAACAAAGCAACGAGCAAGCGGTTAACTTGAATGCAGACTCAAGAGCTTCGCTAACCACAGCGTTCTTGTTCGCGAAGCACCTAAATGGCCAACTGAATGCTGTTTCTGGTCGCAGCGTGTTCTTCACGCTAAGCCGTATCGATGGTGGCTTTGGTTACCTAGATACTAAGCAACTAGCGAATGCAGAACTTAACCAAGCCGCGTTGTCTGGTCTCACTAAGACACTGAGCCATGAATGGTCAAACGTGTTCTGCCGTGCATTGGATGCTGACGCTTCGATTGATGCTCGTCACCTTGCTGAAGCTATCACAGGCGAACTGTTCGATATCGATACCAACACGGTTGAAATCGGCCTTAGCCATGCGGAAAACGGTGAATCTGGTCGTGCAACATTGATTGCTGCAACACCAGGTGCTGCACAAACTAAAAACACAGGCGCTCAACTCACCAAGAGCGATAAAGTTCTGGTAACTGGTGGCGCTAAAGGCGTGACGTTTGAATGTGCACTGACGCTTGCTAAGCAATGTAAATCTCATTTCATTCTTGCAGGTCGTAGTAAGCATATTACTTCAGCTGAGCTACCTCAGTGGGCACAGGGCAAGCAAGAGAAAGAGCTAAAACCAGCGGCTATCGCTCACCTACAAGCAACAGGTGACAAACCAACACCGAAAAAAGTTGATGCCTTGCTAAAACCGGTATTGAGCAGCCTTGAAATCAACGCAGCACTTGCCGCTTTCAACGAGATTGGCGCGAGCGCTGAATACCTAAGCCTAGATGTATCGAACCATGAGTCTGTAGCGAAAACACTGGCGAATTTCGACGGCATCACGGGGCTAATCCACGGCGCAGGTGTATTGGCTGACAAACACATTCAAGACAAAACGCTTGATGAACTGAACATGGTTTACGGCACCAAAGTGGGTGGACTAGAAGCGGTTCTTGGTGGTCTTGATAGCGGCAAGTTAAAACTGATTGCGATGTTCTCTTCGGCGGCGGGTTTCTATGGAAACACAGGCCAAAGCGATTACTCGATGTCTAACGAGATCCTAAACAAAGCGGCTCTACAACTGTCTGCGCGTAACCCTCAAGCGAAAGTAATGAGCTTCAACTGGGGACCGTGGGACGGCGGCATGGTAAACGCAGCACTGAAACGTATGTTTACAGAGCGTGGTGTGTACGTAATTCCTCTTCAGGCAGGTGCAGAACTGTTTAGCTCTCAACTACTGAACGAAACTGGCATTCAACTGCTGGTTGGTACGAGCATGCAAGGTTCTGACAACAAGGAAGCTGCTGTAAAAAAGCTTAATGCGGAGTCTGTGCATCTTGCAGAGAGTCCGCTGAATACAAGCATTACTGTGACACGTCATCTTGATCCTAAAGCATTGCCTTTCATTCAAGATCACTGCATTGCCGGTAACCCCGTGTTACCGACAGTGTGTGCCATCCAATGGATGCGTGAAGTGGCGGAGCAACTGTTAGGGGTGAACGTTAGCGTTCACAACTACAAACTGCTTAAGGGTGTGATTTTTGATACTGATGAAGTGCAAGAGCTAAAACTGGTTCTTTCTTCTGATGCTAAATCAAAAGATCAGCTAAAAGCAGTGATCAGTTGCCAAGGACGACCACAGTATCAAGCTCAGTTGCAAGTTGCCTCTGTGCAAGTGTCTGAAGATGTTCAACAAGCGTCGACAAAACGCTTTGAAGCTAACTCTTCAACACCAGTAACAACGGCGCAAGCTCTATACAGTGATGGCACTCTGTTTCACGGACCAAGATTGCAAGGTATTACTTCAGTCGAGCGCTTTGACGACTTAGGCTTATTGGCTCAATGCCAGTTGCCTCAGATTGAAAACAGCGACTGCGGATCATTTATTCCGAAGCAAGGTTTTGGTGATAGCCAGCCATTCGCGGAAGATTATTTGCTGCAAGCCATGCTGGTATGGGCTCGATTGAAATACGGCGCAGCAAGCCTACCGTCTGCAATTGGTGAGTTTATTTGTTACGCACCGATGCACAATGGTGACCAAGGTTGGCTAGAACTGAGCGTGATAAAAAGCACGGCTCGTTCACTGCAAGCTGATATCTCGCTTTACCATCAAGATGGTCGTTTAAGCACAGTAATGAAAGGTGCCAAAGTCACCATCAGCAAGAGTTTAAATGACGCATTTTTGCCGAAGTCTAGCTCAACAGTATCGAAGAAAGAGTCTAATAAGAACGCAGAAAAGGAGCAATTGTCATAGTGACTGTTCCTACTAATAAAGCGATGCCATTGCGCATCGCTCTTTTAGCTCAGCCAGCAAACGCGGCTGAGCTTTCTGCCGACTTATCATCTTCGCTTCCAGAAATGATGACTGTTGTGGTTGATGGCAATTTTAATCAAGCACTTACTCAAGCGATTGAGGCAGTCAATCAAGGCAGTGCTGTTAAGCTTTGTTTGGATTCTCACTCACCATCATTGTTGATGTTGAGTGCGTTGACGGCTGCTCAAAACAAGATTCATCCACACGCTTATCTAGCGGGTTTTGTAGATACAACTACCGGAGATAGCGTTCAGCTTGCTCTGGATATTGCTCGCCGCCCCGCTACAGATCTAAGCCATCAACAGCAATACTCTTCACTATCTGTTTCGCAGCAGTTTGGTCAATTGTTGAATATGGTTAATGCGATATCGAGCCGTTCATTACCGAGCCATTCATTACCTAACTATTACTGGTTCACTGAGCCAAACAAAGCTCGTGTTGCGTCATTGACCTTCAATGACGATAGCCAACAATCCACCAGCCTGATATTGACTCAAGCGACCGGTTTGCAAGAGCCAAAGCCCCTGCTATCCAGCGAGCGTTTGATGTTTGTGCTTTCTGGCAATGACCAAGCTGAATTGGTTTCTCAGCTAACCTCATTAAGAGAAGAGCTTAAATGCATTAGCGATTCAGCGGACAGCGAAATTGCTATCGCCACCTTAATGCATTCAAACCTAAGTCACTTCCAAAGTGTTCAGCACAATGTTGGCCGTGGTGCGAACATCGTGATTCAGGCGGCTTCAATTGATGCTGCATTGCAAGAGATCACCGCGGTAGAAAATGCGTTGCCAAAAGTAATGGCTGATAATAGCCAATACAAAACGCCTGCGGGAAGTTGTTTCTCACCGATGCCTCAAAGCAAAGGTGGTGTTGCATTTGTTTACCCTGGTGTTGGCACGGTTTATCCCGGTATGTTGCGAGAGTTTCACCACCATTTCCCACAGTTATTTGCTCGTTTAGAACGTGAAGGTAACTTGAAAGAGATGCTGCAGGCTGACAAAACCTACGCTGAAGACGCGCAAGAAATGTCGCTTAGTGAATTGGCCATTGCAGGTGTGGGCAGTAGTTATCTGTTAACACAACTGCTGTGTGATGAATTCAAAGTGCAGCCAGATTTCGCCTTGGGCTACTCCAAAGGTGAAGCCTCCATGTGGGCCAGCTTAAATGTTTGGAAAAACCCACATGCGCTAATCGAGATGACTCAAACTAGCCCTATTTTCACCACGGCTATTTCTGGCGAACTCACCGCAGTGCGTCAAGATTGGCAGCTGAACGGCTACGAAAGTATCCAATGGAATAGCTTTGTGGTTCGCAGTGATGCACAAGCGATTGAGGCTCTGTTACCAGAATTTCCGCGCGCTTATCTCGCTATCATCCAAGGTGATACTTGCGTACTGGCAGGCTGTGAAAGCACCTGTCGTGCTCTGCTCAAGAAACTGGGTAAACGTGGCATTGCCGCGAACCGTGTTACTGCAATGCACACCACGCCAGCATTGAGCCAACATAGCCAAGTGCGTGAATTTTACACGCAACCACTGTTCGACCAATTGCCAAAGCATATCCGCTTTATCAGCGCAGCAGGTCTACCGACTGGCGCACCAATCAATATCGACAGCGACAGCATCGCCCTTTCGATTGCCAACACTTTCTGTTCAACGCTGGATTTCACCGCGTTGATCCAGAGTGCGCGTCAACAAGGTGCTCGTCTGTTTATAGAAGTAGGTGCCGATCGTCAAACCAGCACATTGATCGATAAGATCAACCGCAGCGACAGCGTAGCAGACCAATACTGCACAATCGCTTCCAATGCCAAGGGGGGTGACGATGTTGTCACGCTCATCAAGTGCATTGGTCAACTCATTACTCATCAAATTCCACTGTCTGTCGAGCCGCTTATTCAAGGGTTAGAACAACAGATCACCGCCGCTAAGCAATTAAGTGGTGTATCTCAAGGCAGCGCAGTAAATCATCAAGGAGAGCTAGTATGAGTTCTCAATATCAGGCTCAGAATAAGCAGCAAGTGAAGTGCAATAAGATCGCGATTGTCGGTATTGCCAACCAATACCCGGAAGCTGATACGCCAAAAGATTTTTGGCAAAACTTGCTGAACAAAAAAGATTCTCGAACCACATTAAGCGCTGAAAAGTTAGGTGCTAAACCTGAAAGCTATCAGGGTGTGCAAGGTGAGTCAGACCGTTTTTACTGTGATAAAGGTGGCTACATCGAAAACTTCAATTTCGATGGCAATGGCTACCGCTTAACAGCCGAATCATTCAAAGGTGTTGACCAGAGTTTCCTATGGGCTTTGGATACCAGTCGTAAGGCTTTAGTCGACGCTGGCATTGATTTGAATGCCGATGTTTTAGAGCGCACAGGCGTGATCATGGGTGCCCTTTCGTTCCCAACCACACGCTCAAACGACCTGTTTCTGCCGATGTATCACTCGGTGGTCGAGAAAGCACTCAAAGATAAATTGGCTAATGACCAATTTTCACTGCTACCAACCAATGAAACTGCTCAAGACCTCAACCCGATCAACGGTGCTGCAGCACACAACGCCTCTAAGTTAGTAGCTGATGCGCTAGGTTTAGGCAACGTACAACTTAGCCTAGATGCGGCATGTGCAAGCTCAGTGTATTCATTGAAGTTAGCGTGTGATTACTTGAACACGGGCAAAGCCGACATGATGTTGGCAGGCGCGGTATCCGGTGCTGACCCATTCTTTATCAACATGGGTTTTTCCATTTTCCACGCTTACCCTGACCACGGTGTGTCGGTTCCGTTTGATAGCAACAGTAAAGGCCTGTTTGCTGGCGAAGGTGCCGGTGTTTTAGTGCTAAAACGCTTAGCTGATGCAGAGCGTGATGGCGACAACATCTACGCAGTCGTCAGCGGTATTGGCTTGTCGAACGATGGCCGTGGCCAGTTCGTATTAAGTCCAAATAGCAAGGGACAAGTCCAAGCCTTTGAACGCGCTTACGAGGCTTCAAACCTATCACCAGACAGCATTGAAGTGATTGAGTGCCACGCAACCGGCACACCGTTAGGTGACAAGGTTGAGTTAACCTCAATGGAACGTTTCTTTGCTGACAAGTTGAATGGTTCTAACCCGCCATTGATTGGCTCTGCCAAGTCAAATCTCGGTCACTTACTGACGGCAGCAGGTATGCCTGGGATCATGAAGATGATCTTCGCGATGAAAGAAGGTGTGCTTCCTCCAAGTATTAATTTGGACAAGCCACTATCGTCGCCAGAAGGTTTATTTGGTTCACAGACGCTACCAACACAAGTGCAACCTTGGCCAAGTAAAGCGGGCAACCAAGAGCGCTGTGCGGGTGTTTCTGTATTTGGTTTCGGTGGTTGTAATGCTCACTTACTGCTTGAAGCGTATTCAGGTACGGGTCATGCAAACCAGACTCTAGAGTCAGCATCTCCAAGCCTACAATCGCCTAATTTAAGCATTACTGGTCTCGCGTCTCACTTCGGTTCTCTGCAAAGCATCAATGCACTAAGCACTGCGATTGAGACTAACAGCGATGCTTTCATTACCTTGCCGAAGAAACGCTGGAAAGGCTTAGACCAACATCCAGAACTGCTGAATCAGTTTGGTTTACACGGCATTCCAAATGGCGCGTACATCGATCAATTCGACCTCGATTTCCTACACTTCAAAGTGCCGCCTAATGAAGATGACCGTTTGATCTCTCAGCAGTTGCTACTGATGAAAGTTGCAGACGAAGCCATCAAAGATGCCAAGCTTGTAGCTGGCCAAAAGGTAGCAGTACTCGTCGCTATGGAAACAGAGCTTGAGATGCACCAATTCCGTGGACGCGTAAACCTGCATAGCCAATTGGCTGACAGCTTTACCAACATGGGGATTGAGCTGACACAAGACGAATACCAAGCGCTAGAAACCATTGCGATGGACAGTGTGATGGACGCAGCCAAGCTGAACCAGTACACCAGTTTCATCGGTAATATCATGGCTTCGCGCATCTCTTCATTGTGGGACTTTAACGGCCCTGCCTTTACGATTTCAGCCGCTGAACAGTCGGTTGCTCGTTGTATCGATGTCGCACAAAACCTAATGTCGCAAGAATCCATGGATGCAGTCGTGATTGCAGCCGTTGACCTTAGCGGCAGCGCAGAACATGTGATTCTGAAGAACAGCGTGAGCCCAGTGTCACTTGATCCTAAATTCGGACAACCGCAAGACGGCAGTTGGAATGTCGGTGAAGGCGCTGGTGCAATCGTTCTTGTTGAAGAGAGTCGAGCCACCGGAAACCAAGATACGGCTTACGGCAGCATCAATGCATTGGCCTTTGGTTCAAGCGAGCGTAGCAACGCCGTTGCTGATGAGTTACTGACTCAAGCAGGCATCGGCTCGAACGATGTATCTTTGCTTGAGCTTAACCATGCACCAGAGTCTTCATCACACGAGCTTGTATCTCTCAATCTAGGTGTAACCAAGACCACTCAAGCAAGTCTACGTGTGGGTCACTGCTCTGCAGCTTCTGGCATGGCAAGTCTGCTACACGGTCTGCTCAACCTGAACCTAAAGTCTCTGAATCCAAACATCAGCTCTAAGAGCGCGATTGTTGCCAACATCAGCGAAGGACAATGTTCACAGCTGCTACTAAGCCAGTCGAGTGTTGAATCTCAGTCACTTTCCGTTCGTTTAAGCAATGAACTAGCGAGCGATGCTAAACGTCAATTGGTTAAGCAAGTGACATTAGGTGGTCGCGATATCTATCAACATATTGCTCAAACCCCAGTGACCAACTTGGCAACGATTCAACAGAAAGCTTCTGGTAAACAAGCAGCAAGAGTGGCGTCGATTCCAACGACAGCAAGCATTCAAGCGGCCCTTGCGCAAAAAGAGTTAGAGAAGAAAACATTAGCGCAGAACGCGGTAGAGCCAGTCATCGAAACTCCTACATCAGTATCCCCTACTCTGGCGCCAACTCGCCACAGTCAGCTAACAGGTAACCACAGCAATATGACTCATGTCCTATCCGCTAAAAATGGCGCGTCTCAAATCGACGCTAAGACGGATGCAGCATTACAACCGTCTGTAACACCACATAACCAAGCTTTTGCTCAAAACCAGCAAGCGGCCCAGCAAGTACACAAAGCATTCCTGCACACTCGTGCCCAAGGCATGCAGATGGCTGATGCACTATTAAAGGCACAGTTAAACGCAATTACGTCTGGTTTAGATAGCTCAGCCGAAACATCAGCTCAACCAGCTCAAGTTCAGTCAGTGCCAGTAAACGCACTTACGACGCCAGCACCAGTAAAACCTATCCGTAAGCCATGTATCTGGGATTACGATGATCTGGTTGAATACGCTGAAGGTGATATCGCCAATGTATTTGGTCCTGACTACGCGATCATCGATAGCTACTCGCGCCGCGTTCGATTGCCAACCACCGACTACCTATTGGTATCTCGTGTCACTAAGCTCAACGCGACAGTGAACGAGTACAAGCCAAGCACCATGACCACAGAATACGACATCCCAGTTGATGCGCCGTATCTTGTCGATGGTCAGATCCCTTGGGCTGTAGCGGTAGAATCTGGTCAGTGTGACCTAATGCTGATCAGCTACCTAGGTATTGATTTTGAAAACAAAGGCGAGCGTGTTTATCGCCTGCTTGATTGTACACTGACCTTCCTTGGCGACTTGCCTCGTGGTGGCGACACACTGCGTTACGACATCTCAATCAACAGCTTTGCTCGCAATGGCGACACACTACTGTTCTTCTTCTCGTACGAATGTTTCGTTGGCGACAAGATGATCCTGAAAATGGACAACGGTTGTGCAGGCTTCTTCACTGATGAAGAGCTAGCAGACGGCAAAGGGGTGATTCACACTGAAGAGGAGATCAAGGCTCGTAAGCTTGCCACTAAGCAGCGCTTTGACCCGATTCTGCACTGCCCTAAAACCCAGTTTAACCACCAAGAACTGCGTCACCTACTGACTGCCAACATCGCAGAGTGTTTTGGCCCAACTCACCAATCTGATCGCCACCAGCCTTCTTTATGTTTCAGCTCAGAAAAATTCATGATGATCGAAAAGGTCAGCCGTGTTGAACCGCAAGGCGGCACATGGGGACTTGGTCTGATTGAAGGTCACAAACAGCTAGAACCTGAGCATTGGTACTTCCCTTGTCATTTCAAAGATGACTCAGTAATGGCCGGCTCTTTGATGGCAGAAGGTTGTGGTCAACTGCTGCAATTCTTCATGATGCACCTTGGCATGCACACGCTTGTTCAAAATGGTCGTTTCCAGCCGCTTGAAAATGCGCCTCAACAAGTACGCTGTCGTGGTCAAGTTCTACCACAATCGGCAGAACTGACTTACCGCATGGAAGTGACCGAGATTGGTTTAAGCCCTCGCCCATACGCAAAAGCTAACATCGATATCTTGCTGAACGGCAAAGTGATTGTTGATTTCCAAAACTTAGGTGTAATGATCAAAGAAGACGACGAATGTACTCGTTACCTGCCTTCTTTAGAAACAGCTGTCGCAACCCCTGTTATCGAAAACTTGGGCCATACACCAGCAGTGAATCAACAAGCTTCAGCAAATGCGCCACTTATGGCGCAAATTGAAGACCTAGAAACAACGCCAAATAAAGGCGTGATTCCTCTTCAACACGTTGAAGCTCCGGTAACGCCTGATTACCCGAACCGCACACCCGATACGGTTCCATTCACGCCTTACCATATGTTCGAATTCGCGACTGGCGATATCGAGAAATGTTTCGGCCCTGATTTCTCAATCTATCGCGGGATGATTCCACCACGTACTCCGTGTGGCGATCTGCAGCTAACCACTCGTGTCGTAGAGATTGATGGCAAGCGTGGCGACTTCAAGAAGCCTTCATCGTGTATCGCAGAATACGAAGTGCCAGAAAATGCATGGTACTTTGATGAAAACAGCCACCACACCTTGATGCCTTATTCGGTATTGATGGAGATTTCACTGCAGCCAAACGGCTTTATCTCTGGCTACATGGGCACCACGCTTGGCTTCCCAGGTGAAGAACTGTTTTTCCGTAACCTAGATGGCAGCGGCAAAATGCTGCGTAACGTCGACTTGCGTGGCAAAACGATTACCAACGATTCTCGTCTGCTTTCAACCGTAATGATGGGCACTAACATCGTACAGAGCTTCAGCTTCGAACTGAGCACTGACGGCGTGCCTTTCTACGAAGGTACAGCGGTATTTGGTTACTTCAAAGGCGCAGCACTGAAAGATCAGCTTGGTTTGGACAACGGTAAAGTGACTCACCCTTGGCACGTTGATAACAACCGCACACCGGATGTAAACATCAACCTGCTAGACAAAACGACTCGTTACTTCAATGCACCTGTTTCTGCTACTGGTGAAGTGCAAGAACACTACCAACTGGCTGGCGGTCGTTTGAACTTTATCGATACTGTGCAGATCACAAGCGATGGTGGTAAAGACGGTCTAGGTTACCTATACGCTGAGCGTACGATTGACCCAAGCGATTGGTTCTTCCAGTTCCACTTCCATCAAGATCCGGTAATGCCTGGTTCTCTAGGTGTCGAAGCGATCATCGAACTGATGCAAACCTACGCGCTAAACAAAGATCTTGGCGCTGGCTTCCGCAATCCGAAATTTGGTCAAATCCAATCTGAAGTGAAGTGGAAATACCGTGGTCAGATTAACCCTCTGAACAAGCAAATGTCTCTGGATGTACACATCACTGCGATTAAAGACGAAGACGGCAAACGTATCATCGTTGGCGACGCAAACCTGAGCAAAGATGGTCTGCGTATTTACGAAGTGAAAGACATCGCGATTTGTATCGAAGAAGCATAAGCCGCCATTAGAGACAGAGAATTAGGAAAGAATTTAGTATGACAACTCAAACTACTATCAATAACGAAAAGCTATCTCCGTGGCCTTGGCAGATCGAAGAGAACACAACGCGTTTCGATAGCGCGGCAATGTCGACAATCTTGAAAGATCTAAGCCTTGCTTGTTACGTCGTGAACCACCCAGAAAAAGGCTTAGGCGTTAGCCAACAAGCAGAGATTACATCGGGCAATTCAGCAAGCTCTGCTAACAGCCAACCTGTTAGCGCATTTGCTCCGGCTCTTGGTACTCAAAGCCTAGGCGACGAAGATTTTCGTCGCTGCCACGGCGTAAAATACGCTTACTACGCAGGTGCAATGGCAAACGGTATCTCATCAGAAGAGTTGGTGATAGCGCTTGGCCAGGCAGGCATTCTTTGTTCATTTGGCGCGGCGGGCTTAATCCCGTCTCGCGTTGAGCAAGCGATCAACCGTATTCAAGCAGCACTGCCAAACGGTCCTTATGCGTTTAACCTGATTCACAGCCCAAGCGAACCCGCTCTAGAGCGCGGCAGTGTAGAGCTGTTTTTGAAGCACAAAGTGAAAACCGTTGAGGCTTCAGCCTTCTTAGGTTTAACTCCGCAAATCGTTCACTACCGTGCCGCTGGCCTTAGCCGTGATGCGCAAGGTGAAATCCAGATCGGTAACAAAGTCATCGCAAAGGTGAGCCGTACTGAAGTCGCAAGCAAATTCATGCAGCCGGCTCCTGTGAAAATGCTGCAAGCTTTGGTTGAAGAAGGTCGAATCACAGCAGAACAGATGGAGCTAGCACAGCTGGTTCCTATGGCTGATGACATTACCGCAGAAGCCGATTCTGGTGGTCACACCGATAACCGTCCACTGGTTACGCTACTGCCAACGATTCTTGCACTGAAAGAGCAAATCCAAGCACAGTACCAATTCAAAACTCCGCTACGTGTCGGTTGTGGTGGTGGCGTAGGTACGCCTGACGCTGCTCTAGCGACGTTTAACATGGGTGCTGCTTACATTGTTACCGGTTCAATCAACCAAGCGTGTGTTGAGGCTGGCGCGAGCGAACACACACGTAAGCTGCTTTCGACAACTGAAATGGCTGACGTGACTATGGCTCCAGCAGCAGACATGTTCGAAATGGGCGTGAAGCTGCAAGTGGTTAAGCGCGGTACCTTATTCCCAATGCGTGCGAACAAGCTGTACGAGATCTACACACGTTACGACTCGATTGAAGCGATTCCAGTTGAAGAGCGTCAAAAGCTAGAGAAGCAAGTATTCCGTTCAACACTGGATGATATTTGGGCTGGTACTGTGGCGCACTTTAACGAGCGCGACCCTAAACAGATCGAACGCGCTGAAGGCAATCCAAAACGCAAAATGGCGTTGATCTTCCGTTGGTACTTGGGTCTTTCTAGCCGTTGGTCAAACACAGGCGAACAAGGTCGTGAGATGGATTACCAAGTATGGGCAGGCCCGGCACTTGGCGCATTCAACGCGTGGGCGAAAGACAGCTACCTAGACGATTACCAACAGCGTAATGCCGTCGATCTTGCTAAGCATTTGATGCACGGTGCTGCGTA
This sequence comes from Vibrio sp. ZF 223, assembly GCF_003050585.1. NCBI lineage: Bacteria > Pseudomonadati > Pseudomonadota > Gammaproteobacteria > Vibrionales > Vibrionaceae > Vibrio > Vibrio sp. ZF 223. The sequence continues at coordinate 54,587 of NZ_PIGB01000012.1, forward strand.
CTTGGCTCGTGTTAATCTTCTTACCTCACAAGGTATCAAGCTTGATCCAGAGCTAGCACGTTGGAAGCCGACGCAAAGAATGGCATAGGCATTTCAATACAGAGTTAATTAAACTCAACGAATAAAAAAAGCGACCTTATCGGGTCGCTTTTCTTTTGGTCATTCTTCTTAAGCTAGCTAAAAGATTAAGATTTCTGCATACGCTTTTTCAAGCGTGCCAAATCAATCGCGCTTGAGCGAACGGTCAACTTAATACACTCGTAGTCGTACTCTTCTTTTACCACACTCATGTTTGAGCGAATCTCACCAATGATGCCTTGGCCAGAATAAGGAATCGTGATCTCTTCTTCGATCATGCCTTCTTCAGCAACACCAACGATGTACTTGTGCAGTTTCGTGATATCCAGAGGATCACGAGTTGATGTTAGCATCGCATCTGGGAATTCTTCGATAAGCTCTAATTGCTGCTCTTCAGTCAATCTATCGCACTTATTCAGCACTAATAGTTTTTCGCTGCCTTCTACACCCACTTGAGCTAATACGTCGTGTACCACATCAAGTTGTGCGCGGAATGAAACATCAGAAGCATCAACGACATATAGCAGCAATGAAGCATCATGCGCTTCTGCTAGCGTAGAGTGGAACGAAGCAACCAGATCGTGTGGCAATTTCTTGATGAAACCCACTGTATCCGAAACCAGAATACGCGGCTGAGTAATTGGTTGCAGCGCACGCACCGTGGTGTCTAGCGTTGCGAACAGTTTATCCTCACCCACCACTTCGGTTGCGGTCATTGCACGCATCATCGAAGATTTACCGGCATTGGTGTAGCCAACTAAAGCAACAGTGAAAAGCTCCGCGCGCCTTGTGCGTCGGGTCTTCATTTCATCTTGTACGCTTACTAGCTCACGCTTAAGCGCAGCAATTTGGTCACGTACGTTACGACGGTCTAGCTCTAATGAAGTTTCACCTGCGCCCTGACCCATTTGACGCTCTTTATCACCCTCAGCCGTTTCACGAAGTCGTGGCACTAAGTAGTTTAGACGAGCGATATCAACTTGCAGGCGAGCAGTACGAGTACGAGCGTGACGGCTAAAGATTTCGATGATGATGCCAGTACGGTCAAATACTTCCACACCCAAACTAGCCTCAACAGTGCGCAGTTGAGATGGGCTTAAATCACAGTCAAAGACAACAACATCGGCAGCGCCGTATTGAAAGTCGCCCGTTGGAAGATCATCAAAATCTAACTCGTCGATTTCTGAATCAAACAGGCCCGATTCATCAAGGAAGTCTTCATCTTCTGCTTCTTCAATCGAACCTTGGTAACCGGTTAGATGAGCAATTTCCGCAAGCTTACCAGCACCCAACACGTTTTGTCGTTGAGTTGAACTGTGGTGCTGCGATTGAGTACCAACCACTTTAAACCCTAGGGTTGTTACTAAGCGAGCAAGTTCGGCAAGAGACTCTTTTGCTTCGTCACCTTTGAAGTCCGGTGTCGTAATAGAAATAAGTAAAGCGTTACTAGCTGAGGGTTTTGCTGTTAGTTTCATGTATTCTTCTGTTTATGCACCAAAGTGCAACCTAGTATTTGGTCTAAAGTTGAGTCGATCCTACGCGTTTCTACGTCAGCTTTATATAGCCACATCACACTAAATATCAGCTTTGATGATAATTAACTGTCTACTCGATGATTATTCACAATAAAAAACGACCCATCAGGTCGCTTTTTATTGCCTACAACGGCATTTTTATACCTACTTAAACTATCAAACAAGTTAATTACTCACTGCAATAGGGTCAGGAGATCCGTCGGGATCATTATTCACATCTCCATCCAAAGAGAATGAGCCTCCGGTGGCTAACAGTACTCCACAAAAGTGAGGAGCCGCCATTGAGGTACCATTGTAAGAAACCGTTCCTCCGCCCGTTTTGGTCGATAACACATCGACTCCAGGTTGAGCGTAATCTACATCAGAGCCATAATTGGAAAAGTAAGCGAAATTATCGTTAGATTCGCCAAATGCGGAAATAGTAAATATATTCGTGCCGTTGGTACTCGCTGGCGTAAACCCACTGGCATCCTGCCCTGAATTACCCGCTGCGATTGAGAAAAATATCCCTTGGGTAGCGGCTGTTTTAATCGCGCTATCCAAGGCGGCTGAATATCCGGCTCCTCCCAAACTCATATTGGCACAGTCACCAGAGTCACCATAGCGAGCAACATGATCAACACCAGCAATAACTCCGGACATTGAACCACTACCACTATTATCCAGAACTCGAACAGGGATCACTTCCACACCGGGCGCAACACCAATGACATCAAAGCCATCGTCGTAAGCTCCTATCGTTCCTGCTACATGCGTGCCGTGACCATTACCATCGCTAGTATTATTTTTCTTACCGCGAGTAAAGTTTGCCCCTCGAGATTTGTTTACATTTAAATCTGGGTGGTTACTGTCAATACCCGAGTCTATAACCCAAGCAACAGATGAGGAATTACTCATATCAACAGTACCACCTTTGACTCTGGTTACACCCCAAGGAACCTGTTGAACAGCCCGCTCAACACTATCTCCACCTCCGCCTCGATTAGGTTTCCCCCCTCGTGGCAAAGCGTACATGACGATATCAGGCTCAATGTAATCAATCTCGGGGAACCTATTTTTAAGACCTTTGAGAGCTTGCTCTGGGACCTTAAGAGAAAACCCTTTCAAGGCGTGGCTATATTGATGGCCGATCACACCGTGTCCTTTAGCAACTTCACGCGCGATATCATTCGCCCGAGATTCCGATACACTCTCTTTTAAAACGACAATATAACTGTCTCTCAAATCATGATTAACAACAGCAGATACAGGAGAGGAAAGAAGAGCAAGTGACATTGCTCCTGCAAATATTTGGACTCTCATTACAGACATCCTTTTTCCAAAAATTAATATCTCATTAAGCATAGGCGCTAATGAGTTTTTTATCACTAATATGACAGCTGAGCTGTCCTGATACAAAAACACCCCATCCAATGATGAGGTGTTTGGTGAAACTAACTTGCTAGCAACACTTAGAAATCAATTCTCGCTTCCGTCTGAGCATCAAAGAATACTGCTTTGGATAGGTCAAAATGCAGTGGTGCCATTTGACCAACCGATACCTCAAATTCCGGTGACAAGCGACACGCGACTTCTTGATCGTTCACTTTGACCATCGCGATGGTATCGGGCCCTGTCGGTTCCAATACCTCTAGCTGTAAGTCTAGCTTTGTTGAGGCAGAGACATCATCGCTTTCTTGTTCGGTAATGTGTTCTGGACGCAACCCAATCACCAACTCTTTGCCATCTTGGTCGCGCATACTTTGTGGCAAACGAATGTGGTGTTCTTGATCTGCGGTACCAACCACTTTAATTATCGGATTCTGTTCCTCATCCAAGTCCACCATAGTTTTAATGAAGTTCATTGATGGTGAACCCATAAAGCCCGCCACAAACATGTTGTTTGGCTTGGTGTAGATCTCTTGTGGCGTACCGAGTTGCTGTAGCTCACCGTCTTTCATTACTGCGATGCGATCCGCAAGAGTCATAGCTTCGATCTGATCATGGGTTACATAAACAATCGTGGTATTCAGCTTCTGGTGCAGACGTTTAATCTGATGGCGCATTTCAACACGCAGCTTGGCATCCAAGTTAGAAAGCGGCTCATCAAACAGATACAGCTTAGGACGACGAGCTAGAGCACGTCCCATCGCGACACGTTGACGCTGACCACCAGAAAGCTGCGACGGTTTACGATCCAGCAACTGTTCGATTTGCAGCATTTCCGCCACTCGGTTTACCTCTGCATCAATCTCGTCTTGTGGCATCTTGCGAATCTTCAAACCGAAGGCGATATTACCGCGTACCGTCATGTTTGGGTAAAGCGCGTACGACTGAAACACCATAGCAATATCGCGATCTTTGGGCTCAACTTGTGCCACGTCGACACCATCAATCACGATTTCACCCGAGCTAATATTCTCTAGCCCAGCAATGGTGTTCATTAGGGTCGATTTTCCACACCCCGAAGGGCCGACAAGTATCAAAAATTCCCCCGAATCGATACTGATGTCGATGCCCTTTAACGTTTCGTTGTCCGCGTTGCGATAGGTTTTACGGATCTGTTTTAAATCTAATGTTGCCATGGGTAATTATCCTTTTACTGATCCTGCCGTTAGGCCACGAACAAAATATTTTCCTGCGAAGACATACACCAGCAGCGTTGGCAGTGCGGCGATGATCGCGGCAGCCATATCGACGTTATATTCTTTAACGCCAGTGCTGGTGTTGACTAAGTTGTTTAATGCCACAGTGATCGGCTGAGTTTCTGAGCCGGAATAGACCACCCCGAACAAGAAATCATTCCAGATTGCGGTGAACTGCCAGATCACCGTCACCATGATGATTGGCGTGGAGATCGGTAATAAGATCTTAAAGAAAATCGTAAAGAAGCCCGCCCCATCTAGCTTTGCCGCTTTGATCAATTCATCAGGAATCGAGATATAGAAGTTACGGAAAAACAGAGTCGTAAACGCCATGCCGTAGATAACGTGCACAATCACCAATCCGATAGTTGTGTTTGCTAAACCCATTTTGCCGAGCATGGTTGCCATTGGCAGCAGCACAACTTGGAACGGAATAAAGCAACCGAACAACAACAAACTAAAGAACAGGTTTGAGCCTCGGAATTGCCACTTAGTAACCACATAACCATTGAATGCGCCGAGCAATGTTGATATCGCTACAGCAGGAATCACCATTTGGAACGAGTTCCAGAAGTAGCCTTTGATGCCTTCACATTTCACGCCAGTACAAGCGGTATCCCACGCTTTATACCAAGCATCAAACACCCACTCTTTCGGTAAGCTCATCAAGTTACCTGCCTTTATGTCTGGCAGAGTTTTGAATGAGGTCAGTACCATTACGAACAGTGGCATTAGGTACACTAAACAGAAGAAAAGCAGTGCTGAATAGATAAACATTCGAGCAAAATTGATGTTATTCATCATGACTTTTTCTCCCTAAGTTCAGAGTAAAGATAAGGCACGAGAATCGCTAAGATACCGGCAAGCATCATCATGGCACTGGCAGCACCTAGGCCGATCTGTCCACGAGTGAATGAGTGTGCGTACATAAATAGCGCTGGAAGATCCGATGAATAACCCGGGCCACCTGCTGTCATTGCCGTCACAAGGTCGAAGCTCTTAATCGCAATGTGTGACGTGATGATCACCGCGCTGAAAACCACAGGGCGCAAGCAAGGCAGAATGATTTTGAGATAAATAGTGGGTAAGCTTGCCCCATCGATTTGCGCAGCTTTAATGATCGAAGAATCGATACCACGCAAACCCGCTAAGAACATCGCCATCACGAAGCCCGATGATTGCCAAAGTGCTGCGATAACCAAGGTATATACCGACATTTCGGAGTCGACTAGCCAATCAAATTTGAAGTCAGTAAATCCCCAGTCTTGCATCAACTTTTCAATGCCAAGACCTGGGTTAAGGATCCACTTCCACGCCGTACCTGTCACGATGAATGACAGCGCCATTGGGTAGAGATAGATGGTGCGAATCGCCCCTTCTTGACGGATATTCTGGTCAAGCAATACCGCTAAACCGACACCAAGCAAGATAGCAATCGCCATAAATAGAAAACCAAATACGCCGAGGTTGGTGATTGAAGTGATCCAGCGATCGTTGTCCATCAGCTTTTCATATTGGGTTAAACCAACGAAGTTGAAGCTCGGTAGAAATCGAGAGTTAGTGAACGACAACGCTGCCGTCCAAAAAATGTAGCCGTAGATACACACCACGGTCACTAACGCGGTCGGCGCTAGCACAATCTTAGGTAGCCAATGTTGCAACCTGTCAGCAAAACTCGGTTTCGGTGCAGGCTGGCTCCTTGTGGGTTTTGGAGTCGACTCAGTCAAAACATGCTCCATAACTTATCCTTGTTGCACAATCGAGCCAATGGCTTACCTTTCGGCACCACATCAGCATCACACATATCAGAATTGGGAGTGAAGAGTAGATAGGCTCCCTACGAGCCTACCTACCCTGGGGGTTTGGTAAAGCAACACAACCCGTCACTCACGTGCGTTGTGTGTCGCTTATCAAGTTAGATTAGATAGCCGCTTTCACTGCTTTCGCTAACTTAGCTGCCGCTTCTTTTGGATCGGCATCTTTCTCATTGAAGAAGTTGGTTACCACGTCGTAAATTGCGCCTTGCGCGTAACTTGTCGTCGCTAGGCCGTGAGCCATACTCGGAACAAGGTCACCAGATTCCGCACTCGCTTTGAAGGTTGCCATAGAGTCCAACGCACATTGGTCGAACTTAGACATATCCATATCGAGACGTACAGGGATAGAACCTTTGTTTAGATTAAAGACTTCTTGGAAATCTTTAGTAAGAATGGTTTTTGCTAGGTCTTGTTGCGCTTTTTGGTTCTCTTTGTCACTTAGTTCAAAGAACGCAAAGCTATCGATGTTGAAAGTGAATTGGCCATCAGTACCCGGAGCCGGTGCACAGATGTAGTCTTTACCCGGTACTTTACCTGCTGCAGTAAACTCACCTTTCGCCCAGTCACCCATGATCTGCATCGCTGCTTCACCATTGATAACCATTGAAGTTGCGACGTTCCAATCACGACCCGGAGAGTTGCTGTCGATATAGTCACGCATCTTTTTAAACTTGGTGAATACTTCCACCATTTTGTCGCCAGATAAAACGTCCATATCAAGATCAACGAACGCTTTGTTGTAGTCTTCACTGCCTAGTACATCAAGCGCCACCGCTTCGAAGACTGTCGCGTCTTGCCAAGGTTGACCACCGTGAGCCAGTGGAATGAAGCCAGCCGCTTTGATCTTATCTGCCGCCACGAAGAACTCATCTAATGTGGTTGGAACCGTAACGCCTGATTTTTCTAAAACAACAGGGTTAGCCCAAAGCCAGTTAACACGGTGAACGTTGACAGGAACCGCCACATATTCTCCGTCCCACTTCATCACTTTAGTGACAACCTCTGGCAGTAACTCATCCCACTGTTCTTGTTTTGCTGTTGCATCGAGAGACGTCAGAAAACCTAAACCACCCCACTCTTGAATATCATGACCTTTGATCTGCGCAGCAGATGGTGGGTTACCTGATACTGCTCGCGTTTTCAAAACGGTCATCGCACTTTCACCGCCGCCACCAGCAACAGCGAAATCTTTCCAAGTATGACCTTGTTCTTCAATCATCTCTTTCAGTACCGCAGCGGATTTTGCTTCACCACCGGCAGTCCACCAGTGAAGCACTTCCACTTCACCAGCTTGAGAAAATGTTGAGGCAGCAAGAAGAGATAGAGTAAGTAGGGTTTTATTGATTTTCATTATTATCTTCCATGTTTAGCGGACTCGACGTCCGGTTCAATACAGAGTCTACTTATTCTGATTTGTAAGATTGAAACAAAAGGTAAGCTCAATGTAACACAATTGTTACATTACACTTCTAGGCCTCTAGGGATATAGACTTTGGCTTCTAAGCCGCCTTGAGGGGAGTTACGAATAATGAGATCTCCGCCGTGTCCGTGCAGGATATTTCGGCAGATCCCGAGCCCTAAACCGTGTCCTTGGTCGTCGGTGGCAAGCCTAAAGTAAGGTTCAAACACCAACTCTAACTTGCCTTCAGGGATACCTTTTCCGTGGTCTTGAATCGTCACGATAACCCACACCGAATCACTGTTGATACCGACCTCAGCTGATGTTCCATATTTCACAGCATTGTCGATAAGGTTGGTTAGCACACGTTTAATGGCTAATGGTTTGGCGACTAGCGGTTCAACCACAGTGGGCTCAAACTCAACCAAGGTTTGATGTTGGTTGTGCAATTCAATCACAGAGAGCATCATCTCATTGAGGTCGATAATAGCGTTGTTTTCGTGAAGGTCAGTATCTCTTACCGCTTGTAATGCACCTTTGACCATCATCTCCAGCTCATCCAAGTCTTTATTGAATTTGTCTTTCTTTACTTCACTCTCCAACAATTCAGCCCGCAATCTAAGACGTGTTATTGGTGTCTTTAAATCATGAGAAATAGCAGAGAAAAGGTGCTCACGGTCGGCAACATAACGGCGAATCCGCTGCTGCATGCGGTTGAATGCTTGGGTTGCGGTAACCAGTTCTGTCGCACCTTCTTCGTTAAGTGGAGGCTGCTGAATATCCATGCTCATTTCGTTGGCTGCCCTTGCTAGCTTTTTAAGCGGGCGAACTTGGCGGCGAATCATTAAGTAGGTCAACACCAATAGAATCAGCGTTGAAGAGAGCAAAAAGATCACCTGTTCACGACCAAGAATGGTGTCATCAAGTTTTACATAGGGAGCTGGTAACAGTGCGGCAATATACACCCATTCGTGACTGGCTAGCTCTATCTGAACAATCAAAATAGGTGGATTAAGAGGTTCTAACGTTAAAGTATGATGTGCCCACGATCGCGGGAGATCGCTTAAATATATGTCATTTTTAAGCAAACGGAGATGTTCAGGGCGAGAGAAATCAACACGGACTGATTCCACTTTATTGAGCTTGCTACTCAAAACACTTTCTATCGCTTCTATCGAGGCGGTTTTTAAGCGAGTATCGGGGATCGATTCAACAATCAAAGCCTCTTTATTGAAAGAGACAAAAAATCGCGTGCCACCCATATTTCGAATTTGGTCTAACACGATGTGGCGATATTTGACGGGTAAAGACTGAAAGAAAGTCACCGTTGAAGCAAACATGTTCGCCATGCTAGATGAGGCTGAGCGAATCCCTTCCAGTTCTTTATGTTTAGATTCGCTATACCAAATAGAGGTTGCGATACCTTGAGCAATCACCACCGCTAACAGAGTCAACAACAAGGTTCTTGCGACCAAGGAATTTGGTTTTAATCGACTTAACCATTTCATACGAGATACTTCATTAGCATTACTTGATAAACATTAGATCATGCTCAGTGCTCATACTGAACAGGCACAGCGAGAATATAGCCATTGCCACGCATGGTTTTGATGTAGTGAGGGTATTTGCCGCTGTCGCCCAATCGGCTTCTCAGACGACTAAGCTGCACATCAATGCCTCGTTCAAAAGGCAACGCTTCGCGGCCTCTGGTAGCGAAAGAGATGGTGTCACGGTCGAGAACTTCGTTAGGACGAGTTAAGAACAGCATCAACAGAGAAAAGTCACTGCCCGACAAGTCCATCTCTTCTGAGTGTTCATTGTGGGAAATTCGATGTGCGAGCGTATCAAGCGTCCAATCACCAAAAATAATCTGCTTTGGCAGTGCATCACTCGGCTTGTCATCCACCACTTGAACACGGCGCAATAACGCTTTGATACGCGCCATTAACTGACGTGGACTAAACGGCTTGGCAATATAATCATCGGCACCAATTTCCAACCCGATAATCTGGTCGGTTTCATCCGACACCGCAGTCAGCATGATAATAGGCACATTCGATTGCTTACGGACACGTTGACACAAGGTAAAGCCATCGTCACCGGGCAGCATCACATCAAGCAGAATCAGATCCGGGTAACCTTGGTTTTGCAGATGAGTTTCTAGTTCAACACCGTCTCCCACCGAAGAAACATCGAAACCAGATTTTGTGAGGTACTCTTCCAGCAGCTCGCGGATTTCTTGATCATCATCCACTACGAGAATTCGAGTATTTGTTGGCATCGCCCAAACCTATTAAATTTACAACTTATTCACATAGTGTATAGGCTGGCCGATTGTTTGATTATTGACATGTTTGTAAAGTTAGAAGAACGAACAGATAAAGATCACAACTTAGTGACCTCTACCTGTACTTAGCGACTCACAGAATCATAGAAGGTTAAGAGGAACAGCTAATTTCCATGGCCTTGCCCCACTCTGGCGGCAAGGCGGCAAGGTGTTCGTAGTCAGGATGTTCCGCATAAGGGTCTGCCAGCACCACCATTAGTGCATCAATATCGCTGCTATCACCGCGCTCAGCTTTATCTATCGCCAGTTGAGCAAGGTAATTTCTGAGGATGTATTTCGGGTTTACCTGCCTCATCTTTTCACAGCGCTCTACAACTGAACACTCCTCAAGTTCACAACGTTGCAAGTAGTTATCCACCCACAGCTTCGCAGCATCACGATCGATAACTAAATCAATCACCTCCTGTGGTGGCAAGGTGTCCAAGTTCGACAACGTTCTAAAGAACCTTGGATAATCAACTTTGTTTTGCGACATTAACTCGAACATAGATTCAAACAAGCGGCTGTCACCTTCTTGTTTCGAAAGTAGCCCCAACTTACGACGCATCAGCTGACTAAAGTAACCATTCATTTGCGGTTCGTATTGTTCAAGTGCCGCTTCTAAGTCAGCCCTCTCTATCAACGGTGACAACGAGTGTGCCAATGCAGATAAATTCCACATACCAATTCTAGGTTGTTGATTGAACGCGTAACGACCTTGGTAATCCGAATGGTTACAGATCAAACGAGGGTCATATTCATCAAGGAAAGCGAACGGGCCGTAATCGAAGGTTTGTCCGATGATTGACATGTTATCCGTATTCATCACGCCGTGAGCAAAACCATTTGCTTGCCACAACGCAATCATCTCCGCGGTACGATCGACAATTTGATTAAACATGGCTGCGTATGGCTTTTCTTCTTCAAGACACTCTGGGAAGTGCCATTCGATGACTTTATCAGCCAACAACTTATGCTCAGCTAACTGATTGGTATAAAAAAGATGTTCAAAGTGGCCAAATCGAATGTGAGATTCTGCAGCACGCACCAGTAATGCGCCCCATTCTTGTTTCTCTCGGTAAACCGGCGTGTCACTGGTCATCATGGCTAATGCACGTGTGGTTTGGATATTAAGCCCTGCCATTGCTTCGCTACACAGATACTCACGAACCGTTGAACGAATAACCGCACGGCCATCGCCCATACGTGAATATGGCGTTTTGCCTGCACCTTTAAGGTGTAAGTCGAACGTTTCACCGCTTTTAGCGACAACTTGTGCCAAAAGTAGCCCTCTTCCATCACCTAAGTCGGGATTATAAGAGCCAAACTGGTGGCCTGCGTATTTCATTGCTACAGGCGAAAACGGCTCAGGTTCAACATTGCCAGATAACGTCTCAAGCAGCTCTTCGGAGGCGTCATCAAATGACGGAAAACCGAGTTCATCCGCAAGGTTATGATTCCATGCAAGCCATTGAACATTGTTTAGCGGTGTAGGTTGAATTGGGGTATAGAACAGTCGAGGTAATGCCGTAAATCGATTGTTAAATGAAATAGAATCCCAGAGAGACATGAGCGGTACACTGTAGATAAAAGATGATTTAAGATTATCACAGTTTGATAACAACTTCAGATGAGGTTACGTGATGAACTTGTTAGAGAAGATTGCTTAGCTGTTTTACGAAGGGAAAAAGCTAAGTGGCTAGACTGATGAGAAGAGCCACATTTACGAGAGTAAGAGTTCTGACTTTGAAGACTTTTTGAAAAGTGTATTCATAATAAAAACTGAAAATATAGAGCCGAAAAATAGGCTACATTAGAGCAAGAATACCCAGAAGAGAAAGGGTAGAGAAAATCCAAGTACGACTGATTACGCCAAAATTACTGTGTTGAATCATTTCTTGATGCTGCATATGTCTCTCCTTGAGAACGTGATGGTGTAACTACAATATATCGGCTTTTCACCAAAAGCGGCAAGCACATTAATATTAACCTTTTATGACAGCATTAAGAATTTTCTGTAACTATTCAGCCCTTTGATAAATAAAAAAGTTATGCTCGGCTTGTCGTCGAAAGCAGCGCGCCTGCACCAATAAACACGCCCCCTGTAACACGATTGAAGACCTTAGCTCTGCCCTTCGCAAATAGCCAGTTTGACGACTTCGCACCTAAATACGCGTACACCAATAGCCAAGACAACTCCATCACAGCAAAGGTTAAAGCAAACACGGTAAACTGGGGAAGCAGAGCGATCGACGGGTCAATAAATTGAGGGAAAAGTGCGGTAAAAAACAGGATAGCTTTGGGGTTACTCGCGCCAACAATAAAGCCACTTAGGTAATGTTGCGCAGCGCTTTCTTTAACAGATTTAGAATCGGCTTGTTGACTAGATAGCTTGTCATAATCTTGCTGACTGGAACGCAGAGACTTCCAACCAAGGTAGATTAGGTAAGCGGCACCGGTCCATTTAATAACGTTAAACACCACTTCAGACGACGCAATGATCACCCCTAAGCCGGTAAACGATAGGGTTAGAATGCCAGTAATCGCAGTTAAGCTGCCCAGCGCGGTAAATATCGATAATTTAAAGCCTGATTGCACGCCTTTAGTCATGCACAACAAAGAGCTTGGGCCTGGTGATGCCGTTAAGATCAGCACCGCTAATAAGTAATAAATCCATGTATCTAAGCTCATCGTGAATTCTCCTTAACTCACTAAAACGACCAAACATTAAGCATCAATATCTAATAACCTATCATATTAATCAACTAAATATTGAGCTGAACGTCTTCGATATAAATACAAACATCCTTAATCTAGGCAATAAAAAACGCCATGCATTGCTGCACGGCGTTTAAATAAAAACGTTTCAAATCGAACGTCTTACTAGATTTCAGTCTCTAAGCTTACAACCCGATGATCGGGTCAACAACTCAATAGCCGACACAACCTAGTCTTTGTAGATAGAGAACTCATCGGCGCAAGCAACAAGCTGCTCACGAGTGATCATGAATACGCCGTGGCCACCGTTAGAGAATTCAATCCAAGTGAATGGAATCTCTGGGTACTGATCCATCATGTGAACCATTGAGTTACCCACTTCACAGATAAGAATACCGTCATCAGTTAGGTAATCTGGTGCGTTAGCTAAGATGCGACGAACCAATTTCAGACCATCTGTACCCGCAGCTAGGCCAAGTTCTGGCTCATGAGTAAACTCATCTGGCAGGCTGTTCATATCTTCTTCATCCACATAAGGCGGGTTCGATACGATCAGGTTGTATTTCTCTTTTGGCAGATCACGGAAAAGATCTGAACGGATTGGGAACACTTGCTGCTCCATGCCGTGATCTTGAACGTTCTGTTCTGCAACTTGCAGTGCGTCTGTAGAGATATCAATCGCATCTACTTCAGCGTCAGGGAATGCGTGAGCACATGCAATAGCAATACAACCACTGCCCGTACACATATCCATGATGCGAGTTGGCTCTTCAGTTAACCAAGGTTGGAACTGAGCTTCAATCAGCTCACCAATTGGAGAACGAGGCACAAGAACGCGCTCATCAACGAAGAACTCAAGACCACAGAACCAAGCTTTGTTGGTTAGGTAAGCTGTTGGTGTACGATCATTAATACGCTTGATTACGCGCTCAACAATACGCAGACGCTCGCTACTCGTTAGACGAGAGTTCATCACATGCGAAGGAACATCAATCGGCAGATAAAGAGTAGGTAAGATAAGTTGTACTGCCTCATCCCACGCGTTATCAGTGCCGTGACCATAAAATAGGCCCGCTGCGTTAAAGCGGCTAACAGTCCAACGAATCACATCTTGAAGCGTGTGTAGTTCTGATACCGCTTCTTCTACAAAAATCTTATCCAAAATTGTCTCCGAAAAGCGCTACAATACTGCTAATTACGTTTCTAATTAGAATTCATAACCTGATGAGCAAAAAAGACACCGACTTCGATGACGATTTCGCCCTGTTCAACGATGCAGTAAAGGGCGTTAAAAAGTTGCAACAGGATACCATAGTCCAGCAGCCAAAAAGAAATCCCAAGCAAAAAGAAATTACTCGAACGGCAAGACAAGCCAGTGATAGCGAGTTTTATTTCTCGGATGAGTTCATTCCACACCTTAGCGAAGAGGGTCCGACACGCTATGCTCGCGATGATGTCTCGAAATATGAGGTAAAGCGCTTACGTCGTGGTGTCTACGTTCCTGATGTGTATCTCGATATGCATGGTATGACTCAACAAGAAGCTAAACGTGAGCTTGGCGCGATGATTGCGCACTGCGTGAAAGAAAGCGTAGCGTGTGCCTGTGTTCAGCATGGTATCGGTAAACACATCCTTAAACAGAAAGTGCCGTTGTGGCTAGCACAACACCCTGATGTGATGGCTTTCCACCAAGCGCCGTTAGAGTTCGGCGGCAATGGCGCACTATTGGTTCTGTTGTCGATTCCTGAGAAATAATTCTGGTTTTCGAATCCGCTCGACGTCAAAAACAACAAAGGGCATCTCAAATATTTGAGGTGCCCTTTTCACTTTGCTTACGAGAGACAACTTAGATTAAGCGTCGACTATGGATTGATATTCCAAAGTAACTCGCCTTTTTGTGTCTCAAGATTGAAGTCGATACACGCTAAGCCAGAAGTTGGAAACATAGGCGGTGCCATGCCTGTTGCAAACTCTGCTGTTAGGTAGCCCACTAGAGGTAAATGAGAAACAAATAAAATGGTCTCTAGTTTTTCTACTTCAGCCATTGCCACGGTCAAATCAAACACATCGTCGGACATTCCATAAGGCGTAATATCATCACAGGTTTCTACTTTCTTTCCAGAAAACACCTGAGAGATCTCTAACCACGTTTCTTGTGCCCTCAAATATGGGCTCACAAGTACTTTATCGAACTGGCTGATGCCCTGCTCGTTTGCAGCTTGAGCCACCGCAAGAGACGCCATCTTACCGCGCTTAGTTAACGCTCGTTCTGCATCCGAGTTAGCAAAATGTTCTGCTTCACCGTGGCGCATTATGAATATTTTCATGTTCAGTCCTGTCTACGTAACATTTCGAAAGTCGATATATCCCATATCAGCGATACGCTACTTAGCGTTTGGCCCTCAATCCAGAGGGAGCCGCAGTCTATATAAATAATTATATCAAGTCACTTGCTAAAGAGTTCGACTTTCTTAACAATCTTGTTAAAAGAAAATAAATTACTGATAAAAATCGATAAAAGTGATTTAGAAATCACCAAAAAGCACTTCATATCCCAAAATATGATCACAAGGTTTGCACGCCGAATCATCGGGTACATAATTTAAAAACCACCTTCTCTGGAGATGCTCCTGTGCACTTAAGCCCAAATGATGAACATCAATACCGCTACATAACCTTAAATAATGGGTTACGTGTACTGTTAGTTCAGGATCAAAATGCTCAAAAAGCAGCAGCCGCATTAGCCGTCAATGTGGGGCATTTTGATGACCCTATAGACCGAGAGGGTTTAGCTCACTACTTAGAGCATATGCTATTTCTAGGAACTGAAAAGTATCCAAAGGTCGGAGAGTTCCAAAGTTTTATCAGCCAACATGGCGGCAGTAACAATGCTTGGACAGGAACAGAACACACCTGCTTCTTTTTTGATGTTGAATTGAATGCCTTTGAAACCGCACTCGATCGCTTTAGCCAATTTTTTACCGCTCCGCTGTTCAACGAAGAAGCATTAGATAAAGAACGCCAAGCCGTTGATTCCGAATACAAGATGAAACTCAACGACGATTCGCGACGCCTGTACCAAGTTACCAAAGAACTGGTGAATCACAATCACCCATTCTCGAAGTTTTCTGTCGGTAATATCGATACGTTGGGCGACAGAAACGGCGAGACGATTCGACAAGAGATCTTAGCTTTCCACCAGCAACAATACTCGGCTGACTTAATGACGCTAACACTGTCTAGCAATCAGTCTTTAGATGAAATGCAAAGCTGGGTTGAGGGTCGCTTTAGCTCGATCACCAATCACAACCTACAAGGCAAGAAGGTTGAAGTACCCATTGTTGGTGAGTTAAGCACCGGCGTTCAAGTCCACGTTGAGCCAATTAAAGAAGTTCGCAAACTGATCTTAACCTTCCCTATGCCAAGCATGGACGAGCACTATGGCGTTAAACCATTGTCGTTCTTTGCCCATCTTTTAGGTTACGAAGGTGAAGGCAGTTTGATGATGCAACTTAAAGAGAAAGGTTGGATAACATCCCTCTCTGCGGGTGGTGGCGCGAGCGGCAGTAACTACCGTGATTTCACAGTCAGTTGCTCGTTGACCATTGAAGGTTTAACCAAAACCGATAACATCATCCAAGCGATATTTCAGTACATCAAATTAATCGAGCAACAAGGCATAGAAGAGTGGCGCTACCTAGAAAAACGTGCCGTATTAGAGTCTGCTTTCCGCTTTCAAGAGCCAGCAAGGCCACTAGATGTGGTTAGCCACCTTGTTATCAACATGCAGCACTATCAAGAGCAAGATGTGGTGTATGGCGATTACAAGATGTCGCATTTCGATGACGAGTTGCAACGCTCTTTGCTTCCTAACTTAACCGTCGACAACATGCGTGCGACCATTGTTGCTCAGGGATTCGAGTATGACAGAGAAGCGAAGTGGTATTTTACGCCCTACTCGGTCACACCATTTAGCGCTGAACAAGTTCAATGCTTTGCATGCATTAACCCCGGTTGGCAGTTTGAACTCCCAAGCAAAAACCCGTTTATTTGCTACGATCTAGACCCAACTGAACTCGAAGGTGACGCTAAGTTCCCACAACTGTTAGAAGAGCTCGATGGCTTTAAGCTATGGCACCTGCAAGACCATCAATTTCGAGTACCGAAAGGGGTGGTGTATGTTGCTATCGACAGCCCACACTCAGTCGCTAGCCCAAGAAATATCGTTAAAACGCGCTTGTGTGTAGAAATGTTCTTAGACTCGCTCGAAAAAGATACCTATCAAGCTGAAATCGCCGGAATGGGTTACAACATGTATACCCATCAGGGCGGCGTTACACTCACACTTTCTGGATTCAGCGAGAAGCAACCACAATTGCTCAATATGATCCTTGAACGCTTTCAAGCACGCGACTTTAGTCCAACACGCTTCGAAACGATTAAGCATCAATTGCTAAGAAACTGGAATAATGCGTCGCAAGACCGCCCTATTTCGCAGCTGTTTAATGCGATGACAGGGATACTTCAGCCAAATAACCCGCCCTATTCTGTATTAATTGAAGCGCTGGAAACGATAGAGGTCGATGAACTCTCTTCTTTTGTTCAAGCAATCTTGGCTGAACTGCACGTAGAAATGTTTGTGTATGGCGACTGGAAAAAAGCCGACGCACATAAAATGGCGGAAACGCTAAAAGATGCCCTACGTGTTCAAGACCAAGCCTACGAAGAGTCATTGCGCCCGTTAATTATGCTAGGTGAAAACGGCAGCTTCCAGCGTGAAGTGGTGTGTAACCAAGATGATTCGGCAATCGTGGTTTATTACCAGTGCGCTGATATTTCTCCTAAAAACATTGCGCTGTATTCATTGGCGAACCATTTGATGTCAGCCACCTTCTTCCATGAGATCCGTACCAAGCAGCAGCTAGGTTACATGGTCGGCACAGGTAATATGCCACTCAACCGACACCCAGGTATTGTGTTGTATGTACAATCACCGAATGCTGCTCCAGCAGACTTATTAGCCTCGATAGATGAGTTCCTCAATGCCTTCTATATGGTGTTGTTAGAGCTTAACGACTACCAATGGCACAGCAGTAAACGCGGTCTCTGGAATCAGATTTCGACACCAGATACGACTTTGCGAGGACGTGCTCAACGCTTATGGGTTGCGATAGGCAACAAGGACTTGGAATTCAATCAGAGAGAGCGTGTGTTGGAAGATCTTAAAGGGTTAACTCGCTCAGACATGATGCGTTTTGTGGTCAGCCAACTAAAACCACGCACCGCAAATCGTCTGATTATGCATGCGCACGGTAATGCCCATTATGAGGAAGAGAAGTTGTCGGCAGGTGTGGAGATTGGCTCTATTGATGAGTTTCAGTTGCGCCCGAAAGATACTGAGCTTGGTTGATAAGAGTGTTTTAGAAATCAAAGGTTGATGTGAAAGCATCAACCTTTTTTATTGGTCGAACATAAAGCAGATCTCCTATTACGCTCCTTCGTCGCTTTAGGAGATGACGTTAGTTTCAATTGCAATGCATTTAGCCATAATTTCCCTATTAACACTAATAGCTTACTTTCATCTGTCTTTCGTCATTCCCAAGAGGAAGGAACGACCGAGTTGGGAATCTCCCGACACACCGATAATATCTGGTAAAACACACCTCTCCCCGTAATTCCCTAGAAGGAAGAATGACGGAGTCGGGAATCTCATCCCTTCCACACTGTTCATAAAACAAAAAGCCCACATCAATCGCTTGATGTAGGCTTCGTAATCAATGAGTTAGAGAGTTACTTATAAAAAGACTCATCCAAACCAGCACGCGTCAGTAGGCCATCACATGGCGCGAAACGATCACCGTACTTCACAGCAAAATCGTTCATCATCTCAACCAGTGACTTAATACCGATTTGGTCCATGTAACGGAACGGACCACCTAAAAACGGAGGGAAACCGATACCGAAAATAGCACCAATATCGCCATCACGAGGGCTACGGATAATACCGTCATCTAGACAACGAACCGCTTCGTTTAGCATCGGTAACACACAGCGCATTGCAATATCGTTATCGCTCAGCTTAGGTTCAGGTTGCAGTTTAAGCAGCTTGTAAACTGACTTGTCGACTTCCTTCTTTTTACCCTTGTAGGTGTAGAAACCTTTACCACTCTTACGACCTTTACGGTTGTCATTCAAAAGAATATCGAACACGTCTGGGCCTTGGAAACGATCGCCAAGTTCATTTACTAGAATAGGAATAATCTTCGCGCCGATATCCACACCGACCTCATCTAATAAGGTAATTGGGCCGACCGGGAAACCGAAGTCCAATAAGGTGCTGTCGAGCTTTTCAATCGGCTCGTTCGCTAGTAACAAATGCGCAGCTTCATTCATGTACGGAGCAAGAATGCGGTTCACATAAAAACCTGCTGTGTCTTTAACAACAATCGGCGTCTTGCCTTGCTTCTTCGCTAATGCCACAACCGTTGAAATCGTCTCTTCTGAGGTTGTTTCATGAGGAATTACTTCTACTAGCGGCATTTTTTCTGCTGGGCTGAAGTAGTGAAGACCGACCACATTTTCTGGTCGCTGCGCCTTCTCTGCAATCTTATGGATTGGCAGTGATGAAGTATTCGTCGCGAAAATCGTGTCTGGCTTGGCATTGGCTTCGATGTCCGCAACCATTGATTGCTTAAGGTCGAGATCTTCAAATACCGCTTCAATCACCACATCGGTGTGGTTAAAGCTTGTAAAGTCGATACCACCAGAAAGCTGAAGCATCTTACCTTCAAGACCAGCTCGGCTCAGAATGCGACGCTTACGCTGCTTATCGAACAACTTGAAGTTGTAGTTCAGCGCGTTCAGAACGCCTTCATTTGATACGTCTTTAATACGAACCGGTACTTTCGCTTTTGCAACGCTTACATGACTAATACCTGCGCCCATAAGGCCGCCACCCAGTATACCAACACGCTTAACGGCCTTTGGCTCTGCGTCTGCGCCATGTTCTTTTTTCATTTCGGTGGTTGCAAAGAAAATCGAACGAAGGGCTTTTGACTCAGAGGTCATCACTAGTTCAGAGAAACGCTTCGCTTCGTACTGAAGGCCTTTATCAAAGCCGTTCTCTAGGCCATAACGAATGACGTCTAGAATCGCATCTGCTGCTGGGTAATTTCCGCGTGTTTTCTGATTCGTCTTCTTTGAAGCCTGTTCAAAAATCACTTTGCGACCAAGACCCGTGCGTGAAATCAGCTTTTCTTTAGTCGACGCTTGGCTTTTCGACGCCAGACGCTTACCTTTTTTACTGCCCGTATTCTTTTCAACAAAGCTTTTTGCTACTTCAAGCAAAATGGTATCAGGGACACAAGCATCCACAACACCAAGTGATTTCGCTTTCTTAGCGCGCAGTTGCTTGCCCGTTAGGATTAGATCGAGTGACGGTAGCAAACCAATCAAACGAGGAAGACGCTGCGTACCACCAGAACCTGGTAATAAACCTAGTTGCACTTCAGGTAGACCAAGACGCGTCTTATCTGAATCAGTACATACACGGTAATCACACGCCAGTGCGAGCTCTAAGCCACCACCTAAACATGGGCCGTGAATCGCTGCAACAACTGGGTATGGAAGATCAGATAATGCTTGGAACATCTCTTGACCTTGGCGAGCTAAAGACTGCGCTTCATCAGCGGTTTTACAAGCATCCAGCATTCTTACATCAGCGCCAGCGATAAAGTTATCTGGCTTAAGAGAATGAACGATTAAGCCCTTAACTCGGCTCTGCTTTTCTTTGAGTTGCTCGAAGATCGCTTTCATTTCTTCAGCAAAAGCCGCTTGTAGCGTGTTCATTTTCTCGTTTGGCACATCAATCGCCAACCAAGCAATATCTTGGTCATCGATGTTAAGAGAAAATGCTGTCGTTTTCTTTTGGGTTGATTCAGTCGCAGACGTTGAATCTGGTTGAGCCACTGTTTCTTTTTCTGTTGTTGCATCAAGAGTCGTAGACATTATTCTACCTCCAAGATCATTGCTGCACCTAAACCACCAGCCGCACACGCTGTGTTAAGTGCCAAGCCGCCACCGCGACGTTTCAGTTCACGTAATGTTTGAGTCATCATTCGCGCACCAGTTGCCGCAAACGGGTGTCCGTAAGCAATTGAGCTACCCAGCACGTTGAACTTCTCCATATCAATCTCACCGATCGCTTTGTCACGGCCAAGATTCTTCTGAGCAAACTCATCGCTCGCAAACATTTTTACATTCGCAAGAACTTGCGCTGCAAACGCTTCATGCATCTCGATCAGTGTTAGGTCTGACAACTCTAGACCCGTATTCTTCAATACTTGAGAGGTCGCGTAAGTCGGCCCCATCAACATATCCGTTTCAACACCAATCGCTGAGAATGCGTAGCCACGAATATAGCCAAGCACTTCTAAGCCTAGCTCTTTCGCTTTGCCTTCGCGCATCAACATCACTGCTGCGCCGCCATCGGTAAGGGGCGTAGCATTGGCTGCCGTTACACTGCCGTACTTTCTGTCAAAAGCAGGGCGTAGCTTAGCGTAGCCTTCAACTGTTGAGTCGTGGCGAATGTTGTTGTCTTCCGCTAGGTACTTTTTGTAAGGCGCCGGGAATGCTGTCATCACTTCGTCTTTGATCTTGCCTTCTTTCCATGCTTGAGAAGCCAAAGAGTGAGAACGGTGAGCAAGTGCGTCTTGAGCTTCGCGAGTAATACCATGTGTCTTCGCCATCTGCTCAGCCGTTTGTCCCATGGATAAACCGGTCGAGTACTCTGCAACAGCAGGCGGCACTGGCATCAAATCTTTTACTGAAAGCGTTTTAAGAATCTTCAGCTTTTGACCCATAGTTTTCGTTTTACTCAGCGCTAATAGATTTGCCGCTAACTTTTTCGAAACACCGATTGGCAATACAGAAGAAGAGTCCGCACCGCCCGCAATACCGACATCAATCGTGCCAGCCATAATGCTTTCGGTCACGTTAACTGCCGCTTGGAAGCTGGTCGCACATGCTCGTGTGACACTGTAGGCATCGGTATTGATGTCCATGCCTGTGCCCAACACGATTTCACGCGCAATGTTCGGCGCTTCTGGCATTTGCACGACTTGGCCGAACACAACTTGCTCGATAAGCGCAGGATCGACATCCGTTCTTGCAAGCATTTCGCTCACAACCATTTTGCCTAGGTCAACCGCAGGCACTTGGCTAAATTCTGTACTCTGACGAGCGAATGGGGTTCGTAATCCAGCGACAACGGCAACACGTTCTCCAGAACGCGTTTTGACTTCCTGTTTGCCCATGGTTTCTCCTTAAAGTTAAGAGGTCTGACCTGAAGCATTGTAAAGAAGTTGTTAATTAAATCAAACGAGCGTTTAAATAAACGTGATACGAGTATCTCACTGTTTGAAAATATAACTGCACATTCAGGCGAACCTTTTTGGGGGAAAGGTTGTCGTAAGAGACTAAACTATTGTAAGTAAATACTGTTATCGCTTTGTAGGGAATGGTTTTCTTGAGGTAAAAAAAAACCACACAAAGCTGTGTGGTCGGAATGTATATAAAGCAATTAACTTAGCGCCAATTGAAATAATCAGTTTCCTGATTAGGAGAAAGTAAAGTCAGCCTTCAAAAGGAAGTGTCGTCTTGCTCAACATGCTAGCCACGAATGACTAACTAGACGACAAGGTGTACTATAGCTTGTTCGAGGCCTTAGATTTTGAAGTAGATCAATTTTAATGTGATTTTACGATTTCCTGCCGATCGTTAGCTCTAAAAATATAAAAACAAAGCACAACGTATAGAGGACAGCTATACGCAGAGCAATTATGGAGGCTCGTGTGTCAATAATAAAAATGTTTGGAAAGAAAACAGCCAAGCGTCCGGTCAACTCTGATATGGACAAACAAAGAAAATACGAAGCACTCGTGCGTGCCTATCATCGTGACCTCTTTCGCTACGCCTATTGGTTATGCAAAGACAAAAGCATTGCCGAAGACTTAGTTCAAGAAACTTGCCTTCGTGCATGGAAGTCACTCGATAGCCTTCAAGATGAAAAAGCCGCTAAATCTTGGCTGATTACTATCTTGAGACGCGAGAACGCTCGACGATTTGAACGCAAACAGTTTGATCTGGTTGATATCGACGATCACGGTAATGATGCTAGTGTTAGCGATGACCCGCACCATCAGCATCAGTGGTTGCAAGCGCAGATCATGAAACTTGAAATCGATTACCGTGAACCGCTCTTCTTGCAAGTGATTGGTGGTTTTAGTGGTGATGAGATTGCCGATATTCTCGATCTCAACAAAAACACGGTGATGACACGTTTATTCAGAGCTCGAAATCAGTTGAAAGAGCTGTTGGATACAGAAGAGGCAGAGAGGGGGCAACATAATGGATGATTTGGAATTTCGTCGTCGTGTATTGTCGGAACCTAAACAACGTACACAAGATATTGTTGATGCAACCGCCAATAACGAAGCCAATAGTAATTTCTTAGACGATGTATTAGCGCTAGATAAACAGATCCACTCTGCGATGAATGTGGATGTGCCAGACGATCTTGCTGATCGCATTCTGTTCAATCAGACCTCAAGCGAAGAAAGCAAAGTGGTAAGGCCTACGTTTGCGAGAAGAGCAATGGCAATGGCTGCCTCGGTAGCATTCGTTGCAGGCTTATTAGTTGGCCAAGTAAATTGGGGCAACGCATTCGTTTCACCAGCTCAAGCTAGTTTGGTTGATACAGCGATGAAGCATGTTGTTGATGAAAAGAGTTTTGTTAGTTCCATCGATGAACAGGTCACATCGCAGCAAATCAACGCAAAAATGAACCCATTTGCTTTTCAGTTTGATGATGCTTTCCCTTACCACGTCTATTACCTAAACCACTGTGGCTTTGGTAAATCCAACGCAGTGCATATGGTCTTCCAAGGCGCAAAAGGCAAAGTAACGTTGTTTTTAACCGGTATTCCGACAGACAAACCTATCGACTTTGATGAAAAAGGCATGTCCGGCTCGGTAACACCCGTAGATGGCAGCAGCTTAATCCTTGTTGGTGAAAATGGTGAGGATGTTTCCAAAATCGCCGAAAAGCTGACAAAAATGATCAAACCGATGAGCTAATTCGCTCTTAAAGCCCCGTAATAAAAGGCCCAGCAATTATATCACTGATATTGCTGGGCTTTATTTATAAATAACCCGCCAAACCATTCACAAGACCAATAACTCTAGAGTTAAAACTCTAAAAAATAGCATTTCGCACCATTTTCGTGCCAGATAGGCGTCATTTCCATAATTTTCCACTCAAATTTCTCAATGGTCGGATTTGTATATCGTATACTTCCGAATAGGATCAGCCACCATTGAGCAATTGCTCGAATTAATCGCCCTGTAGAGGCGGATATATAAAGGAATAAATGAATGACTACCAACAACACGCGTCTGTTTAAAAAGTCTCTTTTAGCAGTAACAATTACACTGGCGTCTTCGCAAGCGATGGCAGCAGGTTTCCAACTTAACGCACAATCAGCAACCGGCCTTGGCCGTGCTTTCGCTGGTGATGCTGTAATCGCAGATAACGCGTCAGTAATGGCTCGTAACCCAGCTGCAATGTCAATGTTTGATAAAACTGAGTTATCTCTTGGTTTTGAAACAATCACTACAGACATTAAAGTATCTGATGCAACATACACTTCAGCAATGAACCCAATTAGTACTCCAACCTCATCAAACTACGATGACGCAGGCGGTACATCAGTTGCACCGAACATCCACCTTATCGTTCCAGTAAATGAAAAGTTTGCTTGGGGTGTAAATGCTTACTCGAATTTCGGTACATCTACAGACTTTGGTAGCGATTTTGCTGCTTCAGAATTTGGTGGTGAAACAGATATCATGAGCCTTAACTTCGGCCTTGCTGGTTCATACCGCTTGAACGACCAATGGAGCTTCGGTGCTGGTCTTGATATTATCTACGGTAAAGGTACGCTTAAACGTACGACAAGTAGTAACCTATCAGCAAATCCGAACAGTCCATTTAATGGCTTGAGCTTAGTTGATATCGACGGAGCTGATGGTTGGGGCGTTGGCTTCAACGTAGGTACTGTTTATGAGCTAGACGAAAACAATCGCTTCGGCTTATCTTACCGCTACAGCCCAGAAATCACAGCAGAAGATAGTAAAGGTCAGGAGATCAAACTTCCTCTACCAGATATGGCAGAATTCTCTGGTTACCACAAACTTGAAGATACCAAGTTTGCTGTGCACTACTCTCTGCAGTGGGTTGGTTGGAAAGCATTCGATAAAATTGAGTTCGGTGGTACAGCAACAACACCTGATGCCGCTTACGAGTGGAAAAATGCCGGTCACATCTCTGTTGGTACTACTTACTACCTAAACAACGACTGGGATCTACGTGCTGGTTACATGTATGACATCGCTGCACAAGATGACCTAAAATCAGTATCAGTACCTGATTCTGACCGTCAATGGTTCTCAGCTGGTTTCACATACCATATCGATACTGCATCTAACGTAGACTTTGGCTTCACTTACCTATTAGGTGAAGACGTTAAAAACGTAAATGAAAGTACACCTCTAGGCACATCTGTTTCAGCAACTACTCGTGCAGATGCAATCCTTCTAGGTCTACAGTACAGCCGTAGCTTCTAATATAATCGAAGTTATAAGTCTTAAAGGGTCGCTTTATGCGACCCTTTTTTATTGCCTAAGTCACTGACCCGCATCAATTTAAGCTTACAGCTGTAGCCTGCAAGACCAATATATGACTACAAGTGTACGCTCAAACTTCGCAACACAGCCGAAACATTTAGATTATTTCTCTAATAATTAAACACATTTACTCATTAAATCCCTAAAACACTGTTTTATTCGAATTTCATTTTTAAAGTAATGACTCTAAAAGTAGAATCACGCCACTAAATACTTATGATTCAGCGAACATAATAATGAAAATGAATAAGACTCTTCTATCTGCTGCTGTGGCAGTTGGACTACTTTCGACTTCTACCGTAACTCACGCGGCAGGTTTTCAACTAGCAGAATACTCGGCAACAGGCCTAGGCCGCGCATACGCTGGTGAAGCAGCAATGGCTGACGGTGCAGATGCTCAATGGCGTAACCCTGCAATGCTGACTTATCTAGAAGGCACTCAGGTTTCTGTTGGTGCTATCTATGTTGACCCGAACATCGATATCGACGGTACTTCTACGTCTATGATGGGCAAAACAACTTCATCAAATTCTAGTGATTTTGCACACAGTGCAGTTATCCCAAACTTTTACGTTTCTCATAAGTACAACGAAAAATTTGCTTTAGGTTTTGCTGCTGGTACTAACTACGGTATGGAAACAGACCTAGGGAAAGACTTTGGTGGCGCTAACCATGGTAACGAAGCAAGTGTTACTACAATGGAGCTAAACCTAAACGCTGCATACCAAGTACTTGAAAGTGTATCTATAGGTGGCGGTATTCGCTACATCATGGCTGAAGGTAGCTTTGGTGCGGTATCTACAGCAAACTCGCTTGTTCCATTACCAGCAGGTACTCCTTTAAAATATATGGAAGGTGATGACACTGCATGGGGCTGGCAAATTGGTACAGCGTGGCAGATTAATGAAAACAACCGCCTTGGCTTTACTTACAAGTCAGAAGTTGATCTAACTCTAGAAGGTTATGCACAAGGCTTTGGTTTCAACCAGGCAAACCCGGCGGCGCACAAAAATGGTTCAATGGATCTTGCACTTCCAGCAACAGCAGAACTTGCGAGCTTCCACCAGCTAACAGAAAAAGTTGCAGTTCACGCGAGTGTTAACTGGACAAACTGGAGCAGCTTTAAAGAACTTGTAGCGGATTTCCCTGGTGAAAACAGCGTTGAGATCAAACAAGAGAACTGGGAAGACAACTACCGCTTTGCAATTGGTACGACTTACCAAATGACACCAAAACTGGCTCTGCGTTCTGGTATTGCTTACGACACTTCGGCAGTAAGCGAAGAGCACCGCACTGCGACTATCCCTGAAACAGATCGTACTTGGCTGAGTATTGGTGCAGGCTACCAATGGTCTGAGCAGCTAACTCTAGATGCTGGTTTCACTTACATCCTAGCGAAAGACGCTAAAATGCATGAAACCGATGCTGCAGCGGATTTATTTGGTGGCAACTTCGAAGGTGAAGTGACAGGTAGCATCTGGTTAGTTGGTATCCAAGCTAACTACCGTTTCTAATCTACTCCTCTGAAAGTAGAAAGCATTAAAAAGGCTCGATGTTGTTTTCAACATCGAGCCTTTCTTTTATCGATTTTCTAGTAATCTTCTAGATAACCATCGATGAAGTCCTCTTCTTCAAGATCGACCTCTTCAGGTTCAATCTCCGCTTTGAAGTCACGACGTTGAATATAAACATCACGGGTTAATGCGTATGGATCTGGGGAATCATCCAACAGCGCTTCTTGTGACACTAATTGAGCACGTGTTTCCATGCCTTCAAATGCCCATTTGCCTAAGCTAGCCCAAAAGTTCAGAAACGACAGAGGCACATACAAGCCATCAACGGTTTCAGTTACTTCACGCGTTGTTATTGGGCCATAACCCGGCACCATGAAGTAGGGACCATTCCCTACCCCGTAATGACCAATCGCATCAGAGAACGACTTATCATCGTACTTAGTGATCCCCGCTTCGCTGGCAATATCGATTAAGCCTAACAAACCAATCGTTGAGTTAATCCAAAAACGATTGAAATGGTCGAGTGCTTTTTCGCCATTGCCCATAATAAGGTTATTCACCATGCTTGATGGTTCGTCTAAGTTGGCTAGAAAATTGGATATACCAGAACGTACTGGCACAGGGGTGTAGTCAACATAAGCGAGGGAAACAGGGCGAACTAAATAAGGATCTAGATATTCGTAGTTGATATCCCACATCGCTCGGTTGAAGCCTTCAAAAGGATCATTCGGGTGGGACTCTTCGACGTATTCAGAGGTTTCGAGGTTATCATCGTTAACACTTTCGTCCGGCGCACTTGAACACCCAACCGTTAAGCTTGCGATAAAAAGTAAACTCGAGAGTCTTAAAACACTGACAGACATATCACCTTTTCCATAAGGAATAATAAAAAAGGCCAGCAATCGCTGGCCTCAATTGTTTGGCTAAGTCTATACCGTTTATCTGCAAATCGGAATAGCTAACACCTATGCAAAGTGATGATTAATATTGCTTATTGATATCAATGGTAACTGGAGCACCCAGTTCAACCACTTCACTTTCACCGTACCAATCGCCTTCGCGAGTTGAAACGTTGCGGTCTGTATCAAGCCTAGCTCTAACCATCAGAGTTTCAAGGCTAGACAGCTCTTGTCCTTCCAGCATGCTGTTGCCGTCATCTAGCACAACAGTACGAGGGAAAGTCCCTAGTGGGTAACGAGCGGCTGCGATAGGCATTGGAGAACCATCTGCTCTGTGTACTGAAACAATTAACACTGAGTTAGGGTCAGCATTCACGTCTGCAGATAGATCGAGCGTTACAGCAACAGTCTTACCTTGGTCGACACCCATATTGTCGCCCATTTTCTTCTGAGCACTTTCAATACTGCGCGAAAGCATTTCATAGCGACTGTCTTGTGGACCAATCATCTGTTGCATGATGCTCCAGTACTTCACAGCACCTGGGTAGTCTTGACGCTCAAACGCATCAAACGCAAGCAGTGAGAACACACGAAGGTCAACGTAATCGTTTTGAATCAAACGGCTCAAAATCAAACGAGCTTGGTTTTGATCAGCTTCATCAGGAGAAAGCATCAGTGCTTGTGCGAAACCTAACTGAACATCTTCATTCTTAGGTTCAAGCTTGTAAGCTCGTTCCATAGAATCTTTTGCTGTTTCAGCGTCGCGGTTAGCCAGTGCAATACGACCGAGTAGCAACCAACCTGTTGAATCTTTTGGTTGGTAATGCAGACGAGTACGAAGCGCTAGAGTCAAATCTTCCAACTCATCATCCGTTAGTGCACCACCTTCCGATGACATTAGCTTTTTAGACAATTCAGGAAGGTTCGAGCTCACTTCTTGCCAGTGTTGAACTTTGTCCAACGCACCGAACTTAAAGTACATACCATAAGTCACAACGACGACAAGGATGATCGACGGTACAACCACACCAACCGTTGAGATTTGAGTCTTCTTCATCTCTTCTTGTGCAGGAACATCATCAAGCAGAGACTGTTTCAAATCATCGATCAGTTCTTGTTGGTTATCAACAAGACCTTCCTCTGCTTCTACTTCTAACTCGACAAGACGGTCTTTATAGAATGCTTTGTTCAACTCGTCGCGAAGCATTTCGTCATTGTTTGCCTTCTTGTTAATGAAAGGCAGAACAATTAAGAAAATTGCCGCTAGCGAAAGGATAATGGTAGAAATCCAAAATAGAGTCATTACTTCTTATCTCCGTCGTTCTCTTCATCGAGTAACGCTTTTAAGCGAGCTTCTTTGTCTGCATCCCAGTCTTTATCTGACTCTACTGCCGCTTTCGATTTTGACTTTCTGCTTCGCAAAATGATCAAACCAAATCCAAACACAACCACCGCAAACGGACCAATCCAAAGGATCGATGTTGCTAGTGTCAGTGGTGGATTGTAAGTCACAAAGTTACCGTAGCGAGCAATCATGTAATCAATGATATCTTGCTTCGACTTACCGTCTTTTGTCATCTCGTACACTTTTTGACGTAAGTCGACCGCTAACTCAGCGTTCGAATCACCAATCGTGTTGTTCTGACATTTAGGGCAGCGTAATGTATTGCTTAGCTCTTTGAACTGCTGCTCTTGATCTACGGTATCAAATTCATGAAATTCGATAGGTGCAGCAGAAACCGTCGCTGAGATTGCGAACGTAGCAAATAGAGTAATCAATGCCTTTCTAATCATTTCGATTCCTCCAACAACTCTTGATACATCGGCTCAAGCGTCGATGCCCAGTTGGTCGGGTTCACATCACCAACATGGCGGTAACGAACCACACCGTTAGCATCAATTAGGAAAGTTTCAGGTGCGCCATACACGCCGAGGTCAAGACCTAGCATGCCATTACCATCAAACAGGCTGATTAGGTACGGGTTACCCAGCTCTTTTAACCAACCAACCGCTTTATTGCGATCATCTTTGTAATTAAGACCAATGATCTTAACCCCTTGACCAGCAAGTTTGTTCAGGTAAGAGTGCTCTGCATAACAAGTAGGACACCAAGTCGCCCATACGTTAAGAAGCAGCGGCTCACCTTTAAAGATAGCTTGATCATGCAGCTTACCTGGTTGCTCTAGATCTTCTAGGTCAAACTCAGGCACAGGCTTACCAATCAATACGGATTCAAGCTTAGTTGGGTCATCGCCCGACTGGTTGCGCATTAATTGCGTTGCAAAGATTCCAGCTAGAACCATGAACGCAATCAATGGAATGAATAAAATCTTCTTGTTCATTCGGATTAAGCCTCCTGCTCTTCAGCCGACTTTTTTGTTGGCTTACGGAAACGGTAACGACGGTCACTGATAGCAATAGCGCCACCAATCGACATGATCAAAGAGCCTGCCCAGATCCAACGTACAAATGGTTTGTAGTAGATACGTACAGCCCAAGATTTGTTATCGTCTAAACGTTCACCCATTGCGATATAAAGATCGCGCGTTACACCACGGTCAATCGCTGCTTCCGTCATCATAGACTTAGCGGTGGTGTAGAAACGTTTTTCCGCGTGAAGCGTGTTGATGTATTTGCCTTCTTTAGTAATTTCAAAGTCGGCAATGTAACCATCGTAGTTAGGACCATCTTTGTCACGAACCCCTGTAAACAGGAAGCTGTATTCTTCAAGCTGGTAGCTTTCACCAGGTGCCAGACGAACATCGCGTTCGATGCTGTAGTTTTGCACCATCGCGATACCAATCACTGTCACAGCTAAACCGATGTGACCACACACCATCGCCCAGTGACTACGAGGCAACTTAGTTAGACCTTTCATAAACGTATGACGGTGAGTCGCACGTTCATGCAGCTCAAAGCCGTGCATGAAGATGATCCAGAATGCCATTACCCAGCCAGCAAACGCAGTACCACTGAAGCGGTCAGCCAATAGAGCAACCATTAGCGCACTTAAGCCCAGTGAGAATGCACCTGAAATCAGCATTGGTTTAACAAGCTTAGACAGGTTGTCACGTTTCCAGCGGATCAGAGGACCGATACCAAGCAAGAACGAGAACGGAATCATTAGCCAGAAGAACAGCATGTCAAAGAATGGAGCACCGATAGATACCGATCCCAAGCCTAACTGTTTGTGAACTAGTGGTAATAACGTACCTACTAACACAACCACTAGGGCTGCAATCAATAAGATATTGTTGCCAAGCAGTGCGTTCTCACGAGAAACCAGATCGAAGTTACCACGAACACGAACCGATGCGCCTTTAACAGCAAACAACAGCAGTGAACCACCGATAACGAAGACTAGGAAACCTAGGATAAACATACCGCGAGCAGGATCCGACGCAAACGCGTGAACCGATACCAAGATGCCTGAACGAACTAAGAATGTACCTAGTAAGCTTAGCGAGAATGCAGAGATAGCTAGCAATACTGTCCACGCTTTAAATGTGCCACGCTTTTCGGTTACCGCTAGTGAGTGCATCAGTGCAGTACCAGCCAACCAAGGCATGAATGAAGCGTTTTCTACTGGATCCCAGAACCACCAGCCACCCCAGCCAAGTTCGTAGTAAGCCCACCAAGAGCCTAGTGCGATACCTACTGTTAGGAATAACCAAGCTGCGATTGTCCAAGGACGAGACCAACGAGCCCATGCCGTATCTAAACGACCACTCATTAGAGAAGCGATGGCGAAAGAGAACGCTACCGAGAAACCTACATAACCCATGTAAAGCATTGGCGGGTGAATAATCAAACCCGGGTCTTGCAGTAGTGGGTTCAAGTCGCGGCCATCTACAGGGAAGAAAGGCAATGTACGTAGGAACGGGTTAGACGTTACGATAATGAACAGCAAGAAGCCGACAGTAATCAAACCCATGATAGCCAGTACGCGAGCCACAGACTCTTGAGGCATACCACGGCTAAACGTCGCTACTGCAACTGTCCAACCCGCTTGGATAAGAACCCAAAGCAGTAATGAACCTTCGTGAGCGCCCCAAACCGCCGTAATTCGGTAGTACCAAGGCAGTTGGCTATTCGAGTTACTTGCTACGTATTGAATCGTAAAATCATTGGTGTAGAACGCGTAACACAAGATAAAGAACGAAATCGCTAAGAATCCGAACATACCCCACGACAACGGTCGTGCGCTGTTCATCAATAATGTGTTATTTCGAGCGGCTCCATACAATGGGAGCACGCTTAGCAGCAATGCAAGTCCCAAGGACAGGATCATCGCAAAATGGCCGATCTCGGCTATCATTGAGCATTTCCTTCTTTTTGTTCAGTCGTGTATTGCAAAGGCTCATGGGTTTTCTTCATTGCTTCCGCAACTTCAGAAGGCATGTACTCTTCATCGTGCTTTGCCAACACCTCAAACGCTTCGATTGTCGTTGCATTTTTAAGCACACCCTGAGCAACAATACCTTGGCCTTCACGGAAAAGATCAGGAAGGATGCCATCGTATAGAATCGTTACTTTAGGGCCTACATCTTGCAAATCAAAGCTTACACGTAGTGATTCATTGTCACGGCTTACAGAGCCGACTACGACCATGCCACCAATACGTAGGCGTTGACCAACTTCAGGTTTTTTACCATCTTTGCCGTTGACCAGCTCAGTTGGTGTGTAGAACAGATCCATGTTCTGGTTAAGTGCGTAAACCATCAATCCAACAGTCGCACTGATACCAAAAAAGATCGCTAAGACAATGCCCAGCCTCTTTTTACGTCTTGGGTTCATAGAGTGTTCTCCATATTTTTTGCTGCATCGATACGAGCCTGACGATCAATCTTAGCTTGTACTTCATTTAGTAATTGCTTACCACGACGAACGCTTACGACCAGTAAAATGATCATCGCGAGAAATGTGATTCCAAATGCACTCCATACATATGAGGCGTAGCCCCCCATGGCAAAGAAATCACTCAAAGATTCAAAATACATAATTACCTACCCTACTACGCTTTTTCGGCCGCAAGCTTGCGAACCCATGGACGGTGACTCTCTTTACTGATGATTTCGTTACGGAAACGAACCATAGTCACAGCACCAAAGAAAAAGGCGAAGCCGAAGATGTTAAGAAGAAGCGGCCATAGCATGTCACTTGATATAGAAGGCTTGTCGAATTTAGTGATCGTCGCGCCTTGGTGAAGTGTGTTCCACCACTCTACGGAAAAGTGAATGATAGGTAGGTTGATGACACCAACGATTGCCAAAATGCCTGCTGCTTTAGCGGCTGTTTTTTGGTCATCAAATGCGTGGTGAAGTGCAATCACACCCAAGTATAAGAATAGAAGAATCAGCTCTGAGGTTAAACGTGCATCCCAAACCCACCAAGCACCCCACATTGGTTTACCCCAAACCGCACCGGTTAGCAGTGCAATGAAGGTAAATACAGCACCAATCGGCGCCATCGCCAATGCGGCCATATCAGATAGTCTCACCTGCCATACCAAACCGATAAAGGCAGCAATCGCCATCGACATGTAAACGCCCATCGACCAGATGGCAGACGGAACATGGATGTAGATGATTCTGAAACTATCACCTTGTTGGTAATCTGAAGGCGCAAATGCAAGCCCCCACACGGTACCGACGGATAGACACAATAGCGCTAGGATCGAAAACCATGGCAAAAGTTTACCAGCAAGCTGATAAGAGGTTTCTGCTTTGGCATAGGGATGGAGCCATTTCCACATGTTGTAATCTCACTCTTACTTCATATTGCTTACAGCTATTAAAGCTATAATTATAATAATTTTATTTGTCTTGCTTTCAGTTTTACTGACTCTATGAGTCCAATCGACACGTTTGGTTCACATTAGCTATACGATAACGGAACCCTTATCAGTTCACACTCACTCTAAGTGCGGCACTGATCGCAAAAGGTGTCAGAGTCATCGCCCCCATTAACATCGCCCCAAGCACCGCCAACTGACCGTTGTATGCAATGCCCAATGCCGCAGCGTCAATAGCTGACGTCGCGAAAATCAAAATGGGGATGTAAAGCGGCAGAATTAACAGGCTTAATAGGACTCCGCCCTTCTGTAACCCAACGGTCAACGCAACACCAATCGCACCAATAAAGCTCAATGCGGGTGTACCTACCAGCAAGGTCAACACAACTGAGAGCCATGTATCAAAATCTAAAGACAACAAAACAGCTAACAATGGGCTGATTAAAATCAATGGTAACCCGGTCAACAACCAGTGTGCTATGACCTTGGACAAGACTACCAACTGCAACGGGATGGGCATCAGCATCATCTGCTCAAGGGCACCATCTTGAAAATCATCGCGGAAAAGGCGCTCTAAAGAGAGCAATGCCGAGAGCAAAGCGGCCACCCAAACAATACCCGCAGCAATACGTGCAAGTAGGTTTGGCTCAGGGCCGATACTTAAAGGGAAAAGCGTGATAACAATGATGAAGAACCACAGAGGGTTAAAGATATCCGCTTGACGTCGGAATGCGATAAGCAGCTCACGTCGGATAATCGTGGTCATAGAAGAGATCATATTACTCACCCAACTTTATTTTTCTTAGTTTCGGGCTATCAGCAAACATATCTTGGTGCGTGGTTAATAACACAATGCCACCGTTGTCTGCATGCTGAGAAAAAAGAGATTCGAGAACTTTCACGCCCTGCTTATCAATCGCAGTCAGCGGTTCATCGAGAATCCACAACATTTGCTTACTCAACCAAAGACGAGCCAATGCGACTCGGCGCTGTTGCCCCGCTGAAAGTTGCCCCGCAGGTACGTCTTCTCTGCCCGCAAGCCCGACTTGAGCCAACGCGTGGTAAAGCTCTTCTTTGCTCGCACCACCACTGTGAATCGACTGATAGAAACTCAGGTTCTCATAGGCACTTAGCTCGCGCTTCACACCAGTTTGGTGACCAAGAAAAAGCAAATTTTGATGATACACGTCTCGACTCGATTCGATAGACTCACCATCCCAAGAGATAGTGCCGTCATCGCGATCACCTAAGCCAGTAATAATCCTAAGGAGTGTCGTTTTCCCGGTACCGTTACGACCTTCAACCTGAACCAGTTCACCTGGTTTCAATTGAAAAGACAACGATTCAAATAGAACCCTGTCGTCACGAATAGCAGTTAAATTTGAGACTTCTAGCATAGGTAAATTTAGTCGAGTAATGAGAGGGCTATAGTAGCACACCAACATGGTGACAAAACAGGACTAGGCGTTTTCGATAGAACAAAGTCGGTAAGAAACTGTTACCACCGCATCACAATTTACACATTTTCATCAACAAACAAGATATTGCCTTAGATACAAGCACTTATAAACATCGTTCTATATAGATAGAACAGGCATAAAAAAAGAAGCCGAAGCTTCTTTTAAAAGGAATACGTAATAAACATCAATTGTTCAATACGAATTAAGCGCTCAATTTAACGACGTCGAGACGGATCTCTGCGATCGCGAGAGGCATCGGGTTGATCATCGTACGATGAAGGGTTACTTCTCAACGAAGGGATTTTCTCCTTACCCGCGAGCTTATTCTGTAGAGACATCATTAGCTCAGCTTCCGCTTTAGGTAGTTCACACTCTTCAATCAGTTCGTTTATCCCGGCACCAAGCTGAACCATTTTTGTCGCACGCGTGTATAAGCGGCCGTCAGTGTCAGCATGTTCCAACTCAACAATACGCTCATTCAAGTGCTTTATCAGATCTTGCTGTTCAGTTACTTTTTGGCCAAGGCCAACCACAACCGAGCGAACCTCAAGTAATTGCTTACTCGATTTTTGAAGCTCTTTGTCCAAGTTACGAACTTGCAGGCGTGACTGATCGAGCTGCTTTTGAATCGCACGTTTTACTTTGCTAATCAAAATCAGGATGAATAACGTAAAAACCCCTACTCCTGCAATCAGAGCAACAGGGGTTAAAGGAAGCGCTTCAAACATTACAGGTGAGCCATCTCATCCCATTCGTCTTCGCTTAGTAGTTTGTTTAGATCTACTAAGATAAGCAGCTTGCCATCACGGTTACTGACACCTTGAATGAACTTAGCACTTTCGTCAGTGCCAACACTTGGCGTTGTGTCGATTTCAGAAGAACGTAGGTAAACCACTTCAGCAACGCTATCTACTAGAATGCCAATAACTTGACGCTCAGATTCAATAACGATGATACGAGTGTTATCTGTGATTTCACCTTGCATCAAACCAAAGCGAGAACGAGTGTCGATAACAGTAACAACATTACCACGCAGGTTGATAATACCTAGAACGTAGTCTGGAGCACCCGGTACAGGAGCAATTTCACTGTAACGCAGTACTTCACGTACTTGCATTACATTGATGCCGTAAGTTTCTTCTTCTAGCTGGAATGTCACCCATTGAAGTACTTCATCATTGGTTGGATCTTTTCTTACTTCAACTTCACTCATATGAGACATAGATAATCCTCTTGCCGTCGTTACCGACCACTATTATTAACTTGACGCTTATTGTTAGCCTAATGCTTATGACTAGCTTAATGCTTTTACATCTAGCCCTGCGTTTAGCATGGCGATTAATGCTTCAACATGGATCAAAGCACACATTTTTTCTTTTACCATACCAGCGAGCCATGGGCGTTTCCCTGCCATTTCTCGCCAACGTACTTTATCTGTATTAAGTAGCTCGGTGCCTTTTAACTCGGTACCTGCAAGCCCCCACAAGCTCTCTCCAAGCATCACTATATATTGATAGTTTTCTTTGTATTCGTCACTCGATAGTTTCTCAGACATCACCCATTTTGCGGTGTCGACCACATCTAGCTGACTATCACGGTCGGTTTGTAAACCTAAATACCAAGCTGGCTTACCAATGATATGGCTTAACTCTTCAAGGCGATGGATGCCGCCAAGCTCATCAAGTGGCACCGCAAAGGTCACGCCGTTTACATCAAAATACAAAACTTGAAAGTCTTCTGTGCGAACCGTACTTTCCCAAGAGGTAAACTGGTCAGCACCTCCTGCTTGAGTTTCAGGTTCAATAACTGTCTCGGGCTTAGGGACGTCAAGTTCAGGTTCAACAGCCTTAACTTCTACTTGTTCCATCTCCAGCGATTCAGCTTGTAACTCTTCAAATTGCTGCGTTTCAACCAGTGGCTCTGCAGCAATTGATAAATCAGGTTGTGGAAGATTCCAATCTTGAATCTCTGGCTCTTCAAACACCTGAACAGATTCAACCGCGGCATCAAACATTTGCATATCTGCTTGCTGGGCGATTTTCTGGGTGTTCTGATCCATCAACTCATCAAGGTTCAGTTCATCAACAACATTGGTCGCCTCTAAACGACTCAGTAGCTTCTGAACATCCTCAAGGTTAGGAACCTCAAACTCAGCCGCGCGTATTTCTGCGTAACTTGAGTGGTGACTCGAAAATTGGCGCTCTGGCTCTGGCTCTGGCTCTGGCTCTGGCTCTGGCTCTGGCTCTGGCTCTGGCTCTGGCTCTTCAGATTGTGATTCGTCGCTCGACTCGTCAACAAAAAAATCGTCAGATTCAAAGCTTTCATCGCCTAATAACGCAGTAAAGTAGTCATCCAGTGCTTGTTCACTGGAGAGACTTGGCTGCGCCAATACTGATTCTTTATTCGCGCTCATTTATCGCCAACCTTTCGAGATAAATAAGCAACTGTTTATAAGCAAATACACCACGGCTACCCGATGCAAAATGAGATGCTGGTAGGCGTTTTAGGCTCGCATCTCGAAACTTAGTATCTATCGGCACAGCAGACGTCCAAACTTGGTTTGGATAATCATCTTTGAGCTGCGTTAATGTTTGCAGTGAGGCTTTGGTTCGTTTGTCGTACATGGTAGGGACAATCGTCACCTTAAACGGTGTTTTGCGAGACTTCTGCATGATGGTCAAAGTGCGAATCATGCGCTCTAAGCCCTTCATCGCCAAAAACTCAGTCTGTACCGGAATCAATATACGGTCACTCGCAGCCAATGCATTGACCATCATCACACCCAGAATTGGCGGGCAATCGATCAACACATAGTCATAGTCACCTTTCAAAGCGGCCAAAGCGCGCTTCAAGATCAACCCCATGCCGCTTCGATTTCCCATTACACGGTCTAATGTGGCCAAAGACATGTGCGCAGGAATAATATCGATACCTTCAACTTCCGTTTGTAAAAGCAAAGGTCTTACTGTCTGCGCGTTAAACTCACGCAACTGAAACAAATCAAACAGGCTCGATTCCACCGTATCTGAGTCGTAACCCAGATAGGTGGTCAGTGATGCATGTGGGTCAGTATCAACCAACAGAACACGGTGCCCCTTCAACGCAAGTAAACCTGCTAGAGTCACGGTCGTGGTCGTTTTACCAACACCACCTTTTTGGTTTGCAACACTCCAAACAATCATTTCGATTTACCTAAGCTAACCCAACTTCAACCAAAATCCTTTCCGCGATGCGGTCGAGAGGTAGGTCTTCAGTAGAAATGCCAGCTTTTGCTACAGCTTGAGGCATACCATATACAACACAACTATCTTCGTCTTGTGCCCAAATCGTCGAGCCCGCGGTTTTCAACATACGCGAACCTTCTCGACCATCTGCGCCCATACCGGTCAGTATCATAGACAACACTTTGTCACCGTAGATCTTCGCTGCAGAGCCAAATGTGACATCCACACAAGGCTTGTAATTCATTCGGTCGCCGCCATCGATAATTCTTAGACGTGCAGACCCTGCACGGCCATCAACCATCATCTGTTTACCACCCGGAGCAAGATACGCCACTCCTGGTTTCAACACATCACCGTCTTGCGCTTCACGGACTTCAATCTTACACAAGGTGTTCAATCGACTAGCAAAAGCAGCTGTGAATGTTGCTGGCATATGCTGAACTAACACAATCGGATGTGGATAGTTAGCAGGGATGCGCGTCAAAATCTTCTGTAGCGCAACCGGGCCACCAGTCGACGTACCAATTGCCGTTAATTGATATTTCTTACCTGACGCTCTGAATTTTGCCGTTGATGCAACCGCTGGCTTCGCTGTCGAAGTCGCAGCTGCTGTTGAAATCGGTTGGCGTAATGGCGTAGATGTTGAAGTCGTTGCTGTCGCTCTCGGTGCAATAGGAGCACGACGCATAAACGCACGCTTTGCAGCAATCTGAATCACACGCTGTTGAAGCAATGCAACCGCATCATCGCGGTTACGTGCGATGTCTTCAAACTTCTTAGGTAGGAAGTCGAGAGCACCTGCATCTAATGCATCTAACGTTGCTCTCGCTCCATCATGCGTTAACGATGAAAACATCAAAATAGGCGTTGGAGACGCGGCCATGATCTCACGAACGGCAGTGATGCCGTCCATGACAGGCATTTCAATGTCCATCGTGATTACGTCAGGTCTTAGCTGTTTCGCTTTCTCAACGGCTTCTTTACCGTTTACTGCTACATCAATGACTTCTAGGCGAGCCTCTGAGTTGATAATCTCGCTAACGCGACGACGAAAGAAACTCGAATCATCAACGACTAATACTTTAATCGCCATATTTATCCTTAAATTAAATTCTTGACGCAGCTGCGTACTGCTTCAACAAGTCCGGCACATCTAGAATCAATGCAATGTGTCCGTCACTTGTAATTGTCGCGCCTGCCATTCCTGGCGTGCCTTGCAGAAGCTTATCAAGTGGCTTGATCACGACTTCTTCTTGACCGATAAGCGTATCGACAACAAAACCAACTCGTTGGCTACCAAGTTGTACGATAACAACATGGCCGTGCCCTTTACGCAGTTCAACAATACCCGCTTTAGGAGCAAGCCAGTTTTGCAAGTAGAACAACGGAATAGACTTATCGCGAACGATGATCGTTAGCTGACCATCAACCACATTTGTGCGGCTTAAGTCTAGGTGGAAGATCTCGTTAACCGATGCCAATGGCAATGCAAATGGGTGACCCGCAACACCGACCATCAAGGTTGGTAGAATAGCTAGGGTTAGTGGAACCTTGATGGTGATCTTGGTGCCTTGTCCCATTTCTGAATCAATATCAATAGAGCCGTTCAGTGTGTTGATCGCCGTTTTCACAACGTCCATACCTACACCACGACCAGAGATATCCGAGATCTGCTCTTTGCTTGAGAAGCCAGGAGCAAAAATCAGGTTGAAACACTCTTTATTTGATAAACGAGACGCTGCATCTTCATCCATCAGGCCACGTTTGACCGCAATAGCACGAAGCTTATCAGGGTCCATACCGCCACCGTCATCAACGATAGCCAGCTCAATGTGATCACCTTCTTGAGAGGCAGA
Source organism: Vibrio sp. ZF 223 (assembly GCF_003050585.1). Classification (NCBI taxonomy): domain Bacteria; kingdom Pseudomonadati; phylum Pseudomonadota; class Gammaproteobacteria; order Vibrionales; family Vibrionaceae; genus Vibrio; species Vibrio sp. ZF 223. The sequence goes on from NZ_PIGB01000012.1 coordinate 94,575, forward strand.
CAGAATCACTTTACCCGTTTGTGATTTACCCGCAGCAACACGGTCGTTCGGCATTTCGATACCATGGTCGACAGAGTTTCTCACCAAGTGAATCAGGGGATCAGCAAGTGCTTCTACCAAGTTTTTATCAAGGTCAGTTTCTTCGCCACGCATTTCAAGAACGATGTCTTTCTTCAAGCTACGCGCAAGGTCACGGACAACTCGTGGGAAGCGACCAAATACTTTCTTGATCGGCTGCATACGAGTCTTCATTACCGCGCCTTGTAGGTCTGCAGTAACAACATCTAAGTTAGAGACAGCTTTCGACATTTCTTCGTCATTGCTGTTTAGGCCAAGACTGACAAGTCGGTTACGCACCAATACCAGTTCACCCACCATGTTCATGATGGTATCCAGTGTTGATGTATCGACACGAACTGTAGCTTCAGCTTGCTGCTTCTTCGCTGGCGCTTTAACTTCAGTTTTTGCTGGAGCACTAGGTTTCGGTTCTTCTTTAACCACAACCGGAGCAGCAGGCTTAGGCGCAGCTTGTGGTGCAACTGCCGCAGACTTCACTTCTGCAGGCTTAGTCGCAGCATCGAGCTCTTCAATCGAAGGTCCGTTACCTGAACCATGCAATTGGTCCAGTAACTTCTCGAACTCTTCGTCAGTCATCAGGTCATCGCCTTCAGACATCGCCGAAACAGGTGCTGCCGGAGGCGCTGGCGGTGGAGGAGGCGTTGAACTTGCCGCTGTCGGGCTGTTACCCGCGCCGTGCAATTCATCCAACAACTTCTCAAATTCGTCATCAGTAATATCACCACTGTCAGCAACAGGCTGAGGTGCAACTGGTGCTGGCGGCGGTGTGGGTGCAGAAGGTGCTGTTGGTGAACCACCTTTACCGTGAAGTTCATCAAGCAGGCGCTCAAACTCGTCTTCAGAGATATCATCCACAGATGAGGCACTGATGCTTGAACTTTCGACAACCGGTTCAGGGGCTGTAACGACAGGCTCTGGGATAACAGGTGCTGGCGCTTCTACTGGTGCAACTTCATCCGCTGATTCTGGTTTGCAGAGGCGGTGAAGTTCATCCAATAAAGCTTGGTCTGCTGGTACTAAAGGCTCCTGATCTTGCACGGCTTGGAACTGTGTATTAACAGTATCTAACGCCTGCAGCATAGTATCCATCAAGCCTGATGTTACGCTGCGCTGACCGTTTCGTAGAATGTCGAACACATTCTCGGCACCATGACAAGTATCCACCAGCTCAGTTAATGCTAAGAAACCAGCACCACCTTTTACTGTATGGAAACCACGGAAAATAGCATTTAATAGGTCTTTGTCGTCAGGGTTATTCTCAAGCTCTACCAGTTGCTCTGATAGAAGTTCAAGGATCTCTCCTGCTTCGACTAAAAAGTCCTGAAGAATATCTTCGTCTAAATCGTAGCTCATACGTTACCTTTAAAATCCAAGACTGGATAACAAATCGTCGACTTCATCCTGAGAAGCAACAGCGTCTTCGCGCTCTTCTGGATTCATGATTGGCCCTTCTGGAGCAATCGATGCTTTCTTCTCTGATTTTGGAGTTGGCTCAGTCTGATTCGCACCAAATACGGTGAGAATCTCAACTAAGCGTCCTTCAACCTCATTCACCAAGGTAATAACTTTGCTAATTATCTGCCCAGTTAAATCTTGGAAATCCTGAGCCATCAAGATTTCAGTCAGTTGTCCACGTAGTTCGGTACTATCGCCCTCTACTTGGACAAGCAATCCATCAATGCGGTGACATAAAGCTTTAAATTGTGCCAGCTCAATGCGGCCATGCATCAGTTCATTCCATTGAGGCCTTACTTGAAGTAAACACTCGTGTAGGTTGTCTGCAATTGGCATACAGCGATCGACAGCGTCCATCGTCTTATTTGCCGCAACTTCCGTTTTATCAATGACATACTGAAGGCGGTCCCTTGCATCGGGGATTTCGTCATTTGCGATAACGCTAATGCGCTCATCGAAATTAAATTGAGTCAAAGAGTCATGGAGGTCGCGAGTCAGACTTCCTATTTCTTGAAGCATTGGATTGTCTTGAAGACTAAAATTATCTTCATAAATGCTTCTAACAAGAGAATCAGCATCTTGCTGCTCATCGTTCTCAAGCAGCTCTACTAATTTTTTTGCTTGTTCTAATGAAATCATCCTGAGTTCGGCCTTACTCCGCATACTTTGTGCGCTTAGGCTATCGAGATAAACAGATAACTTATCAGTCAGCGTTTATCTAGAAGTACCTAAAACTTATTGATGCTTATAAGCGATCAAAAATCTTATCAAGTTTCTCTTTCAGCGTTGCAGCAGTGAAAGGCTTCACAATGTAACCATTAACACCCGCTTGCGCTGCTTCGATGATCTGCTCACGCTTCGCTTCTGCTGTGATCATAAGCACTGGAAGGTGCTTAAGTTCTGCATCTGCGCGAATGTGTTTAAGCAAGTCAATACCTTGCATGCCTGGCATGTTCCAGTCAGTTACCACGAAATCAAATTCGCCTTTTTTCAGCATAGGTAACGCGGTCAAGCCATCGTCTGCTTCTTGAGTGTTGTTGAAACCTAAATCGCGAAGTAGGTTTTTAACAATTCGGCGCATCGTTGAAAAATCATCAACAATGAGAATTTTCATGTTTTTGTTCAAATTAGCCTCCACTGAATAGGATCAGTGTTGTTAGTCGTTCTGTGTCCAAGCACTTAACTTAGTGCGTAAACGCTGCATAGATTGGCTCAGTATTTGGCTGACACGAGATTCGCTGACACCTAGCACTTCCCCAATCTCTTTTAAATTGAGTTCTTCGTCGTAATAAAGCGAAAGCACAAGGCCTTCTCTTTCCGGAAGTTGTTTTATCGAGTCGATCAGAGCTTGGCGGAATGACTCATCAGCAACCCCTTGAAAAGGCGTGTTATCTTGAGAGTCTTCATTCGGAGATATTACATCATCTGAGACGCCTAAATCTTCGATCCCAACCAGTCTTGAGCAATTAATATCAGTTAAAGCACTGTGGTACTGCTCCAAAGTGAGTCCCATATGTTTTGCCACTTCGGCATCACTCGGGTCGCGGTTGAGGATACCCTCTAATTCCGCGATTGCACTGCTGATTTCTCGATTGTTTTTATGAACCGATCTCGGTACCCAGTCCCCGCGGCGAATGTCATCCAACATTGCCCCACGAATCCGAATACCAGCATACGTCTCAAAGCTTGCGCCTTTGGTACCATCATAGTTTTGTTGCGCTTCAATCAAGCCGATCATGCCAGCTTGAATTAAGTCATCAACCAATACATTAGGCGGTAATCGCCCCAACAAGTGATGAGCGATACGTTTAACCAACACAGAATACTTCTCAAAAAAAGCCTGTTGGCTATTGTGATTAGCATGTTGGTCGTAAGTAAGCGCTTTATTCACCAAATGGTTCCTCTATAAATTCAGTACGATTCAGCAGCCTTTCAACAAAGAACTCCAAGTGCCCACTTGGTGTTTTTGGTATTGGCCAGGTCAATGCTTTATTAGCCAAAGAGCTGATTGCCAACGCAGCTGGAGAGCGAGGATACGCATCTACTACGATCTTCTGTCTCTTGACTGATTGACGTACTTTATCATCTAAAGGAATACATGCTACGAGTTCGAGGCTCACATTCAAGAAGCGCTCTGTGACCAAAGTCAACTTTGCAAATAATTCTCGGCCTTCTCGGTAGCTTCTGACCATATTTGCAACAACTTTGAATCGCTGAACTTGGTGCTCTCTGCTCAAAAGCTTAATCAAAGCATATGCATCTGTGATTGAGGTAGGTTCATCACATACCACAACAACCACGTCTTGCGCCGCTCTTGAGAAACTGATCACCATGTCCGAAATTCCGGCAGCGGTATCAACCAACAAGATATCCATCTCGTCTTCAAGCGAACCAAATGCGCGAATCAAACCAGCATGCTGTGCGTGTGAAAGTTCAGTCATGCTTTGTGTGCCCGATGTCGCTGGAATAATTTTAATTCCGTGCGGCCCTTCGACAATCGCATCCTTAAGTTCACATTCGCCAGCCAACACATGCCCAAGGTTTCGTTTAGAACGAATACCCAGCATGATATCGACGTTAGCTAGCCCTAAATCGGCATCTAACACCATGACTTTTTTGCCTTGGCGCGCCATGCAAATAGCCATACCTAACGTCACATTGGATTTACCAACGCCTCCCTTACCACCGGTGACAGCGATAACTTTTGTGAGTGAAGGCTTGGTTAAGCGACGGAGGCCGCTAGCTTGATCATGTATCATATTTTCATTCATATTTATCCGCCGCCTAGAGCCCTTCAGAATCGCTATTCCAGTAATGAGGTTCATTCTCTGTAGATTTTTCTAATAACTCATTAGCCTTAGCAATCATGTACTTTGGCTGAGCTATAACGATATCTTCAGGAACTCGTTGACCATTTGCTATGTAAGCAACTGGTAATGCATTTTGTATTACGACACTGATGAATTCACCAAGACTGAGGGATTCATCCAATTTAGTCATGATGCATCCCGACAACGGGATTCTTCTAAAGTGTTCAATTGTTTCTTGTAGCACTTTGCGTTGTGCAGTTGCAGGCAACACAAGGTAGCTATTGATAACGGAACCACTCTCTTGCATCAATGTGTCTAACTGCTCAGATAGGCGAACATCTCGTTGTCCCATGCCTGCAGTATCGACCAGAATCAGGCGACGATTACGTAACTGATATATTACATCGGCCAGTTCGCTAGAATCTTTAGCAACTCTTACAGGACAACCCATAATTCGACCATAGATCGATAACTGCTCATGTGCACCTATACGATATGTGTCAGTTGTCACTAGTGCGACGTTATCTGCGCCATATTCCATGGCAGCGCGTGCCGCTAGCTTTGCAACAGTTGTCGTTTTACCCACACCGGTTGGGCCAAGTAGAGCCACAATACCGCCGCGTTTTAAAATATCTTTCTGAGTGACAGAGATTTGGTCAGCAACCAGTGCTAACAAAGCCTTCCATGCACGCGCTGGTTTGGTATCTTCAGGAATGTAACAAGCCATCTGATCGGCCAGCTCTGCAGAAACACCCATACGCTCAAGGCGCTTAATAAGCATCGCTCTGAGCGGTTCACGACGCTCAACTTCTTGCCACATTAATCCAGATACTTGATGTTCTAACAGACGACGAATTGAGGTCATCTCTTCGCGCATCGTTTCCATTTCAGAATCAGAGCCTTTCGAGTGAGTGTTCTCACGACCGCGATCATAACGAGTAGGATCCAAGCGAGGTGCCGGACGCTCGACTCTGCGGTCTTCAGCAATCAACTTAGACAAACCTGTTTCACGAGCAAATGCTGAATCAAGATTGCCGTGAGACTGTTGGTTACCGTGAGACTGCTGATGGCCATGAGACTGCAGATTGCTTTGAGTCTGATGACTATGAGTGCTTGATTGGCGATTAAGCAATGCTGACAATGAATCTTCATTTTCAGCACGATGTTGTGGTTCATCCTCGGCGCCATGACTGTATTGTTTTAGCATATTCGCAAAGCGCTTAGTCATTGAGCGTCCACCTTCAGCATTCGACTGCAGGCTAACCTTGTCATCGTCTAGTTGACGTCGCCCTGCAGGAGCTGCGGGCGCGGCCATTTGCGTATATTGGCTTTGTGCAGGCTGCTGAGGTTTATTTAGTCTCTGGCTTGCTGTTGAAGGGCTAGATTCGCCATCAATAGCGGCAACAATTTCCACGCCACCTGCGACCTTTTTGTTAGACATGATCACCGCCTCTGAGCCAAGTTCTTCTTTAACTTGGAGCAGCGCCGTTCGCATATCTTTTGCAAAAAATCGTTTAATTTTCAATTCGATCGTCCGTTCTAATTAGGCGGCTTAATTACCAACAGCTTGTACTATACGTATCTGTTTTTCGTCCGGTATCTCTTGGTAAGACAAGACTCTCAAGCTTGGGATCGTGTTTTTCACGAACTTAGCCAGAGTCGAGCGTAACACACCAGAGGTCAGTAGCACCGCTGGTTCACCTTTCAGCTCCTGCTCTTGCGTAGCGTGGCTGAGGGAGGTCTGTAAACGTTCGGCTAAACCAGGTTCAATACCAGCAGATTCTCCGCCGGATGCCTGCATGGTTTGATGCAAGATTTGTTCCAGCTCAGGAATTAGGGTTATCACTGGCAACTCTGGCTCTATACCATTGATTTCTTGAACAATTAATCGTTTCAATGAGATACGAACCGCCGCAGTAAGTATGTCAGGTTCTTGACTCTTACCTGAATACTCCGACAAAGTTTGGACTATAGTTCGAATGTCACGAATTGGAATAGCTTCATTCAATAGGTTCTGTAGCACTTTCACAACCACACCCAACTGCAATTGATCCGGTACAAAACCTTCGACCAGCTTAGGTGTTGAGCGGCTAAGCATCTCAAGTAAGTTCTGAACTTCCTCGTGACCAATAAGCTGTGATGCGTTGTTGGTAAGCAGTTGGCTAAGATGTGTCGCCAATACTGTAGAAGAATCGACAACGGTATAACCTAGAGCTTGTGCGTGTTCACGCTGCTCTTCACGAATCCATACCGCTTCTAATCCAAATGCAGGGTCGATTGTCGGCTCACCATCGATCATACCGTACACTTGGCCCGGGTTGATCGCGAGCTCCATGTCAGGCTTGATCTCAGCTTCACCTACTGCGACACCCATCAGGGTAATTCGGTAGCTGTTTGGTGTCAGCTCTAGGTTATCGCGAATGTGTACCGCTGGGATCAAGAAACCAAAGTCTTGAGACAACTTCTTACGCACACCTTTAACGCGTTCAAGCAGTTCGCCCCCTTGGTCTCTGTCAACCAAAGGAATTAAACGGTAACCCACTTCTAAACCAATAATATCGACAGGTTGAACATCATCCCAAGAAAGCTCCTTCTGAGAGCCTACTTCTCCATTCGCTTCAACGGTTGCCGGAAGATTAGGTTCTTCCGCCTTCTTTTTGTTTTTCTTATCGATGTAATACGCACCCGCGCCCGCAATAACAGCAAGGCTCAAGAATGAGAAATGTGGCATACCCGGAACAATACCCATGATGCCAAGGATAGCGGCGGTGATCATCAAGGCTTTTGGATTGTCGAACATCTGGAAGACGAGCTGTTGCCCCATGTCTTCATCAGTATTTTGACGCGTTACCATCATTGCAGCTGCTATAGAAAGGAGCAGTGACGGGATTTGTGCAACCAGACCATCACCGATAGTCAGTAGCGTGTAGATCTCGATTGCTTCACCAAAACCAAGGTCAAACTGAGCCATACCAATGCTCAAACCGCCAATGATGTTGATGAACAAGATTAAGATACCAGCGATCGCATCGCCTTTAACAAACTTAGATGCACCGTCCATCGAACCGTAGAAGTCGGCTTCTTTGGTTACTTCAAAACGTCGCAGACGCGCCTGGTCCTGGTCGATCAAACCTGCGTTCAAGTCGGCATCGATTGCCATCTGTTTACCCGGTAACGCATCCAAGGTGAAACGCGCGCTTACTTCCGAGATACGGCCCGCACCTTTGGTTACAACCATGAAGTTGATGATCATCAGAATCAAGAACACCACTAGACCGACAGCGTAGTTACCACCGATAACCACGTTACCGAAGGCTTCGATCACGTTACCAGCAGCGTCACCACCTTCATGGCCATGGAGCAATACCACACGTGTTGAAGCAACGTTCAAGGCCAATCGAAGCAGAGTCGCAATCAGCAGCACGGTCGGGAATGCAGCGAAGTCTAAAGGCCTACGGGTATAAACCGAAACCAATAGCACAACCATAGACAGTGCAATATTAAAGGTGAAGAACATATCCAACAAGAAAGCTGGAATGGGCAACACCACCATAGCAAGCGTGGCAAGTACCATAACAGGCGCACCAATCGCAGGCATGGCACGGTTAGGGATTTTAGGTAGCTTGTCCGCAAAAGGCAGGGAGAATTTCATAAATCTAGACAGTTTCGCTATGTTGTAGCTCTCTGAAGAAGTGGATTAGATCTTAGTCAGGGCTGTTTTGCTATGGGCTTATAATGTTCAGGCTTACTACAGCAAACACTGTACCAACATCTCACGTCAAATTATCGCCATCACCTCAATAAAAAGAAGATTAGCTAGCTCGCTATTATCAAGGTTCATCACGCAGAGCTCAAGCAATTGATCTAATGACGTAAATCAGGTGGGATCGGCATATTAGAATCTTGCAGTTTTGGCCTCTCCCCTCCTCGTTTTCGGTACTGCTTAAGCTGGAAAACATATGCAAGTACCTGCGCAACTGCCGTAAACAGACCGTCAGGAATTTGTTGTTCTAGCTCAGTGGTGTGATAAAGCGCCCTCGCCAATGGTGGCGCTGGAACAATATAGATGTCGTTTTCGCGCGCAATTTCTCGGATTTTCATCGCCATGTGGTCGACACCTTTGGCAACCACAATCGGCGCTTTATCTTGATTCTGCTTATAGCGCAATGCCACGGAAAAGTGCTCTGGGTTGGTCACAATCACATCCGCTTGAGGAACATCAGCCATCATTCGACGTTGAGCCGCTTCCCTTTGAAGCATACGAATTCGCCCTTTCACTTCCGGCTTACCTTCAGTATCTTTGAATTCGTCTTTGACTTCTTGTTTGGTCATCTTCAATTGATCGGCGTGTTGCCAGATCTGGAACGGGATATCAATCGCCACCACAATAAGCAGAGAGCAACTGATTAAAAGAATAAAGTTGAGCAAGATATCCAAAGCATGAAAGATATTCTGCGGATAAACATCCATGCTCAGCTGCATTAAATCATGCTGAGAGGCCTGAATCAGATAAATGGCCATGCCTGATACAAGAGCTACTTTCAAAATAGATTTGAGAAGTTCAACCCAACTTTGTAGGCCAAACATACGCTTGATACCACTGAGTGGATTGAGCTTAGACGCCTTTGGCATCGCGGCTTGCATTGAAAAGTTAATCCCACCGACACCCGCCGCACCAATGACTGCTGCAACGAATAAGGTTATCAGGATCAAAAACAGCGGAAACAGCAAATTCACCAGTGCACCACCGGCAATTTCGAAGAGTTTATTGGTATCAAAAATCTCGTCGCGGCTCAGAGAAAACAGACGTTGCATAGCCTCGAACAACGCCTTCGCCATCGATTCGCCAAACCACATTAATGCAATCGCACCTACTATCAGTACCGACGCCGACGCTAGCTCTTTCGACCTTGCAACCTGCCCTTTTTCTTTGGCCTGTTGCAAGCGTTTGGGCGTGGCGTCTTCTGTGCGTTCTTGACCGTCTGACTCTGCCATTTCAGTCCCCTAGCAATCTAACCGGATTAGACGACATATCTGTTGTTCGCCTTGCATCCAGAATAGCTCATAGTGACTATACAAGCCGCCAAGGATGTACCAACAAAGTAACAGACCCACGAGTAGCGCAAATGCAAAACCCAAAGAAAAGATGTTTAACTGAGGTGCAGCACGCGTCATTACACCAAAAGAAAGGTTAATCGTTAGTAGCGCGATAATGCCCGACAACGACATTGCTAATGCCGTTTTGAACATGATACCGAGCCACAACGCGAGTTCTCGAAAATCGACCGAAGTCAGAGAGCCACTGCCAATCGGCAAAGTCTTAAAACTGAACACCACCAACTGCAGCATTTTCAAGTGACCATCGGTCGCCAAAAAAAACATGGTCGCAAGCAACATGAACAACTGACCAAGTACTGGCGTATTCTGTCCGTTAGCGGGGTCAACCATTGAGGCAAAGCCCAAGCTAGATTGCATACCCAAGATCTGGCCGAGCATGACGAAGGTCTGAATCATAAACTGAGTAACAAAGCCCATGGCAACACCAATCACGATTTGCTCAAACACCGTTAAGAACCCTTGGAAAGAGAGCAGTTCGATCTCTTTGGGAACAGCAGGAATTGCGGGCATCACGGCAAAGGTGATAGCCAAACCTAAATACAGACGAATACGCGGCGACACGAAGCGTGCCCCTGTTACCGTCATCACCATCAGCATCGCTGAGATGCGAGTGTATGGCCAAAAATAATTGGCTAACCACTCTAGTACAAGGCTCGTTGGGTATTCCATATCGGTCTAATACAGAACTTGCGGCAAGCGTTCGATGAGTTCGAAAAAGAACTCCATCATCATCTGGGTCATCCAGTGTGCAAATAGCATCAACGCCAACAAAGTTACTATCAAACGCGGCAGGAAACTCAGTGTTTGTTCATTGATAGAGGTCGCCGCTTGGAATACAGCGACGACTAAACCGATCAGCAGGCTCGGGATGATAATGGCGCAAACCATGATGAGTACCATCCAAAGGGCATCTCGGAACAACTCTACGAATATTTCAGGATTCATTATTCCCCCAGCTACAAGGCAAAACTGCCGGCGAGTGTGGAGAGGATCAAGTTCCAGCCATCAACAAGAACAAACAACATCAACTTAAACGGCAGCGATACAATCATCGGTGACAACATCATCATACCCATGGCCATCAATACCGATGCCACCACCAAGTCGATGATTAGGAACGGTAAGAACAACATAAAGCCTATCTGGAAAGCCGTTTTTAATTCCGATGTGATAAACGCTGGAATCAGAACCGCCATTGAAACATCTTCAGGGTTGGTCACTTCCGCACCAGAGATCTCAACAAAGGTTTCAAGATCTTTGATTCGAGTCTGTTTGAGCATGAAAGACTTGATCGGACCTTGGGCAACATCGAATGCCTGCCGTGCCGATATCTGTTCATTGAGATAAGGTTGAACCGCCTGTTCGTTAACCTGATTGATTACCGGTGACATAATGAAAAAGGTCAAAAATATTGCGATACCAATAATCACTTGGTTAGACGGTGTTTGTTGTAAACCCATCGCCTGACGCAAAATAGACATCACCACCACAATACGGGTGAACGAGGTCATCAAAATCACCATCGCTGGCAAGAAGCCAAGCATGGTCATTAACGCCAAGATCTGAAGGTTTATCGAGTAGTCTTCACCGCCATTAGCATTGGTTGTCATGGTAAAGGCAGGTATGCCGCCACCATTGCCGGTTAAGCTGCCCGTGGTCATGGTTGTCGATTTGGCTTGGTCTTGTTCCATCGTGCTGATGGTTACCGACTCTGAGCCAGCGGTATTCGCCGGAATGACGGTGCCATCTTCAGTCTGTGCAAATACCGACATACTGAATACGAGTGAGCAGAGAAGAGTGAGCTGAACCAACAACACTTTAACCATTCGGAAAGCTCCGTTTTGGCAAACGTAAGATGAGTTCAAAAGTCCGTTACTTGTTTGCATCTTTTTTTATTAGCTGGGAAAGCTGACTTGAAAATGTACTTTTTTCCAGCATCTCCTGAGTAAGAGGTTTATCGAGCTTAGAAATTAGCTGAATAGATTGCGTGGTAATCCCGACTAAGAACTGCTCATCACCCGCTTGAACAATAGCGATGCGTTCTTTAGTACCTACAGGAATTTGCCTAACAATCGCCAAGCCTTGCTGATTCGACATTGCAGGCACTTGCATGCGCTTGAGTAGCCAAGCAATAAATAAGATGAAGGCGATAACGAAAATTAGCGACCCAAAAGTGGTCGCTAAATCGAGAGATGGCGGCGTTGCAGCAAAGGCAATGGAGGGAACAATTAATAGCCCTACTCCCAAGCCCCCTCTTAACAGCTTTGTCATTCCGAGAGAAGAGCTCGCCAGTCTTTGAGACAAAAAGCTCATTAACGCAGCTTCTTAATTCGTTCTGTTTGGCTAATAACGTCAGTCAAACGAATACCAAACTTGTCGTTCACCACAACCACTTCACCATGAGCAATCAAGGTACCGTTGACCATGACGTCCAGTGATTCACCAGCAATTCTATCTAGCTCAACGACCGAACCTTGGTTCAACTGAAGTAAATTACGGATACTGATCTGAGAGCGGCCAACTTCCATTGAGATAGTCACTGGAATATCCATGATGGTATCCAGCTTACGACGCTCATCTTCAGAAATCGGAGATGATGAATCAGTTAGCTCATCAAGTGGTGCCGCAAGCACGTCATCAACATCAATTGACGGTGCTGAAGGATCTTCACCAAGTGCTGCAGCCCATTCGTCTGCTAGCTTTTGATCTTCACTAGGTTCCATTACCAATTCCTATACTTTTATCTATTTTCTATTCGTCATCATCGCTGTTTTCTAGTTCAGACATTAAGTCCTTGCCTAGAAAAGCGAGATCAGTTTTAACCACATGGGGTCTTTGAATTTTTTCAGAAATCTGTACCGCAAGCTTCTCACCAGAACGCCCCATTTTCACACGGTAGGTCGGCAGTTCTTCGACAAACATCGTTGCGTGCTCAGGCATGTTCATTGGAATGACGTCACCGGGACGCAGCTCCATCAAATCACGCAGAGAAATATCTTGCTCTAGAAGGTTCACACGAAAGTTAACCGGCACATCCATGATTTCATCACGCAGTGCGGTACTCCAACGAACGTCGGTTTCCATTTTGTCAGATTGAACACCCGCATCAAGCAGTTCACGGATCGGTTCAACCATTGAATAAGGCATCACAACGTGGAAGTCACCACCACCGCCATCTACCTCGATGTGGAACGAACTCACAACGATCACTTCTGTTGGGCTCACAATGTTCGCCATACTTGGGTTCACTTCAGAATCCAGGTATTCAAACTCAACCCCCATCACTGGAGACCAAGCTTCTTTGTAATCTTCAAAAACAATTTTCAGCAGCAGCTGGATAATACGTCTTTCAGTCGGCGTAAATTCACGGCCTTCAATCTTGGCGTGGAAACGACCATCACCACCAAAAAAGTTCTCTACAAGAATAAAAACAAGACGTGCTTCCATGGTGATCAGCGCCGTACCTTTTAACGGACGGAAACGCACCATATTTAAACTGGTGGGTACATACAATGTGTTTTGATACTCACCAAACTTCATCATCTGTACGCCGTTGATCGACACTTCAGCCGTTTTACGCAACATATTAAACAAGCTAATCCGCATATGACGTGCGAAGCGCTCGTTAATAAGTTCAAGGGTCGGCATTCGACCACGGACGATTCGATCTTGAGATGAGAAGTCGAAATTGACCGCACTGTCATTCTCGGTTTCTAAGACATCTTCTACGTCTTCAACATCATCAACGCCATGTAACAGCGCATCAATTTCGTCTTGGCTTAATAAATCGGTCACAAATTACCTATTGAATTACGAAGTCAGTGAATAGCACTTTTTCAATCACAGGCTGGCCAACAGCTTGAGCCAGACTTGCTTTAATATCTTCAGTCGCCTTGTTTCGCAGTTCAACTCGTCCGGTTGGAGAGCGCAATTGATCGACCGTGGCCGAAGCGAACGTTGCTAGTAGCGTACTTTCTACAAGAGGAGAGTGATAGCGAGCCAAGTCTTCATTCTTGCTGCCTCGTACCATCAGCTGTGCTTTTATCTGCACTAGGCGATCTTTTTTATCACCTGTCACATTGAACAAGAAGGGCTGAGGAATATTAACATACATAACTGGCTCTGCAGCGACCATAGCAGTGGCTGGCTGAGACTGAGATTCAGAGGCACTATCATCGGAGCCTAAGAAAAAGAACAAAGCACCACCGATACCAAGCAGTAAAACGACTACCGCTATAATGATGATGAGGAGCTTACTCTTCCCTTTAGGTGCATCTTGTTCTTCGGCCATATCTTACTCTAACTTCCTGTTCTTTCTATTAACTAACGGTTCTTTCTATTAACTGATGTTTTTATTAACTTAGTCTTCTTAGCCTGATATTAGGCATAATAACTAATTCCATCACGCTTTGATGAGACATTCAATTCAAGATTGCTGCCACTATCAAGGTTTTCGTCACCTTGACCATCATTTGTGCGGTTAGCGCCGGATTGTTGCTCACCACTGTTGTACCTCTCCTGCCCCTGACCAGAGTTCTGTTGTTGAACTGACGAATCAGCAAGCTGCATCCCTTGTTGAGCCAACATCTCTCTCAACCGAGGTAAGGTTTGTTCAATCACATCTCTCGCCTGCTGATTGCTCACAGTAAAGTGCACGTTTGCCACGTCATTATTCATGGTCATTCGAATTTTCATTTGACCCAGCTCTGGTGGGTCGAGGCGGATGTCCAAGTTCTTAAGGTTCTTAGACATCATCATTTGTACTTTTTCCGCTACCTGCTCGTTCGCGAGTTCTTTAGTAAGCTGCAAAGGCGCTTGTTGAGCAGCTTGAATTTCAGCTCGAGTTGGCGCAGAACCCGCGGTGGCAGCGCCTTGAACACCCGCAGCAGAAGCGATCTGCTGAGCAAAGGGCGAATCTTTAGAATCTTCCTTAGCACTCGCTTTTCCAAGACCAGACAGTGCCGCTGCACCAGCTCCGGCTTTAAGTAACATGTCCGTTGAACCTGCTTTGGTCGCGGCAGGCGCAGCATTCATCGCCACCCCTTGTGCAGTTAAAGCAGGGTCTAACGCAGCTTGCTGTTGAGGTGAAGAAAGATTGGCTTGTTGAGCCGCTGCCTGTTGGGCCGCGTGCGCATTATTGGCGTGCAGCATTGCCGCCTTATCCGTAAGAGCATTGTTTGCTGATTGAGAAGCGGCCTGCGCTGACACTTGTTGTGCCGCCGTCGCTACAGCTGCTGTTGATGCTGCCGCAGCTAAGGCTTTAGTTTCGCTTGAATCCGTATTATCCCAATCGATAGCAGCGGGTTCACCAGACGCACTGTTCGCAGCCGGAGCTTGACTTAGCAGAGCTGTTGCTTGTTGTTGAACGTTTGCGAGCTGTTGATTCAACAGGTCTAGGTTAGAGGTCGCTTTAGCCAAAGCGGCTTGCTCATCAACCGTCAACTTAGCACCACTTTGTTGCTTGTGAAGCAAGCTATCGACAACAGACTGCTCTGATTCGATTTGTCCATTCAATTGGTTTAGCGCTTTGGTATGGGCATCTACTTGCTTTGCCAGTTCAATATCCGCGGCTGACAATGCTTGACTCTGATCGGCAGCAACCGCACTAGCTGCATTCTTTTGGCTCAGCTCTCGGCTCATACTGGCTTCAATTTGTTCTGGAGTGACGCCTTTATCCATCAACTGTCGGATTTCATCATCAGTCAGCTGAGAAACACCCTTACCTCCGGTAAGTACAGCGATTTCAGAATCAACTTCTAGAGCGCTACCTTGATTCGCTGCATTGGCTTGGCTCACTTGCTTACCCGCTTCACCTGCAACTGAAAGACCAGCAACTGAAGCTCCTGGGATATTACCTTGAGCTTGGTTGAACTGAGACTGTTGTGGCAAGGCTTTGCCGTTCGGAGTCTGATTCAGCGTTTTATTTGCCTCATCCAACTGGCCAAGCAACTTATTACCTTCATTCATCGCGGCACTTGCTTGCGATGCCTGCTTAGACTCATCTACCGCAGATGAAGCCTGCTCTTGGGGTTGAGCAACCTGTTCTTTCGAATCGTTAGTCGTAGCCTGCGCGTCTTTACCAACCGCCTTATCTGCGACATTGTTATCAGCGACAGTGCTATCAGCGCTCGAATGGGCTTTGAGCTGAGCCGCGGAATCAGACGCTGCCTCTGTAGATGTTTTATCTGTGGCTTTGTCACCCTCTACTCCTGAAGCTGCTTGCTTACTTTGCGCTTCGCTCACTTCCTCAGTCGCCTTTGATTCGGCTGAATCACCTTTATCCGCTTCAGCTGACGCCTCACCTTCGGTAGAGGCCTGTTTAGCATCAGATTTTGTGGTGCTTTCTGAGTCTTTTACTGCAGCTTTACTGTCACTTTCTTCAAAGCCGAGCGCTTCCTTAAAGGATTCAAAGAAACCTTTAGAGTCTCCGGTTTCTTCTACCTTGGAAGAGGCAGAACCGGTGTCCAACAACGATGACGTTTTGTTGGCCGCTGAATTTGAGGAAAGACTAACATTCATATATACAAGCTCTATCTACTAGCTTTGCTGCCATGAATCAGGCAACAAAAAGAAAGTCGGGTGCTTTTTATGCCTTTGGTGGGCATAACGCGCAATTTTATATAAAACGGAGCAAGAAACATGCCTATAAGTTCTGTTCTCACAATATCGAGAACAGCACCTGCGTCATTCGTGGCTTAGGATCACATCTTTTTTCGGCTGTATAACAGCGTCGAGAACTCATCCATTTGCTTTTGATCTCTTAGGTCTTGCAACTTTGCTTTTTCTTTTTGCTTTTTCTCCATCAACCACTCGTAGGATTTACGTTTTTTTCGTAACTCCATCCAGTAGTTTTGGCAATTGTCGACTTGATTTTTAAAGTGGTGCTCGGCTTCTCGCTGCTTGGATAATGTTTCATCTAACTGGGTTAAGAAACGATTCAAGTGACCATATTGACTCGCCGTTAAGCCAGCCTTACCACGGTCGACAAGCTGCTGGCAGTAATCAAGTCGATACTTTTCAATCTGCGCAACCTGCTCATAGTAACCTTGCAGCTCAGAGTTCGCTTTGTTAAGCGCAAGTACGGCTTGGTTCTCTTGATCTTTAGCTTGATCGAGCAAAAATTCTAATGCGTTATCCATGACTAACCTTATTCACTCGTTAGCCACCCAATACATGCTTCAACATGTTGACACACATGTCGTACGGGACAGTTTCTTTCATCTTCTGTTGCAAGTATTCGTCCAATTTCGGCTTCAAAGTGAAGGCACTATCAATTGCAGGGTCAGTTCCTGGCTTATAAGCACCAATCGAAACCAAATCTTGGTTTTTACGACAAATAGACAGCACTTGCCTTACCGCTTTCGACATCAAAACATGTTCTTCAGTGGTAATTTGCGGCATAACACGACTGACGGATTTCTCGACATCGATCGCAGGGTAATGACCCGCATCGGCCATCTCACGCGACAATACAACGTGACCATCGAGAATCGCTCGCGACGCATCCGCAATCGGATCTTGTAAGTCATCGCCTTCGGTTAACACGGTAAAGAAAGCCGTGATAGAGCCTTGTTCATCGTTGCCGTTACCCGCACGTTCCACCAGCGCAGGAAGCTTGGCGAATACTGATGGCGGATAACCTTTGGTTGCTGGCGGCTCACCCACAGACAGAGCAATTTCACGTTGAGCCTGAGCAAAACGGGTCAATGAGTCCATCAACAACAGAACATCTAAGCCTTGGTCTCGGAAATACTCGGCGACGGCCAGTGCGGTTTGGCAGCCTTTCAGTCGCATCAATGGCGATGAATCAGCAGGAGCCGCGACCACTACAGATCGCTTACGACCATCCTCTCCAAGAATCTCTTCAATAAATTCTTTAACTTCTCGTCCACGCTCACCGATTAGGCCTACGACCACTACTTGCGCAGTTGTGCCTCGAGTCATCATGCCCAGAGTTACGGATTTACCGACACCAGAACCTGCGAACAGACCGATACGCTGTCCTTTACCCACGGTTAACAATCCATTAATGGCTTTTAATCCAACATCAAGGGGTTCAGAAATCGGTTTGCGTGCTAACGGGTTGATTGGCTCAGCATTGAATGAAGCACGTTGCTCGGTATAGATTGGACCTAGGCCGTCGAGTGGATTACCGACGCCGTCGATCACTCGACCAAGCAGTTCCATTCCTACAGGGATACCACTTTCGGTGGTCATTGGCGTGACGCGAGCGCCAGGTAAGATCCCGGTGATTTGTTCGCTCGGCATCAAGAATAGATTATCGCCAGAGAAACCGACAACTTCGGCTTCCATCTGACCAGACATAGTTTCAACTAAACACAAACTGCCGATTGGTGCTTTACAGCCAGTCGCTTCAAGCGTTAAGCCAACAACACGGACTAACTTACCAGATGCAATTGGTCGCGATTTTAGCCCTTCGACTTTGTACTGACTGAGACGGTTCGCTAACTCAAGCATTACTCATGACCTTGGTGACGGTTTGCGCCGCAGAAGTTTTGAATGACGTTTTTCACGCGATCTTCCATGCGGTAGTTAACGCTCGACTCACCCGCTTCGATTTGTACATCACCACGATTAAGTGCGGGCTCCGCAACTAACGTCCAATTACGGCAGTCCAATTCTGTTTCACCATATGCAGAGCGAATGATCGCCACATCTTCCGGGTTAAGCTTCAATGTAATTGCATGACCAGAAATTGGCAGGGACTCTACCGACTCTTTGACGGTATCTAATATGATTTGTGGATTGGTTTGCACTTCAACATGAACCACTTCTTTGACCATGGTCAGTACCATGTCTACCAGCTGCTTCTCAACCTGAGCATTCATCAGCTCTAGTGGCTGAGCAAACTGGTTGGCAAGCCCCATAAAGATGGCCACTTGTTGCTGAATGTACTCTTGGCCAGCGGTCACGCCTTCAAGCTTACCAGCTTGATTGCCTTCTTCATGGCCAGCGGCAAACCCT
The DNA here is from genome assembly GCF_003050585.1 of Vibrio sp. ZF 223. NCBI lineage: Bacteria > Pseudomonadati > Pseudomonadota > Gammaproteobacteria > Vibrionales > Vibrionaceae > Vibrio > Vibrio sp. ZF 223. Next base: position 113,021 of record NZ_PIGB01000012.1, read on the forward strand.
TCTTCTTTGCCTTTTTCGTAACCTTGTTTAAAACCAGCCTCTTGCCCTTGATGAAGGCCTTCCTGATAAGCACCTTGTTTGATCAGCTCGATCTGCTCTTCAGTTAGAACCAGCTCTTCATCTTCAATGGCTTCTTCAACCGTTGGCATCCAACCAGGATCGTAGTTAAAGGCCGTTTCTTTGGCTTGTTTGTTCACATCAGAGGTATAGTCAGGTAGCCCCCATTTCTGAGGTTGGGCAACCGTATTATCTTCTTCAGGGCGAAGGAAGCCGCGTTTTCTATCACCTGACATATCAGTACCTATCTATGAGTGCATCCAACTGCATTGTAAATTCAAACAGTTAAACGGAGTTAATCTGTGGTTCGAGATTGGATAAAGAAAAGCCCCAACAGTGTGGGGCTTTTGAGGTTTCTGTATTAAAGGAACTCGTCGGCGCCACCAGACAGCATAATCTCGCCACTGTCTGCCATCTTCCTCGCAATACCCAATATCTCTTTCTGAGCCGCTTCCACATCAGAGACTTTCACTGGCGGCATCGCCTCAATATCGTCTCTCATCATATCGGCAGCACGTTTAGACATATTCTTGAAGATCTTCTCGCGTAGACCATCATCAGCACCTTTAAGCGCTTTCTGTAGAATGTCTTGTGGAACATCACGCAGCAGTCGCTGAACACCTTGGTCATCAACTTCAATTAGGTTTTCAAAGACAAACATAAGATCTTGAATCTGGGTTGCCATGTCTTCGTCTTGATCTCGGATTTGATCCATCAAGACACCTTCTACGTTGTTGTCCATGTAGTTCATGATCTCAGCCGCAGCTTTCAGGCCACCAATTTTGGCAGCTTGAGCACCCGCTTGACCCGCAAACTGTTTCTCCATGATTTCGTTCAGTTCAGCAAGAGCTGACGGTTGAACTTCTTCAAGGTTCGCAATACGCATCATTAGATCCAGACGAACACGCTCTGGGAACTGTGACAGAATCTCAGCCGATTGATCGGCATCGAGATACGACAAAACAATCGTTTGAATTTGAGGGTGTTCGTTGATGATGATACTCGCCACCTGACGAGGATCCATCCACTTAAGCGAATCCAAACCTTTCGAACCTGTGCCGAGAAGGATTTGATCGACAAGGTTATTCGCCTTGTCTTCACCCAGAGCAGCCACCAATGCGTTACGCATAAAGTCTTCGCTGCCCATACCAATGTTGGTGTACTTCTGAATATCATCTAAGAAAGCACGGTGCACTGCGCCGACTTTCTCTTGAGATAAATCCGTAGCTCGCGCCATCGCACTACCGACACGCTGAACCTGCTTTGGCTCTAGGTGACGAATAATACCAGCAGCGTCTTCTTCGTTTAAACTGAGCAACAAGATCGCAGCGCGCTCATCGCCTGAGATAGAGCCGATATCCACGCTAGAGACATCAAGCACTTCACCGCCTTCAGTTTGTTGTGGAACTATTTCGTTAGCCATCTACCATCCAATTCTTAACTACTTGAGCTGCTAGCTCTGGTTCATTCGCTACAAGTGCACGTACTGCTTTCAGCACGTCCTCGTCTTTATGAAGGTTTGGCAAGTCAATGCTTGAACCAAATTCAAACAGCTCACCACCTTCAATATCACCACCAATTAAGCTGGTTTCGCCGTCGACACCAATTGGCATGCCATCAGGGCCGTACATTTGATCATCATTGTCAGCTGCAGGATTAAGCAGTTTCTTCATTGCAGGGCGAACAAGTACCAATACCACCACAATAATAACCAAGGCACTCGCAAACCAACGAACCCAATCATTAAAGTTTGGATGCTCCCAGATAGGCACATCTGCCACAACATCTGTCACTTGTGGTGCGAACTGCATGCTTAACACGTTCAGTAAATCACCGCGGCTTTCATCAAATCCAACAGTACCAATCAATACCTGACGAATCGCGTTGATTTCGCTGGCAGGGATTGGAGTATGAACCACTTCGCCCGTATCTGGGTTCAACGATTGACGGTCTTTGATCGCTACCGATACCGTCTGGCGATTGACCGTGCCACTCTGTTTACGTTCATGGCTGATGGTGGTGTCTAACTCAAAGTTTCGGGTCGCTTCTTTGTGAACCGAGCCTTGCCCCGTCATTGCGCCGTCTTTCATCTGAGCAACATCTTGTGGGATTGAGGCATCAGCAGGTGGCTGATTACTCAAAGCTCCAGGAATACCCGCCACAGTATTACCGTTGTTGTAATCTTCTAAGGTGTATTCACTTCGAGTCGCAGGTGTATTCGGATCAAAACGCTTTCGGGTTTGTTCCACTGCACTGAAGTCGAGCTGAATATCAACCTGAGCGGTATAGTTACCAAACCCAAGAATAGGAATCAGAATAGAATCAATTTTTTCACGTAGAGCCTGTTCTTGATTGCGCTCTAACTCGTGTTCTTTACGACGCGCTGCAGACATTGGGTCTTGAGAGCCTGAGCTCAACAATCGACCATGCTGATCGGTTACCGTAATACGTGAGGTTTTCATTCCCGGAACGGCACTAGCGACCATATCAACAACAGAATCGACTTCTTGTTGCTTAAGATTGTTGCCCGTTTTAAGGGTTAGGAATACGGAAGCGGAGGCTTCTTGATTGTGACGCACAAACACGCTTTGCTTCGGCAACGCCAGTAAAACCTGAGCTTTACGCACCTGTTTCATCTGCTCAATCGCTTTGGCAAGCTGTCTTTCACGGCTTAATTTAAGGCGTTCTTGTTCTAAACGTTGTGATACACCAAAGCCCATGTCTTGCATGAGGATGTCATCACCCGCGTTTCGCTCTTGGTTCAAACCCGCTCGTACCATATTAAGCTTCAATGAGTTGTACTCACTCGCCGGTACTGAGATGGTATTGCCTTCAAGCGTGTACTCGATCTTTTGCAGATCCAAGTAATCAAGAACGGGGATCAATTCTTCTGTTTCGTAAGCCCCTAGTGGACGCATTTCTGGCTCTTTCACCCAGAAAAACAGCATCACAATCAGCGCTACACAGATAGAGATAGAAAGGACTAATACGACCTGACGGAGTAAATCGAGATCACCGACAGCCATATCGAACTTCGATGAACTGCGTTCACCTAGATCGGGATTTTGCCCTTCTCCGTCTAGCTCAGAGCCTGCAATAAGTGCGTGGTCGTTGCTATCGCTTACGGTTAAATCTGTTGTTTGACTATTATCTGCCACTATTTAACTACCCAACTTATACCGGCATATTCATCAGCTCTTTGTACGATTCAACCAATTTATTTCTAATTTGGATCGTCGCCTCAAAAGCCACGCTAGATTTATTACGAGCAATCATCACGTCCGATAGGGATACGCTTTGGTCGCCACTATCAAAACGAGCTTGAAGATCACCAGAGGTCTTTTGTAATGAGTTCACATTATTGATGGCATTAGTCAGCATGTTGCCAAAATCTGCACCGACCGCTTGCCCCGTTGCTGCGGGACGCGCGCTGGCAGCTTCGACCATCATCGCCTGCATTTCGCCTTGTAAACCATCTATTCTCATCTACTACCTCAGGAGTCAAAATTATGACCATCTATTTAGCTGTATTATTGACAGAGCAATTAGCGTGCCACACATTAAATTGACTAGATATCGTATTACACTAGTCAGAAAGCTGACACTACTAATCTATCCTCAGTTTGGGATATCTATTCCAGCATCGCGCATTTTCGCCAGCTTGTAACGCAATGTACGAGGGCTAATCCCCAGTTTTTCAGCCATATCTTTGCGTCGGCCATTACATGCTATCAGGGTTTCAAGAATGATCGCATACTCTTGATCTCTAAGCTCATTACCTAACCCCTCGCTGCTAGCCGCGATTTTATTAATTGGGTTTGCTTCGGCAATAGGCTTGATTTCTGGCGCAGCAACATCACTGCCTTCGACGATTTGTTGTAGGCTGCTTGCGTCTTGCCAATCAACACCTTCAAGAAGGATGTGCTCGCCAGAGATGTTCTCTTGTTCGCTCAATATTAACGCACGCTGTACCACGTTGTCTAATTCACGAACATTTCCCGGCCACGGATAATTGACGAGTTTGCTGATCGCTTGTGCCGACATCACTGGCACTGGCATACCAAGCTTGGTGCAGTGGCGCTCAACTAAGTGCTTGGCCAAAGGCTCAATATCACCTTTACGCTCGCAAAGCGGAGGCCAAGAAATTGGGAATACATTCAGGCGATAGTATAAATCTTCACGAAAGTTCCCTTCAGAAACATACTGTTTTAGATCACGGTTACTGGTCGCTAATACGCGGACGTCTAATTTGATGCTCTTGCGGCTACCTAACCGCTCAACTTCGCGTTCTTGCAATACACGCAGTAGTTTGGCTTGTAGGCTAAGATCCATTTCACTGATCTCATCCAACAAAATAGTGCCGCCCTGCGCTTGCTCGAATTTCCCTGGGCAAGCTTGGATCGCGCCAGTAAATGCGCCTTTTTCATAACCAAACAGCGTCGCTTCTAACATGTTGTCTGGGATCGCCGCGCAGTTAATCGCGACAAACGGGCCATCTTTTCGGCTAGAGGCATTGTGAATGTAACGAGACATCACTTCTTTACCAGAACCACTTGGGCCTAATACCATGACGTTGGCATCGGTTTTAGCCACCTTATCAGCCAACATCATTAACTTGATGCTTTTCTCATCGGCAACGATAGCGTCGCCATTATCATCCGATTTTACGGGAGCATAACGGCTCACCATATTTAGCAGAACTTCAGGCGCAAATGGCTTTGCCATATAGTCTATGGCGCCCTCTTTCATTGCAGCAACGGCATCTTCGATGTTGGCATAAGCTGTCATCAACAGCACAGGCAAATTTGGCCAATGCTGCTTGATATTTCTCAATAGTGCCAAACCACCCATGCCTGCCATCTGAACATCAGATACGACAATATCAACGGAGTTAGACTTTAATTTGACCAGAGCATCTTCCGCACAATCCGCTTCCAGCCATTCATAGCCAGCAAGCGCGAGCGTGTCGACAAGGGCTTCGCGTAGACCTTCATCATCTTCGACGATTAACACTTTGCTTTGAGCCATAGGATTCTCCAGTGTAAATTCAGTTAAAACTTATTCGTTTTCAGAAGAAGCACTTCTTTCCAGCGGCAAGCACATGGTAAAGCATGCGCCGTCCCCTTCTTCTGATATCAATTCAAGTCGGCCTTCATGTGCACGACATACCATTTGTACAACCGCTAAGCCTAGACCTGTACCTTGCGAACGAGTGGTAAAGAAGGGTTCCATGATTTTACCTTGAAGCTCTTTCGGTACGCCCGGCCCACTGTCTTGCACTGATATCTTAAGCTCGCCGTTTACGGGTCTAAAAAAAACATCAATCTGCGATTCTTTACCCGCTATTTGAACCGCGTTCAAAACCAAGTTACTTAACGCTGAAGCGATGGCGTTGGCGTTGCCAAACATTTGAGTCTGTTCGCCCTCAACTTCCTGGCAATAATCAATCTGACTGGTTTTCAATGCCGCTTCCACCATAGGGTGAAATTCGGTAATCAATTCAGCCACGGTAAAAGGTTTCACCACCTTATTATCGCCACCTTTGGCAAACAACAACATGTCATTCACTTGCTTCTCTAAGTCATGCAATCTATCCATAAGCTTAGATTGAAAACGCGTTTTTGTTGCCGGCGGCAGATTCGGCGCGGCAAGGTTTGATGCATACAGCATCGCACTAGATAACGGCGTACGAACCTGATGAGCAAGCGAAGCCACCATTCGACCTAACGAAGACAAGCGTTGAAGATCACTCACTCGAGACTGCAATAGACGAGTTTCTGTCAGGTCAGTAATCAAAATTAGCTGACCTGTAGTAGAGGCTGAAATGGCCAAACGTACCTTTCGACCGTTCTTTAATGAGATCTCATGACCATCATCGTCTTTTGGGTCGAAGGCACTTTGAATCACTGAAAACCACTTCTCACCAACCAACTCAACCCCAAGGATACGGTGCGCTTCAGGGTTCGCTTCTCTCACTTCGCCATGAGTATCTAACAAGATAACCCCTGCAGGCATTACATCGAGTACTTGCTTATAGCGTTCAACCTGCTGCTCAACAGAATCTAGGTGTGATTGATTTTCTGGTTCATTCGATACGTGCATGTCAAAAATTTGCCTCAAATACTAAAACAGCCTGAGACGTATAACACGAGTCAGGCTATTTGCTATATTTATCACATAGTTAAGCAAGCAACAACTCGACTATGGTTTATCTGTTCACTTAGCTAGAATTGCCAAATAGCTAAAAAGTGTGTGCTAGTTTTTCGTTTTCATCTAAAACTGGACACTATCGCTGCAAGTTATATTTACGCATTTTTTCAACCAGAGTGGTTCTGCGCATTCCAAGCATGTCAGCAGCACGGGCAACAATGCCTCCTTGCGCTTCCAAGGCTTGATTGATCATATTCACTTCCATATCCGCGAGTAACTCTTTCAGGTTAACCCCTTCTGGCGGTAACTCTTGAGGTGCATTGGCGTTGTCAGCAAGTTCATCTTGCTGATCAAAGCTGAAATCTTCTGCGAACAAGTCGGAAAGTGCATCACGCTCTTGCTCTTCTTCAGATACAAAGCTATTAAACTCAGGCTGGAACTCAGGAATATCGCTGTATCGATATTTAGTTGGAAGGTGATTCACATCAACCAAGCTGTTTGGATACAGGATAACCATTCGCTCAACCAGGTTCGCTAATTCACGAACGTTACCTGGCCAGTAGTGCTCCATTAGAGAGTTAATCGCACGAGCGGTAAAGCAGATAGGCATGCTGCCTTCCGCTTCCATTCGAGTCATCAACTCTTGAAGCAACAGTGGAATATCTTCTTTACGGTCCTGAAGCGCCGGCATTTCGATTGGGAATACGTTCAAGCGGTAGTAAAGATCTTCACGGAACAAATCATCATCGATCATATCTTCAAGGTTGCGGTGGGTTGCCGCAATCACACGAACATCAGCTTGTATGGTGCTGTTACCACCGACGCGTTCAAAGCATCGCTCTTGCAGTACACGCAACAACTTAACTTGCATCGCCATTGGCATATCGCCAATTTCATCAAGAAACAGTGTGCCACCCTCAGCCAATTCAAAACGACCTTTACGTGCGGTAATCGCACCAGTAAACGCGCCCTTCTCATGACCAAACAATTCACTCTCAAGTAAATCTGGTGGGATAGCACCACAGTTTACCGGCACGAAAGGCCCAGTACGACGTTTAGAGTGATAGTGAATATTACGCGCTACAACTTCTTTACCGGTACCAGATTCACCAAGAATCAGCACGTTCGCTTCCGTAGAAGAGACTTGTTCAATTAAGTGACGTACTTCTTGAATGCCAGCACTTTGTCCTACTAGGCTACGAAATAGAGTGTTCTTGCGTGCCGAAGACACCACTTGAACACCTTTGCGACCTAAGAAGTCTTTACAGTGTCTTAATGCATCACTTAATTGAGGGTAGTTAAGAGGAAGTTCAAGCTCACCAACATAGTTAGTCAACTCGTCAACCGGGTGATTGTTTTTGCCAATCACCAGTAAAGGGATGTGATTGGCGTGAACAAGCTTTTCATTCAGTAATGCGTTGAAGCCTTTACCTTTAATGGTACCAATAATGCAGCCGGCCCACTGTAGTGACCAGTCAACTTTACGTGCTTGTTCAGAGCTGATTACTTCGCAGCTCTCTCCTACAAACTCTAATATTGTGCTTAAATTGTGACGATCTTGAGCGCTATCGTCGACGACAAGCAGTTTTGCCAAACCTTGCATAAGTAGGAATTATTGCCTTTATTTTGGTGCGATGCGGAAAAACGGTGAGCTACGTAGTCTATAAAACAATGAAAAGTATCAATGATTATGGTCTACGTGGACAAATTTAGGAAATCAGCAACGAAAAAAGCCATTAGGCTATCTAATGGCTTCTATTTTATTTGATTAAAAAAATAAGGCAACCAACCAATTAAGGGATATGAGATTGGTTAAAACTGCAATTTTTCTTTAAATACCTACGTCAGCAGACGTCAAGTTGTGATATTCGTTCGGAATTTGGTCCCAAGCGCTCTTAATTTCGCGAATAATATCGATAACATCATCAATAGGCTGTGGGTCATTTTTGTGATTTGCCGCAGAAATTTGCGTGATCATGAACTCATAAAGTTGATCTAGGTTTTTCGCAATATCGCCACCATCGTCCATAGATAGGCAACTGCGTAGGCTAATAATGATATCTAGAGCCTTACCAAGTCGCTCACCTTTCACCGGGATGTTACCCGCTTGCATTGCCGCTTTACCTTGAATCAAACGCTCGATAGCACCTGCCATTAGCATCTGTACAATCTTATGCGGTGAGGCAGCCGTTAGCTGACTATCCACTGATACCTTTTTATATGCCTGTAAAGAACCGCGCATAGTAAACCTCTTCTATAAAAACTTTTTGTATTGTTGAACTGATTTAGCACCGTGACGATATTTGTGTAGGGCCTTACCTACTCGACTCGTCTCAGACTGCATCAATTCGACTAATTTTCTGGTTCTGATAATGGCTTCAAACCATTCAGAACTTTGCTTAACGTCGGGGTGTGAGTCGATTATTTGAAGCACGTTTTGCAATAACTGTTCTCTGTTATCGACAAGCAGCGTTATTTCTTCAGCATTAATTTCACTAAATTCAAGCTTAGAGAGAATTAATTGATCGAGTTCACAAAGCTCTTTTAGCTGGCTATTCATCTATTAGCCCAACGCATTCATCATACTGCCCAACTGAGATTGCATCTTACTGGTCGCATCTTGCATGGCCGTGAACTTAGAGTGGGTACGGCTCTCAAGGCTGTCCATGCGGCGGTCAAGCGCGCTTTGGTCATCTGCTAGGCGGTAATTTTGCTCGACCAAGCTCTTTTCTCGAGTACGGATTGAACCCGTGATACCTGTAATGCCTTGAATCGCGTCTTCCACTTTTTTGGCGAAGCCGTTGTTGCCACCAAAGAACTCACCCAACTTATCAAAGTTATTGTTAAGTTGACGGTCAAGCATGTCGTAGTTGATTTCTAACGAGCCTTGTCTTGTGGTCGTGATACCAAACTCGGTCAAAGATTTTAGGTTATCAGGCGCGCCTTCAATGCTTGATGAGAACACACCTTTTAATCGTGAGTCGGCGTTACGCACGGTACTGTCACCAGACAGCGGGCCTTTTTGGCCAGTCGTTGGGTCAACACCCGCCAAGTTTTTAGACACTTGGTAAAACTGATTATAAGAATTAACAAAAGCTTCAATGTCTTGGCGAACACTATTACGGTCGTACTCCACACCAATTTCTGCCGGCGGCTTATCTTTAGGTGTTTTTCCTTTTACCGTAATATCGATGCCTTCCACGGCATCTTCAATCACATTGTTGTTACTTGAGAGCTGAGCAACGCCATCCAATACAACCATTGAATCTTGTCCGGCTTGAACTTCCGTCATACCACTGTAGGTATCGAAAGACTCTTGAGCCTGAGCAAGATCAGCTTGGGCTTTATCGACCTTCTCTAATTGCTCACGCTCTTCCGGATCGAGTTTGGCACGTTCAATTTTTTTGGCTTGTTCAGCGGTCAATTCGCCTTTTTGAACTTTCTCAGCGAGCTCTGCTTTTTCTTGTGAGATCTTTTCTTCGATACGCGCTTGTTCAGCCTCTAGCTTTTGCTGGGCTTCTTTTGGCGTCACGTAAGAATCTGTCAACGTACCTGAAGCAGCATTTGACCACCCCGGCACATCAGGAGCTTTCTCTATCGCTTTTTCATCAAGCTCAAGTTCAGGTGTGTAGTAAGAATCAAGAAGCGTACCAGATGCAGTTTCCGTCCAACCTGGGATATTGTCTTCCGGCATGACAGATTTTGCCGCTTTAGCTGCATCAAGGGCAGCTTGTCCGTCGGCGGCGGCTTGCTCACCGTAGCTAAGGCTTTGAGAGCCTTCATCAGCTAATGAAGTAGCGTCGGTCTGGGATGCAGAAAGGGCATTACCGTCTTCATCGATTGTTTCACTCGCATTTGGATCATCGTTCGAAATTACGTCATCAACGAGTTGTGCGGCTTTTCCTGCAGGAGTTAGAGCAAGAACATCTTGAGCTGCAAGGCGCGCTTTCTCTAAAGCTTTAACGCGCTCTTCAAGAGTTTTGTATTCGAGTTTTTTTAGGGGATTAGCGGCATCTGACTCAACGTTGATGCTGATCTGCTGGTCTGAACCAGACTGATTCGAGGCAACGATAAGTCGTGGGCCTTCAACATCGTTGATAATAGATGCACGAACGCCTGGGTTGCTATCTGCACCGTTTATACTGCGAACAACATCGATAAGTTTCGATCTGTCGCCAACTTGCACATCAAAGCTGTCATCACCAAGCGAAACCTGCAGCTTACCTGGGCCAAATTTCATGTCCTCTGACAGTACATCAGAAGCCACTTTATGGCTTTGGGCAAGCTGCAACACATCGATGGCATATTTGCCAGCGATCGCTTCGGTAGTCGCGGTTGCAGAGACAAGAGCTTCATCAGTACTTTCCACTGTTCGCACAGCGAAAGCTTTTTCCTGACGAAAGTTTGTCATCAGGTTTTTCATCGAATCGAGGGATTCTCTGAGTCTTCCATAGGCACTAATGCTGGTATCGATTCGCGTTCGTTCATTGTCAATTCGTTGCTGTTTAGGTACACGCTCCGAATCAACAATTTTGCTGACCATGGAATTGATATCCATGCCAGACGAAATCCCCATTGGGCCAAAACTCATTAAACCACCTCAATAATACGACTTAAACCTTCACCTCAAATATTCGACTATTTGAGTTTTGGGCTGCTAGGCGTCTTAGAATTTCAAGCATTTCTTCATCGGGTATTTGGCGAATAATATCACCGGTTGTGGTCTCATAAATGGTCACCACATCCCTACCCGACTCTTCATCGACCTTAAAGGCAACACCCTTATTGAGGGAGGAGATAAACTCGTTTACCTTCTCCACCATTTTGACTCGCTCTTCATCATTTAGCTCTTGTCTATGTTGAGCTAATTGAATCGCTGCTTCGGTAGCTTCCTCTTTCGATTTCTCTACCTTGCCATAAGATGTTGCTTCTTTTAGTCGCGAAATACTCGACGCACTACTACCTTCATCGCTTGCAATTTTAATGCCATTAGGTGAGCCATAAGGCTGGATGTTCGATGCGTTGGATGATATTTCCATAACACTCTCCCTCCCTCCTTTATGAGCCATACAGTAAAACTCTACCCAGAGTAGAGTTTACCGCTACTTACCGAGGTAAGTTTAGCCCAATAAGCTTAGAGCTGCTGATGGTGATTGTTTTGCTTGAGCTAGGATAGAAGTACTCGCCTGTTGTAGGATTTGAGACTTAGTCATAGCCGTTGTTTCTTTCGCGTAATCGGTATCTTTGATACGGCTCTTAGACGCATTAACGTTTTCGTTAATGTTATCTAAGTTGCTAATTGCATGGTCAAAACGGTTTTGGAAAGCACCAAGAGATGCGCGGTTACTATCAACAGATTTTAGTGCGCCATCAATGATAGATACCGCTTCGTTTGCACCTGCAACCGATGTTACGTCGATATCGTTAACAGTAACGTCTTTACCTGCACCGATACCTAGTTCACCAGCAAGACTGCCACCGAACTCGACATCACCATCAACTTTTTGGCTTGAAGCGAAAAGTTGCAGTTTACCGCCTTCGCCTACCGACGCTTTAACATCTTGGCTTTGACCGTTGATGTAAGTTGCTAGCTCTTCCATATCGTTGCCTTCCTTCGCAGAAATAGACAACTCTTGTGCTTCACCAAACTTATCGTTGTATTTGATTGTTAAGTCAGCACCAGCACCTACACGCCAAGAAGCATCTTTGCCTTCTGTAACGCCGTAGCTCTTACCACCCATGTCTTGAGTGTCGGTACGCATGTTGTTCATAGTCAGCATTACTGCTTCACCAGAATCTGCACCGATTTGGAAAGATTGGCTGCCGTAAGTACCGTTAAGAAGCTTATTACCACCAAAAGAGGTCGTTTCAGCAATACGGTTAAGTTCTGTATTTAGAGCAGAGACTTCTTCTTGGATCGCAACACGTTCAGATTTGCTGTTTGAACCATTTGAAGATTGAAGAGAAAGGTCACGCATACGTTGCAGAATGTTGGTTGACTCATTCATTGCACCTTCAGCTGTCTGTGCAATAGAGATACCGTCATTCGCGTTTTTCACAGCCATATCTAGGCCACGGCTTTGCGACGTTAAGCGGTTAGAGATTTGTAGGCCAGCAGCATCATCTTTTGCGCTATTGATTTTATAGCCAGAAGACAAACGCTCCATTGATTTTTGAGTACCTTCAGCCGCGCTATTTAGGTAGCGCTGAGCCGTCATTGCAGACACATTTGTGCTTACATTAATCGCCATAGTTGATCTCCTTTAGGCATTTTTAATGTACTTATGTGACTCTCACCTCACACAAATACATGTCAATTTTGTTTATGCACCAGTGTCTCTCTCACCTTACATTGGTACATATCATTTCTCTCAATCCCTTTAACGGCCCCTTAATTAGAAGCTTTAATAAAAAATGCGCTTTTTTTCATATTCTTTTCAACAACAAAGGAAAGTGTGATCGGGCTTCAATTAATAGGGCGACATTCGCTAAAGTTTCCCGTTTTCTTGATTATTGAGCGTGGTGTTGAATATAAAACCAAAAGAGATCCCTGATATCTCGTTCTACTCGATTCTGGGATGACGATGAATCTTCTCATCGACCAATAAGTAGCTCGTCACTCCCTAGAATGATAAGCGAGAACTAAACAAGTCCGCTCATTAAAAGTCAGATTCCTGATACCTCGTTTTACTCGGTTCTGGAATGACGAAAGGTAGCTTCGGTACAATAAGCGATGAAATTATCATTTCCCGATCCCGTCATTCCCTACAGTGAGGAACGAGCGTGATAGGGAATCTCGCTTTTGCTTCTGTTTACCCGCACTACACTTTTCCAAATACACCTTCACCAAATTTCAGGCAATAAAAAACCCAGCCGAAGCTGGGTCTGTTTAGCGCTCATCTCTCACCACGAGCTAATTTGTGGAAGCCTAACGTTAACGCTTATGATCAAAACTACTTATAGTCAACGTGGCCTTTCAATCGATTAACCTAGTAGGCTAAGTGCCGAGTTCGGTGCTTGCTTCGCTTGAGCAAGAATCGAGCTTGAAGCTTGAGAAAGGATCTGAGACTTAGTCATCTGAGTCGTTTCTTTCGCGAAGTCGGTATCTTTAATACGGCTCTTAGATGCATTAACGTTTTCGTTAATGTTGTCTAAGTTGCTGATAGCGTGGTCGAAACGGTTTTGGAAAGCACCCAGTTCAGCACGGTGGCTGTCGACATACTTAAGTGCCGCATCGATAACCGCTACAGACTCTTGTGCGCCGCCAACAGACGTTACGTCGATAGTATCAACCGTTACGTCTTTGCCAGGTTGCATGCCTAGTTCGCCAGCAAGGCTACCAGAGAATGCCACTTCGCCTTCAACTTTGTTGTTACCAGTAAACATTTGTAGCTTACCATCTTCAGTTACAGACGCTTTCACAGAGTCTTGTTGACCGTTGATGTAAGTTGCTAGCTCTTCGATGTCGTCACCCGCTTTTGCGCTGATGTCGATTTCTTGTGCTTGACCGAAGTTATCAGTGAACGACAGTTTTAGGTCGTTAGAGCCAGCTTGAACGTTCCAATCTTTGTCTTTCGCGTTCTCAGTTTGGTAGCTCTTACCACCCATCTGAGCATTATCAGAGCGCATGTCTTTCAGTTGAAGCATTACCGCTTCACCGTTATCCGCACCGATTTGGAATGATTTAGTACCGTGAGTACCGTTAAGCAGCTTGTTGCCACCAAAAGACGTAGTTTCCGCGATACGGTTTAGTTCGTCGTTAAGTGCTGTTACTTCTTCTTGAATCGCTACACGCTCAGATTTTGAGTTTGAGCCGTTTGAAGATTGTAGAGACAAATCACGCATACGTTGCAGGATGTTCGTTGTTTCGTTCATTGCACCTTCAGCAGTTTGTGCAATAGAGATACCGTCATTCGCGTTACGTACAGCAACATCAAGGCCGCGGCTCTGAACATTCAAACGGTTAGAGATTTGTAGGCCCGCAGCGTCATCTTTCGCGCTGTTGATTTTAGAGCCTGAAGCTAGACGCTCCATTGATGTTTGTTGTGCGCTGTTTGCGTTGTTTAGGTAACGTTGTGCTGTCATCGCTGAAACGTTTGTATTTACATTCACTGCCATGGTGATTTCTCCAATTGATTTTCCGGTATAGCGGTTTCCGACGTCTCGGAAAACCAAAGTAGTTCTCTCAAAGTTACTTTTAATAACGGCGCGAAATTCAGAAGCTTTAGAAAAACTTTTAAAAAACCAAAAAAAAATTATTAACCTGATATTTATCAATAATTTAATTTTCATCACTTTCTATTACAGAGATAGATTTCAATTGAAAAAAGATTTCAACCTGTTTAAAAAACGTACGAATCGACATCTAAATTAGTCAAGGTGGAGAAATGATCAATCACCAAAGATCTCTGGGGTAGGCAAATCTTGTGCAATAGATGAAATTATTTGTCGTGAAGAAGAGCCGTCAAATAGAGATCTAAGAAAGGTAGAGCGAGAAAATTCGCAGGGAAGTAAGTAGCAAAAACAAGAAACACAGAAAGGAAAAAGCCCCTTTTCCTTTGAGAGAACCGGGGCTAGTTGGCGCGTCAGAGCCTGTGTGGAGATCATCGAGAAATGAACACATTTCCGACTTGCCGTTGCATTCTTACCGTAAAAATGGATAGCAGGTGAGAGATGAGAGAGCTAAACACTCAATAGTAAGCATGCTTGCCAGTTTCCCTTGCTGCATGGCTCACGTCTGAACACGAGCAGCAAGTTCAACCAATAACTATTGCAACAATGTCATTGCAGAGTTAGGCAACTGTTTTGCTTGAGCAAGTATCGAAGTACCTGCTTGTTGCAGAATTTGTGACTTGGTCATTTGCGTCGTCTCTTTCGCAAAGTCCGTATCTTTGATTCGGCTGTTAGAAGCGTCTACGTTCTCTTGTACGTTTGCCAAGTTATTAATACTGTGGCTTAGACGGTTCTGTTTCGCACCCAAATCAGCACGCTGTGAATCTACGTACTTCATTGCAGAATCAATCACACTGATTGCGTTCTGTGAACCTGCAACGCTTGTTAGGCTGATATCTTGAACTGATGTTGCACGGCCTTCACTCTTAATACCTAGCTCAGATGCTAGACCACCAGAGATAGACATTGAACCCTCAAGATCAGGTTCAGCAACGAACAACTGTAAACGCCCTTCATCGGTAACCGATGCGTTCACTAGATCAGATTGACCATTAATGTAAGTCGCCAGTTCTTCAATATCGTCACCCGCTTTGGTGTTGATATCTAGAATGATGTCTTCGCCCGCTTTAGTCTTAAATTCGAACTTAAGATCGCTTGCAGTTGGCGGCACTTGCCAATCTTTATCTTTCGCGTTTTCTGAATCAAACGTAGTACCACCCATGCGGAAATCATCGGCACGAATGCTAGTCAACGCCATGATCATCGCTTCACCAGAGTTAGAACCAATCTGGAACGACGCTTCACCAAATGAACCATTCAGTAGACGACGGCCACCAAAAGAGGTTGTTTCCGCGATACGGTTAAGCTCATCTTGAAGTGCCATTGACTCTTCGTTCAGTGCAGTACGCTCTGCTGGAGAGTTAGTGCCGTTTGATGATTGAATCGCTAGATCACGCATACGTTGCAGTACGTTGGTTGATTCATTCATCGCGCCTTCAGCGGTTTGAGCAATCGAAATACCGTCGTTAGCATTACGCATTGCTACATCAAGGCCACGAGATTGAGCCGTTAAGCGGTTCGAGATTTGCAGACCTGCTGCATCATCTTTCGCGCTGTTGATCTTGTGACCAGATGACAAACGCTCCATAGAAGTCGCTAAGTCATTAGACGCTTTATTCAGGTAACGTTGTGCTGTCATAGCAGATACGTTAGTGCTTACATTGATAGCCATTTTGCTCTCCTTATGAGTTCGCAAACTTTCTGCGAAGCGGCCAGCTTTACTCTCATATGGATAAGCACTGACCGTGTATTACTCGATAAACCCTATTCAGGGTTTAAGATCTGTATTAATCATTTATAACCAACACAGATACAAGTTGTATGCCAAGTTTAATTTTGTATAAATAATTTTTTAATTAAATAAAAATCAAAAACTTACAAAAAATTAAACGCGATTATGATTGTTTGTTCTTTGAGGGTGAAACAACGTATACCCTCCTGATTGCCGTTTTTTGCCGCTATCTTGAAAAACAAAACGTTTCGTATAAAAAAGCGGCAAGTATTGAAGTCATTCGCACGTATGGCATAGCACATAAGGCAAAGAATCGACTCCGTGATGAACAGCAGCTCACCACTAAATACCGATTGATCATTAAATATAATTAAACAAGGTCAGGTCTTTTGTTTTGCCAAACGCTTGTTGTGAAGCTTGGAGTGCTCGAGAGTTTTCATTGAATTCAATGATGGCTTTCGAATAATCCAAGTCTTCAAAGTTGCTTTTTGCTTTCGCCAAAGACAACTTAAAATCTTCATGTTGTTGCTCTTGAATATCCAAGGTACTCAAGCGTGCACCGACATCGGTTCTCGCCTTAGTTAAATGGATAAACGCAGCATGGAACTCTTCTGTTACTTGGTGCAATTTCGCCGTTGCCGATGCATCCGACACAGGGTTTTCTGCCTGTTCTGCCGCCTCTTTGAACGTATCAAAGATAGAGAATGTCTCTCTCGGCTCTAAGGTGATGGAGTCACCCTTAGTGATCTGGCCTTTGACTTGAATATTCAGCCCTTCGTAAACAATGCCTGTCGAAGGATCAAAATCTTCTGCTGCAACCACTGCACCGTCTTTTTCAAGCTGATAAGCGAAATTACCCGTCTGCATGTCGACAAAAGTCACTTTATAAGTAGACCCATCTTCATCGCTGTTGGTCGCACGCCCGAGCAATAACTCAGACGCAGGCTCAAGCTCATATTGAGGCTCGTAATCCCCGAACGGGTTGTCTATTTCCATAAACATTTTGCTGCCGGGATCATTCATCGCCATTTCAAAGCTGCTTGCCACACGCATCTTGCGTTGATAGTCATCACCTTGGTAAGTCACGTTCCCTTCATTATCTCGAAAGAAAGGTTGGTTCTTTGGTTTAGTACCCGCAAATGTGTAGTTACCCGACTCATCTTGAGAGTTGGCTAAATGCAGAAAGTTATTCGCCAGTTCTTGAATTTCACGCTTCTTAGCTAAGCGGTCTTCTGGAGAAAGTGCACCGTTGATCATTTCCATCACGGTTCGTTTTGCTTCATCAGCAAAGCCTTCAGTGTTGGAGACCAATACCTCATGATGTTCAAGACGGTTTCTTACTAAAGTAATCGCATCTACATACTGTTTAAGCTGCTCTGACTGCTGACCAATATTCTGTAAATAGTGCGTCGCCAATGGGTCATCACTCGGCGACTGCAACTTCTTACCAGAAGCGAGCTGCGCTTGGTTGTGATGCACCTTGTTCTCTTGGCGGCGCAAGTCGTTTTGTACTGACTGATAATTGTGGAAGCTAGAGATGCGATTCAACATTTATACCTTCCTATCTCAGAGCCAAAATGGTGTTAAACGTATCGTTGGCTGCTTGCATGATGCGTGACGAAGCCATATACGCTTGTTGAAATTTCATCATATTTGCCGCTTCTTCATCGAGGTTAACCCCCGAAATCGAAGCAATACGTTCTTGAGCTGACTGCTTTTCTAGCGTCGCGATATCACTCAAGCGATTTGCCGTGGAAGACTTCAAGCCCGTATTGGTGTTCAAATTGTGGTAAAGGTCTAAAATCGTAGACTCACCATCATTCAAGATCTTACCTGTTTGGAGATCTTGTAGCTTACGTAGGTTTCCGTTATCGCCTTCTGATGGGACAAGGTTTGCCGTAAATTTATCGTTTGCCACCGCACCGGCTGTTAGCTCAAAGGTGGTGCCATTGATGGTCACAGGCCCTTGTGGCGGATACGGTTGCGGCTGCATTAAAATGTTGCCCTTTGGATCCGTCACGGCAAATTGCTCACCCTTTGGCGATACAACCACTTCGAACTCACGTAATTGGCCAGCCGCTAAAATTTTGAACCCCGCAGTGCCTTTAGCAAAGGTGGTCGATGCCTCATAACTTTGTGCGGCAATATCTCTAGGGTCTTTAGTTTCCATCTGAATCTGCGCAGCAAAGTTGCGCGTAGGGCGCAGTAATAACTTCTCGCCAAGTTCAGGAGGATTACGTATTTCCACTCGCATGCCATCAAGATAAAAAGCGTTACCACTAGAGTCGGTCGTCACCTTAACGGTTTCGCCATTCGGCTTAGTCACGACATAATCACTGCCGTCATACTTAAGGCCGTACTCACCACCTTTTAAGGCAGAGGTGTCATCGATATATACCGCAACATCCGCTGTTGACTGCCCACTAGCCGTGACACGAGATTTTGCCACCAGCTCTGAGTTCACATCGGTGAAAATATCTTGGCCTACGTTGCCGTTGAGATCCAAACCTTGCTCTTGAAGACTATTTACCTTGTACGAAAACGCCGTCGCCAAACGACCAAGCTCATCCATGATTGCTGGAATATGCTCGTCTCGCATGTCTAACATGGCACCGATTTTTCCGTCGATATCACTGCTGGTGATCGGTTTTAAAGACTTCCCTTCAACAATCGCCAAGCGACGCTGATGCGCATCGGGCAAGCCATCAACCATTTTCAGTTGGCTTGCTTCACTACCTGAAACCAAGGTATGGCCATTACCGATATGGACGTTAAATCCTTCGGCGTTTGAGCGCGGAGTTACCGTGACTTTGGTATAACCAGACAGCTCATTAATAAGCTTTTCGTGCTGATCCCGAAGGTCGTTATGTGGCCCAGGAGTTCGCATCATTAAGCGTTGTACGTCACGGATCTCGTAAGCCAGTTGGTTAACTCGCTCGATACCCATATCTAACTTTTTATTAGTAGAATCAGACTGTTGTCGAACTGTTTCATGAAATTCGTTCAAGGTTTTAGTTAATAGCCCAGCCTTTTCTAATACAACCTTTCGCGCACCAACATCATTCGGTGTATCGGCCAATGTTTTAACCGAGTCAAACCACTCGTTGAGGTTTTCTGGGATCTTCTTCGAAGCAACCGATGACAACATGCCCGACAGCATATCTAGGCTGGCTTCGGTATCACCTTTGTTGGCGGCATTGGTTGTCGATAGGTTAAGTTCATTGACGGCAAATTGGTCCCAAGAGCGGCGAACATTTTCCACATGCACACCCATACCATAGGTTTGGCCACCGTACTGGCGCGGGTCATTCACACCTTGAATCACAGATTGGCGGCTATAGCCCTCTGTGTTGGCGTTAGAAATGTTATGACCTGTGGTGTTTAGCTGTCTCTGAGCGGTAAGAACACTTTGTGCCCCTACATTCAGAAGATCCGACGCCATAATGCCCCCAAAAAACTTAACAAAATCAGCGCAAACTGATTAACTACAACTGCATATCATCAAGAGATAAAGCAATATATATGCCAATAGATAAAACTGAGAATTCAAAGGCAATAATTTATTGAAGTGTAAGGAGATAACTACAGACTTCGCAGCAAAACTTGAGGTGATAGATAGGAAAAGAGCCTGCCAATGGCAAGCTCTCAATGTTCATTAAAGGTGATTAGTTCATCTCATCAATCTTAGCTTTAACGCGCAATACCTTATCTGCATAGTTAGGGTCAGTTGCGTAACCTGCTTGGTGGATACCTTTGATGAAGTTCTCTGAGTTACCTTGATGCTGCAATGCCGTTTCGTATCTTGGGTTTTCGTTCAAGAACTTCACATAGTCGTTAAAGCTATCTTCAAAGTTTGAGTAAGAACGGAAAGAAGCCGACTCTTTAACGGCTGTTTTACCGTGGAACTCAAGTGTCTGCGTAGCAACCTTATCGCCCTTCCAACTTCTGTCTGCTTTGATGTTGAATAGGTTATTGCTGTTGCCCAAAGAGTTCTTAACCATTTTAGAACCCCAACCCGTTTCAAGGGCAGCTTGTGCCAATAGTAGAGACGAGTCCACACCAAGCGCGCTCGCTGCTTTTTCTGCGTAAGGCTTCATTGAGGTCACAAACGATTCTGGAGAATCAAAGGATACTGGCTGTTTTGCTGCTTGCGCAGATTGTACTTCTGATGCTCGACCTTCTGAACGGCCTGAGTACTGAGGTCTTTGCAATGAAGTATCAAAGCCTTCACTACGAACCTTATCTTCCGTCGCATCGCTTGCTTGACCCGCGCTTAACTGCGCCACAATCATATCCGCAAGACCTAACGAACCCGAAGCACTCAACTCACTCGCCATTTGCTCATCTTGCATTTGGCGATAAAACTGCTCGTTCTGGCTATTCAGCATATCCGATTTGAAGCTTGAGTTTGCATCGCGCATCGACTTAAACAACATTGAGGTAAAAATTGATTCAAACTGTTTTGCCGCAGCGGTTAATGCTTCTTTCTCGCTGCCTTCTTCACCGTTTACCGCTTGTTGACGAAGGCGGTCTAGGCTGCCGATGTCGTGGATAAAGCCGATGTCATTGTTATTCTTAATCATGCTTAACCCCTTAGATAATGATCAATTGGCCTTCAATCGCACCCGCTTGTTTCAGTGCTTGAAGGATTGCCATTAGATCAGAAGGCGCTGCGCCGACTTCGTTAACTGCTCGAACCAAATCATCCAGCGTTAGGCCAGGTTCAAACTTAAACATCTTGCCATCAGCTTCAGTGACTTCGATATCTGAATCAGGAACCACTACTGTTTGGCCGCCAGAAAATGCATTCGGTTGGCTTACGTTGAGATTTTCTTTGATTGCGACCGTCATACCACCGTGCGTTACCGCCGCCGCTTTTAAGCGAACGTGCTTACCAACCACGATCGTACCGGTACGAGAGTTAACAATGATTTTTGCAGAACCTTCTGCAGGGTCGAATTCGATATTTTCAATTGCAGACAGGAAAGCCACACGTTGGCTGATTTCTCGAGGTGCACGAACTTTTACTGACGTCGCGTCTACCGCAGACGCCATTTGTGGGCCTAAGAAGTTGTTAACCGCATCAGCCAAACGCTGAGCCGTTGTAAAATCTGATTGGATTAGGTTGAAGGTAATATAGTCACCGCGACCGAATGGGGTTGGAATCTCTTGTTCAACCGTTGCACCGCTAGAGATGATGCCAACGTTAGGGTTGTTACCGACAATCTTAGAACCGTCGTTACCCTGCGCGCTAAAACCACTTACTACCAAGTTACCTTGCGCTACGGCATACACCTGGCCATCAAGACCTTTTAAAAAGGTTTGTAGCAGCGTACCACCACGTAGGCTTTTTGCCGAACCGATAGAAGACACGGTTACGTCAACTTCCTGACCTTGCTTAGAGAAAGCTGGCAGTTCAGCAGTCACAATAACAGCCGCTACGTTTTTGGTTTTTGGCTTAGTGCCGGGCGGCAATTGGATGCCAAAATTTTGCAGCATTGCGTTAAACGTTTGATCGGTAAAGGGAGTTGTCTCACCTGTACCCGGCAAACCTGTCACCAAACCGTAGCCAACAAGTTGGTTACTACGAACACCCGCCACTTTTGCCACGTCTTTAATACGCGCAGCATGGGCACTGGTGGCAAGAAATAGCATGCCGAATAGTACGAGTGTTAGTTTTTTCATTGAGTAACCTGTCTGTATTGCTTTAATTTATAATAGCTTAGCTAAATATGGCTGAGTGATAGAGGCTATCAGTATGTCGACACCCTCTCAAGCCCTACAGAGATACATTAAAGAATCGTGCCAAGAATCCAGGCTCTTGCATATCTTTCTGCACGCCCGTACCCGAGTACTGAATTCTTGCGTTAGAAACACGGTTTGAAGCGATGGTATTTTCGAAATCAATATCGTCTGGACGGATAGTGCCACTCAGGCGGATATACTCATCGCCTGTGTTCAATGTCATCCACTTTTCACCACGAACCACTAGGTTACCGTTGGCTAATACTTCAATAACTTCTACGGTAATGTAGCCGCTGATGCTGTTACTTTGGTTGGCTGATGCGTCACCAGCGAAGGTATTGGTGTTGCTCAGATCGTAAGAGAAGTTGTACTTATCGATCGTTAGCTCTTGACCACCAACGGCCAAAGGCTCCATCGATGCATCGTTCGACTTAGACATGTCTGCGTTGGCTTTTTTGGTCGCTCGAGTATTCTCATCTAGCGCCACAGTAATGATGTCACCAATACCACGCGGTTTTGAGTCATCGTACATGCTGCCAATATGATTCACATTGAATAGTGAACCCGTTGCCGCTGCGTAATGCTCTGGTTTCTGCTTTGGATTGATTGGCGCCCATGCAGGGTCACCTGCAATTGGATCGGTTCTACCACGAAGCGTGTCGATAATGCCTGAGCTCTCTTCAGCCGACTTATCACCTTCCACTGCATCAACTACTGTGGTTGCGTTTTCTTCTGCTGGAGTCTCTATCGGGTCCAGCACAGCACAACCCGTCATAGACATAAACAGAGCTAAACAAAAAATACGTTTCATGGCGATATACTCTCAGCAGGCAGTGGTCAATGGATCAATTAGTAGAAACACGTTGATGAATTCGAATAAGTAAACGGCTAACAAACCAATTACAGCTGTTGGTTAACAAAGCTCATCATCTTGTCTACTGACGAGATAACTTTTGAGTTCATTTCGTATACACGTTGAGCTTCAATCATGTTTACCAGCTCTTCGGTTACGTTTACGTTCGATGTTTCTAGCATCGACTGACGAATGTTACCTAGGCCATCGAAGCCCGGTACACCTTCTTGCGGGTCACCACTCGCACCAGTCGGTAAGTAAAGGTTTTGACCGACTGGCTCTAAACCGCCTGGGTTTACGAAGTCTGTAATCGTGATTTGGCCAACTACGACGTTGTTT
Organism: Vibrio sp. ZF 223; assembly: GCF_003050585.1. Classification (NCBI taxonomy): domain Bacteria; kingdom Pseudomonadati; phylum Pseudomonadota; class Gammaproteobacteria; order Vibrionales; family Vibrionaceae; genus Vibrio; species Vibrio sp. ZF 223. Next base: position 136,129 of record NZ_PIGB01000012.1, read on the forward strand.
TGCTCACCACGTAGACGAACCGATACTTCACCGTCGTTACCAACCGTTACTGAGATCGCGTCTTCAGGAATCACTATTTCTGGTTGTAGAGGGTAACCTTGGCCCGATGTTACGATTGCGCCGTCACCGTTCAGAGTAAACTGACCATTACGGCTGTAACCAGTTTCACCGTCTGGCATCTCAACTTGGAAGAAGCCGTCACCTTCGATCATCATATCTAGGCTGTTCGACGTTGTTTGTGCGTTACCGTGCGTGTGCACTTTCTGAGTAGCAACAACTTTAGAACCAGCACCCAACATCAAACCACTTGGCAGCTCAGTGTTCTGAGACGATTGACCACCCGGTTGGTTGATGTTCTGGTAGAACAGATCTTCAAATACCGCGCGGCTCTTTTTAAAACCAATGGTCGAGGCGTTGGCAAGGTTGTTCGAAATCGTTGAGATATTGGTTTGTTGGGCGTCTAAACCTGTTTTACTTACCCATAGTGCTGGATGCATAGCAATTTCCTTTAAACTCTATTAGCTCATACGAAGCAGTGAATCAGACGACTTGTCCATTTCCTCTGCTGTGCTCATCATCTTGACCTGCATTTCAAACTGACGTTGTAAGTCAATTAAGCTGGTCATTTCACCTACGGCATTTACGTTACTGCCTTCGATAGCACCTTTTAGCAACGTTACCGCTGCATCTGCTTCGTATGCCTGATCTGGGTTTTTCGAACGGAATAGACCATTCGTATCTTTAAACAAAGTTTGGTTGTCTGGACGTACAAGCTTAATACGATCAACTACGGCCAATTCTTCAGCTGGAGCGCCTTGAGGAATCACCGAAATCGTACCGTCAGTACCAATTTCTACTTTACTGATTGGGATGGGCAGTGTGATTGGCGCATCGTTCTCACCTAGCACCAAATGGCCACTTGCGTTAGTTAGCAAACCGTTTTGGTCAACCCTTAGATTACCGTTACGCGTTAAGCCTTCGCGGCCGGTGTTATCCATCACTGAAATCCAACCATCACCTTGAACGGTAACATCGAGATCTCGGCCAGTGGTAACCACACTACCTTGCGCAAAATTATGACCAGGACGCTCTGTCATGCTGAAAACACGAGTAGGCATGCCTTCACCATACGCTTGCATTGAACGTGCTTGTGCTAAATCAGCACGGAAACCAGTTGTACTCACGTTGGCAAGGTTGTTTGCACGTAGCTGCAAAGCCTGCATATTTTGCTTTGCGCCACTCATGGCAAGAAACAGTGCGCGATCCATAATTTTGCTCCAAAAAATCATCTTCTAGAGCTTATAAAGCAAACACTGTGCCAATATTTTTAACTGTTACTTATCAATAGTTTAAATATAAAATGAACAAGGATGGGTGATCATTAAAGGAGCATTCAGGAAGAATTGTTGCCAGTGGCATTACCGTGCGGCAATAGGGGCGGCAAATAAGAAGACAAACAACAATACCCAATTCAATAACATTGAATTGGGTATTCGCAGATGATTCAAACGCTCGAAACGATTAACGAATCTGAAGAATATTCTGTTGTAGCTGGTTGTGTACTTCTAGAGAACGCGAGTTCGCTTGGAAGTTACGTTGAGCAGAAATCAAATCAACCAGTTCTTGAGTCATATCGATATTCGACTGCTCTAGCGAGCCGTTGTTGATGCTACCAAATGAACCTTTGTTCGATTCACCCCAGATCTTATCGCCAGAGTCGTTGGTAGAATCCCATTGAGTACCGCCTTTCTTATCCAGGCCTTGCTCATTTGGTACACGAACCAAGCCTACACGGCCAAGCATCACGTTTTCACCATTTGAGTAAGTACCTAGAACACTGCCGTACTCATCGAAATCGATTTTTGTTAAGAAACCTGTTGTCGCGCCATCCTCATCAAACTTAGTCAATTCAAACGGAGCGGCAAACTGAGTTGAAGAATCCAGACCAAACTTAAGCACCTGTGTTGGATCGGCACCGTTCAAGTCAATTGGGTTCGCACCTGCCCCTAGAGGATCAGAGTTAATTGGCTGACCACTGTTTAGGCTTGCTAACGTACCATCATTGTTGAACTTCATTGTGTGACCAACATGACCTGTTGCATTCGTCGCATCACCGCCAGTAATGTTCAATGGCTTCTCACCATTCTCATCTGACATGGTGTAGTACGTTTGCCAAGTGTTTGGTTGAGTCTGATCTTTGAGGTAGTAAGTCGTTAACTTGTAAGACTGACCCATAGAATCGTATACCGTCGAAGACGTTGCACGGTTATAAGTATCAGCATCTTGGTAGTTAAATGCAGCCGGGTCTTTAAGATCACCATTTGCAGGAAGGTTGACCCCTACTTCAATGTTTTCTGTCTGTTTTGGCTTACCAAACTCAGCAGGAATGTCGAGAGGCTTTGGCGCGTAAGAAAGAACTTCACCCGAGTTTGGATCCACATCGTAACCTAAAAGAAACTCATCATTAGCCGTAACCATGTAGTTGTCTTTGTTTAGGTGAAATGCACCATTACGCGTTAGTTCGTTAATCTCTGGCACCATGCGATCTTTCGATACTGCAAAGAAACCTGTACCACTTACACGCAAATCCATTGGGTTGTTCGTATAAATACTTGAACCTTCGTGGAACTGTTGCGCCACTTGGCTAGCTTGCGCACCACCACCAGACGTCGTTTTTGCGTTAGTAAACAACGAGTTTGAGTAAACATCACCGAACTCTGCACGAGACTCTTTAAAGCCAAACGTGTTTGCGTTCGCAATATTGTTACTGGTTGTATTCAGGTCTAATTGTGCAGCGGATAGGCCGCTTAAAGCTACATATGACATTCCAATATTCTCCTAATCTATCTAGCTAGCATAGTCACTCAATAAAGAGCTACGCTTTACCAACTTCTAGTACTTCAGCAAGTCGTACTGGCGATGTGAAACCAGCCAGATTGAGTAGTACGTTGCCATCACCCTTACCAAGAAGCACACTGTTCACGTTCGCATAACTGGAAACTTGGAACTCTGTGTTCTCGCCATCCAGTAAACCCGACGCTTTCACGTTATATTTACCGGCCGGCAATGGGTTACCGTCTTCGTCTTTTCCGTCCCATTCAACACGTGTATCACCAGATGGTTTAGAGCCGATATCAAATGTGCGAACCAATTGGCCAACTTCGTTCTCAACACGGACCATTACATTGTCCATTGCCTGAGGAAGCTTAACCATTGCCGCCATACCGCCATCACCGGGTTTTACACCTGCCGCACCAGGAACCAATACGTCACGACCAACCAAAGAGGATGCCTGAAGTGCTTGGTTAGAGGTCATTGATGAATTCAAGCTTTCAAACTGTGTATTCATTTTGCCAATGCCATCTACAGTCGCAAATGAAGCCATTTGCGCAATCATCTGGTCATTGCTAACCGGCTTGAAAGGGTCTTGTTGTGCTAGTTGCTTAGTCAACAAAGATAAGAAATCTTCTTGTTTAAGATCCTGCTTACCTGTTGTTTCATCGGGCTTTTTAGCGCCATCTTGAAGACTCTTCAGCTGGTCAACATAGGACAAGCCGCTTTGACCAACATTGTTGTTGATTCCAGCCATGTGCTACCTCCTTATCCTTATTGACCCATCTGCAGCGTACGCAGCAGCATTTGTTTACTCGAGTCAGCAACCTGTACGTTCGTTTGGTACGCACGTGATGCCGAAATCATGTTTGCCATCTCTTCCATAACGTTCACGTTAGGCTTGTAGATGTAGCCTTCGTTGTTCGCTAATGGGTGATCAGGGTTGTACTCCGCGCTCAGCGGCTTATCGCTTTCTACAATACCCAATACTTTCACAGGCACAGTGTGGTCACTGTTGCGTGCTCGATTTAACTCAGCGCCGAACACTGCGTGGCGAGCCTTGTAAGTTTCTTCAGCAGAACTACTTACACTGTCCGCGTTTGCAAGGTTGCTCGAGGTAGTATTTAGACGAACAGATTCAGCACTCATCGCAGAACCAGTCACATTGAATACATTAAATAAGCTCATCTAATTATTCCCCTTTAATCGCTTTAGTTAAATTCTTGAACTTACTTCCTAAGAAGTCGAGAGAGGCTTGATGCCTAATTTGGTTTTGCATGAAAAGGTTTCTTTCCAAATCCAAATCAACCGTGTTGCCATCTCCTGTATCAGGTTGTGTAGGAATTCGATACTTCGTTTCCCCGTTCACCGTTGTTGAGGCAGAAATGTGCCGACCATCTGTACGGCTAAGACCAATGCTTGCCCCAGAACTTGCCGCTTGCAGTGATTTCTTAAAGTCTAATCCCTTTGCTTTATACCCAGGCGTGTTTGCTTGCGCGATATTGGTGGAAAGCACCTCAGCGTTACGCTCACGTACACCAACTGTGTGCTGGTGAATGCCCAAAGCATTGTCAAAAGAAATAGCCATGTAAACCTCAACTCAAGAACTGACTGTTATGAAATAACCAAAGCAATATATATACCAACTTTTAAAACAAAGCGGTCTATCAATACTTTTACAGGTTACTCGTAGGTAAACTTGCAATATACAAGCCAAAAAATAGAGTAAATTGGAATGTCACTCTGACTTAAAGATATAGCTTAAGCAGGAAAAAGAAAACCCAGCACTTGGCTAGGTTTTGAATTTAAGCAGTAACGTCGCACCTTATACTGGTGCTATTCATTACTTTAATTTGTAGATGATGCCTGGATTACAGCGAACCATTTCAAAACGATCCGTTAAGCCTGTTAACGATTCAGACGCACCCAATAGTAGGTAACCACCAGGGTTGAGGCTGTTTGCCATCTGGTTAAGTACCTTTGACTTCATATCAGGTGAGAAGTAAATCAGCACGTTACGACAGAAAATGATGTCGAACTTGCCTAACAATGCATAGCTGTCCATCAAGTTTTGAGGACGGAAGTTCACCATGCGCTTCACGTTGTCTTTCACTTTCATACGACCATCACCCGCATCTTCAAAGAAGGTACGACGACGCTCAGGAGAAAGTCCGCGTCCCAAAGCTAGGTTGTCGTACGCGCCCGTGCGGCACATATCCAACATACTTGCTGAGATGTCAGTTGCGGTAATCGATACATTTGGCAGCATACCCGGCTTACGAGCTTGAGTTTCAAGAATCGTCATTGCCATTGAGTATGCTTCTTGGCCTGAAGAGCTTGCGGCAGACCAAATCTTAATAGGACGTTTATTTGCCGCTATTTCCGGTAGAAGCTTATCCGCAAGCACAGCAAACGGGTAAGTATCACGGAACCAAAGTGTCTCGTTCGTCGTCATGGCATCGACAGCAGCCACACGCAGCTCACGGTTTCGACCTGTTACTACATCTCTCAACAAATCAGATAACGAAGCTAACTTAAACTTCGTTACTAATGGGCTTAAACGACTGCGCACTAAATACTGCTTGCTGTCACCTAATACAATGCCACATTGAGATTCTAAGAAACGGCTGAAATCGCGATACTCTTGATCACTTATTGTTATAGCAGTCATTAATGTCTCTTTTAGTTAGTTAACGCAGCTTTTACCGCTGCACCAAGCTCATCAGGGTTGAATTTCGCGATGAAGGAGTTAGCTCCTACGCGTTCAACCATGGCTTGGTTAAATACACCACTCAATGATGAGTGTAAAATTACGTATAAATCTTTAAGTTCGGCGTGACGACGAATCTCAGCAGTTAGCGTGTATCCATCCATCTCTGGCATTTCGATATCTGAAATCACCAACGAAATCTGGTCGTAAATACTGCCTTCTGATGACATCTGCACCAGCTTCTCATAGGCCTCTTTACCATCTTTCACTGAGATAACTTCAAAGCCAATTGACTCAATAGCACGTTGGACCTGCTTACGAGCAACGGTCGAGTCATCAGCGATCAAAATGCGACGAACCAGTTCTTTCTCTTGTTCTACTTTCGCAATGTCTTCAGCAATCTTGCTGTCCATTGTTTCATCAACAGGAGAAATTTCTGCAAGGATCTTCTCAACATCGAGAATTTCTACCAATTCATTGTCAATGTTGGTTACCGCTGTCAGGTAGTTAGCTCTACCTGCGCCATCCGGCGGCGGAAGAATCGATTCCCAGTGCATGTTAATAATGCGCTCTACTGAACTTACCAAGAAACCTTGAATGGTTCGGTTAAACTCAGAGATAACCACAAAACACTTTTCAACATCCGTTGTAGGACGGCCACCAATCGCTAAGCTCAAGTCGATCACAGAGATCGTTTGGCCACGAATGTGTGCGACACCTTTAACCAGTGGGTTCAAGTTTGGCATCTTCGTCAGCTTAGGGCATTGAAGCACTTCTTTTACTTTAAAGACATTAATGCCGTAACGCTGACGCCCCATTAGGCGAAAGGTTAGTAATTCTAATCGGTTTTGACCGACGAGTTGCGTACGCTGATTCACCGAATCAAGAATACCCGTCATGAGCTCATCTCCATATCAAACTTTTTTGGATAAAAAGTGTTAGTCTACTGCAGGCTACGAACCACTAGAGAAACGGAATGATGTATTATAAAACAAATCTGCCGCTTTTTTCCATAGCAATGTGTAGAGCTACTTTTAAAACTGTCGCTAAGTTTATCGGCATTTTATCAATATTGTTTAGTTTTTTTGTACAAGCTGCGACCCCAGAACAAATTGAGATGATTCAGTCTGCAGCAGAACAACATATCCTTGATACGGTAGAGCAGCCACAAGGCGGCGAACTCTTTGTTAATTCAGCAAATGTTGATTCAAGAATCAAAGCGACAGACTGCCCAATTCCTTTAGAGACCAGCGCCTCAACCACCACCAATACCCGCAGCAGTATTACGGTTTTAGTGCAATGTGTTCCTGATGAGTGGCGCGTTTATGTACCCGTGCGTCTTTCGATGTCGGTGCCCCTTGTCACCACCACTCGTTCACTCGCGAGAGGCGAAATCGTCGGTCAATACGATGTCACCACCGCTATGATTTCTCTTAACAAGTTTCGTCGCCAAGGTTTCACAGCCCCACAACAAGTCATCGGCGCTAAGGTAAAAAAGAACCTAAGACCGGGCGATGTTGTAGAAAGAGGTGATATCTGTGTCGTCTGCCGAAACGAGAAGGTTATCATACAGGCAGTAAAAGGTGGCATGACCATTACCACCAAAGGGACTGCGCTTACCGATGGCTCTATGGGTGATCAAGTAAGAGTGAAAAATGACAAATCACAGCGTATAATTGAAGGAATTGTTACCAGCATGTCTGAAGTCACAGTTTACTTTTAACTCTTTACTTCTAAATTGACGGTATCGTTAACGATTTCACTCTCTACTCTAACGCCAAATATGACGGCGGCGGTGTTTTGTCGCTTTTCGACTATTGAGCTAAAAATTGCTAAAGTATTCGAACCCTTGGTCGATATTGACTGTACAGGTTCCCATTTTTGAAGAAAAAGGCTTAACTATGGCAGGCATTGATAATATTCGTTCAGGGCAAACCCTAACGACCACTAACCGATCAGCAGTACGCTCTGATTCTAGTTCTGAGGCATCACGTTCTGATGTATCAACTAAATCACCAGCAAGCAAAGATGCGGTTTCACTTAGCCAACAAGGCAAAGCGATTGGTCAGCTCCACCAAGATATGGCAGCACAACCAAGCTTTGATTCTGTGAAAGTAGCAGCGATCAAAGAAGCGATTGCGAACGGTTCATACACTGTTGATCCAGAAAAACTGGCAGACAACATGATCAAGTTCGAAGATGAATTAAAAGGTCTTTAAGCCAACACTCACTTTTGATTGAAGTGATTGTCTTAAAGCATACGAGGTTATGAATAGGTTTACGTTATGGCGGCACTAGCAGATTTAGTTAATTTTCAACTTCAAAATGCCAAAGCCTTATCTGAATTATTAAGTTCAGAGAAAACCGCTATTACGAGCCGACAATCAAACGATATTGAGCGAATCGCCAAAGAAAAAGTAGTCCTTGTTGAACAATTAAGATCAACCGATCAGCGAATCGCGACCCATACCAATATCTCAGAACTGACCGAGAATCCTGAACTTGCTCAGTTAGTCACAAAGATCCAGTCGATAGTGCACGATTGCCAGCAAGCGAACCTTGTTAATGGCGAAGCCTTGAATCGAGCACACCTTAGCTTCAAAAAACTTAGCAATATGATGCAGCAAAGCCACGGTAAAATTGGCATGACCTACAATGCCGGTGGTCAAACGCATACTATTTCCACGCTGGGAACCAACGTAAAAGCCTAGTTAAGCTACCTCTTCAACAACACTCCTACTTAAGTCTGTATCTGTATCTGTATCTGTATCTCAGGCTATTTCTGTCGTTGTCCTTTATCAAAATTTCTAATCAGCCTTTGAACACCCTGACAAAATCGATAAACAAAAAAGCGGCAAGTATTTTCATACTTGCCGCTTTTACATCCATATTAGTTATTGGTTGCCGATATGCCATCTGGAAAGCGAGTAGCAACCAATATCACTGAATATTCAATTCGAACACCGAAATTAGAACAGTGTTTGTTGTCTCTTCTCAGGTACTGCCTGAACTTCACCGTAGTTACGTAGCTGATCCATCTTGCGAATATCCAACTGAAGCTCTGTTACGTAGCTATCACCCACAGGGTAACTGCGCACCACTTCTGCGCCACGGATAACACCATCAACCGCACCTGACGTACGCTCTGTACCAAGCCGTTGATCTTCAAGTTCTGCTCGACCGCTTACTCGCATGCCGTAAACCTGTTCAGCAAGCTCACGATAAGCATCGATCTTAGAGGCTCTCATCGCACGGATACGTCTCTCTTCGTCGTTACGACCTTTCTGCTCACTGATACTCGCATAGCCAACAGCCACTAAGAAATCATCAGGTCTCATGCTCTGCAATGGCTGACAGCCAACAAGCAATAAAGCGGCAACAACAAACATTAACTTCTTCATCTCGAACTCCTAAGGGCGAAGAATAACAGTATAAGGCTGACTGATCGTTGGATCGGAACGAATGATCACGCCATCTTGAGTTCGAATACTGTTGAGAGTATCTAGGTCACGGCCAATACGGTCTGCAGGTAAGAAGCCTTGTGCCGTCGCCACTACAATTCGAGTTTGCATGCCAACAACGCGAGCATTTACTAGTACACCGCCTTCTTGGCGAAGCATGGTGCCTGTCAGTACATACTGTACGTCTTGCTCTTGAGCTAAGTCTTTCCAATCGCGGCTCAACGCAAAGTCACCTTGGTGAGTCACTTGGATAGAGCCAGTAGTTTTAAAATCAACCACCTTGAAGCCACGACGCTGAAACTGATGAATGAAGCCTTCTGATACCGAGTTGCCTAGCCAGTTCGTTGTGTCCATGTGCTGCAGGTCCACAAACGAAGTAATTGCTATTGGCGTTCTCGCTGAAATACTTGTATTCGAAATGATCAAATCTTCAGTCATACTTTCCACAAAAAAATCCATGGTATGGCGAGGGCTGTCCATCAACATAAACTGACTGCCTGAATATTCAGACTTGCCGTTATAGATCGGCGAATAAGCGCATGATGTCAGTAACATGACACTCATTACTACGAGCCATTTTTTCATTCTCTAATCTCCAGATAGTTTTAGTGCCACCTGTTCCAATATGTTCTCACCATTATTCTTTTCAATGGATTACAATGTTGGAACAGTCTTTGCTTTTCATTAATGGTTCAGATTAAGAAAAACGCACTTAAGTCAGCTTCAAGCTTATAGTTATTTGTTAAGCAATATTTATACCCAACTGGTAACGAATAGATGAAAAAAATAATTTCTTACTTATTTTCAATAAGTTCACTGATAACCATAAGCTTCAGTGCTCATGCCTCTTGGTATGAGGTTACCGGTACAGCAGCCATCGTATCGTCAGAGGAAACGGCAAGGGTCCATGCTCTGGAAGACGCGGTATATAAAGCGATCCAGTTCTCAGGAGCCGACATTGGTAGCATTGCCAACCTCACGCCCTACCTCGACGCAAACAAAAAAGAGTTTCAATTTACCAATCATGAAGTGCGCTACATCTTGGTAGAAAAAGAGAAAAAACGCAGTGGCAATATAATGATCACCGCAAGGATCGATATCTATCCTTCGGCAAATGCTTGCCATGAGAGCCAATATAAGAAGACATTTTTGGTCGGCAACATCGATGTGACTTCCCCACAGCAAGCTGTAATGGGCAGAATCTATAACATCGGTGATGATTTTGGTCATGTCGTAGATCGACAGCTGGCGCAAGAGTCTCGCAGCTTTGTTTCCGTTGGCACGACCAATTACGACATCGACAAACGTCGACCTGAAGTGATCAAGATGATCGCCCAAGACACTGGCGCACAATACATCATTGGTGGCGACATTACCGATTTAACCGCGACCATCGAGTCCAAACTGTTGAAAGACGACATCATCAATCGCCAGTTTGCGTTAGAGATGCAAGTCTTCGATGGTAAAACAGGACATCAGGTTTACAACCGTAGCTATCGTGAAGTGGCAAAGTGGCCATTTGCTAAGACCAGTGAAGTCGACACCCGCAGTGCCCGTTTCTGGGCATCAACCTACGGCAGCATGATGCTGCGTGTTAGCCGTAATATTATGTTGGACTTAGAATCGGAAGTGTCATGTAAGATCACCCTTCCAGAGGTTGCAGCGGTATTTGGTAACACTGTGACCATTGATTTAGGTCGAATGCATGGCGTACAACAAGGTGACAAGTTGCAACTGTGGCACACAGGTTCGTTTATCGACCAACGCGGCTTGCCACGCAACAAGGTTTCTCAAAGCGACATCACCCTAACGGTTTCTCGCGTTTACGAAAACGAAGCGGAACTCACGATTGATCAGCCAAGCCTTGCGGGAAGCATTCAAATTGGTGATGTGATGCAGAAAATCATGTAGTTAGCGACACTCTCGTCTCAGAGTTTCTAATAAAGCCTTAGCAAAGATGCTAAGGCTTTATTTTTTTCATGGGTATTAGTTTCGGTTTTGCAGTATTTGGCGTAATCTTATTAATAACATAATCATCACTTAGCAAACTATGAGTCAGAATAATCTAATTGGTGCTACCGGTTACCGCTTTATCTCGAAAGGTAAAACCGCTTTTAAGATCCACATCCATACTCCCGAAGATACGGTGCTGCATCGGTCGGTCGGTTTTGTTCGTATGGGTGAAGACAAAGCACTAAAGAAAACCATTAAATTAAGAGATGAACTGGGCAGACAGCTTTGGGGTAAATTTTGGCCCAAAGTCCTCAAAGAGCCCTACCTAATGACGCGCCTGCCTCATAGTTTAGAACCCAAAATTGTATTCAAGCCAAATCCAACTCAGAGTGATCCTGAGCACCGCGACGAGTGCTACATCGCTAAGTGGCGCGTCTTCTCTGAGAATGGTGACTACAAGTACAAAACCAAGGTATGTTCAATCAGAAAGCACGGCCGACTTGCCGCTTATAGCCAAACCAAACGTGCGCTGCTTGATGCTCACAAAGACGTAATTGATCTACTTATATTTATGGGACGGTTGAACAGCATCGACTTAAAATAGGCTTAAATCCGATTAAGCTGACCGCCCATATTTTTCAGATACAAAAACAGCCGCACATTGCGGCTGTTTTTAATTTATGACGATCCATCGTGGCAATTTAGAGTATTGCTACATACAAAATCGATTACCTAGTTTCGGCATATCTCAGCCAGTGTCGCCAATCGGCGCTTAGACTCTTTCACATAAGGGTTGGCTTGATCCCATGCGTAACCCGCCAGAATTGAGCACACCATCTGCTTAATCTTTGGATTTGGATCTTGATAGAAAATCACATCCTGCAAAGTACCTGAGTACCACCCCTCAACATACGTTCTAAAGGTGTTTACACCAACCATCAAAGGAGCGGCATAATCGCGTTCCCAATCTACCTTCTCACCGTTAAGTTGCTTTTCGACACACTCAACCGCAAACTGTGCCGACTTCATCGCAATCGTCACGCCTGACGAGAACACCGGGTCAAGGAACTCACCAGCATTGCCAAGCAACGCGTACTTATCCGTCGCCAAATGTTTTACATTGGCAGAATAGCCACCAATTTCACCCGCAGGGTTTGGATACTCGGCGCTTGCCAGTATCTCAGCCAAGCCCGGCTCTTCCGCTGCCAGCTGTTTAATTGCAGCAATCTTGTCTTCTGGATAGGACTCAAAGAACTTAGGCTCTCCTACGACACCAAACGAAGAGACACCGTTACTAAACGGGATCAACCAATACCAAACATCAGGGTTGGTTGGATGCACAGAGATAAGAATTTTATTTCGGTCATATTCAAGATCGGTATCCACCTCTGCAATATGATCGTTAATGTGCGTAAAAATAGCTTTGCGTGGAGGGAGCGATGACGGCTCTGCCAAGTTAAGCATTTTTGGTAGCACTCGACCAAAACCACTGCCATCCAGAACGTATTGCGCTTCTATCTGATAACGCTCTCCACCCAGCACTTGTACATCTAAAATGGTGCTGTCGTCGGTGAAATTAATGCCCATTAACTCATGTTGGTAATCAATGCAGACACCCTGCGCCTCAGCCGTATCTGCCAAAACCTTATCAAAGGCACCTCGCTGAACCTGAAACGTAGTTCCAGGGCCAGAAGAGAACTTGTCTTCAAAATTAAACGCCGTATAAACGCCATTTTTGCGAAAGGCAGCGCCATCTTTGTATTGGAAGTTAGCGTTGATCACTGCGTCAGTCATCCCAGCCTGTTCAATCACTTCCATACAAGCTGGTAATAGGCTTTCACCAATAGAAAAGCGAGGGAATACGCTCTTTTCAATCACTCGAACATCGATGCCTTTTTTATGAAGTAAAGACGCAGCAATAGACCCTGATGGCCCAGCTCCGATGATCACCACTTGAGTTGATAGTTTTTTCATTATTTAAGCCATGTTTGTTATTTTTATTGCGCGCCAGCTTTCAATTCTAGAAGCGTGTGACCAAGACCGATATCGTCGGTACGCGTTACCACTTCAAAGCCCGCTTCTTCAACAATCTCTAAGAAATCTTCACTGCGGTAAAAACGACTGTTGCCATTGGCCAAGCAGGTAAAGTAGAGAGACGTCGCGTTTAAGCTATAAGAAGCCGCATCGTATTTCTGTGAATCCCAAAACAGTTCAAGGATATAGACAGTCGCATCTTCTGACATATGAGAGCGAACGCGCTTTAATATGCTCAGAATCTCCATTGGCGAGAAACAATCAAGGAACTGACTCATCCACCAAACATCCGCGCCCGTTGGCAGAGTTTGCTGTTTATCGAGCATATTCGCTGGGAATGGCGTGACTCGCTCTTGATGACCATGCTTTGCCGCGTTTGCCATTGCCATTTCTAGCTGCTGTGGCAAATCAACAATCGTCACCTCAACGTCCGCATCATGGTTGCAGCATTGCATCGCCCACTTACCCGTGTTGCCGCCGATATCCACCAGCGACTTAGGTTTCTTGCTGAAGACTTTTTCAAGTAACACAGGGAACGAGCGATCCGAATAGAAGTGATCAAACTTGAACCAACTCTCTTTTGCTTTTTCTGGCAATTGAGACAAGCCTTGGTAAATGGTTTCCCAATCACCCAACTCTTTCAAGCCTGCAGGTGTGCCTTCTTCAATCGCTTCTGTTAGATGCATCATCGCGGCATAACAAACATCGGCTGTGAAATCCATGTTTGCGTTAGTCATACCATCATGCAGAAGGTAGAAACCAAGGTTAGCCATTTTGTAGTTAGGCTTTTCCCAAGTCACAATATGAGCACTTAACGCCATATCGAGCAGGACTTTCACGCCGTACTCAGAGACACCGGTCGATTCAGAGATAGACTCTGCTGGTAAACCCTCGTTGCCCGCGTCATCTAACGCTTTCAAAATGCCTAAATCACGAAGTGTACGAGCAGTATGAAAAACAATCGGAGCGAAAGACAATTTCTGCGCTTCTGTTTTTGCTTCTAATGCGTTGAATGGATCTAATTTATATTCCGACACGAAAAACCTAACTTTAAATAATAGAGAGTTACTCAGCTGCCATTTGCGCAAGCTTACGTTTAATATCAACGTTTAAGTTATTAACCCAACGGTTGTAATTACGGTGTATTTCACCATCGTCGTACTTCAAATTCTCTGATTCAACGTAAAGAATAGAGTAAAACTTATCACTATAAGGAATTTCAACCACAGCGTGGTGCGAACGAACATACAATTCAGCGCGGATCAAACCAGGCTTTATTTCTGAAACCAACCAGCCTCGATTTTCAGCAGATTCAGAAATAGCTGATTTAACCTGTTTACTTTGAAGATTCAGTGCAACTGGAGTATCCTCAACATTCATTACAGGTTGGACGCGTCCACATCCTGCAAGAACGAATATGAATAACATTGAAACTGCTATTTTTAGTAATTTCATTTAAATTCCTTATCTGTGTTTATTTATAAGCGCGCATAGTATTTAGTTAGACTCAAAGCAAATCAATACTCTATGTCAAATCAATCCCAATTAATGTCGTTTAATATTGAGAAATGGTCTGCAAATTCAGCGGGGCTCAATTCTATTGCTGAATGGCAAGCGTGGAGCACTAATTTAGATTGGCCACAAGATGGCTCAACTGAATTTAAAGCTATTCCTCCAATGATGCGCCGCCGAATGAGTGTGCAAAGCAAACTTGCTGTCCAAACCGCGTTAACCCTATTAAAAGACACCTCGATTGATTATCTGGTCTTTGCTAGCCGACATGGTGAGTTGCATCGAACCGCCACTTTGATTCAGTCGATATTAGAAGGTGACGATGCCTCACCAATGGCGTTCTCGCAGTCGGTACATAATACCGCAGCCGGTCTAACCACCATTGCCGCCAAAGCACCGATTCCACTGACTTCAATAGCCGCAGGGCAAGATACTTTCCATAACGCTCTGATCGAAGCTTATCTTTACCTTCATCAATATCCGTCGCATCGAGTGTTAGTTATCGATTTCGACCAACCTCTGCCCGAGCTCTACCAAGAGTACGAAACACAGAACTTTGCTGATTATGCGCTGGGCTTAATGCTCACCGCTGGCAGTGAATACTCTATTACTAGGACAGTAGAGACCAACCAAGCATCTTCCGTGTTACCACAAGGGTTACAAACGCTCCAACATATCTTATTAGGTACAAATAAGTGGGCTATTGCTGGCAAGCACCAAACTTGGTCTTGGGTAAATAACACCGAGACAGGTACAGCGTAATGAGCAGAGTAGACCAGTATTGGCGAGTATTCGCGACAGGCCTCTGCTTTACCATCTTTGGTTTGGGTGGCTTAGTATTGAGCTTCTTAATCTTACCGACTATCGCGCTAACCACTCCCAATACCATTAAAAGAGAGCTTAAAGCACAGCGATTAATCCGTTTCTCATTCAATGCGTTTTGCCAGATCATGAAGTTCACCGGAGCAATCGATTACCGAATTGATGGTGCCGAGCTGCTACGTGAAGATCGTAATTGCATCATCGTTGCCAACCACCCAAGTTTGATTGACTATGTGCTGATCGCCTCCCAACTTCCTCAATGTGATTGCCTCGTCAAAGCGGCCATTTGGGAAAACCCTTTTATGAAAAGGATTGTCAAAGCGGCAGGTTATATACCGAACCAAGCCCCTGACGATCTTTTAGAGCGCTGTGAAGAACGCTTCTCACGTGGCAATGTCCTGCTGATTTTTCCCGAAGGAACTCGCACAACGCCAGGAATTGAACCATCCTTACAGCGTGGGGCGGCACAAATCGCGACTCGAACACAAACCGATTTACGCGTGATTCATATTACGGTTTCTCCGACATTCTTAACGAAAGAGAAAAAATGGTATCAAGTTCCTGCGTCGAAGCCCTTTTTTCATGTCGCGGTGAAAGGTAAAATAGAAGTCGAACCATTTATTGAAGGCTCAAATAATTTAACTTCGGCAGCAAGGCGCCTTAATCATCATCTTGCACAAACAATTTTCCCTTCCGAAGAAAACATTTAGCGTATCAATAACATAACAGGCGATATCGGCATTTCGAAAATACCTCATATAATGTAGAATCGCCCCCTTAAAGCAGCATTCAGATAAAGCATTAAGTAGGCCAAAGTGGAAACATTACACAACGAACTGAAACAACTGATCATCGACGCATTGAACCTTGAAGACATGAGCATTGATGAGATTGAAACGGAAGCTCCACTATTTGGTGATGGACTTGGACTAGACTCTATCGATGCCCTTGAGCTTGGCCTTGCTATCAAGAAAAAGTACAACATTGTTATCGATGCAGATGATTCAAACACTCGACAGCACTTTGCGTCAGTTGAAAATCTAGCGAACTACATCTCTTCTCAAACGAATAACTAGACAGATCTTTATGACACAAGCTAACCAACAAGAAGTATACAACCAGGTTAAAGATGCGCTTATTGAGCTGTTCGAGCTTGACGCTGAAGATATCACCCCTGAAGCTCATCTCTATCTTGATCTAGACCTAGACAGCATTGATGCCGTTGATTTGGTCGTTCACCTACAGAACGTCACAGGTAAGAAGATCAAACCTGAAGAGTTCAAAGCAGTGCGCACCGTTAATGACGTTGTCGAATCTGTGGTTGAACTATTGAAGGACGCCTAATGCGTCCTCTGCTGACTTTACTGTCGGCAATTATACTTTTCACTTATCCAATAGCGGTTTACTTTGGACTCAACAAGTTTGGCTTACAAACCGTTGGTATTGCCTTAGCCGCTATCTTTGCTGTACGCATTTTCACCGGCGGTCAGGCTAAAATCAAAGAGCTAAAACACCTAGCTTGGATCAGTGGAAGTGCCGGTATTGTTCTGCTGGCTTTAGGCTTAGCCTTTAAGCAACACGGCTGGCTAACCTATTATCCCGTTATCGTTAATGTTTGTATGCTGGTTGTATTCGCTTCGAGCCTATGGCAACCACAAACGATTATCGAACGTCTTGCTCGCCTTCAAGAGCCTGAACTTCCGCAAAGTGGCGTTGATTACACACGAAAAGTCACCAAAATGTGGTGCTTGTTCTTTGTTATCAATGGCTCTATTGCCCTTTACACCTGCTTCCAACCGCTAGAAGTATGGACCCTATACAATGGCTTACTCAGCTATCTGTTTGCAGGGTTACTCTTTGCAGGAGAGTGGGTAGTAAGACAGCGCATTCGTCAGAGTTAAATTGTTATGACCCAAACCGTATCTTACACCTCGTTGTCTGAGCTTCTCAGCCAGGACAGAGCCCCTGAATCTATTGTCTGCTTTGACGACAATAGCGAGATTACGTGGCAAACACTTAACGACGACTTATCTCAACTCGTACAATTTTTGTCTTTATCCCCTTTTCAACGAATCGCGATTTGTCCCCAAGACAGCTACCTATTTGCGGTGGCCTTTTTGGCATGTGCAGCAGCCAACAAACACATCATCTTACCGGGCAACTACCAGCCATGTGCGCTTGCTGAGTTAAGTAAGCAGTTTGATTGCCTGCTAGTTGATAACTCGATTGGCGAAGTTGAGGTGAGTGACGTTCGTAATATCCAAACCTTATTGGATTCAAACACTGAAGCACAAAAACCTCTAACCGAGAATCTTACGACCATTGATTTGGCAACAGTCCCATTAACTCTGTTCACTTCAGGTTCAAGTGGCACGCCAAAAGCGATAGATAAAACGTTAGAACACCTCGATATTGAGACCGCTCAGTTACACAAGAACTGGGGGGAGTTACTCAAGGGAAACCAAATCCAAAGCACAGTTTCTCATCAACATATCTATGGTTTGCTGTTTAGAATCTTATGGCCACTATGCTCTGGTGTTCCATTTGCTCGACACAACCTTGAATACCCAGAACAGATCTTATCTCACGCAAATCAAAACTGTGTACTGATCAGCAGCCCAGCGCTACTTAAACGATTAAAGCATGAGACCAACAAGGTACAACTTGCAGGAATCTTCTCTTCGGGTGGTCCATTGCCTACCGAGTCGGCTCACCAGTCACGAGATCTACTAGGACATTTACCTATCGAGGTATTTGGCAGCACAGAGACCGGTGGCATCGCCTTTCGCCAACAAGAGAGCGCTCAAACCCCTTGGCAACTTTTTGAGTGTATTGAGGCTAGTCTCAACAGTGAGAATTGCATTAAGTTATTGTCGCCCTACATCGATAAGAATAGCTGGTATCAAACCGCTGATGAATGCGAAATGGTCTCGGATAATCAATTCATATTGAAGGGCCGAACCGACCGAGTGATCAAGATAGAAGAGAAACGAGTATCACTGGTTGAAGTGGAGAAACGACTGGAGCAACTGCCTTGGATAAGTGAGTGCGTGGTGATTCCATTTGAGGAGCCTGAGCGATTAATCTTAGCCTCTGTTTTGGTATTATCAGATGAAGGCCAAGCCGCTCTATCGACCATGAGCAAAGGCAAATTCTGGTTGATGCTGCGTACAGAGCTCAGAAAGTGGTTAGAGCCAATCGCTATCCCACGAAAGTATCGTATTGTTGATGAGATTCCTCTCAACAGCCAAGGCAAGCGATTAACGTCTCACATAGAACAGCTAATAAAATCATAGAAACCGCTGATCGTATTTTACACTGAGATTATCTTTTTATATTTTTGTCAAAGAACCAATATTTGCCCAAGGATTCTAAGCACGCCCTATGGATAAAAGAAAACCAAACATCATTGCTGTAGACACGGTAGAAAATGAATCGACCCTGACACTTCATGTTAGCGGAGATATCACCGATTTTAAGGGGCACTTCAAGAGCTTCCCTATTCTACCGGGCGTCACGCAAATTGATTGGGCACTTCACTACGCTGTCCAAGAGCTAAACGTCCCTGGTTTCTTTAAAGGCATGGAAGTCATCAAGTTCCAAGAGCCTATCCTGCCTGATGCTACAATCCAGCTATCACTCAAATGGGATGCTGACAAAGACAAGCTGAGCTTCAGTTACACCTCAAACAACGGTGAACAGACCCACTCTTCAGGCAAAATGAAGCTGGGAGAGAAAAGTGAATAGCACTCCCGTCGAGGCTACTTCTCAACACCACACAAAAGAAAGCAGCTACAAGGCTTGCTTCCTTATCCCGTGCTTTAACCATGGCGCAACCATGCCGGCTGTGGTGTCGTCACTCCATCATTTTGAGTTACCGATCATCATCGTTGACGATGGCAGTGAACTCACAACAAAACAGTTTCTGTCTCCCCTAGCAGAGAATTCAAACGTAACCTTGGTGACGCTTGAACAGAACCAAGGTAAAGGCGGCGCAGTAAAAGCCGGAATCAAAAAAGCGCAGCAACTAGGCTTTAGCCACGCTATTCAGATAGATGCTGATGGGCAACACGACCTGGAAGCCTTGCCAACATTGATTGAGGCCTCACAAGCTAAGCCACAACGTCTGATATCAGGCCAGCCTATCTACGACGACAGCGTACCCAAAGCAAGGCTCTATGGGCGCTACGCGACACATATCTGGGTATGGATAGAAACCCTTTCTTTATCAATTAAAGACAGCATGTGTGGCTTTAGAGCGTATCCTATCAACCAAACTCAAACTGTGTTGAATAAGTACGATGTTGGTTCGAGAATGGACTTCGATATCGAGATTTTGGTTCGCCTGTATTGGGAAGGTTGCGAGATAGACTTCGTTGAAACGCGCGTTATCTATCCTGAGAACGGCATCTCTCATTTCGATGCGTTGTGGGATAACGTCAAAATCAGTTGGATGCATACACGTCTATTCTTCGGCATGCTACCAAGAGCACCAAAACTGATTGCTCGCCATTTCAAATCCGATTCAGCTGATAATAACCCAAATTTATCGACTGATTCAGAGCCGCAAGCTTCTGAACAACCACACTGGTCCCGCACTCAAGAACGCGGCACAGTATTAGGCATTAAGCTGTTATTAGCCATTTATACCTTGTTGGGTCGCGGTGTGTTCAACCTCATTCTGCGTGGTGTGATGCGTTACTACCACTTGACGGGCCAGCGTGCGCGAAACGCTTCCGAACAATATCTATTCCAATTAAAAGCCTATGCGGAACAGCAAAATATTGAGCTCCCCGGAGAACTAACCAGTTACAACCATCTGCTTTCATTTGGCCATACGATGCTCGACAAGCTCGCGGCATGGAAAGGTGATTTCTCGGCAGATAACCTGACTATTCATGGCCAAGACCAGTTCGAGAGCATGGTGGCAAATAAGCAAGGTGTGCTAATCCTTGGATCTCACCTTGGCAATATTGAGCTGTGCCGAGCTTTGGGTCGTAGACACTCGAACATTAAAATCAACGCTCTGGTTTTCACTGAGCACGCAGAACGTTTTAATTCAGTAATGAAAGCAGTTAACCCGCAGTCTGATTTAAACCTGATTCAAGTGACATCAATGGGGCCAGATACGGCTATCTTATTACAACAGAAGTTGGAGCAAGGAGAATGGATCGTCATTGTTGGCGATAGAACTTCCACCAGCAAAGAGAGCCGCTCAGTATGGGCTGAGTTCTTAGGTAAGGAAGCTCCATTCCCTCAAGGTCCATTTATGTTAGCCTCTGTGCTAAAAGCACCCGTATTTTTACTGTTTGGCCTACGTGACGACTCACAATCTAAGCCGCATTTTAATGTCTATTTCGAGTATTTTAGCGACAAAATCGAGCTACCAAGAAAGACTCGCGAACAATCTTTACAGCAAGTCGTGCAGAAATACGCAGACCGACTTCAACACTACACACTGCAAGCACCGCTTCAGTGGTACAACTTTTTTAACTTTTGGACATTGAGCAACCAGCACCATGACGAAAAAGAATCCAAATAGCATCACTTTTGGTGCCGAACGCCTCACGATTGAGGATGTTGTCGCTATCTCACAGGGCGCAAAAGCCTCGATGAATTCAAGTAACGAGTTCACATCTAAGATCGACCGAGGAGTCGCTTTCTTAGAACGCCTGTTGAAAGAAGAAGGCGTGATTTATGGCGTGACAACGGGTTACGGAGATTCATGTACCGTAGCAATTCCACCAAACCTTGTTGATGAATTACCATTGCATCTAACACGCTTCCACGGTTGTGGCTTGGGTGAAATACTGTCTCATGAGCAAGCTCGTGCAGTATTAGCAACGCGTCTTTGTTCGTTGTCGCAAGGTGTCTCTGGTGTGACTCACGATCTGCTCAATCAAATCGTTACCCTGATCAACCAAAATATTTCACCGCGCATTCCTCAAGAAGGATCGGTGGGTGCTAGTGGCGACTTAACACCTCTGTCTTACTTAGCCGCAGCACTGATTGGTGAGCGTGATGTAATCTACAAAGGTGAAGTGCGCCCAACCAGTGACGTTTACAAAGAGTTAGGCATTAACCCTATCAAGCTCAAGCCAAAAGAAGGCTTAGCATTGATGAATGGTACATCAGTGATGACGGCACTGGCTTGTATCGCCTACAAACGCGCGGAATATCTAGCTCAGCTATCAACTAAGATCACCGCAATGGTATCTGTCGGCATGCATGGCAACGACTTCCACTTCGATGAAGCGCTATTTGCTGTTAAACCACATCCAGGCCAGCAGCAAGTTGCGGCATGGCTGCGCGATGATCTACAAGCGGATCGCCCGCCACGTAACAGTGATCGACTCCAAGATCGTTACTCTCTGCGCTGTGCTCCACATGTTATCGGCGTGGTTCAAGACTCTCTGCCTTGGCTACGCCAAATGATCGAGAACGAGCTAAACAGTGCCAACGACAACCCGATTATCGATGGTGATAATGAACGCGTACTGCATGGTGGACACTTCTACGGTGGACACATTGCAATGGCGATGGATACGTTAAAAACTGCAGTTGCGAACCTTGCTGATCTGCTTGACCGTCAAATGGCTCAGCTGATGGACTACAAGTTCAACAACGGTTTGCCATTCAACCTAACGGGTGCTGAAGGCGAACGTAAGCCAATCAACCACGGCTTTAAAGCAGTACAGATTGGCGTTTCAGCTTGGACAGCAGAAGCATTGAAGCACACCATGCCAGCAAGCGTATTCTCTCGCTCAACTGAGTGTCACAACCAAGATAAAGTGAGTATGGGCACCATCGCAGCTCGTGACTGTTTACGCGTTCTAGAGCTAACCGAACAAGTGGCAGCAGCGTCGCTATTGGCGGGGACACAAGCACTCGAACTTCGTAAGCGCCACAATGAGCTTGATGAGCACCACATGAGTGAGAACCTCAAGCACATTCGCGACGAAGTGCTTAAGGAGTTTGAATTTATCGTAGAAGATCGACCACTTGAAGGCGATCTACGCCATTTCATTGCTCGTATTCAAAGTCAGCACTGGTCACTTTACTCATAAAGTAGCCAACCCTTTACGCAATATTGTTGAGAGCGATTTATGTCTGAAATCCTTCACCCATTACAATCTGAGGTGACGCTTATCACCTCATTCCAAGATGCCGACCCAATGGGCGTGATCTATCACGGCAACTACTTCCGATTCTTTGAAGAAGTTAGGCGCATCATGATGGATAAGATTGAGTACAACTACCATGAGATGAAGGATTCTGGCTACATGTGGCCTATCATCGATACCCGCGTGAAATACATTAAGGCGATACCGTTTAATCACAAGATTAAGGTAACGGCGAAACTCACCGAGTGGGAAAATCGCCTGCGCGTCGATTATGAAATTCATGATGCTCTAACCGGTGCTCGAATGACACGTGCTCACACCATGCAGGTTGCCGTCACCATCGAAGAACAAGAGATGTGCTTTGCCTCACCCAAAGTGTTTACTGACAAAGTCGAACACTGGCACCAATTTGGTTGCTTACCTCTAGCAACTGAACATCAAACACAAACCTCTAACCCACAGCAGGTGAACCATGAATCTGTTTAAACGCAGTCGCAAATACATCAATATCGCGCTAATTGGACTTACTACGATGATGGCAAGCGGCCTTGTAGGCGCCAAAGAAAACTCTGCAGCTGTCAGTTCTATTTCAGAGCTGCAGACGGTGCTCAGCGAGAATAGTATTGTGCGTGGTGAGTTCACTCAAACACGCAATATGGAGATGTTCGCCCAGCCTTTAACGTCGCAAGGTACATTTCTGTTAGACAAATCAAGTGGCCTACTTTGGACGCAAACCACTCCGTTTCCCGTGAACTTAGTGCTCACCGATAACAAACTGAGCCAAAGGTTTGCCGATCAACCCGCAAAAATCATCACCGACAAAGAAAATCCAATGGCGTTTTATTTCAGCCATATCTTCTTGTCAGTGTTTCATGGGGACACGCAAAAACTTCAGGAACAGTTCGCACTCGATTTTGAGCCCGCAACTAACACCAGCTCTGATGAAAATGTACAAGCATGGACACTGACTCTAAAGCCAAAAAATGCACCGATGAATGCGGTGTTTGAGGCGATCACGCTGCAAGGCAACAGCGATATTGAACGTATTGAGTTGAAAGAGATTCGTGGAGATAGCACAGTGATCGAATTCAGTCAGTTAAGCCATCTACCGGAAGTATTATCAGATGCTGAAGCGAAACAATTCCAACTCTAGTCTTGCCCTTGTTTGGCTTGTTGTTGTAATGCTATTTAGCGGGTTGTTGATCAAACAATTCGCTTTTTCTTCGTCGGTACCGATTGAAAGCAACATTCTAAAGTTACTGCCCGAAAACCAGCAAGACCCAATGGTAGAGCAAGCCTTTCAGCAGATATCCAGCTCGATGAGCGAGCAAGTGGTATTTATCATAAGCGCTCCCGATATCGAACAAACCATGGTTGCGACTGACGCTTTTGAAAAAGCTCTCAACCAAAGAACTTTTTCAAATCAGCCAACTCTGTTTAAGCAAGTTCAAGGTAAAATCAACGCCAGCACTCAAAGCCAGTGGAGCGATTTCTATTTTCGTCACCGATCTCAACTGCTGACCCAACAACAAAAAGAGACGCTGACACACTCGCCTGATTCGCGAGCTCAATATGTCATTCAGTCTCTGTACAATCCATTCTCAGGCGTCACTGCAGCAGAGTTATCTCTCGACCCATTCTTGTTATTTCGCGACTACATCAGTGCTGTTGGCGTCCAATCAAGTAACTTTGTTCTGAAAGAGGGCTATCTCACGGCCCAGTCGAATGAGCAAACTCATATTTTAGTCACGGCTACTCTGGCGGGCTCACCTTATAGCTTGGCGATTCAAGAACAACTTCCAGATCTTGATTCAATTGAGCGCGAGGTCGAAAAACAATTTGGCGTCAAGGTGCAGCATACTGGTGTGGTGTTCTACGCCAATTACGGTACCGAAAGCGCGAAATCAGAAATCAGTACCATTGGTTTGGGCTCATTGGCAGGCGTTATTTTATTGGTGTGGCTGACATTTCGTAGTGCGCTACCACTTGCCTTATCTTTACTCTCAATCAGTACAGGATTATTGGTTGCACTGGCAAGCACTGTCGCTATCTTTGGTAAGGTGCATCTATTCAGCTTGGTGTTTGGCGCTAGCTTGATTGGCGTATCCATCGATTACTCTTTTCACTATCTCACTGACCGTTTGGCCGCAGGAAGCCACTGGCAGAGCGATAAAGGCCTAAAGCATATTTTCATTGCCATCACTCTAGGTTTAATCACCAGCTTAATCGGATACTTAGGGCTACTGGTTGCGCCATTCCCAGGCTTGCAGCAACTGGCTCTGTTTTCGTCGATTGGACTGATCGCAGCGTACGCCAGTGTGGTGTGCTGGTACCCCGTTTTAGCGGTAAAACCAGGCCAAGAGCGTCCTCTTCCCCTGTCGAAACTTTGGCATACTTGGTTAAGCCTTTGGAGCAACCACAAATTTAGAATTGGCTTACCGTTAACAGTAACTGTCGTTAGCTTGATGTCACTCAGTCAAATTCGTTACGACGACGATATTCGCCAGCTTCAGGCTATGCCAGAACAACTCAAACAACAAGAGCAAGCCATTACTGAAATATCAGGGTTAGGCAGTGGTCAAAATATGCTTTTGGTCACAGCTCAGAGCGACCAAAAGCTACTCAAGAAATTGACAGAAATCACCACAAGCTTAGATTCGCTGGTCAATAGCCAAGGTATCTCCGGGTATCGCAGCATCAATCAACACTTGTTAAGTAAACAAGAACAGCATGATAACTATCAGTTGGTTGAACAACTCTATAGCCAACAAAGTCATATATTACAAAGCTCTTTCGGTTGGTCTACCTTTCCAGAACTACCAAAATTCGAACCAATCACAGTATCTGGATTTTTGGAGTCTCCGGTATCAGAACCCGTTCGACCACTTTGGTTAAAACCTATCGACGGGCAAGCAGCGTCGGTCATTTTGATAAAAGACGTCACTGATGCTGAGCTGTTCTCACAGTGGTTGGAGTCAGATTTTGCTCAGAAGCAAGGTGTGAAACACCTCAATAAAGCGGATGAAATCTCCTCTCTTTTTGCTGAGTACCGCGTCAAGATTACCGAGCTGTTATTGATAGCATTGGCAGCTATTGGCATGCTGTTAGGCTGGCGCTATGGTGTGAAGCAAAGCCTGTTAATGCTGTTGCCTTCATTGATTGCAGGCGTTGCAGGTTTGGCGGTGACCGGAGTTTTAGGCTCGACACTGAACCTATTTAACCTGCTTGGTTTGATTCTGATTTTAGGGATTGGCATAGACTACACCCTGTTCTTTGCTGAGCAAAAGAAATCGCTGAGCACCTTATTAGCGATCACCTTGTCAGGTCTCACAACACTACTTTCATTCGGCTTACTGTCGCTGAGCCAGACTCATGCTATTCATAGCTTCGGGGTGACGGTTCTGACAGGGATCTTTGTCGCTTGGCTGCTTTCTCCACTCGCGATCAACAGTAGTAAAAACGTAGAAGGACCAATTACTCGAGAGGCTTTTAGATGATCCAGACATTAAAGGTAACCTTCGCCATACTAGTGGGCATTCTAATGAGTGCCTGCTCGATGGTTTCTCAGCAGCCAAGTGGTGCGAGCGTGTCTATCGATCAAGACACCGATCTAGCACTACCACTGCCAGCTGAACTGGGATACTCATTAACAGCCAGTCAGTTGATTAGCGCTACGTGGGAAAATGATACACAGCAGCTTCCGGTTCAAGTCGAAGTCACACCGGGTAAAGTGGTTTTGGCGGGGTTCTCCTCTTGGGGTACTCGCATTCTATCGCTGCAATACCAGAATCAAGTAATTGATACGCAGGTTTTGTCTGGGCTTGGCGCAACTTTGCCACAACCTGAACAGGTGCTATTTAATTTAATGCTTACCTTATGGCCGGCTGAAGCATGGGCTCAGCCTTTACAAAGCATAGGTTGGCACCTAGTCGATACCGACGAAACAAGAACCGTATTTGATGAAAACCAACAGGCAATCATTCAAATTGATTACCAAACAGATCCTGGTACACACAAAACGGCAGGCGACATTGTTTTCAAACATTTGACCCAGGGCTACAACATCACCATACAAACGTTGAACTCAACGATTGTCGACAATCCAAGTAAGAGTTGAACACTATGCCTATTTACATCCAAGACTGTGGTTTCCACTCAGCGCTAGGCTCTGAGGTTACCGATATTCATGGCTGTCTGAAAGACGAGCGTGAATCAAATATGGTCGAAGTGCACGATATGCTGAACGATGGTAAACATACTGTCGTTGGTCAGATCGCGGGTGAACTACCACCGATTCCTTCAGATCTTACGCAATACGCCACTCGCAACAATCAACTGGCGCTGTCGGCTCTTCACCAAATTGAAGATTCTATCGAGCAAGCCAAATCTCAGTTTGGCGCAGATAGAATTGCTGTTGTTATTGGCACCAGCACCTCTGGGATCTCCGATGGTGAAGCAGCCTTCAAACAAAAATTGGCAAACGGCGAGTTTCCAGCAGATTACCATTACTCAAAACAAGAGCTTGGTGATACCTCAGAGTTCGTTAGCCAGTATTGCGCATTAACGGGGCCAAACTACGTAATATCTACGGCTTGCTCATCCAGTGGCCGCGTATTTCTGACCGCCCAGCGCTTATTAGATTCAGGTATGGCTGATGCCGTGTTAGTGGGTGGTGTGGATACCTTATGTAAGCTGACACTCAATGGTTTCCACGGCCTTGAAGCACTCTCAACAACACATTGTAAGCCATTTAGTGCAACCCGAGATGGTATCAACATAGGAGAAGCAGCGGCATTTATGTTGCTCAGCAAAACAAAGTTAGCCGGTGTTAATGCAGCACAAGACACGTCAAACATTGCCTTATTGGGCTGTGGGGACAGCTCTGATGCACACCACATTTCAGCGCCTCACCCTGAAGGCAATGGTGCTGAACAAGCAATGAAAAAAGCGCTACATTCTGCACAGTTAAACGCAGAAGACATTGGTTATATCAATGCACATGGTACAGCAACGCCACTCAATGACTCGATGGAAAGTAAAGCCATTCATCGTATTTTTGCAAACAAGGTTCCCGTCAGTTCTACCAAACCGCTGACCGGGCATACTCTAGGCGCAGCAAGTGCGATTGAGGCTGCAATTGCGTGGCATATTTTGAAATATGACTTACCGCTTCCCTTACAAAAATGTCAGGATAAAGCTGAAGATATTGAGATTGATTTGGTAAACTGTTCACAGAAACTTAAAGCAAAGAACATCTTAAGCAACTCGTTTGCTTTTGGTGGCAACAACATTAGCCTGATTTTTGGTGTAGTAAATGACTGATATCCCTTCTGTAGACCAACTTCTCCCTCACGATGATCCGATGATATTAATCGATCGTGCTATCAGCGTAGAAGCGTTGTCGATCCACTGTCAGGTCGATATTGGTGACCATAATCTGTTCTTTGACGCCGAATCTCAAACGGTCCCAGCTTATGTTGGCATCGAGTTTATGGCGCAGTCTGTAGCGGCGTGGTCTGGATACCATGCGCTGAAAAGCGGCACCACTCCCCCTATCGGTTTTCTGCTTGGCTCTCGTCGCTATAAATCACTGTGTGATGAGTTTACTCAAGGTCAGACCCTTGATATCTATGCCGAACAGCTTATGGAAGACAGCGGCATGGCCGTATTTACCGCAAGAGTCGAAGACCAAGGCGAGTTGGTAGCTCAA
Organism: Vibrio sp. ZF 223; assembly: GCF_003050585.1. Taxonomy (NCBI): domain Bacteria; kingdom Pseudomonadati; phylum Pseudomonadota; class Gammaproteobacteria; order Vibrionales; family Vibrionaceae; genus Vibrio; species Vibrio sp. ZF 223. Next base: position 164,287 of record NZ_PIGB01000012.1, read on the forward strand.
TGCCAACTCAATGTTTACGTGCCAACCGAACAAAAATTACAAGAAATGAAAACTAGGAGCCCATCATGACCCGTCAGGTTTTAGTCACTGGTGCCAGCAAAGGCATTGGTAAAGCGATCGCTATTCAACTCGCGAAAGACGGATTTGAAATCGCCGTTCATTACATGGGTGACAAGCAAGGTGCTGAGGAGACTCTACAATCGATCACCGAGCAAGGTGGCGCTGGACGTCTTATCCAATTTGATATCAGCAACCGCAGCGAGTGTCGCGAAAAGCTTGAGTCTGATATCGCTGAACATGGTGCTTACTATGGTGTAGTGAACAACGCGGGCATTACTCGTGACACTGCATTCCCCGCGATGACGGAAGAAGAGTGGGATGGTGTGATCCATACCAACCTAGATAGCTTCTACAACGTACTTCACCCTTGTGTCATGCCTATGGTTCAAAAGCGTAAAGGTGGCCGTATCGTCACTCTAGCGTCGGTATCCGGCATTATGGGTAACCGTGGTCAAACTAACTATGCGGCAGCAAAAGCGGGGGTGATTGGCGCAACTAAGTCTCTTGCTCTAGAACTCGCAAAACGCAAGATCACGGTAAACTGTGTCGCTCCTGGCTTAATTGACACAGGTATGGTTGACGAGCACGTGAAAGATCATGCACTTCCTCAAGTACCACTGCGCCGTATGGGTGAACCGGAAGAAGTAGCCGGCCTAGTCAGCTACCTAATGTCTGATATTGCAGGCTACGTAACTCGCCAAGTGATTTCAGTAAATGGAGGCTTAGTATGACCCGCCGCGTTGTTGTAACTGGAATGTCTGGTGTTACTGCTTTTGGTAACGACTGGCAACAGATAGAGCCTAAGCTAAAGGCCTGTGAAAATGCGACTCAATATATGCCAAGCTTCGAGCAATATGATGGTCTCAACACAAAACTTGCCGCGCCTATTGATGACTTCCAACTGCCTAAACACTACAAGCGTAAGCAAGTGCGTGGCATGGGCCGTGTATCACGCCTAGCTACCGTTGCGACTGAGAATGCATTGGAGCAAGCCGGCTTAATTGGTCACGATGTATTGACCAATGGCGAAACTGGTATCGCTTACGGCTCTTCAACTGGCAGTACCGATGCGGTTGGTGCTTTCGGAGTAATGCTGAACGAGAAGTCGACACGAGCAATCACAGCAACCACTTACGTTCAAATGATGCCACACACAGCCGCGGTAAACGTAGGTCTGTTCTTTGGTCTGCGTGGCCGCGTGATTCCCACCAGCAGCGCCTGTACTTCAGGAAGCCAAGCCATTGGTTACGCCTATGAAGCGATCAAGCATGGTTACCAAACCGTAATGGTTGCCGGTGGTGGTGAAGAGTTATGCCCAACTGAGTCTGCCGTTTTCGATACCCTTTTCGCTACCAGTTTAAAAAACGACACACCCAAGAAATCCCCTAGCCCATACGACAGCGAGCGTGATGGCTTGGTTATCGGCGAAGGCGCTGGAACCCTGATCCTTGAAGAGTACGAACATGCTGTTGCTCGTGGCGCAAAGATCTACGCAGAAATCATAGGTTTTGCGAGCAACTGTGATGCGGCTCATGTGACTCAACCTCAGATGGAAACCATGCAAATCTGTATGGAGAAAGCATTGAGAGACGCACAACTTCCAGCTGAGAAGATTGGCTATGTTTCTGCGCACGGTACTGCGACTGAAAAAGGTGATATTGCAGAGAGTAACGCGACAGCGAATATCTTTGGTGAAGTACCAATCAGCTCTCTTAAGAGTTACTTTGGCCATACGCTTGGTGCGTGTGGTGCAATTGAAGCGTGGCTCAGCCTAGAGATGATGCATAGCGGTTGGTTCAGCCCAACCCTAAACCTTAAGAATGTCGATGAACAGTGCGGCAAGCTCGATTACATCACGGGCTCAGGTCGCGAATTGGATGTTGAATACTTGATGAGCAACAACTTTGCTTTTGGTGGAATCAACACCTCTATCATCTTCAAGAAAGTCTAAGCTTAGCTACATAAAACGCTAAGTAAATAAAAAGGGCCAGTAACCAAGTTACTGACCCTTTTTTGATTCTATCAATCGCTCAAATTAAGCGTTAGCTTCACGCTCAGCGATGAACTCAAGAGCCATCTTGATACGAGCGATTACGCGCTCTTTACCAACAAGCTCCATCACTGCATCAACAGAAGGAGACTGACCGCCGCCTGTTACTGCTACGCGAAGTGGCATACCGATTTTACCCATGCCGATCTCTAGCTCTTCACATACTGCTGCGATCACACCGTCTTTGATGTTTGCAGTCGTGAAATCTTCAAGCGCTTCAACCTTAGCAAGCGCAAGCTCTAGCGGGCCTTTAGCAACACCACGTAGGTGCTTCTTCGCTGCGCCAGCTTCAAACTCAGAGAAATCTTCGTAGAAGTAACGAGATTGCTCAGCAAGTTCGATAAGCGTGTTACAACGCTCGCCAACTAGCTTGATCACTTCAGTGATAGCTGGACCGTTTGTTGTATCGATCTTCTGTGCGTCTAGGTGCCATTGCAGGTATTTTGCAACGTACTCAGGCTCAGATGTCTTGATGTAGTGGTTGTTCAACCAAAGTAGCTTATCAGTGTTGAATGCAGAAGCAGACTTGCTGATAGCGTTCAGGCTGAAGAATTCAATCATCTCTTCTTGAGAGAAGATCTCTTGGTCACCGTGAGACCAGCCTAAACGAACTAGATAGTTGTTTAATGCATTTGGTAGGTAACCTTCATCGCGGTATTGCATTACAGAAACAGCACCGTGACGCTTAGAAAGTTTCGCACCGTCATCACCAAGAATCATTGCACAGTGAGCGAACGTTGGAACTGGCGCGCCTAGTGCTTCATAGATGTTGATTTGACGAGGTGTGTTGTTGATGTGGTCTTCACCACGAACAACGTGTGTGATACCCATGTCCCAGTCATCCACTACTACTACGAAGTTGTAAGTTGGTGCACCGTCTGTACGACGAATGATCAGGTCATCAAGTTGGCTGTTTGCGATTTCAATGCGACCACGGATTTGGTCATCAAATACTACGCTGCCTTCTTTAGGGTTACGGAAACGGATAACGCACGCATCGCCTTCTTTTGCTGCTTCGTTTGCTGCAACAATTTTAGGGTGGTTAGCATCGTAGCGAGCCATTTCCTTGTTTTCTTCTTGCTCTGCACGAATTTCATCAAGCAGCTCTTTAGACGCGTAGCATTTGAATGCTTTGTCTTCAGCAAGTAGCTTATCAACCATTTCGTTGTAACGGTCAAAACGCTTAGATTGGTAGTAAGGACCTTCGTCCCATTCCATACCCATCCATTGCATGCCTTCTAGAATTGCATCAACCGCTTCTTGAGAGTTACGCTCAAGGTCTGTGTCTTCGATACGTAGAACGAATTCACCGCCTTGGTTTTTAGCGAATAGCCAAGAGTAAAGTGCAGTACGTGCACCACCAACGTGAAGATAGCCAGTTGGGCTAGGAGCAAAACGAGTTTTAACCGTCATTTAAATACCTTGATTATGTAGGTGATTCTTTTAGTGCTCGCCATTACAAAGCCTGTAACAGAAAAATATCACTAAATTTTGGGCGCTATTTTATCACCACCGCTTAAATCTACAATCAGTAGTGAATGATTAATGCACTGTTGTTGTACGAAAGCTGTTATTGAAAGACTAATTACGTCTTCAAAGTAGCAAATCGATGGTATTAGCCTGTAGATTATAGTCGCACATTCTTTATTCCCCTCTCTCATTCCCAAATTGAATCCACCAGCTAATGCACCACTAAGATCAAATTCTTGAATTTATGTTTGACCTTACCCTTACGGGAAGGTTTATGTTGGGCGTAGATGAGAATTGGAGTATCGATATGAACCACTACACAACCGCGCTCAACGGCTTAAATTGCATGGGTTGTGCGAAGAAAGTCCGCACCCTGTTTGCTGATCTCGACAACACGACGATCAATGATATATCGCCGACCTACATCGATATTTCGACTCCATTTAATTACGTTCAACTCAACGAACAGTTGGCGACGCTTGGTTATAGCATGGGCAATAAACTGCACCTTTCGTTATCCGGTCTTAGCTGCGGTAAGTGCGTTAGCAAGCTGACTCAAGCACTTGAACAAACCGAGCAAATCTCAGACCTAGAAATCAGCAAACATGAATTGTCCTTGGTTACTCAGCTTTCAGAACCCGAGCTTATTGAGTTGATCGAAAGCGTGGGTTATCACGCGGCTTCCTACTCAGAAGTTAATGAGCCTTTATCTAATTCAGATTCAGAATACGATAAAAAAACAGCGCCAGTGGAGCCGACACAAGATAAACCTGCTGCTAGCCAATATACCTATCACCTTGTTCTTGAGGGAATGACGTGTGCGAGTTGTGTTTCTTCGGTAGAGAAAGCACTGAAAAAGAATGAGTTCGTCGACCAAGCTCAGATCAATCTCGCAGAACAGACAGCCTTAGTTTTCACCTCTAAAACACGAGACGTCATCGAAAGCGCGCTAATAGAATCCGTAAAAACCGCAGGTTATGGTGCAGAGTTCGTTGATGACGCGGCGACTCAACAACAAAAACAGCAAGAACAACAACTTCGTACCCAAAAAGCTTTCCTAAAAAATTCGGTAAGCGCGCTGCTTATCGGTGCTCCGCTGATGGCGTGGGGTCTGTTTGGTGGCAGCATGACTATTGCTACATTTAACGACCAATTGGCTTGGGGCTTAATCGGTGTCGTCTGTTTGGTACTGCTAGCCACTTCAGGTCGTAGCTTCTTCACCAATGCTTGGCAATCACTGATGCACAAGCGCGCGACCATGGATACGTTAGTTGCTTTGGGTACAGGCGCAGCATGGTTCTACTCCATGCTAGTTGTGTTGATTCCGTCATGGTTCCCTGAGGCCTCTCGCCATGTCTACTTTGAGGCGAGTGCGATGATCGTTGGTCTAATTTCTTTGGGCCACTACATTGAAGCCAAAGCCAAAGCTCGCACCACAAAATCACTACAAGCTTTGATTAACCTACAACCTCAAAAAGCGGTGGTGATTGTCGATGGCAAAGAACAAACTATTGCTGTAGAAGCTATCCAAGTAGGCATGCAAGTACGCGTCAAACCGGGTGAGAAAGTGCCAGTTGATGGTGTTGTGGTATCGGGTGAGTCTTACATCGATGAATCCATGTTGACCGGTGAACCACTTCCCAACGTTAAATCGATGAGTGATGGCGTTTCAGCGGGCACTATTAATGGTGATGGCAGCTTAGTTATTGAAGCGACAGGAATTGGCTCAAGCACCATGTTGGCTAGAATCATTCAAATGGTTCGCCAAGCACAAAGCAGCAAACCAGCAATTGCGAAACTAGCCGATTCTATATCTGCCATTTTCGTACCAGTTGTAGTCGCGATCGCAGCTGTTGCAGCCCTAGTTTGGTTTTTTGTAGGCCCACAGCCAAGTGCCAGTTACATGCTTGTTGTATCGACCACTGTGCTGATCATCGCTTGTCCATGTGCATTAGGCTTAGCCACACCGCTTTCGATTACTGTCGGCGTTGGTAAAGCGGCTGAGTTTGGCGTTCTGATCAAAGACGCCGATGTGTTGCAATCTGCAAGCAAAATCGATGCTGTTGTATTTGATAAAACAGGCACTCTAACCCAAGGTAAACCAAGCGTTCAGCAGGCGTTTTACCCTAATCTAACGGAACGGGAATTACTGGCTTACGCTTATTCAGTGGAAGTAGGATCTGAGCACCCACTCGCCAAAGCCGTTTGCCAATATGCAGAGAGCTTGCATGTTTCAGCACTCCCACACAGCGACTTTGAAAACCGCCGAGGCCTTGGAGTACAAGCCAACATTAACGGAAAACACGTCCAAGTCGGCTCTCTTAAATACTTAACCCAACTTGGTATTGATACTCAAATAGGCCGTGACTTTATCGAACTTTGCCGTACACAAGCATGGACGCCAATCTTCGTAGTCATCGACCAAAAACTGGTAGGCATATTAGGCATTTCAGACGCATTAAAAATAGATAGCACACAAGCCATTGCTCAACTAAAATCCGCCGGAATTCACACTGTGCTATTAACAGGCGACAACGATTCTGTTGCTCAAGCGATTGGCAAAAGCGTCGGTATTGATGAGGTTATCTCGGAAGTACTACCAGAGCAGAAAGCTCAGCATATTGTTCAGCTTCAACAACAATATAAAAGTGTGGCTATGGTTGGAGATGGCATTAACGATGCACCAGCGCTTGCTCAGGCCGACATAGGTATCGCAATGGGCAGTGGCAGTGATGTTGCGATTGAAAGTGCACAAATGACACTCCTCAACTCGTCGCCACTGTCTGTAAGCAACGCGATCGAGCTATCTCAAGCGACCGTAAGAAACATGAAGCAAAACCTATTTGGTGCCTTCATCTACAACTCGCTAGGCATTCCAATAGCAGCCGGTGTGCTCTACCCACTTTTTGGATTTTTGCTTAGCCCAGTAGTTGCAGGTGCAGCAATGGCGATGTCGTCAATTACTGTGGTAAGCAACGCCAACAGGCTGAGATTGTTCAAACCCACTCATTCTAATATCAATAATAACCATATTCATGAGGTTAACCATGATTCGTAAAGTTATGACTCTTACTGCACTCGCTGCAATTTCAGGACAGGCTTTGGCTACTGATGTGCTAAACCATAAATCTCCATATTGCGGCTGCTGCACTGAATGGACGGAGCATATGCGTGATTCCGGGTTCGATGTAACAGAGAAGCTCCACGATGATATGAACCCTATCAAGCAAAAGTTAGGCGTAACACAAGAGCTGGCTTCTTGCCACACCGCAGAGATCGACGGTTATGTATTTGAAGGTCACATTCCAGCAGAAGACGTAAAAGCCTTTTTAGAAAACCCACCACGTAATGCGATTGGTTTGGCGGTTCCGGGTATGCCAATGGGCTCACCAGGCATGGAGTATGGCGATAAGAAAGACGAGTATTCTGTGTATGCGTTTAATGAAAAAGGTCAGGTGTTTGAATACCGTCACTACAACGGGAAATAGAACCTAAACAGACCAACACACAACTATAAAAAAGAAGTCATAAAAATAGAGCCTAGCATTCAGTAAACCCAAGACTGTGGTTTACTTGCTAGGCTCTTTGCTTTTGGACAGTAAAGCAAATCTTGTCGCGGCACTAACCGGGCTGTTGATACCGCTATGTTCCCCTCGCTAATTAGCTAGCAAGCTATTTAACAAAGAAGTTCATTCAGCTAATAATCGAATCGACTAAACAGCTAAGCGAATCAGCTTAGAAGCCGTAAGAAGCACCGAATACGAATGCGTTGTTAGCATTATCAGCTTGGTTACGGTACTCAAAGTAAGGTTGAACACCTTGACGAGTCCATGTAGCACGAAGCTCGTGGTCCATTGTGTTGTCAGCATCGCTGATTACGTATACGTTGTTGTAGCTAAGCGCTAGTTCAGCATTTACTGCATAGCCGATACGGTTATCAAAACGAGTTTGGTCGTCAGCTTTGCTGTCTTCCATTGCGTGGTAACGAGTACGGTTGCTGATAGAGATACCGTTGTCGAAGTTATAACCGATCTTAACTAATGGACGATACTGAACCGTTTCGCCGTTGTTTAGTAGGTGGTGGTAACCAGCAGCAACCCATAGGTTGTCGTTGATGTTGTACATCTGCTCAACACCAAGAGTGATGTATGGAGAGTTACCTAGACCGCTATCTTGGATTGCGTCGTTGTCGTACTTACCAAGAGAGATACCATCAAACTCTGTTAGTAGCGTTGTACCTGAATCAAACGTGTGGCCCGCTTCTAGCGTAGACGTAGCGTTTGGTTGGAAATCAGAGTGAAATTGAACGTTACCTGTAACGTAAGAAGAACCAGCAAAAGCACTAGAAGCGAAAGCAAGAGAAAGAGCACTTAGAGCGATAATTTTTTTCATAGTAAACTGCCTTAGTTTGATTTTTTCAGCGGCATATCTTCGGTACATCATTCACCTTCACCGCTTGAGTAGTTGGTCGCCTCCCTGGCATGAAATCTATGTTGCTCGAATTAATTTGCGTTTCAAAATAAAAGGGGCGACAGAGTGATCCCTCTCACTATCAAAAAAAGACAAGTTATTTAACTCTTTAAAATCAATAATTTAAAAACATAAAAATTGATAAAAAACTCAAGATGGAAAAATATACAGATCGGGATCACGTTATTTCATGAAGAAAAATTAGATTCAGATAGTTGAATCACATCTGATTTAGAGTTTTTTACAGGGGACTTATTTTTTGAAGAGAATAATGAGAAGCGCGTCACTTTTGGGATTAAAGTCACCTTATGTGCATTGTTGACGATATAAACAAAGGCGATTTCTATATGTTTCAGTTTTGGATAAACACCTAATTCGCATCAAACAAAAAGAGCTCCCGTTTTATCTTGAATAAGATAAAGGTCAGGAGCTCTTTTACTAATAGTGCTTATCGATTATTTAACTGAGGTAACTCGACTTACTTTCTCACCACTTTCTGAAATAGAGCGGATGTAAGTTTCACCAGAGACCGATGGACGTTGTTGCTCATCATACGTTAGCCACTTTTCACCATCTGCTGAGTATTGAAGCTCTACACCTGGGAATTGAACGTTCATCGCTAACTTACCATCCACAACCAGAGCGCCCGGCACGGGTAGTCGGTAATCAATGCCCGCTTTTTCAAGCTTAGCCAGTTCACGTTGACCCACGATATTGGCGAAGCGATTGAAGTCGCTGTTTAGCGCTTGCTTATTCACTAGGTTAGTTTCTTGAGAGTATTCAACGCCAACCTTGTAGTCGTTTTCCCAATCTGCTCGGTGCCATGCGCGCTCTGCTGCTGCTAGTACGCGAGGGAACACCATGTATTCATATTGCTCATCGTTACGTACTGTCTCAGACCAAAGCTGTGCTGATAGACCGTAGAAAGGTTTCGCTTCGATTTCACCTTTGCCAATAAAGCCGTTGCCATCGCGGTCTACAGATGTTTCCGCGTTTTGAGGCATATTCTCTGGTGCAAAACCAAACATTTTACGAGTATCGGTTGCACGAGTACCCCAATAGTAACCACGCTCTTTCGAGTCAACCTCATATGGGAAGTCCATGTACACGTAGTCTGGGTTAGAAGCGATCACGTCGTAACCTTTCTTAGACCACTCGTACACTGATGATGTGCCCCCCCAGTAAAGAACGTCCCAGAAGTTAACGCGTGTGTTTTCTGTTGCGAACGCATTCTCACCTTCACTGTACTTAAGGCCATCTTGCCAAGCTTGGAAGTTTGGAATGCCCTTCTCAGCAACAATCTTAGACACCTCTTCTGCAAAGTGGCTTGGCAGGTGACCGAAATCACTTACTGTACCGTCTGCAATTAATTTCTGACATTGTGGAGACTGTTGGAATGGCTTATCTTGCTTAGACAAGTCAATGTTACCTTTCCAAGCCACTTTATCTTCTGCATTAATATCTTGTAAGCCAGCGCCTAACTTGATGTTTTTCGCTTCATCGCCACCAAAGTGCCAAGTCGTTAGCGGAACACCCGCTTCTTGGTGCATTGCTGCCACTTCAGAGATCACTTTATCAACAAAGTGCGTCGAAGATTCCATACATGGGTTAATGAAGCTTTGCTTATCGTAGAACTGAACCGTGGTTACGTTCGATGTATCTAGTGGATCCATCAAGCGGTATTCATTTGCTGCCGCTTCTTTACCTTCCGCCATTAGACGAGTGTAACGCGCTTCCATCGACACCACAGCAGAACGAGCGTGTGCTGGCATATCAATTTCTGGAATTACTTCGATGCTGCGCGCTTTTGCGTAGCTTAAGATCTCGACGTAATCCGCTTTACTAAAGAAACCAGAGCCAAAGTTGTCTGTTGTTGGACCTGACCCTAGCTGAGGCAGTAAACAGCTTTGCTCTTCCAAATCAAAACAACGATTAGACCCTACATCCGTTAGCTCTGGTAAACCTGGAATTTCTAAACGCCAGCCTTCATCATCTGTTAGGTGAAGGTGCAGTTTATTCATCTTGTATGCCGCCATTTGGTCTAGCGTTGCTAGGATGGCATCTTTTGAGTGGAAGTTTCGAGCTACATCCACCATCACACCACGGTAATCAAAGCGCGGTGCATCTTTGATCGACAGTTGTGGTAATGATTCAGCGTTCTGACTATCTATTAGGCCAAAAATAGACTGAACTGCGTAGAAAGCACCCGTTTTATCAAACGCTTTAATCGCAATCCCCTCTTCCGAGATGCTTAGTTCATAAGCGCCAGATTTTGCTAAATCACCCGTAAACTGAGTAGGAACAACGGCAACACTTACAGGAAGGTCACCACTCACATCTACGTTTACCACATCTGCACGTTCTTCAATTGCAGCGAACTGATCAGCGTCGAATGCGTCTTTTGGTAAAGCAATACCACCAGCAATACTTACTGAACCTTCACCCGCTTCTACCGACATTGGCGTTGGCAATAGCGTTGTTGATACATCTTGAGTTGCTAGATCAGCATTCTTTTCAAAACGCGTCACCGCTGTCGCCATTACGTTATTATCATCAGGCGTACGCTTAAGGTTATTACCCTCAAGGCCGGTTACGAACGATGCAACATCTTCTGTATTCAATGATGCAATCATCTTAGGTTCTGCGTTTGGCGCCGTCACGAATGCACCTGGCATAAAGTCAGTTTCAAACAGTTGCCAGTATTCACTCGTTAACGGAAGAACCACTTCTTCACCAGCCGCAAAGCCGTCAAATTTTTCAGTAGGTTCTAGCTTGTGAAGGTCACCAGTAACGCGAGTGATCTTAAATTGCTCATTATCAACATCTAAAATAAGACGAATACTGTGGAAGTAGATGCTCCAATCTTTAGAGTCAATCGCTTCACCGTCATTGGTTAGCGTCATGTTCACTTTATTACATGACGCCCATTCAGCACCTAGGTCCTGACAAGCCAAGCCTTCATTCGCACCATGGTTAGTTAGAATTTCGTACTGAACATCAAGATTATCAGCCAGTGCATTCACTACTTTTTGTTCTGGTGCTTGCGTTACTGCACAACCTGTTAGGCCAGCCAATACCGCTACAGATAGTAAGTTTCTCTTCAACATCGTATTCACCCATAAATTAAAAATTGAGTAAGAAGCAAATTGGAGCGCTTCGAAAGTTAGATAAACTATATGGGCTTATTTTTTACCGTGAATTAAATCGAGCTAATAAAGTGATCGGCTTCAAATCTCAAAAATATTGATAAATTTAATTTAAATAAAATCATCAAGTTACAAGCATCGACACTTCCGTCATTTTAATTTTGACGTAAAAATTGAGAATTAAATCACAATCTTTTTAAAGGATTTCATAAAATCGTGTCGTTGATAGAGAGAAAGGTTTAAGAGTTTGTTCGGGTTGTTATACTTTTCGTACAAACAACGTGACATCGTTCTCAAAAAAAACCGTTAAAAAACACCGTCAAAATCGATTTTAACGAGTTTAATACTTCCTAAAGGAGCTCCCTTTGCGCCCACTCTGGTACATGGTTTTATTCGTTTTCGCTTTTTCAACAAGGCAAGCGCTCGCCGAGCCTCTTTATTGGCAAGCAAAAAAGGATGAACTGACACTCACTATCTTAGGTTCTGTGCACGTTGGGGACGATAGTATGTACCCACTTCCTTCAGCGATCACCGACACGCTAAAAAACAGTGATGGGTTAGTTATCGAAACGGATATCAGAAAATCTGATGGCGTTGTATATCCCCGCAACAAACTCACTACAGCCGATGTACTCAATGAAGAACAGCTGCAATTATTAATCGACATCTCAAAATCATTGGATATGCCGACGCAACAACTGCTTAGCTCACCGCCTTGGGCGACATCTCTTTCCATACAGATGCAGCAGTTAAAAAATCTTGGTTATGGGTCCGCAGGAGGCGTTGATGCGACGCTAGCTTACAAAGCGACTATCCAAGATGTCCCGGTGATCAGCTTAGAGCCTCTTCAATTCCAAATAGACTTGATGACAAAACAGAAGGACGACGGTAAGGAGTGGTTAGTCAGTAGCCTTGAGGAATTTGACCAAACTGATCGTGTGGTTCATTGCCTAATAGAAAGCTGGAAAGCGGGTGATTTAGCAAAACTGGAAGCCTTCGCAAAGCTCTCTGAGATGTCGCCTGAACTAGAGAAAGCATTTTTAACCGATCGAAACATAGACTGGGCAAACAAACTAGCAGCCAATGATTGGAAACTCGACTCAAAAGGGAACTACTTGATTGTGGTTGGTGCCTTACACCTAGTTGGAGAAGGCAACCTTTTACACTTGTTAAAAGAGAAAGGTTTTAATGTCACTCAACAATCACAAAGCCAACAGGCTCAGTGTCAATTTGAGATTAGTGACGACAGCTAGTTCAACTCGAAGCCATGACCTTCTCCTAATATAAGCATTACCTAATAACAGAATCATTACATTTAATAGCACCATTGGGGTGCTATTATCTTTCGCTCTTTCTACCTACGGCGTTGTTCGAATGAAACCAGTACTTTTTGCTTTCCCTTTAGCCCTCACGATGCTGATGCCCTCAATAGCCTCAGCCAAAGAAACGTGCACCATTGAACAGTTTCAGGCTATAGATATTCAACCTGATGCTAAAGGCGGTGTCTTAGATAAAGAAAGCGGACAGTTCTTGATTACTGAGAAGCCACCAATGCGATGCGCGAACATTACGTTCACGACGTCTACAACACGCAACCGTATCGCAAGCCAAATGAATAGTAATTTTGAAGCAAGCTTTTACGATGGCAAGACGGGTAACTCTCACTCGGTGACTTTTAACGAAGATGAAGTACAAGCAGGTTACATTCGAATAGGCCCTAATAAACCAGCTGAAGCGTATGTTTGCTTTGTCACTTCAGAGACTCCAATCAAAAACATCACCTGTGATGTCAAGTAAACAGGTTTGGGGCTACTGGCTATTGGGTCAACCCTTGTCTCTATAAAGGGCATTTAGAACAACAAGAGATTCCCGACTCGCTCTAGGGAATGACGTACATACCGGAAAGCAAAAAAGCCGTAGCACCTTCTACTACAAAGAGTGCTACGGCTTTCTTTTATGTGGTCGGTGAAGAGCTATTTTGAACATCAGGCGAACCCCACCTAGGTTCAAATCCCATTTCCCTTCCCCTGAAACGACGAAAGCCTGCTCAATGAGCAGGCTTTCTAAATGTGGTCGGTGAAGAGGGATTCGAACCCCCGACCCTCTGGTCCCAAACCAGATGCGCTACCAAGCTGCGCTATTCACCGAGATATCTAACTGGCTGATTGCCTGTCGATGGAGCGTATAATACGGATTCTGAATTTATCCGCAAGCGCTTTTTCTCATATTTATTGTGAATTCCAATCGTTCGAACAAAAGACATACAACAACTCGCTTGATGTGACGAAAAACACACAGTTACCAACAAGTATTTAACTTATGAAACAGAATTGATCCAGATCAGTGAATTGATAACACCACTTAATACACTAACCCGTGTCATATAACTTTGAGGTATACACATGGACTTTTGGCTAGATCTCCTATTTGGTAATGCGGTGGGACTATCTTCAATGATAGTAATCTTCGGGGCTCTGGGTCTCATGATGTTTTATGGAGGCTTCTTCATCTACAAAGTTATGACTGAAAAATCTCCTCACTAGAATCGCTCAGCCTAAATCATTTACTTTTAAGCATTGTTTTACTTTATAAGTATTACTTTATTTTATAACTAAATGTAAAAACGCTTTGCACCGGAGCAGACTTATTGTCTTCTCCGGTTTTTTCATTTTTAAACCCAGCCTCAACTTAGGTATACTTACCCTATCCTTCCCAACTTGAGATACACAATATGTCTCATGATGACGACTTAGATCTCTTCCAAGAAATGATGGGCGATGTTAAACGTATCGACCATGACACCGCTGAACACCAAAAAGTACACCGAGTCACAGAATCTCACCTTGCTAAGCGTGAAGCCGCTATGTGGCTGTCTGACGACGAGAAAGACTACTTATCATTAGACTATTCGCCAATGATCAAGCCAGACGATGTCGTTGCTTATAAAAAAGACGGTGTACAAGAAGGCGTATACAAAAAGCTGCGCCTAGGCAAATACCCTATTCAAGCCAAGCTCGACCTTCATAGAAAAACACTGAAAGACGCACGTAACGAAGTGCTTTCATTTTTGCGTCAGTGTTTAAGAATGGATGTTCGTACCGTCATCATTGTTCACGGTAAGGGAGAGCGTTCGGACCCACCAGCAATGATGAAAAGCTACGTGGCAAATTGGCTCACGCAAATCAACGACGTTCAATGTGTTCATTCTGCTCAGCAATTTCATGGTGGTACGGGCGCTGTCTATGTCATGCTCAGAAAGAGTAATGAGAAAAAGCTAGAGAACAGAGAGCGCCATCAAAAGCGCACCAGTTAATAGGTTGAGATAGATAAACGGGCGAATAACGATTTGGCATCAGGATCGATATTTCGTGCCTAGACTCACACCAAGTGCTAAAATTGCCTCAGTTAACGAATTCCAACTCAAAGCAACTATCCAAAGGTTGCTTTTTGTTTATTTATATTTCCGTTGTGAAACGCTAAGAGAATATCATGTCACAAGAATCCCAAGCTAAACGCCTTAATAAATACATCAGTGAAACTGGTTTTTGCTCACGCCGCGAAGCCGATAAACTCATTGATGCAGGCCGAGTTACTATTAACGGTAAGATCCCTGAGATGGGCACTAAAGTCTTGCCAGGTGATGATGTTGAGATCGACAATAAGCCTGTTCGCTCAAAAGAGAAGCCGATTTACATTGCTCTTAATAAACCAACAGGTATCACCTGTACGACTGAGCGTGATATTCCTGGCAACATCGTCGACTTTATCGGCCACCACAAGCGTATTTTCCCTATTGGCCGCTTAGATAAACCTTCTGATGGCCTTATCTTCTTGACCAACGATGGCGACATCGTAAACAAAATCCTACGTGCAGGTAACAATCACGAGAAAGAATACGTGGTGCGTGTAGATAAGCCGATTACGACTGAGTTTTTGAAGCAAATGGGCGCTGGTGTCCATATTCTCGATACTGTTACCTTGCCATGTAAGGTCGAGAAAGAAACCAAGTTCTCATTCCGAATTACACTAACACAAGGCCTTAACCGCCAAATTCGCCGTATGTGTGAAGCGCTCGGTTACGAAGTATTTAAGCTGCGCCGTGTTCGTATTATGAATATCTCACTAGACGGTATTCCTAACGGCAAATGGCGCTACCTGAGCGACGAAGAGATCACCGAGATCTTGGCGATGTGTGAAGGTTCAGTAAGTACGGAAGATGCGTCAAAAATGAACGCGAAAGGTCAACGTATTCGTAAAGCGACTGACGCGAAACTTTTTGACAGCCGTGAAGAGAACCAAACTTCAACAGCACGTCGCAATCAAAAAGAGAACCGTACTCGCACTTACCGCGGTAACAATGCGGATGAATTCCGTCATGCGCCTAATTCAAAGCGTGGCCGCAATTCGTCGAACGGTGAAAGCGGTGGTAATACCGAGAACTGGAAATCAAACTCTCGTTCAGAGCGCTCTAATTCAGATAGAAACCGTTCGGATCGCAATCGTACCGATCGCGACAATACCGATCGTAGAAGCGGTAAACCGGCAAACCGCAGCCAAGATTCAAACAGACCGAACAAACCTGCACCAAAGCGTGTTGGTGGTACTTTAGGTCTTAAGAAGTAGTCAGAATCAGTAAGACGAGACACCCGATATAAAAACGCCCGTTAGATTAGTCTAGCGGGCGTTTTTGTTGGTCATTCGATAGTTTTATCGTCATGATGACGACAATCTATAAACATAGATCAGCAAACTGGCCTCGAGTCAGTTTTACTAAATCTTTCGGATCTAACTCAATCTCTAGCCCGCGCTTCCCTGCACTCACACAGATCGTTTCAAAATCGGTTGCGGTAGAATGAACAAAGGTAGGCAGTGCTTTTTTCTGTCCAAGAGGACTAATTCCACCAACAACATAACCCGTGGTTTTCTGAGCAATATCTGGATCAGCCATCTCTGCTTTTTTGCCTTTCGCTGCTTTTGCTGCCAGCTTTAAGTTTAGCTTCTGATCGACAGGAATAACGGCAACCGCCAAATCTTTAGCGACACCGTTCAAACAGAACAACAGCGTTTTGAACACACGTTTTGGGTCCTGACCTAGCGCTTCAACGGCTTCCAATCCATAGTTGGTATTATTCGCATCATGATGATACTGATGCACACTATGAGCGATTTTCTTTTTCTTGGCGAGATTGATTGCAGGGGTCATAACAAATCCAAACGATAGATAAACAAAAAGCGACGCCGAGGCGTCGCTTTAGTTAAATTTATCATGGTGCTAGAGTCAATCTAATTTAGCCCCTATTGATACAATTGCTTGGATTCAATTACTTGTAAACCATTTGGCCTGAAGGTGCATACTTGTTTACGTCAACCGGGCTGTTTGCTTCTAGGTACTCTTTCAGTACTTCAGCGTCAACAAAGCCAGTGTTTACGTAACCAGGGTGGTCAGACAGTTTAGGGTAACCATCACCACCAGCTGCGTTGAAGCTTGGCACCGTGAAACGGTATGTTTCATCTAAACGTAGCTGTTTACCACCGATGAATACATTCGATACTTCACCGTTTGCCACTGTCATTGAGATACCAGCAAACTGTGCGTAAGCACCAGAATCGATTGGTTTAGTCGCCACTACATTTAGGTAATCTAGAACTTCTTTACCCGTCATGTCTGTGTAAGTCAGGATGTTTGCAAAAGGTTGTACTGTTAGTACGTCTTTGTAAGTCACATCACCGGCTTCAATTGAATCACGTACACCACCAGAGTTCATCACAGCGAAGTCTGCTTTTGCACGCTCCATGTGAGACGTTGCAATCAAACGACCTAGGTTAGTCTGTTGGAAACGAACAACGTTACGGTCGCCTTCAAGCTTGCCATTAGTTTCAGCAATTTGAACTTCTAGCTGTGCTTGACCTTGCTCTTGGAAAGGTCGTAGGAATTCAAGTAACTCTGGGTCTTGTGCGATTTCATCTTGAATAAGAACACGTTGCTTCTTACCGTCAATCTTAACTTTCTTTTTAAGGTTAACTGGAATCAGATCGTAGCTCACCATCTCTAGTTCGCCGTTACGGAATTCGTAATCAGCACGGCCTACGTACTTGCCCCACTCATGAGCTTGAACGATGTAAGTACCGTTCTGTACGTCAGGCTTACACTCATCACCCGGCTTGAAGTTTTTCTTCGCTACGTTAGGGCCTTCCATACATACAGGCTCTTGAGAGTGACCACCAACGATCATGTCTAGATCGCCTTCGTTTAGGTAACGAGCGAGTGCAACATCACCCGGAGCGTTAACACCACGTTGGCCATTTTCGTAGTGACCCATGTGAGTCACAGCAAAGATTAGATCCGGTTTTTCTGTTTCTTTAAGTTCAGCGATTAGCTTCTTCGCTTCTTCTTTAGGGTCACGGAAATCTATGCCTGCGATAAATTCAGGGTTACCAATCTTTTGGGTATCTTCAGTTGTTAAACCAATAACCGCAATCTTGATACCTTGCTTTTCAAACATTTCGTACGCTTGGAATTTACGTTCGCCTGTCGCTTTATCGTAGATGTTTGCAGATAACATTGGGAAGTTAGCCCAGTCGATCTGCTTTTGTAGTACGTCTAAAGAGTTATCAAACTCGTGGTTACCCAATGCCATTGCATCGTAACCAATTTTGTTCATACCTTTAAAATCAGGTTCTGCGTCCTGAAGGTCTGACTCTGGAACACCCGTGTTGATGTCACCGCCAGATAGAAGCAACACGCTACCGCCTTCTGCTTCAACTTCTGAACGAAGTTGGTCAACAAGCGTTTTACGCGCAGACATGCCGTATTCGCCGTATTTATTCTGCCAGAAACGACCATGGTTATCGTTTGTGTGAAGAATCGTTAGCTTGTAAGTTTCGTCTTGGTTCCAATCATGAGCTGATTGAGACGCACACCCAGCTAAAGTAGCTAGGATTGCAGCACTTAGTGCTGTCTTTAGAATAAGGCGTTGCTTCATTGTCATACCTTTGAACTTTTTAGGGGAATCCACTGCTTTTTATAATCTATTGCGACCCCTTTCCTGGAGTTCGAACAATAAGACTTCAACATGACTAATCTTAAATTAACATTCTAGATGTAACACGACGATTTCATATTTATGTCGAATTGGTCACGCATAGATCAACAGTTAAGTGTAACAAAATTATGAGATTACACTCAAACTTCCCCTGCATCACAGGCAATCGTTTACTTATAAAGTGTGATGAACATCAGTAATTTACTGTAAACAGGACAGACCTCACACACTCATGGTTATTTCTTAGGGAGTCAAAGATTCTGTTAACAAGGGTTTAATCATCTAGCGCTAATTAGCGCTCAAAAGAACAGATAAGCGCACAACGAAACGAACTGATACCCAGATAAACAAAAACGCCCAACTCTTAGAGTTGGGCGTTTATTTGATATCGTTAAATAACCACTTTAACTAATTTACATTAGCGAGTTATTTAACATCAGCTTCAGCTACTTAATATCGATGTGCTCAAAGCCTTTGATAAGGTCATCCAGTGCTTTCATCTGCTTCAAGAACGGCTCTAGTTTGTCTAGAGGTAGCGCAGATGGGCCATCACAGCGAGCTTGGTCTGGGTTAGGGTGAGCTTCAATGAACAGACCCGCAATACCTGTCGCAAGACCCGCTTTAGCAAGCTCAACCGTTTGCTCACGACGGCCGCCAGATGCAGCACCTGATGGGTCACGCATTTGTAGAGAGTGCGTCACATCGAAGATGATTGGGCTACCGTTTGAAGACTTCTTCATTACGCCAAAGCCAAGCATATCAACTACTAGGTTGTCGTAACCCATGCAAGCGCCACGCTCACAAAGGATGATGTTGTCGTTACCACACTCAGCGAACTTATCAACGATGTTGCCAACTTGGTTCGGGCTCATGAACTGAGGCTTCTTCACGTTGATTACTGCGCCAGTCTTAGCCATTGCTTCAACAAGATCAGTTTGACGAGCTAAGAATGCAGGTAGTTGGATCACATCAACCACATCCGCAACAGGCTGAGCTTGGGCTTCTGTGTGAATATCAGTAATGATCTTCACGCCGAAAGTGTCTTTCAGCTCTTGGAAGATTTTAAGACCTTCTTCCATGCCTGGACCACGGTATGAATGAACTGAGCTTCGATTCGCTTTATCGAAAGACGCCTTAAATACGTAAGGGATGCCCAGCTTCTCTGTTACTTTTACATAGTGCTCACAGATCTGCATAGCGAGATCGCGAGATTCAAGAACGTTCATGCCTGCAAATAGCGTAAATGGCTTGTCGTTAGCAATTGGCATATCGCCAATATGAACTGTTTTCTGTTCCATCATATTCTCTCTAAATAATTATTAATTAGTGAACAACCACTGTCTTTTCGTTCATGACGTTCACTTGAGATTTCAGTAACTCAGATGCAGGGTCATCTGGGCATTGGTCGATAAAGTATTGATAATCCGTTGCAGCCACTTGATGACAGTCTAGCTGCTGATAGATAAAACCGCGGTCACGGATTTCATACGGGTCATCCGGCACAAACGTTAACGCCAGATCGGTACACTTCAATGCAAGTGTATAACGCTCTTCTCGCAGCAGTGCACTCTTGAGCAGAGCTAACCACTTACCAATAATTGTTGGATGGTCGGCGACTTCCAAGTGCTCAGGTTTCACCTTAGCTAATGGGCCATCATGCCCAATTAACCATGCTCGCAACGTTTGTTCGCCAACGTACTCACCGTTATAAGGGTTAATGTAGGCCGCAGCTTGCCCGTACCAGCTTACTTTAAGTAAGAATTGAGTCGGGAAAGAGACGCCCTCTACAGGAAAGCCTAGCTTGCGACCTAGAAAAAGAAAGATCGCCCCCAGACTCACTGGAATGCCTTTCTTTCTCTCAAGCACTTTATCAATGAATGCGTTTTCTGAAGAGAAGTACGCGTCCTTATCGCCAGCAAAACCCCACTCGTAGAAAAATAGTCGAATAAAAGACTCAAACTTCTGCTGTTCGTCGGTTTCATGAACCAAAGCAAACTCAGCTTCTTTAAACAATCTTGCCAGCTCTTGCTCAGCCCAACTGTCTTGGGTTTCTGGGTTAATCGCTTTATTTAAGATCAATGCACCTTCAGCTAATTCTAGCTGGTCAAAGTCTTCATCAAAAAATTCGTACATAGATAGTTAACCGAAAATAAGGAGATAATTAACCGAAAAATGTTGGCGTCTTGGTCATTGCGATTTTGCCTGCCATTGCTAACCAGCCAAGTGCACCGAAGAAAGAGAAAACTCTCAATAGCTTGTTCTTACCTAGCTTAAGTGCAAAGAAGCCCAATGCAATGTAAGCCATAACACAGGTTAGTTTTTCAGTTAACCATGGTGCTGCAGGTGTAAATGGAATAAAGCCGGTGATAAAAATCAAACCAATACCCGATAGCAGTAGCAACGAATCATTGATATGAGGAAAACGCTGCAAGAAAGGATGCTTAAGCTTTGGAGAGTTAGCCATCATAAGAGCGAAACGAATCGAAAGCAGCAGTGCGCTTATCGCAATCGTTAGTAAGTGAAAATGTTTTAAACCTTCGTACATGGTATTCCTTTATATTTTTATATGTGCTTTCGTTAACACGAGCCACACAATACCCGTTAATGCTCTGTATTTCTGCGTTAAATGCATCATCGGGTGAAATGTATTGTCGAGTTAAAGGTATCAATTTAGCAAGTTCATCATCTATTGCTCACAAGACGATTAACCGCAGCCGATGGACAGTCACTATCTATGAACAGTCACTAACTATGAACAGTAACGACCCAATGTCACTCGGTCATTACCACCGTAATCTTTCTCTGTGACAACATCGAGATAACCGAGCGCCTGCATTATCTCACGCACCGCCAAGCCTTGGTCGTAACCGTGTTCAAACGCCAACCAGCCTTCATTTTCCAAAAAGCCACGTGCATTTTCAGAAATATAGCGAATGTCAGCCAGTCCTTTCTCTTCAGCAACCAATGCGGTAATTGGCTCAAAACGCACATCCCCTTGAGATAAATGAGGATCATCTTTCTCAATATAAGGTGGGTTAGAGACAATCAGAGAGAACTTCACAGCTTCTTCAGAGCTCAAAGGCTCAAACCAACTGCCATGTAAAAACGTAGCGTTGGTGATGTTTAAGCGCTTCGCATTTTCTGTCGCCAGCTGCTGCGCTTCAGGGCGAAGATCAATACCCGTTACCTGTCGGTTCGGCATCTCTGACGCCAATGCTAACGCGATAGCACCTGTACCTGTCCCTAAATCTAGAATCGCACCTTGCTTGCCGTAAGTTTTATCCAAAGCCACCTCAACCAAACGCTCAGTATCTGGGCGTGGAATTAAGGTAGAAGGAGAAACTTTTAACGGCAGTGACCAAAACTCACGCTCACCGATAATATAAGCCACAGGCTCACCAGTTAAGCGACGTTTTAGAAGGGCATTGAATTCAGACTCTTGCTCTGAGGTGAGATGCTTCTCAGGCCAAGTCAGTAGGTAAGATCTTGGTTTATCTAAGGCGTGACAAAGCAGTACCGCTGCATCAATAGAGGGTGATGTGTTATCACCCTCTTGAAGCTTTACGATTGCTGCTTTTAAAGCACTTTCAACCGTATATGCTGACTGCATACAGGTTAGTTGTTCTCTGCAAGTGCAGCAAGCTGATCGGCTTGGTGCTCTTGAAGTACAGGATCAAGCAAGCTTTGCATGTCACCTTCAAGTACTTCGTTAAGACGGTAGATAGTAAGGTTGATACGGTGATCCGAAACACGACCTTGTGGGTAGTTGTACGTACGAATACGGTCACTACGGTCACCAGAACCTAATAGGTTACGACGTGTATCAGAAACCGCTGCCGCGCGGCGCTCTTCTTCTGCTTGAACAATACGAGCAGCAAGAACAGCCATCGCTTTCGCTTTGTTTTTATGCTGAGAACGCTCGTCCTGACACTCTACTACTGTACCCGTTGGTAAGTGAGTAATACGGATTGCTGAATCCGTGGTGTTAACGTGCTGACCACCCGCGCCTGATGCACGGAAAGTATCAATTTTAAGATCGCCCGCTTTGATTTCAGGCAGATCAGCTTCTGGGATCTCAGGCATAACTGCAACTGTACATGCTGACGTGTGAACACGGCCTTGAGATTCAGTTTCAGGTACACGTTGTACACGGTGACCGCCCGACTCAAACTTCATGGTGCCGTAAACAGCATCGCCGCTTACCTTAGCGATCATCTCTTTGTAGCCGCCTTGTTCAGAAGCATTGCTGCTCATGATTTCAACGCGCCAACCTTTCTTCTCAGCAAACTTAGAGTACATACGGAACAGGTTGCCCGCGAAGATACCCGCTTCATCACCACCCGCGCCTGCACGGATTTCAAGGAAACAGTTGCGCTCATCGTTTGGATCTTTTGGAATCAGAAGAATCTGTAGCTCATCAGTCAAACGTTCAATCGCCGCTTTTGCGTCTTTGATTTCGTCTTGAGCCATTTCACGCATTTCAGCGTCATCTTCGTTCGCCATCTCTTCAGCAGCTTCTAAATCTTCTTGAGCTTGCTGGTATGACTGGAAGCAAGCCGTTACTTCTTCTAGTTGAGAGTACTCTTTAGAAAGTGCACGGAATTTGTCTTGATTCCCGATTACATCTGGATCACCAAGTAGATGTTGAACTTCTTCATAGCGTTCAACAAGTGTTTCAAGCTTTACTAGAATCGAGGCTTTCATAATGTCTTATTCTGTTGGAGGTCTAATATTATTGAGGGTTTTCTAAGCCCAAACTCTGTCTAATGACCATTAATTTTGCAGGTTCTCCTTGCTCTGCTGCACTTTGAAGTGCGCGCGTTGGAGCATGGATCAATTTGTTTGTGAGCTTATTGCTTAGCTCAAGTAAGACTTTTTCAGGGTCACCGCCAGCGGCAAGTGATTGTAAACTCTTACTTAATAATTCTTCTCGGATTTCGTTGGCCGATTTACGGTAGTCACGAATACTGTCTACTGCTTGCAGTGAACGCATCCAACTCATGAATGCCGCACTTTCTTCGCTAACTATTGCTTCCGCTTGAATCGCTTCCACTTTGCGTTGTTCAATGTTGCCATCAACAATCGACTGCAGATCATCCACAGAATAAAGGTAGGCGTCGTTTAATTCGCCGACCTGAGATTCCACATCACGCGGAACCGCAATATCAACCAATAACATAGGTTGATGTTTTCTCGTCTTCAGCGCGGTCTCTACCATACCCTTACCTATAATCGGTAACGGACTGGCGGTTGAGCTGATCACGATATCCGCTCGATGCAGATGATCAGGGATCTCATTTAGGCTGATCACTTCAGCACCAAACTCTTCAGCCAGCCCTAAAGCACGCTCACGAGTTCGGTTAGCCACTATCATCTTGGTACAGCCATTTGCTGAAAGATGCTTAGCCACCAACTCAATCGTTTCACCCGCCCCCACCAATAACACGGTTGAATCGGCAATCGATTCAAATATGTGCTTGGCTAACGTACAAGCTGCGTAAGCAACCGAAACCGCGCTTCCGCCGATCTCCGTTTCAGTTCGAACACGCTTCGCGACAGAGAATGATTTCTGGAACAGTTTTTCCATTGAAGCATCAACAGATTTGTTCTCTCGCGAGTCTGTATAAGCTTGCTTCACCTGACCTAAGATCTGTGGCTCGCCCAATACTAAAGAGTCCAAACCACAAGCTACACGCATTAAATGTTTAATCGCAGCCTGCTCTTCATGGATATAAAGGCTTGGTTTTAGCTCTTCAGGGCTAACTTGATGGAAAACTGACAACCAATCGATCAACTTGTTTTTTGCCACGCCTTTGACGTCACAATACACTTCAGTTCGATTACAGGTAGAAAGTATGACACTTCCATTTACGTGTGCATTTGCGTTAAGTTGCTTGAGTGCCTCAGATAATTTATCTGGACCAAAAGCGACTTTTTCTCGCAATTCAACCGACGCTGTATTGTGATTGATACCTACGGCAAGCAAAGACATGTATCAGAAGTTCTCGATCAGGGAATGGAAACAAGGGGCGAATTTTACTTGATGCATGGCTCTATTTAAAGAGCAAGCGGGATTTGTTTTCCTGACTTCGTGAATTCAATGCTATAGTTGAAGCGTTTTTTAGATAAATTTGAACAAGTTGTGAGCAAATATGAGCAAGCTTCTCAAAATCACGTCTCTTATTTTTATGACCATAATTATGGTGGGTTGCTCGTCTATCCCAGAACAACCAACCAGCGTCGAGTGGCAAAGTCACCAAGATCGGCTTTTACAGATAGAAAACTATCAAGCGTCAGGCAAGCTCGCTTACATTTCCCCAGAGCAACGCCAAAGCCTCAATTTCATTTGGAAGCACTCTCCAAATAAAAGTCAATTAAGGCTTACGACGTTTCTCGGTCAAACCGCATTGAACCTAACCATTGATCCATCGGGTGCAAAAGTCGTGACCTATGATGACCAAATCTTTACTCATGCGAGTGCTTCAATCTTGGTTGAGCAGCTGACAGGCTTACAGATCCCCATTGATCATCTACCACAATGGTTCCTTGGCATTCCAGACCAAGCCGATTCCTATCAACTCAACAGCACCAACACGCTTGAATCTCTGTCCAAACAAGTCAGCAGTCAATTATGGACACTGAATTTTGCTAACTATCGCAATACAGAGATGCCGAGTAAGCAACTATCGAATGAAGACAACGCAAAAGTAGAGACAATCCCACTCCCTACTCGATTGTCATTCAAGCAAAACGAGAACAAAATCAACATTGTAGTTTCGAAGTGGACACTGAAAAAATGATAACAACGCCAACCCATTGGCCCTCTCCGGCTAAACTGAATTTATTTCTCTATATCACTGGTCGACGTGACAATGGCTATCACGAACTTCAAACCTTATTTCAGTTTGTCGATTTTGGTGATGAACTGACGGTCACTGCAAATAAAAAAACAAGTGCGATCACAATAAGCCCTGCAATTCCGGGCGTTGCTACAGAAGACAACCTTATTTGGAAAGCGGCTACGGCCCTTCAACAATACACATCGACCTCTTTCGGTGCGGATATTGAACTCAAGAAAGTGCTGCCTATGGGTGGTGGTATTGGTGGAGGCTCTTCAAACGCAGCAACCGTGTTGGTCGCCCTGAATTATTTATGGCAACTCAACCTCTCGGATGATCAGCTCGCTAAGATCGGTTTGAAGCTTGGTGCTGACGTTCCTGTCTTCGTTCGAGGCTACGCCGCCTTTGCTGAAGGCGTTGGAGAACAGCTACAGCCAGCTAATCCGGATGAGAAATGGTATCTTGTGGTTAAACCTCAAGTGAGCATAGCAACTGTAGACATATTCACACATTCAGAATTAACTCGAAACACGCCAAAGCGAGCGCTATCAACGCTTCTAGAGCAAGAATACGTAAACGATTGCGAAAAAATTGTGCGAATGCTGTACCCAGAGGTTGATAAGCAACTTTCATGGCTGCTACAATACGCGCCGTCGAGATTGACTGGCACAGGTTCGTGCGTTTTTGCTGAATTTAACAGCGAAAAAGACGCCGAATTGGTGCGAGAACAACTGCCTGACACAGTTTCCGCTTTCGTAGCGAAAGGAAGAAACATTTCTCCTTTAAAAGAAACTCTGGCTGAATACCAATCAGCCCACCCACAATCTATTTAAAACTGGACGCAACCCGAGGTTTCCACCGTGCCTGATATGAAGCTATTTGCTGGTAACGCAACACCTGAACTAGCCCAACGTATTGCTGATCGTCTATACATCTCTCTTGGCGATGCTACTGTAGACCGTTTTTCTGATGGCGAAGTCGCTGTTCAAATCAATGAAAACGTTCGTGGTAGCGATGTATTCCTGATTCAATCAACTTGTGCACCAACCAATGACAACCTTATGGAATTGGTGGTAATGATTGACGCAATGCGCCGTGCTTCTGCTGGCCGTATTACTGCTGTAATCCCTTACTTCGGTTATGCCCGTCAAGATCGTCGTGTACGTTCTGCTCGTGTGCCAATTACTGCAAAAGTTGTTGCAGATTTCCTTTCTAACGTTGGCGTTGACCGCGTTCTTACTATCGACCTACACGCAGAGCAAATCCAAGGCTTCTTCGATGTACCAGTTGATAACATCTTCGGTACTCCAGTTCTTCTAGAAGACATGGCTAACCGTGGCCTAGAAAACCCAGTTGTGGTTTCTCCAGATCTTGGTGGTGTTGTACGTGCTCGTGCAACGGCTAAAGCGCTAGGTGATGTTGACATCGCTATCGTTGATAAGCGTCGTCCACGTGCTAACGTTTCTGAAGTAATGAACCTAATCGGTGATGTTGAAGGCCGTGACTGTGTTATCGTTGATGACATGATCGATACAGGTGGCACACTATGTAAAGCAGCTGAAGCACTTAAAGAGCGCGGTGCTAAGCGTGTATTCGCTTACGCAACTCACGCTGTTTTCTCTGGTACTGCTGCGAACAACATCAAGAACTCTGTTCTAGACCAAGTTATCGTAACGGATTCTATCTCTCTATCTCCAGAGATGGCTGCGACTGGTAAAGTGACAACACTTAGCCTTTCTCGCATGCTTGCTGAAGCGATTCGTCGTATCAGCAACGAAGAATCAATCTCAGCGATGTTCAACTAATCAGAGCTCAATAGCTTTGTTTTAGAAACACGTGAGAGAAAAACATTAAGCACTTCATTCAATGAAGTGCTTTTTTTATGTCTGAGTAATATTGCCCTACTAGTTATCACAAACAGGAATAATCGCGCAGCTATCAGCTAGCTCGCACCTTTTTCATAAACTGTGATATCATACGGCGCTTTTTGAAATCCCAAGAGAGATCCATACCTTGAGCCAACAAATAAAACTTCTCGTTGGACTGGCTAATCCAGGTCCAGAATACGCCAAAACTCGCCACAATGCGGGTGCTTGGGTAGTTGAAGAATTAGCGCGTGTACATAACGTGACACTAAAGAACGAACCAAAGTTCTTTGGCCTAACGGGTCGTATCATGGTTCACGGTGAAGATCTTCGTTTGCTGATCCCAACTACTTTTATGAACTTGTCAGGCAAAGCAGTTGCAGCCTTAGCAAAGTTCTACCAAATTAAACCTGAAGAGATCATGGTCGCTCACGACGAGTTAGATCTGCCTCCTGGTATTGGAAAGTTTAAAAAAGGTGGTGGTCATGGTGGACATAATGGTCTGAAAGACATCATCAGCAAACAGGGTAACAATAAAGAATTCTATCGTCTTAGATTAGGCATTGGCCATCCAGGACACAAAGATAAAGTTGCAGGTTATGTATTAGGCAAAGCTCCTCAAAAAGAGCAAGAGTGTATCGAGGCCGTCGTTGACGAATCGGTTCGCAGCCTAGACATCTTATTGAAAGATGGCCTACCAAAAGCACAAAATCGCTTACATACGTTCAAAGCAGAATAAGGTTTATATCATGGGTTTTAAATGTGGCATCGTTGGTCTACCAAACGTTGGTAAGTCAACTCTGTTTAACGCACTGACTAAAGCAGGCATCGAAGCAGCAAACTTTCCATTTTGTACGATCGAACCAAACACAGGTATCGTTCCGGTTCCAGATCTACGCTTAGATGCATTAGCAAAAATTGTTAATCCACAGAAGATCCTTCCAACGACAATGGAATTCGTAGATATCGCGGGCCTAGTAGCTGGCGCATCTAAAGGTGAAGGTCTTGGTAACAAATTCCTAGCTAACATCCGTGAAACTGACGCTATCGGTCACGTTGTGCGCTGCTTTGAAAATGAAAACATTGTTCACGTTGCTGGCAAAGTATCTCCAATCGAAGATATCGAAGTGATCAACCTTGAACTTGCACTGGCTGACTTAGACAGTTGTGAGCGTGCAATTCAACGTAACGCGAAGAAAGCAAAAGGCGGCGACAAAGACGCTAAATTCGAAATCACTGTACTAGAAAAGCTACTTCCAGTTCTAACAGAAGGTGGGATGGCGCGTACTGTTGAACTTGGCAAAGAAGAAGCGGCAGCAATCGGCTACCTAAACTTCCTAACGCTTAAGCCAACAATGTACATCGCAAACGTTGCAGAAGATGGTTTTGAAAATAACCCATACCTAGACGCTGTTCGTGAATACGCTGAAAACGAAAACAACGTAGTTGTTGCTGTTTGTGCAGCAATCGAATCTGAGCTTTCTGAACTTGACGACGAAGATCGCGAAGAGTTCCTAGCGGATATGGGTATCGAAGAGCCAGGTCTTAACCGAGTGATCCGCTCTGGTTACGAACTACTGACTCTTCAAACTTACTTCACAGCTGGCGTTAAAGAAGTTCGTGCTTGGACAATCCCTGTAGGTGCAACTGCGCCACAAGCAGCGGGTAAGATCCACACAGACTTCGAGAAAGGTTTCATCCGTGCTGAAGTTGTTGGATTTGATCACTTCATCGAATTTAACGGTGAGAGCGGAGCGAAAGACGCAGGTAAATGGCGCCTTGAAGGTAAAGAATACATTGTTAAAGATGGTGACGTTGTTCACTTCCGCTTCAACGTATAATTCTGATTAAACATCTAGAAAAAAGGCCAGTGAATTCACTGGCCTTTTTGTTTTTCCCCTTTCTAAATTGCCCCTCATCAGAAACTTAACTTCCTATATATATCGCCTTTTTGACCTGTTTTTTGTCGACAAATACGCCTCTTTGCCTAAAAAGAAACCGAACAGATGTTTATTCGCGATTTATTCAAAAAAAAAGTTGACGGGTTTCGCTCAACTACGCATAATGCGCCCCGTTCACAACGAAGCGGCAACGTCTCGAAATGAACGACAATTTGGAAATGGCTACTTAGCTCAGTTGGTTAGAGCACATCACTCATAATGATGGGGTCGCAGGTTCAAATCCCGCAGTAGCCACCATTTCCTAAGCACTCTGTTTGTTATTAAATACATGTTTATTAACGACAAGAGTTTTTAGGAAAGTAAAGCGGTCGTGGCGGAATTGGTAGACGCACCAGATTTAGGTTCTGGCGCCGAGAGGTGTGAGAGTTCAAGTCTCTCCGACCGCACCATATTGAGATATCTTAAGTGATATCATTGTTGGGCTATCGCCAAGCGGTAAGGCACTGGCTTTTGATGCCAGCATTCCCTGGTTCGAATCCAGG